>DASRFJ010000347.1:0-1090 GCA_035651595.1 Streptosporangiaceae bacterium | reverse complement strand
GGGTGGGGTTAGTAGGTGGTGATGGAGGGGGTTGCGCCTTCGGCGGCTTCGATCTGGCCGGATTCGGCCAGGCGCATGGCTTCTTCGATCAGGGTTTCCACGATCCGGGATTCGGGGACGGTGGCGATGACCTTGCCCCTGACGAAGATCTGCCCCTTGCCGTTACCCGACGCCACGCCCAGGTCGGCCTCGCGGGCCTCCCCCGGGCCGTTCACCACGCACCCCATCACCGCCACCCGCAGCGGCACCTCCATCCCGTCCAGGCCCGCGGTCACCTGCTCGGCCAGCTTGTACACATCCACCTGCGCCCGCCCGCACGACGGGCACGACACGATCTCCAGCCGCCGCGGCCGCATCCCCAGCGACTCCAAGATCGCCGCCCCGACCTTGACCTCCTCCACCGGCGGCGCCGACAGCGACACCCGGATCGTGTCCCCGATCCCCTCCGCCAGCAGCGCCCCGAACGCCACCGCCGACTTCACCGTCCCCTGGAACGCCGGCCCCGCCTCAGTCACCCCCAGATGCAGCGGATAATCACACGCCGCCGCCAGCAGCCGGTACGCGCTGATCATCACCACCGGGTCATGGTGCTTGACCGAGATCTTGATATCACCGAACCCGTGCTCCTCGAACAGCGAGCACTCCCACAGCGCCGACTCCACCAGCGCCTCCGGCGTCGCCTTCCCGTACTTGGCCAGCAGCCGCTTATCCAGCGACCCCGCGTTCACCCCGATCCGGACCGGGACCCCCGCATCCGACGCCGCCCTCGCGATCTCGGCCACCTTGTCATCAAACGCCTTGATGTTCCCCGGGTTCACCCGCACCGCCGCGCAGCCCGCATCGATCGCCGCGAACACGTACTTAGGCTGGAAATGGATATCGGCGATCACCGGGATCTGCGACTTCTTCGCGATCGCTGGCAGCGCGTCCGCGTCATCCTGCGACGGCACCGCCACCCGCACGATCTGGCACCCCGCCGCCGTCAGCTCCGCGATCTGCTGCAACGTCGCATTCACATTCGCCGTCAGCGTCGTGGTCATCGACTGCACCGACACCGGCGCACCCCCGCCCACCAGCACACTGCCGACCT
>DASRFJ010000346.1:0-30744 GCA_035651595.1 Streptosporangiaceae bacterium | reverse complement strand
CGCCGCATACGACAGCTCCACGCCCCCGGACACAACCGCCAGCGCACCCGGAGCACGCGCAACCTGCTCCTCGAACAACTCCGCCACCGTCACCGCCGGCACCGCGCGCGCCGTGTCATTCCAATCCCGAAGCAGGCTGCGCCACTCCGCGTCGCTCAGCACCTCGAACTCACTGACCCGGCGGCTCGGATCTTCGGCGGCCTGGCGCAGCAGCCAGGTCAGCCGGCCGGCCAGCGCCCGCACCGTCGCGGGGTCGAACAGATCGGTGGCGTATTCGAACTGGGCGTGGATGCCGGCCGGCGCCCCGTCGTCATCGCGTTGCTGGCGGATTCCCATGGTCAGGTCGAACTTGGCGGTTTCGGCGGGGACCGGCTCCTCCCGTACCCGCAGCCCGGACAGTTGCCATTGATCGGGGATGAGCTCGTCGACGATCATGACCTGGAACAGCGCGTGCCTAGCCGTCGAGCGGACCGGGTTGATCGCCTCAAGCAGCCGCTCGAACGGCACGTCCTGCCGTGCCTGCGCGGACAGCACCGTGTCCCGGACCCGATCGAGCAGCTCGCCGAAGCCCGGGTCGCCGGACAGATCCGCGCGCAGCACCAGCGCGTTGACGAACAGCCCCATCAGGTCATGCGCTGCCTCGTCGGTCCGCCCGGCCACCGCGGCGCCGACCGGGATGTCGGTTCCCGCTCCCGACCGGGACAGCAGCACAGCCAGCCCCGCGAGCAGGGTCATGAACATGGTGGCCTGATGCTCGCGCGCCACGTCCGCCAGCGCCGCGTGCAGCCCGGCGTCCGCCAGTTGCCATGGGATCAGGTCGCCGCGCCGGGACGGCAGCGCCGGGCGCGGCCGGTCGAGCGGCAGCGCCAGCTCCTCCGGCAGCCCGGCCAGCGCCTGCCGCCAGTACTCGACCTGCCCGGCCAGCACCCCCCCGTCGGCACCGCCGACCCCGCTAGCACTGCCGTCCCCCAGCAGCTCGCGCTGCCACAGCGTATAGTCCGCGTACTGGACCGGCAGCGGCGCCCACCCCGGCGCCTGTCCCTCCGCCCGCGCCCGGTAGGCGGTGGCCAGGTCGGACAACAGCACCTGGAGTGACCAGCCGTCGGCGGCGGTGTGGTGGCACAGCAGCACCAGCACGTGCTCGTCCTGGGCGAGGCCGAACAGCCAGGCTCGGAAGGGCAGCTCCGCGGCCAGGTCGAACACGTGTCCCGCCGCCGTCGTGACCAGCCCGGCCAGCTCATCCGGCCGCGCCGGCCGCACGGTGAACTCCGCCGCGACCTGCGCGCTGGCCTGTCCGGCCGGGATCACGTCCTGGTACGCGTCGCCGTCCACGACCGCGAACACGGTGCGCAGCGATTCGTGCCTGGCAACCACGTCGCCCAGCGCCGTCGTCAGCGCGCCGACGTCCAGCGGCCCGGCCAGCCGCCACGCCAGCGGCAGGTTGTACACCGTGCTCGCCCCGTAGAACTGCTCGAGGAACCACAGCCGCCGCTGCGCGAACGACAACGGCACCCGCTCCGGCCGCGGCATCGGCACCAGCGGCGGCCGCGCTGTCCCCGCCCCCGCTAGCACCACGGCCAGCAGCGCCGGCGTCGGATGCTCGAACACCGCCCGGACCGGCAGCTCGGCGCCCAGCACGACTCGGATCCGCGACATCAGCCGGGTTGCCAGCAGCGAATGCCCGCCGAGGTCGAAGAAGCTGTCGTCGACCCCGACCTGGGCCAGGCCCAGCACCTGCGCGAACACCTCGCACAGCGCCTGCTCCTGCGGGGTGGCCGCGGCCCGGCCACCACCCGCGGTGTATTCGGGGGCGGGCAGCGCCCGCCTGTCGAGCTTCCCGTTCGCGCTCAGCGGCAGCGCGTCGAGCAGCATGACCACGGAAGGCACCATGTAGCCGGGCAGCACCCGTCCGCACGCCTCTCGCAGCCGCGCCGGATCCAGCACCGCCCCGGCCGCCGGCACGACGTACCCGGCCAGCCGCTTGTCCCCGGGCTGGTCCTCCCGCACCGCCACGGCCGCCTGCGCCACGCCCGGCAAGCCGGTGAGAACCGATTCGACTTCGCCCAGCTCGATCCGGTACCCGCGCACCTTCACCTGGTCATCGACCCGGCCAAGGAACTCGAGCTGGCCAGTCTTCGACCGGGGGGAACCGTCCCCCCGGACCCCCGCGGGAACAATCCACCGGGCCAGGTCCCCGGTCCGGTACATCCGCTCACCGGCAACGCCGAACGGACACGCCACGAAGCGCTCCGCGGTCAGCCCCGGCCGCCTCAGGTAGCCGCGCGCCAGGCCAGCCCCCGCCACGTACAGCTCCCCGGCCACGCCGGGCGGCACCGGCCGCAGGTTCTCGTCCAGCACGAACACCCGGGTGTTCCACATCGGGCGCCCGATCGGCACCAGGTCGGGGACCGGGTCATCCGGGCTCAGCTGGTAGTCCAGGCACCCCACCGTCGCCTCGGTCGGCCCGTACTGGTTGGCCAGCCCCAGGCCGGGATGGAGCCGCCGCCATTCCCGCAACAGCCCGGCCGGCGCCGCCTCGCCGCCGACCACCAGCTGCCCCGACGGGACGCAGCTCGCGGGCAGCCGGGCAAGCATCGGCAGGTGACTGGGCGTCACCTTCACGAACGTGAACCCGCCCGCCCGGGCGGCCAGCGCGGGCAGACCCTCATCGTCGACCGCGCCCAGGCACAGCTGGCCACCCGACAGCAGGCAGCCGTACAGCGCGCTGATGCTCCCGTCGAACGACACCGGCGTGACCAGCAGCACGCGGCCAGCCAGGTCCGGATATGCCTGCCGGACCCGCGCCAGGTGGTTCACCACGCTCGCGTGCGTGACCAGCACGCCCTTGGGCCGGCCGGTCGACCCCGAGGTATAGATCGCATACGCCGGATGCTCCGGACGCAGTCGCCCGCGCCGCTCGTCGTCGCCGACGTCGCCGGCCGGGTAACCCGAGATCACTTCCGCGACCGCGGGATCGTCGAGGACGAGCGGTGCTGTCGCGGACGGCAGGGACCCGGCCAGGCGGCCCGTGGTGACCGTGATCGCGGCCCGGGCGTCAGCGAGCATGAACGCCTGGCGGTCCGGCGGGTAATCGGGATCGACCGGGACGTACGCGGCGCCGCATTTGAGCACGGCAAGCAGCGCGACGATCAGCTCGGCGGACCTGGGCATGGCGATCGCGACCAGTTGTCCGGGGCCCGCACCGAGGCTGATCAGGTGCCTGGCCAGCCGGTTCGCTCGCGCGTTCAGCTCACCGTAGGTCAGCCCGCCCTCGCCGCCGAGGACGGCGGGCGCGTGCGGGGTGCGGGCGGCCTGCTCCTCGAACAGCCCGTGCACCGTGCCCGCCGGCACCGGCTGGGCGGTGTCGTTCCAGTCGGCAAGCAGCGTGCGCCGTTCGGCGTCGCTCAGCACGTCAAGCTGGCTGACCGGGCGGGCGGGGTCGTCGGCGGCGTGGCGCAGCAGCCGGGTGAGCCGGCCGGCCAGCGCCGCCGCGGTCGCGCGGTCGAACAGGTCCTCGGCGTACTCCAGGATCGCGCTGATGCCCGCCGGAGCGCCGCCGGTGTCGTGGTCTTGCTGGAACCCCAGGGACAGGTCGAACTTGGCGGACGCATCCGGGACCTGCTCGGCCGCGATCCGCAGCCCCGGCAGTTCCCAGTCCACCGCGCCGACGTCCTCGTCGGCGAGCATGACCTGGAACAGCGGATGCCTGGCGGGGGAACGTACCGGGTTCAGCACCTCAACCAGCCGCTCGAACGGCACGTCCTGGCGGGCCTGCGCGGACAGCACGGTCTCCCGGACCCGGCCCAGCAGCTCGCCGAAGGTGGGGTCGCCGGACAGGTCCGCGCGCAGCACCAGCGTGTTCACGAAGAACCCGACGAGGTCGTGGACCGCCTCGTCGGTCCGCCCGGCGACCGGGGCACCCAGCGGGATGTCGCTGCCCGCGCCCATCCGGGACAGCAACGCGGCCAGGCCCGCGTGCAAGGCCATGAACACGGTGGCCTGGTGCTCCCTGGCCAGCTCCGCCAGCGCGGCATGCAGGTCCGGGTCGGCCAGCTGGAACCGGACCTGACCGCCGCGCCGGGACGGCTGCGCCGGGCGCGGCCGGTCGTACGGCAGCGGCAACTCCTCCGGCAGGCCGGCCAGCGCCCGCCGCCAGTACTCGACCTGCCCGGCCAGCACTCCGCCATCCGTACCGAGCAGATCCCGCTGCCACAGCGCGTAGTCCGCGTACTGCACCGGCAGCGGCGCCCAGCCGGGCGCCCGTCCGTCCCGCCTGGCCGCGTACGCCGCGGCCAGGTCCGCCATCAGCACCGGCATGGACCAGCCGTCACTGGCGATGTGGTGGCACAGCAGCACCAGCACGTGCTCGTCCGGGCTGAGCGAGAACACCCATGCCCGGATCGGCAGCTCGCTGGCCAGGTTGAACGCGTACCCGGCCGCCGCTTCGATCAGCCGGTCCAATTCTTCCGAACGGGCTGTGGTGACAGTCACCGGGACGATGGCTTCGGCCGCGGGGACGATGTGCTGGCAGGGTTCGTCGTCACCGGCGGCGAACATGGTCCGCAGCGACTCGTGCCGGCCGGCCACGTCGCTGAACGCGGCGGCCAGCGCGGCGGCGTCGAGCTGTCCGGTCAGCCGCCACGCGAACGGCAGATTGTACGTGCTGCCCCGCCCGTGGAACTGCTCGAGGAACCACAGCCGCTGCTGCGCGAACGACAGCGGCAGCCGGTCCGGCCGCGGCACCGGGACCAGCGGCGGCCTGGCCGCCGCCGCACCGTCCAGCACCCCGGCGAGCGACGCCGCCGTCGGGTGCTCGAACACCGCGCGGACCGGCAGTTCGAGGCCGAGCGCCACCCGGACCCGGGACACCAGCCGGGTCGCCAGCAGCGAGTGACCGCCCAGGTCGAAGAAGCTGTCCTCGACACCGACCCGGTCCAGGCCGAGCACCTGCGCGAACACCTCGCACAGCGCCTGCTCTTCCGGGGTGGCCGGCGCCCGGCCCGTGGTCGTGGCGTACTCCGGGGCTGGCAGCGCCCGCCGGTCCAGTTTCCCGTTCGCGTTCAGCGGCAGCGCGTCGAGGACCATGATCGCGGCCGGCACCATGAACCTGGGCAGCAGCCGCCCGCACGCCTCCCGCAGCCCGGCCGGGTCCAGCTCGGCACCGGCGGCCGGCACCACGTACCCGGCCAGCCGCAGGTCCCCCGGCTGGTCCTCCCGGACCGTCACCGCCGCCTGGCCCACGCCGTCCAGCCCGGCCAGCACCGCCTCGATCTCGCCCAGCTCGATCCGGAATCCGCGGATCTTCACCTGGTCGTCGGCCCGGCCCAGGTACTCGAGCTCGCCCGAGGCGGCCCATCGCGCGAGATCCCCGGTCCGGTACATCCGCTGTCCCGGTTCGCCGAACGGGCAGGCCACGAACCGCTCCGCGGTCAGCCCCGGCCGGTTCAGGTATCCCCGCGCGAGCCCGGCCCCGGCGATATACAGTTCCCCGCCGACTCCTGGCGGCACCAGGCCGAGCCGCTCGTCCAGCACGAACGTCTGGGTGTTGGCGCACAGCCGCCCGATGGTGGGGACCACGTCCGCGGCGCCGGCCGGGCTCCACGACGTCACGTACGTCGTGGTCTCGGTCGGCCCGTAGATGTTCACCACCCGTGCCCGCGGCCACGTCTCCCGGATCTGATCCAGGGCCCGCGGGGTGAAGTTCTCCCCGCCCACCACCACGGTCCGGGCGGGCACGCTCGCGCCCGTGGTGCTCAGCACGTGGGCGATCGCCGAGGGCACCCCGCTGATCATCCGCGCCGAGCCCGGGTCGGCGAGCTGATCGGCCAGGGCGAGCACGTTCCTGACGACCTCCACCGCCCCGCCCCAGGCCAGCGGCGCCAGGATCTCGAATACCGAGAAATCGAAGCTCAGCGACGTCGCCGCCAGCGTCCTCGACAGCTCCTGCGCCGAGAACTGCACCGCCACCCATGACACCAGGTCGGCCACGTTGCGGTGCTCGATCACCACGCCCTTCGGCCGGCCGGTCGACCCCGAGGTGTAGATCACGTACGCGGGGCTGGCCATCGCCGGCGCCGTGCCTGGGTCGTCGCCGTTCAGCCCCGCGATCGCGGCGGCGGTCGCCGGATCGTCGACCGCCACCACTGGCACGCCGGGCGGTACGCTCAGCCGGGCCTCCGCCGCGGTCAGCACCGCGACCGGGGCGGTCTCGGCGAGCATGAACGCGATCCGGCCGACCGGGTAGGCCGGGTCCACCGGGACGTAGGCGGCGCCGGTTTTCAGCACGGCGAGCACCGCGACGATCATGTCCGCGGTTCGCGGCATCGCGACCGCGACCAGCCGTTCGGGGCCGGCGCCGAGCGAGGTCAGGTGCCGGGCGAGCCGGTTCGCCCGCGCGTTCAGCTCGGCGTAGGTCAGCAGGGTGCCGCCACAGATCACCGCCGGCGCATCCGGCGTCCGCGCCGCCTGTGCCCGGAACAGCTCCGGCCACGTCATCGCCGGGACATCCCGGCGGGGACCGGTCGATCGGGCCAGCGTCTGGTCGCGCTCGCCGGGCCGGAGGATCTCCAGCGAGGTCACCGGGTCGTGCGGGCGGTCGGCGGCCTGGCGCAGCAGCCAGGTCAGCCTTTCGGCCAGCGCCTGCACGGTGGCCTGGTCGAACAGGTCCGCGGCGTACTCCAGGAACGCGCTGATCCCGGCCGGGGTGCCGACGGCGTCGTGGTCTTGCCGGAACCCCAGCGTCAGGTCGAACTTGGCGGCCACGTCCGGCACCGGCTCGGTCTCGATCGACAGGCCGGGCAGCCGCCAGTCCACCGCGCCGATGTCCTCGTCGGCGATCATCACCTGGAACAGCGGATGCCGGGCCGGGGAACGCGCCGGGTTCAGCACCTCCACCAGGTGCTCGAACGGCACGTCCTGCCGGGCCTGCGCGGCCAGCACCGTCTCCCGCACCCGGTCCAGCAGCCCGGCGAAGCCCGGATCCCCGGACAGGTCGGCGCGCAGCACCAGCGTGTTCACGAAGAACCCCACCAGGTCATGCACCGCCTCGTCGGTGCGTCCCGCGACCGGGGCGCCCAGCGGAATGTCGGTCCCGGCGCCCAGCCGGGACAGCAGTGCGGCCAGCCCCGCGTGCAGCACCATGAAAACCGTCGCCTGATGCGCACGCGCCAGCTCGTCCAGCGCGGCGTGCAGCCCCGGGTCGGCCAGCTGCCAGCGCACCGTGCCGCCGGCCTGGGACAACAGCGCCGGACGCGGCCGGTCATACGGCAGCGCCAGTTCCTGCGGCGATCCGGCCAGCGTCCGCCGCCAGTACTCGAGCTGGGCGGTGAGCACGCCGCCATCCCCGCTGCCCAGCAGGTCCCGCTGCCACAACGCGTAATCGGCGTACTGGACCGGCAGGGCGGGCCAGTCCGGCGCGCGGCCGTCCCGGCGGGCGGCGTACGCCGCCCCCAGTTCCGACATCAGCACCTGCATGGACCAGCCGTCGGCGGCGATGTGATGACACACCAGCACCAGCACGTGGTCCTGCTCGGTGAGGGTGTACAGCGACGCCCGGATAGGCAGCTCCGTGCCCAGGTCGAACACGTGCCGCGCCGCCGCCTCGATCAGCCCGGCCAGGTCGGCGTCCGACGCGGCCGCTGCCGTGACCGGCACCCGCACCTCGCCTGCCGGGATGATGCGCTGGTACGGCTCACCGTCGTCGGCCGCGAACACGGTCCGCAGCGACTCGTGCCGGACGGCCACGTCGTTCAGCGCGGCGGCCAGCGCCTCGGCATCGACGTGCCCGTGCAGCCGCCACGCGAACGGCACGTTGTACGCGGTACCGGGCCCGTGGAACTGCTCCAGGAACCACAGCCGCGCCTGCGCGAACGACAACGGCACCCGCTCCGGCCGGGCCGCCGCCCGGACCAGCGGCGGCCGCGCCGCCGCCGCACCCGCCACCACCCCGGCCAGCGACTCCGGCGACGGATACTCGAACACCGCCCGGACCGGGATCTCCACCCCCAGCACCGCCCGGACCCGGGACACCAGCCGGGTCGCCAGCAGTGAATGCCCGCCGAGGTCGAAGAAGCTGTCCGCCACGCCGACCTGGTCCAGCCCGAGTACCTGCGCGAACACCTCGCACAGCGCGCGCTCACGCGGGGTGGCCGGCGCCCGGCCGCCGCCCGCGGCGTAGTCGGGGGCGGGCAGCGCCCGCCGGTCCAGCTTCCCGTTCGCGGTCAGCGGCAGCCGGTCCAGTAGCACGACCGCCGTCGGCACCATATACCCGGGCAGCACCCGCCCCAGCGCGTCCCGCAACCCGACCGGATCCAGCGCCGCCCCGGGTGCCGGGACCACGTAGCCGGCCAGCCGCCGGTCCCCCGGCTGGTCTTCCCGCACGGTCACCGCTGCCTGCGCCACCCCAGGCTGGGCGGCGAGCACCGCCTCGATCTCGCCCAGCTCGATCCGGAATCCCCGGACCTTCACCTGGTCGTCGGCCCGGCCCAGGTACTCCAGGTGGCCGGTCTTCGACCGGGGGGAACCGTCCCCCCGGACCCCCGCGGCCAACCGGGGGGAACCGTCCCCCCGGACCCCCGCGGGAACAATCCACCGGGCCAGATCACCGGTCCGGTACATGCGCTCACCCGCCACCCCGAACGGGCACGCCACGAACCGCTCCGCGGTCAGCCCCGGCCGCCCCAGGTAGCCGCGCGCAAGCCCCGCCCCAGCCACATACAGCTCCCCGCCCACCCCCGGCGGCACCAGTCCCAGCGCGTCGTCCAGCACGAACGCCCGCAGGTCCGGGATCGGCGTGCCGATGATGCTCGCCGCGCCCGGTTCGGCGCTGTCCACGACGTGCCCGGTCACGTGCACCGTGGTTTCGGTGATCCCGTACATGTTCACCAGGCTGGGGGCGCCGGGCAGGGCCCGCGCCCAGCGGGCGGTCCTGGCGCAGTCCAGTGCCTCGCCGCCGAAGATCACGTACCGGACCGCGAGCCCGGCGCCGTCCCGCCAGAGGTCCATCAGCTGGTAGAACGCCGAGGGCGTCTGGCTGAGCACGGTGATCCGCTCCGTGGCCAGCAGCTCCCGGAACTCCGCGGCCGACCGGGACACCAGGTACGGGACGATGACCAGGCGGCCTCCGGTCGCCAGCGCTCCCCACATCTCCCACACCGAGAAGTCGAACGCGTAGGAGTGGAACAGCGTCCACGCGTCACCCGGCCCGGCATCAACCCAGCCGCTGGTCATCGCCACCAGGCGGGCCACGTTACGGTGCTGGACCACGACGCCCTTGGGGCGGCCGGTGGAACCCGAGGTGTAGATCACGTAGGCGGGATGCGCGGGCCGCAGCGGCACCGCACGGTCCTCGTCCAGCAGCCCGGTGGCGGCACACGCGGCCACCGCCGCCGCGCGGGCCTGGTCATCCACGACGATCCGGGGAATATCGTCGCCTGGGATCCGGCCGGCCGTGGCCTGGTCGCAGACCAGCAGGACCGGGCGCGCGTCCGCGAGGATGTAGGCGATCCGCTCGGCCGGGTACTCCGGGTCGACGGGGAGGTAGGCGGCCCCGGCTTTCAGGATGCCGAGGATCGCGGTGATCATGGCGGGGGTGCGTTCCATCGCGATCGCGACGAGCCGTTCCGGCCCCGCGCCCAGCGACACGAGATGCCGGGCGAGACGGTTGGCGCGCTGGTCCAGCTCCGCATAGGAAAGCGTGCTATCGCCGCAGGTGACGGCCGGAGCGTCGGGGGTGGTGGCGGCCTGCGCCGAGAACAGGTCGGGCAGTGTCGTCTCGGGTAGCTGGCGAGTTGTGTTGTCCCGGTGGATCAGCGCCTGTCGTTCGGTAGCAGTCAAGAGGTCCAGGGTGCTGAGCGGCAGATCCGGGCTGACCGCGGCCAAGCTGAGCAGCTTTGTCAGCCGGCCGGCCAGCGCCTGCACGGTGGCGTGGTCGAACAGGTCCCGCGCGTACTCGAAGAACGCGCTGATCCCGGCCGGGGCACCCGCGCCGTCCCGGTCCTGCCAGAATCCGAGGGTCAGGTCGAACTTGGCATCCACCGCCGGGACCGGCTCGTCGCTGATCGCCAGCCCGGGTAGCCGCCAGCCGGCCGTGGCGACGTCCTGGTCGGCGAGCACGATCTGGAACAGCGGGTGCCGAGACGGGGAGCGCTCCGGGTTGAGCGCCTCGACCAGCCGCTCGAACGGGACGTCCTGGTGGGCCTGCGCGGCCAGCACCACATTCTTGACCCGGTCCAGCAGCTGGGCGAAGCTCGGGTCGCCGGACAGGTCCGTGCGCAGCACCAGGGTGTTCACGAAGAATCCGACCAGATCATGGACCGCCTCGTCGGTCCGCCCGGCGACCGGTGCGCCCAGCGGGATGTCGGTTCCCGCGCCGAGCCGCGACAGCAGCGCCGCCAGCCCCGCGTGCAGCACCATGAAGATCGTCGCCTGATGCTCGCGGGCCAGCCCGTCCAGCAGCCGGTGCAGGTCCGGGCCGGCGAGCTGCCACCGCAGTTCCGCGCCGGCTCGCGACGGCTGGGCTGGCCGCGGCCGGTCCGCCGGCAGCGTCAGTTCCTCCGGCAGCCCGGCCAGTGCCCGCCGCCAGTACTCGACCTGGCCAGACATGATGCTGGCCGGGTCGCGGTCGCTGCCGAGCAGGGCCCGCTGCCACAGCGCGTAGTCCGCGTACTGCACCGGCAGCGCCGCCCAGCTCGGTGCCCGGCCGTCACATCGGGCCGCGTACGCGGTCGCCAGGTCGGCCATCAGGATGTCCATCGACCAGCCGTCGCTGGCGATGTGGTGGGTCAGCAGCAAAAGCACATGCTGCTGCTTCCCGAGTGTGAACAGCCAGGCCCGGATCGGCAGCTCACTGGCCAGGTCGAACACGTACCGCGCCGCCGCATCGATCAGCCCGTCCAGTTCGTCCGAACGGGCGGTGGTGATCGTCACCGGGACGGCCGCTTCGCCCGCGGGGACAATGTGCTGCCATGGCTCGCCGCCGTCGACGGCGAACACCGTCCGCAGCGACTCGTGCCGGACCGCCACGTCGTTGAGCGCGGCGGCCACCGCGGCGGGATCGAGCTGCCCGGTCAGCCGCCACGCGAACGGCAGGTTGTAGGCGGTGCCCGGCCCGTTGAACTGCTCGAGGAACCACAGCCGCTGCTGCGCGAACGAAAGCGGCAGCCGGTCCGGCCGCGGCATCGGGACCAGCGCGGGACGGGCCGCTTCCGCGCCGTCCAGTATCTCGGCGAGGGCCGCCGGCGTGGGATGCTCGAAAACGGCCCGCATCGGCAGCTCGGCGCCCAGCACCGCGCGGACCCGGGACACCAGCCGGGTCGCCAGCAGCGAATGCCCGCCCAGGTCGAAGAAGCTGTCCTCGACCCCGACCCGGTCCAGGCCCAGCACCTGCGCGAACACGCCGCACAACGAACGCTCCCGGTCGGTGGCCGGGGCGCGGCCACCGGTCGCGGCGGCAGCCCCGTAGTCCGGGGCGGGCAGCGCACGCCGGTCCAGCTTCCCGTTCGGCGACAACGGCAGCGCCGCCAGCACCATGATCGCGGACGGCACCATGTAACCAGGCAGCATCCGCCCCGCGGCCTCCCGCAGGACCGCGGGATCCAGCTCGGCGCCTGCGGCCGGGACCACGTACCCGGTCAGCCGCGCGTCGCCCGGCCGGTCCTCGCGGACCGCCACCGCCGCCTGCGCCACCCCGTCCTGGGCGGCGAGAACCGATTCGACCTCGCCCAGCTCGATCCGGAACCCCCGCACCTTCACCTGGTCGTCGGCGCGGCCCAGGTACTCCAGCTCACCGTGATTCGACCGGGGGGAACCGTCCCCCCGGACCCCCGCGGCCACCCACCGCGCTAGATCCCCGGTTCGGTACATCCGCTCCCCGGGCTCCCCGGACGGGCACGCGACGAACCGCTCCGCGGTCAGGCCGGGCCGGTTCAGGTACCCACGGGCCAGGCCCAGTCCGGCTACGTACAGCTCCCCCGCCACCCCCGGCGGCACCGGCCGTAGCTGGGCGTCGAGCACGAACACCCGCGTGTTCCCGGTCGGCCGGCCGATCGCCGGCACCCGGCCGGCCGCATCGCGGGAACTCCACGACGTCGCGTAGACCGTCGTCTCGGTCGGGCCGTAGATGTTGACGACCCGGGCCCCCGGCCACGTCTCCCGGATCTGGTCCAGGGCCCGCGGCGTGAACTGCTCCCCGCCGACGACCACGGTCCGCGCCCGGACACGCGCACCCGTGGTGCTCAGCACATGGGCGATCGCCGACGGGACGCCGCTGACCATGCGCTCGGCCAGCGGATCGGCGAACTCGCTGGCCAGCGCCAGCACGTTCCGCACGATCTCGACGCAGCCGCCGGACGCCAGCGGCGCCAGGATCTCGAACACCGAGAAGTCGAAGCTGAGCGAGCTCGACGCCAGCGTCCTGGACAACTCCCGCGCCGAGAACTGCACCGCGACCCAGGACACGAGGTCGGTGACGCTGCGGTGCTCGACCACCACGCCCTTCGGCCGTCCGGTCGACCCCGACGTGTAGATCACGTACGCCGCGCCCGACAGGCCCGGCCGCGCACTCCCTGTCAGCTGACCGCCGTCAAGCCCGGAGATCGTCGCCGCCGTCGCCGGATCGTCGAGCACCACCAGTGGCGCACCGCCGGGCAGTTTCTGCCCGGCCTCTGCCGTCGTCACCGCCGCGACCGGGCTCGTGTCGGCGAGCATGAACCCGATCCGTTCGGCCGGGTACCCAGGGTCAACCGGGACATAGGCGGCGCCGGTTTTGAGTACGGCCAGCACCGCGACGACCATCTCCGCGGAACGGGGAAGCGCGATGACGACGAACCGCTCCGGGCCCGCGCCCAGCGACACGAGGTGCCGGGCCAGGCGGTTGGCGCGAGCGTTGAGTTCGGCGTAGGACAGCGCGACGTCGCCGAAGATCACCGCGGGAGCGTCGGGGGTCCGCGCCGTCCGCGCCTCGAACAGCTCGGGCAGCGTCAGGTCAGGTATCTCACGGGCTGTGTCATTCCACCCCGCCAGTAGGCGTCCCAGCTCCGTCGGCGTCAGCACTGCGTCGCGCTCCCCTCGGACGATGACGGCAGCCTCGCAACCGGGGCGGAAACCAGCACCTCTGACATTGCGCGTGCGGTCAGCCGTCGTAGGCGACGAACCTCAGCTCGGAGCTGTAGCGACGGCCCGCGCGGTCAGCGAGCCAGAGTTGGCCCAGGTCGGGGAGCATCTCGGTGACGGTGTACTCGGCATGCCCGGCCGCCCGGGTCTGGCGGATGTACTTGGCGAACAGGTTGACCAGGACGAGGCTGCGAAAATCGGCCGCCGTAGGCTTGAGCTCGACGGGAACGCGGTAGAACACCCGCTCGGGCAGCTCGTGCTCCTGCCGCCAGCGCCGCGCCAGGCGGAATCGTTCTTGCTCGTCCTTGACGAACGCCCAGCGGGAGTCCGCGATCGGGAACGTCCACTGTTCCCGGCTCAGCACGAACCGGTCGATCGTGATCCGCGGCCGGTGCCCGGCCGGAGCTACCGGCCGGAACGCGTCAATGACAACCTGCACCATCTCGTCCCAGATGACCTCGAAGAAGTCCAGTTCGGCATCGTCGGGCATGACCTGGACGACCAGATCGTCACCGCGGCGGGCGACGGTCATCCCCGCGGCCGGCAGGACCGGGTCCGATTCCGGTGGGTCGAGCGAGTCGATGGCGGCGGCGGACCAGTAAAGCTGGCCCGGCCCCAGTACGGACGACGGCCCGACGCGGGACAGCACGGTCGGATGGTCCTTTGCCTGGATGGGTACGACCCGCCGCGGACCGCGGTCGGCCCGCTCGGCGGCGATGAGCCTGGCCGGGTCCGGGTGCTGCTCGACGAACAGCCGGCCCTCCAGCGTGTTGCATGCCAGGTGCATCTCGCCGAGTACCAGCAGGAAGTCGCCGCGCGCCACCTCGCCGGGTGTGGCCGCGGCGAGCAGGATGTCCGGGCAGTGCTGGCGGGCGCCGCACCAGGCGACCGGTCGCCGGGGAAAGCATTCGGCCGCCCGCGCGGTGATCTCGTCCGCGCTGACCTGGTGCCTGCTCGGCGATGTCGCCGGACCGAGCACCTCCTGCCAGCGCCGTTGCAGCTCAGCCACGCTCGCCGTGACGAACTCACCGCGGCGGCCGAGGGTGGCCAGGTATGGCGATGCCACGGTGAGCAGCCGCGGCAGCGGGACGGGCGCGCCGCCGAGCCGGGCGGTCTCCCGGTCGAGGAGTTCCGCGAAGTACTCCCGGTACTTGTCCGTGATGTCGTTGACCAGCCACCGGGCGCTATCGAGCACCAAGCCGAGCGGCGCGGCCAGCGCCCGGGTCACCGCCGCGCCCAGCTCGACCCGCACGTCCCGGACGGCGTCGCTGTAGACCAGCGTCCGGCCGGCGTAGTTTTCCCCGGCCCTGCGGGTCGCGGGCGACCCGGTGACGCTTTCGAACGTGCCGGCCAGCGCCGCCAGCGCCCGCCGAAGCCCTGCCGGGTTCCCCGCCGTGCTCGCGACCGCGTCTCGCGCCTTGACCATCCGGTCCACCGGCGCCAGCGCCGCCGCCCTGGCCGCCGGATCGGGGATCAGCTCAAGGTTTTTCCGCAGCAGCCGCTCCGGCCAGGCGTCCACCGGGCCTTCCAGATCCAGCCGCAGCGCGCCCAGCGCGGCCAGCCGGTCCAGCACAGCGGTAGCGCCTGGCGTGCCGTCGACCACCTCGCTGATCGTGCGGCGGCCGTCGCAGGCCAGCAGGATGGTGAGCTCGGCATCGGTGAGGACCACCGGCTGGCGGTGCGGGCGGTGCAGCACGTTCCCGGCCAGGAACACGGACCGGGGCCGCCGCGGCCGCAACCAGCCTTGTTCCCGGCCCTGCCGGGTGATCTCGGCGGCGACCTTGTCGATCGCCCACACCTCGAAGTACGTGGTCCGGCGCGTGGTCAGCTGCGCACCCGGCACCGCCACCAGGCCGGCGGCGCCGGGTTCCACGGACGCCCAGCCGACCGGTCCGAAGAACCCGATCGTGTCGTTCTTCAGGCAGTACCGCTGCAGGTAGCTCGCGATCACCAGCTCCCGCTGGCGCTGCTTGCTGCGCCGTGGCGCGTCCGGACCCTTGTCGTGCTCAAGCAGGAACTGCGCCAGCCCCGGGTTCTGCCAGGCCAGCGCCTCCTGGAAGAGCGGGTCGGCGTGGGTAGCGGCGATGCCACCGGCCAGCCGCCCGACGGCATCCGCATACACCCGGTCATATTCATCGGCCAGGTCGGCACTGCGCGCCAGCAGCTCATCGCAGATGGCCAGCACCATGTCCGCGGGGAAGCCAGCGCCGCGCACGCAAACGTCCCGCCACACGCTCCACGCCGTACCGTCAAGCCGGACACGGTGACCCTGCGTCATTGCCTGCCTGCCCTCACTCCGCACGTGCCCAGGATCACGCTGCCGACCGACCCGAGCCCTCCGCACCTCTCCGGTTGCCTGGCGCATTCGAACTCATGATCATGAAGGGTTGTGTGGGCTATAGCCCACAAAAGGTTTCGTGATCATGGAATCTCCCTTGCTCAATGTGCGATTTTGGAGATTGACGGGGAGTTCGTCGCGCCGGATGATGACGGCGCCTCGGTCCTTCCGGGTGCGTAGTTCGCAATGGAGGGCAAATGCACACCAAGAGAAACAGACGCCTCCATGGGGCGGCAGCGGTGCTTATGCTGCTGTCCTTGCCGGTCGTGCTCACCATCACCTCGGGTGCGGCGACGGCGGCTCCGTCAGACAATTCGCCAACAAGCCTGGGACAGTTCGCGTCCACCTTCGCCGGTCCCGCCGCGACCGGCTGTGCCGCGGCGGACTGCTCCCTGCTCACCGGCCCGTTCCGCACGCCATCCACGCAGTCTCTGGCAACCAGGCAGCCGGCAGGCCGCCAGCCGGCCCAAGCCCCTGGGCAGCACGCCATGCCGCTACCCGGGCTTCCGCGTGACAGCGCCGCCGGCACCGCCCCCGCCGCCCTCGCCATCCCGGCGGTGAGCTGTCAGCCGCTGGGCCCCGGCTGTGACATCGTCAGTTCTTCGGCGGGTGGCGCCGTCGGCGTCAAGGGGCTGAACGCGGTCGACAACGCCACGCTGCCCACCAACACGCAGGGCGACATCGAGCCTCCGGACCAGGGCCTGTGCGCCGGCCGAGGCAAAGTTGTCGAGGCCAACAACATCGGCGAGATCATGGTCTTCGACACGGCGTTGCATCGCTTGTCGGCACCGATCCCGCTGGACACCCTCATGGGACTCACCGGCCGTGGCTGGAGCAGCGGCGGGGACCCGTCGTGCGTCTTCGACGCCGAGCACGGCGGCCACTGGTTCTTCACCGAAATCGCGTCCGCCAGCAGCGAGGCCTCCGGCGGCCCGTTCGCGGGCTGCTTCGCCGGCGTGGCCAACGGCTGTTTCGAAGCCATCGCGGTGACCGTGGGCTCGGACCCGTTCGGCCCGTACAACGTCTACTTCCTCAACGCCAACTACAACCCGGCCGAGCCGGGCGCACCCAACCTGCTCAACGACTTCGCGAAGATCGCGACCTCGCGCGACGCGTTCCTCATGATGTACGACGAGTTCCCGCTCATCGCGAGCAACCCCGGCCTGGGCGGCGGATCGTTCAACGGAGTGCAGGAGTTCGCGCTCGACAAGAAGGCGATGGAAGAAGGACAGCCGGTCACCGAGCCCGACGGCAGCCCGAACACCGGGTTCAATGTCGCCATCGAGAACATGGGCCTGCTGCCGACGCCAGACGGGACATGTGCCTCCGATAACCAGACCCACAACCCCGGCATCACGTGCTGGAAGCAGGCGATTCCGGCGCAGCCGCCGGACCCGTCCCAGTTCGACGACGCGCACGGCGGCTCCGCGTTCATGCTCGCGACCCTCGATTTCCACCGGCAGGGCGACAACCGGCTCGCCGTTTTCGACTGGACCAGCCTGGAGGCTCTGAACAGCCACAACTGCGTGGCCTGCGGCCACATACAGTTCGGCGGTCAGCTGTTCTCCAACGTGCTCTCTTACGACAGCGGAATCCGGGCACCGCAGAAGGCCGGCCCGATCCCGCTCGGCGACGAATGCGGCGCGGCCGGCCTGAGCAGGGGCAGCCCGCCACCCGCGAGTTGCCCGGAGGGCCCGATCGCCACCAACGGCGACGGCATCACCCAGGCCTCGCAGGCGCAGGGCCAGCTGTGGGCCTCCTCCGGAACGGGAATCAACCAGACGTTCGCCGCGGAGCCGGCTCCCGAGGAACACCAGGGCGTCGTCTACTGGGTCGTCGGCACTGGCAGCTTCGACCGGTACGGGGCCTTCAGCCTCAGCAGCCAGTCCTATGTCTCGCCGCAGCACGAGGACCTGACGATGTCGGCCCTGGCCGCTGAGGGCTTCCGCGACCAGGACGGCGGGAACGGCCGGGCCATCGTCCTGTTCACGCTCACCGGGAACGGCGGCCCGACCGGGGCGGACAACGGGGGCTTCTTCCCCAGCACTGCCTTCGGCCGCCTGACCAGTTCGTCGAACGGCGTCCTGGGGTCGGTGATCAACGTCGCCGACCTTGGCCTGTCACCCCAGGATGGCTTCTCCGAGTACATGGGATTCCCTGGCCGTACCCGGCCGCGCTGGGGCGACTACAGCGAGGGCGTGTTCCTGCCAGGAACCGGCCGGATCTACTTCGCCAACGAGTACATCCAGTTCCCGAGCTGCACCGGCGCGGACTTCACCCTGACGCCGGCAACCTGCGGCGGGACCAGGGACGGCAGGGCCAACTGGGGCACCTCCGTCAACTACGTCGTCCCGTAGGGCTACACCCGGCACGTTCGGCGATAGCCTCTTGCCCGCAAGGTGGCTCGAAATTATTGCGGACACTTACCCCCCCACTTCGGGGGGGTAAGTGTCCGCAATAATCCGGCGCAACTGTTGGCGCGCCTGAAATCAGCCGGAATGTCCCGATATAGACAGCTGCTCGGCAGCTCGGCTGCTAGACAGCAGCTCGGCTGCTCGGCTGCTCGCCGAACGCCGGAGCGCGCGTCGGCCGGAGCATCGCGCCCAATCCGGACCCCAGGCCGCGCCAGTTACATGGGTTGCGCGCGCGCGAAATCGGGCAGCGCGGAAGTCCGGGGTACGTACACATGGCTAGTGCTCCTGCAGCACCTCGAGGATGTTTCCGGCCGGATCTTTGAACCAGGCGGCGATGAACGGGCCGGCGCCCCGGGTGACGCCGCGCTCGTCCTGGTCCATCCCGTCGTACCGCTCGAACTGGACGCCGCGCTTGGTCAGTTCGCCGACCGCCGCCTCGATGTCGTCCACCTGGAACATGAGGACGGTGTGGCCGGCCGGAGTGTGGCCCGGCTTGCGATACACGCGGGTGTCGTGGCCGCCCGCCAGGTTCAGGGTGAGCAGTCCATGCTGCTCGCTGACCCTGATTCCCAGTATCTCGCCGTAGAACTTCCTGGCCTGGTCAAGGTCGTCAACGGCGAACGCGCTGAACGCTTTGGTCTCGGCGAACACGGCATGCTCCTCAGCGAAGGGTGATCTTGTCCATGTCGATGGCGACCATCAGCAGATGATCGGGGTTGAGCTGGTCGTAAGCGCGCCGCGTCGTGGGGAAGACGATGCCGTCGACGTCGCGGTACCCGGTGGCCTCGAGCTGTGAGGGCACCGCGCCGAGGAGGTCGATGGTGAAGTCATGGCGGCGCAGCAGCCCGTCCGGGCCGAAGCACAAGACCTGCTTGCGGCTGTGACTCTTGATGTGATCAGGAAACGTCACCGCCAGCCGCCGCCACGTTTCGCCAGCCACCTCGACGGAGGCGATCTCTTCGGTGACAAACCCGGGCCGGGTGGCGAGGAACGGCATGTTCAGGTACGTCCACTGTGCCTCCCCGACGAAATAGGCGAGGTGGACGTCGTCCCACGGGGTCTGGAACTGATGGCCGTCGAACGACCTTTCCGGGTCCTCGCGGGCCTCGATGAGCGTGCCGTTACCGCGCTGCACGACGACCCGCTCCGGCTCGAAGACCGACCGTTTGTCCTGGCCGGCGAACTCGATCGTCACCTGCTGCCGCCCGGTTTCCACCGCCAGGCGAACATCCTTGAGGGCGTCACCCTGACCCTTGAGGTGCCAGAAGGCTCCGCTGATAGACGCGTCGAAAGTGATCGACCCGATCTGATTCCATCGGTCCAGGCCGCCGTGCGCGGCGACGGCGAGGTCAAGTAGCTCGTTCATTTCTGCTCCTGCCCCGGCTAGTGGACGTGGCCGGCGGCGGGCTGCCCGTAAGAGTCGTGCAGCGGCCATTGGTTGACGTAACGCTGACGGCCCGCGGGGGTCAGGTCGAGGAACCGGTAGGTGCTGAGCATGACGTCGGCACCGACGCCATAGGCGGAGTAGGTGTGGAACACGCGGTCGCCGTCGCGCACGAACACGCTGACGCCCTGCCCGTCGGAGTTGCTGGCCGCGTAGTAGCTGAGCCCCTCCCGTTCCAGGGTGGCCTTGTCCTTGTAGTTGTATTCGACCGGGGCGATGGCCTCGTCGTTGCTGACGTGGAAGTCGTAGTTGAATTCGCTGCCATGCGAGGAGTACCACGGCAGCGTCCAGCCCATCCGGTCGCGAAACGATTCGATGCGCTCGAACGGCGCCCGTGCGACCAGCGCCAGCGTGGTATCCGCGCCCTTGTTCAGGTGCACCGGGTCGGGCATGTTATCGACCGCGAACGAGCAGCTCGGGCAGCCATCGTCGATGTCGTGCAGCCACATGAAGTGGTAGACGATCAGCTGGTCCCTGCCTTCGAACACGTCCGCAAGTGTGGCCGGGCCGCCCGGTCCGGTGAAGACGTAGTCTTTCGTGATCTCCACCATCGGCAGCGCCCGGCGCTCGGCGGCCAGCGCGGCCTGTGCCCGGCTCAGCTCCTTCTCCTTCGCCAGCAGCTCCAGGCGGAGCGCCAGCCATTCTTGCCGTGATGCGATCTTCGGAAGTTCCATGATTGATTGCTCCTCAGTGAAAGCAGCGTCAGATCCCCGTGTGTGGTGAGCGTAAGAACGGCCCGCCACGAGCCTCAAGGATGTTGCCGTAAGTTGGCGAAACTACTCGCGGCCAAGGTCGGCCGCGGCGGATGTAATCAGCTCACGCGCGAGGTGACCGTAGACCGCCGAGCGTTGCAGCAGGCCGAAAACCCGCGCGTAGAGGCTGATCTCGGCGGGCTGGGTGAGGTCCAGCCCGGCCGACACGGTCTCCACCTGGACCCGCGCCTGGTCGAATATCCAGAAGCTGCCCTGGGCCAGGGCGTGCCGCTCGCCGCCAGCGGGAATGATCCCGAGGCTGATCGTCGGCAGTGACATCAGCGCCAGCAGCCGGTCGAGCTGGCCTGCCATCACCGCCGCGCCACCGACGCGCGTGCGGAGGGCCTGTTCTTCGATCACGAACGCGAAGCGATTTTTCGGCGCGTACAGGACGTTCTGCCGTGCCATCCGGGCGGATACCGACGCTTCCTGGTCCGCCGGCAGGCTCAGCAGCCCTGCCCAGAACCCCATGATCGCGGCCGCGTACTCGGCGGTGTTGAGCAAGCCGGGGACGAACGTCGTCTCGTACACCCGGAACAGCCGCGTCTGCTCATACAGCGGCCGCGAGGAGTCCTGGAAATGCCGCATCCCGGCCCGCATCTGCCTGCGCCACTCGGTATACATTGCGTCAATGCCGCGCGCTGTGACGATCAGATCGGTCATCTGGTCTTCTGCCTGGCAATACCGGCACCAGGCGCGGATGTCGTCGGGCGACGGCCGGCGGGTGCCGTGTTCGAGCTTGCTGACCTTGGTGAAATGCCAGCCTGCCAGCTGGGCGAGGGTCCGTGCGGTCAGGCCCGCATCCAGCCGGATCTCCCGGAGCCGGGAACCGAGGGCTTCGCGAGCTTGCTGGGGCTTGCCAGGCATGGCGGTTACTCAGGCCAGGCCGTCATCGGCATCGTGACTCGCCTCCGAGAGGTAGCGGATGAGTTCCTTGGGCACCCGGATCACCAGCTCGCCACGCGGGACGTCACCGACCTGGGCAAGGGTATCTGGGTCCAGCTCGAAGCCCTGGATCACGTACTGGCCCGCGTCGGTGTCCCACAATGCCGGCGAGTTGTTCGGCGAAGAGTGCTTGCCGAGGAATCGTAGTCGCATGACCTGTCCTCCGTTCCGGTTCGCTGGTACAGATCCGGGCGTGCGGCCGAAATCGACGTGCGTCACCCGGTGACTTTCGGCCGTGCCGCGGATCAACCCAGATACAGACCAGGCAAGGAGGTTCCGATGCCGGACGAGGCGGACTTCGCGCAGCTCACCGACCCGTTCCGGGCTGAGCTGCTGGCGCACTGCTACCGGATGCTCGGCTCGGTCCACGACGCCGAGGATCAGCTGCAGGAGACCCTGATCCGCGCGTGGCGGTCCTACGATGACTTCGAGGGCCGCTCGTCGCTGCGAACCTGGCTCTACCGGATCGCCACCAACGCATGCCTGCGGGCACTGGAGAACCGCGGCCGACGGCCGCTGCCGTCCGGCCTTGGCGCTCCGGGCGCGGATCCGGACGGTCCGCTGGCCGCCGGGCCGGGCGAGGTGCCGTGGCTGGAGCCGCTCCCCGACGCTCTGGTGCACGCCGACCCCGCCGATCCCGCATCGGTCGTGGCGTCACGGGCGGGCCTGCGGCTGGGTCTGATCGCCGCCTTGCAGTACCTGCCCGCCAGGCAGCGCGCGGTCTTGGTCCTGCGTGACGTCCTGCAGCTGCCGGCCGCCGAGGTCGCGGGCCTGCTCGGCACCACGACCACCGCGGTGAACGGCTTGCTGCTACGCGCCCGCGCCCGGCTCAAGCAGGCCGCCCCGGTCGAGGAGGACATCCGCGAGCCCGCCGAACCCGACCAGCGCGCCCTGCTCGACAAGTACGCGTCTGCCTTCGAGCACGCCGACGCGTCCGCCCTCATGCGACTGCTGCGCGAGGACGCGATCTTCGAAATGCCGCCGATCCTTACCTGGTTCGCCGGACGCGACTCG
Source organism: Streptosporangiaceae bacterium (assembly GCA_035651595.1). Lineage (GTDB taxonomy): Bacteria > Actinomycetota > Actinomycetes > Streptosporangiales > Streptosporangiaceae > JAFARZ01. Next base: position 8,727 of record DASRFJ010000346.1, on the reverse strand, counting down.
ATCGGACGGTTCCTCGGTGCCCAGGTTCTCGCTCGGCCCGGGGACTTCAAGCTGGTCCCGGTGACCGCAAACGCCCAGCCGGGCTTCGCGTGCTACCTGCTCGGCCGCGACGGACGCCACCACGCACACGCGGTGCAGGTGCTCACCCTCGGCGACACCGGCATCTCGCACATCGTCTCGTTCAACCAGCCCGAACTGTTCCCGGTCTTCGGCCTGCCGCAGGTCCTGCCCACCACGGCCACCGCGACCGCCGCGGCCGGATCGCGCCGATGAGGGGCACGACCACGCTGCTTGAGCAGGCGATCAGCTACGCCGAGCGATCGGTGCTCGACGTCACGCCCGCGCGGCTGCCCCGCGCGACACCATGCCGGGGCTGGAACCTGGACATGCTGCTCCTGCACGCCAGCGAATCCCTGGCCGCACTGTACGACGCGACCGTCACCGGACATGTCGCCCTGATCCCCGCGACACTGGACCGCGAACCCGCGGCCGACCCGACCCGGACCTTCCGCTACCGGGCCGGCCGGCTCCTGGCCGCGTGGGCCACCGCCGACCGAAGCCGCCAGGTACTCGGCATCGGCGACCTGTCGCTCCCGGCCATCGCGATCGAATACGCGGGAGCCATCGAGATCGCCGTGCACGGCTGGGACATATCCGAGGCATGCGGGCAGAACAGGCCAATCCCGGACGCGCTGGCCGCCGGCCTGCTGGCGATCGCCCCGCTGCTCATCCCCGAATCCGGCCGCGATCCCTTGTTCGGTCCGCCGGTCACCGCGACAGCCAAGGCCGGCCCGGGCGACCGGCTCGTCGCATACCTCGGCCGCACGCCCCACGTCATTGACAGCGCGGCGCCGCCCGAAATGATTGCGGACAGTTACCCCCCCAAACCGGGGGGGTAAGTGTCCGCAATAATCCGGCTCGCCTGCCGGCTCGCCGGGAATATCGTGGGATGTTGTGATATGGGTGCGGGGGCGTGAATTGGTTGCCGAGGCGCAGACTATGGCCGGACAATTGGGGCATATCCGCAGGTTAGCCGCTTGCGCCCGGTGGATCCCGGAGGGCGAAACGAGTGTGGCGGGCGCACCGGGCGGGCATTACCCGGATCAACTCAGGGTTAACGGGCGGTCAATGCGCCGAGTGGACAATCTGCCCATGTCATGACGGTAAGCGTGCCCGCTTCGGTGGGGATTGCCCGCTTACCACGATGCGAAGGGGGAGGACCCGGATGCCTCACTACAAGCTCGGCAAACTACCCAAGAAAACAGATCCGCGTACGTTCGCGTTCGGCAGGTACCTCACGCCGGCCGCGCCGGCCCCGCCGGCCGAGGTCGACTACGGAAAGGCGGTCACCAGCTGGGGCATGCTCGGCAACGACACCGTGGGCGACTGCGCGTGGGCCGGCCAGGCGCACGCGGACATGCTGTGGGCGGCGAACGCGCAGCAACAGCAACTCGCCGTGACCACCGCGCAGGTCCTGCACGCCTACGAGGTCGTCACTGGCTACAACCCGCACGACGTCCAGCCGGACGGCTCGAACCCCACCGACCGCGGAACCGCCCTGCTCGACGCCCTCAAGTACTGGCGGAAGACGGGCATCGACCGTCAGAAGATCACGGCCTTCGTCGAGGTCGATCCCACGAACACCGACCACGTCAAGCTGGCGCTCAGCCTGTTCGGCACGCTGTACGTCGGCGTCCAGCTCCCCAACTCCGTGCTCCCGAAGGGCCCGGACGATCTGCCGCCGTGGACCGTCGCGCCGGACGGCTCGGCCGCCAACCAGCCCAACCCGGAGAACGGGCACTGCGTGATCTACGACGGGTACACCGGGGCCGGCCTGACGGCGGTGACCTGGGGTACGACGGTCCCGGTGTCCTGGGACTTCCACGCCGCCTACTGCGACGAGCTCTACGCGATGCTGTCCCCGCACTGGTTCCGGAACGGCGTTGACCCGGCGGGCGTGGATATCGCCACGCTGACGAGCGACCTGCAGAAGGTCGCGCATTAACCGGCTGTGATACCACCGTCCGTTCCGAAATATTCCGAACGGACGGTGGCTGGTCGTCCTTTCATCCTGCGCGGAACGGAATGGAACGCCGACAGGGTGGTGATCGCGCAGGGCGAGTGCTCCGCCGGCCTGGACGTGAGGTCACGGAACAGGCACAATGTCCCCTGGGTGGCCTGGGCGGCAAAGGAGACGGTCATGGCGAGAATCCGTCGGCCGATCGCACTCGCCATAGCCGCGGCGTCCCTGACCGGTGCGGTCCTGGTGCCTTCGGCGCTCACCAGCAGCGCCGCGGCGGCACCCGTGAGATGCTCGGCGGGAGCGCACACGCTCGCCGCCGACGGGTCGCGGTTGTACCCGGAGACCGGCAACGGCGGCTACCGGAGCCTGCACACGAGCGTGCACATGGTGTACGACGCTGGTACGAACACGTTCCTGCCGGGCAACCACGTCGCGTTGACCGACCAGGCGACGCAGTGCCTGACGAGTTTCAGCCTGGACTTCGAGCGGACCTCGGCCAACTCCGACGCCGGGCCGGCGATGCGCGTCAGCTCGGTGACGGTGAACGGCAGGCCCGCCCTGTTCGCGTTCGTCCAGCCCACCTACCCCGGCGATCCCAACGGTCCAGGCGACCCGAACCCGCTGGCGCACGAGGCGTCGCAGACCAACCCGGTGGGCGGCCCGGACAGCAACCCGCTGCCGCCCGCCTGCACGCCCGAACTCGACGGTTCGCAGAGCGCCGACGCGCTCGACGGCACGCAGTGTCCCGCGAACAAGCTGGTCATCACGCCCGCCGCGCCGATCGGGAACGGCGCGCTGTTCACCGTCGTGGTGAACTACACCGGCAGGCCCGGCGTGCACAATGACGGCGACGGCAGCACCGAGGGCTGGTTCGCGGCGACGGGCGGAAGCTTCGTCACCACCGAACCGGTCGGCACCGAAGACTGGATGCCGCTCAACGACTACCCGGCCGCCAAGCCGGTCTACGACTTCTACGACACGGTCAACGCGGGCAAGACCGCGCTGGCCAACGGCGAGCTGAAGTCGGTCACCCACAACGGCGCGGACGCCGAATTCCCGGCCGGGTCCGTCACGTACCACTGGGCCTCTGGCGCGCCGGTCGCCAGCTACCTGGTCGAGGACAGCGTCGGGAACTACACGCTGACCTCCCGCCAGGCCAGCGACGGGCTCTTGTACTACGAGGCGCAGGACAGCTCGATCAGCTCCATCCAGCAAACCGCCAATCAGGCGATCATGGACCAGCAGCAGGACATCACCGACTTCGAGAGCCAATTCAACGGCCCGTTCCCCTTCGCCTCTGACGGCGTCGTCGTGGGGACCCCGCCCGCGAGCTTCGAAGAGGAAATGCAGACCATGATCACGTTCGCCGGCGGGAGGATCGGGCTGAGCACGCTCTACCACGAGAACATGCACCAGTGGTGGGGCGACCACGTGACCGAGAGCGGCTACAACATGACCTTCTTCAAGGAGGGTATGGCCCAGCTCTCGCAGTACATGTTCACCGCTCGGCAGGCCGAGACAGCGGCCGGCGGCCCGGGCACCGCGGCCGGGCAGCAAGCGTTCACCGACAGCCTGGTCAAGCAGTTCAACACGCTGTACGCACGGACCGGCGCCTTCTGGTCGGCGGCGCCGTCGGACCCGGAGCCTGCCGGGCTGTTCTCGAGCTCCGCGACCTACCAGCGGCCCGCGGCGGCGTACATCGCCCTCTGGCAGACTCTGGGCACGTCGCGGTTCACGGAGGTGCTGCGGCGCATCCAGCGGGAGTTCGGCGGCGGCTCGATCACCGAGCCGGAACTCGAGGCCGCATTCCAGCACGGGTTCCCCGACCAGAGCCACGCCTGCCGCGCGGAGCTGAGCAAGTTCTTCGCCGAATGGTTCGACACCGCCTACCCAGCGCCGAACGGCGCCGCCGAGCCCGACATCACCGGCCCAGGCCTGACCGGCCCCGGCTTCTCCTGCTAACGTCTCCCCGCCCATCGCCCGCGCTTGGCCCGGTTGCCCCCCGCGCGCCCGCGCGTTCCCCCGCGCGTTCCCGCCCGCGCGGCCCCGCGCGCCTCGGACATGCCGGATATATCACCATTTGTCAGGTGCGCCGGGAACTCTAACGTGTTAGAAAGTGCTTTGTGGCAAAAAAGGCGCCAGATCTGCACCCTTTTCTACCATGAAGCCCTTTATTAACATGGGAGTCTTTGCTCTCTAGCCCTCTCAGCCTCTGCTGCAACTTTAGTCACGCCAGGTCTGCCGTCCGGCGAGCCGCAACCGCATGCAGCGGCCGCTCCGCCGCGCCCATCAACGCGGAGGATCGGGACTACGCGGCGATCCAGGCTGAGTATTCGTACCCTAAAGTTCCGCGGTGTCCATACTTTCCACGGTAACGCGAGGGGTCAGGGGGTGGCCGGCGCCGACCGCTTGATCTATGACGTCCCGGATCGCCGTTCGGGGGTCGAAGGCGTCAGCTGCCAGCGGCCACGATCACGTCGGACGCCTTGATCACGGCGGTAACCTCGCTGCCTTCGGCCAGGCCGAGGTCGCGGACAGCCTCCACGGTGATCGAGGCCACCAGGCGGACCCCGCCCGCGTCCAGCGTCACGTTGGCGATCGCCTCGCCGGTGTTGATTTCGACAACTCTCGCCGGGATCTGGTTACGCGCGCTCAGCTTCATGACTGCTACCCCCACGATGATCGGCAACTACTCGCCGCCTAACGCTACTCGCCCGGCCTAACGCTAAACCGTGGCGGCCGGCGTTTCCTCCGCGTCCTCCGTGTCTTCTGGCGCGTCAGCCACATCCGCAGGCGTACCCGGCCCAGTCTTCTTGCCGCCGGAACCGCCGGCGCGACTGCTAGCGGCGGCGGATAGCCCCATGGGGACCGTGGCGGCACCCGCTGCCGCGCCGACCATCGTGACGAGCGCTACCAGCGTCACCGGCCAGGGGCTACCCCAGGTCGGGTTCCGGTAGACCTGCACATTCCATGCCGTGAACACCGCGCCGATACTCAGTATAAGCGCGTACACTCCATTTACGCTCCAAAGTTCATCGTAAAGAGAGCCGAATACCTCAGCAATACTGACGGCGGGATTCCGGCTCTTCCGCCGGACGAGTATAAGGGTGCAATAGATCATGCCGAGAAGCGACAGGGGAACGATCCCCATCGTCAGAAAGTACGGTACAGTTTCCGACTGAAATGTCACCGTGACGGGAACGGTGACCGGCACGGTGACGGGCGGGCCGTTTCCGGCAGAAAGCACCGCACCAGGGAACGTGAGCTCACCTGTGTAGGACCCGGGGGCAGCATCAGGCGCCTTGACGCATACTTCGAGACGGTATGTCGAGGAGGGTCCAACGCGGGTTGCGACGGCCTGGATACCCGGTCCAGGATCACCCGCGTTCTGGAGCGGCTGGATGACACTGGTGCCGTCGCTGCTCACCAGCGGCTCCGCGGATACCGTGATCGTCGCGGGCGGAAGGCCCCGCTGTTTCGTCACGGTCACCGTGGACTCTATTACCTGGGTGCCCCTGCCATACCCGAACGACGATTGCATAGCGCTTGGCACGCCCGATACAGCCAGGCCTTGCCATGAATTTTGGCTGCTGGTCGGTATGCATTTTACGCTCTGCCGCGTCGAGCTGATGAGATGCTGCCCAATCAGCCAGCCAAATGCAACGGCGGCAATCGTGAAGATCGCCAAGCCGGACCAGAAAATCCCGGGTCTCCGCTGCTGCGGAGTGGCTTCGTCCCCTCCTGAAACGTCTGGCGCTGCGGGCTCTCGTCCTTTATCGGCCATTATCCCCCCCACGGAGATACTTTTAAGAAACGCTACACCCAGTACCGACAGGCGACAAGGCCGCAAATGCTAGGGCAAAATGGATAATTGGTACAAATCCCGTCGAGGACCCGCGCCATTAACCGTTGGGCGAGTTCTGCGCTTGAGCATCCCGGCCGCCCTCCCGCGGCCCACCTTGCCGTTGCTCAGCCAACCTGCCGTCGAAACGGGATGTTCGCGACAATCCGCCGTTCGCCCGCAGGACGTCGAGACCATTTCTGGCGCGGTATGTGTACATGATGTTACTGAAGAGATACAAGTAGCTCTGAGAGTCGGGAGGGCAGAAGCTCCCGTGTCAACAAAGGGCCCCGCGGTAGAAAAGGCGCCAGATCTGCACCCTTTTCTACCGCGAAGTACTTTTTCTAACATAGAAGGCGGGGCCTCGGTCGGCGGGCATACGGTGCGAATCCGGCAATAGCTGCGCGAGCAGCCACGCACCACCGCCTCGAGTGGCGCCGGAGCACGGCGAGCCTTGGGGAACGCGGCGCGCGCGGCGAGTGCCGGGAATGCGGACGCGCGACGCATGCGGGGACCGCGACACATGCGGGAGCGCGACACATGCGGGAGCGCGACGTATGCGGGAGCGCGAGCATACGGGGAGCGCGAGCATGCGGGGAGCGCGAGGATCGGGGCGAGTGCGGCGAAGCGGCAAATAGGGCTTGCTTCGTCGGGTATTGCCGGATACGTATCTTTCCTGGCGTTGCGCGATCCTGTACCAGGCGACGTAGCTGGACGGAGGCCTGCCGTGCAAAAGGATGTGCCGATCAGCGACAGCGCGGGCCTCACACCAACTGCGCAGGCAGAGCAGGGTCTGGCGCAGCGGCTCGGCGAGGGGATCGCCCGTGGCGCCGCGGTGGTCGCCGGCCTGACCATCCTGTCCCGGGTTCTCGGCCTGGTTCGCACGCTGGTGTTTTCGCAGACGGTCGGCGCCAGTTGCCTGGGCACGTCGTACGTGACCGCGAACCAGGTGCCCGACCTGCTGTACCAGCTGATCCTGGGCGGCGCACTGACCAGCGCAATGGTCCCGGTGCTGGCCCGGTCCGCCGAGCGGGCCGCGGAGGACCCAGCGGAGAAGGCGCGGGTCGGCCAGATCACGTCGGCGCTGCTGACCTGGACCGTCGTCATCGTGGTGCCGCTCGTCCTGGTGATCGTGGCGACGGCCGGGCCGATCGCCGCGCTGCTCAACCCGAGCAACCCTAGCGCGCACTGCGCCCGCGCGGACATGGTCGCCACCACCGGCGACATGCTGCGGGTGTTCGCTCCGCAGGCCCTGCTCTACGGGCTGTCGGTTGTGCTGTACGGGCTGCTCCAGTCCTACCGGCGGTTCGCGGCGCCGTCGATCGGCCCGGGGATCTCCAGCCTGGTGCTCATCGCGTGCTACCTGATCTTCGACCCGCTGAACAAGGGACGCTCGCTTGCACAGCTCCCCCAGTCGGCCGAGCTCGTCCTGTCGGCCGGAACAACGCTGGGTATCGCCGTCTTGGTCCTCGTGGCCCTGCCGCCGACGTGGCGGCTGCACCTGCGGCTGCGGCCGGCGCTGAGCTTCCCGCCCGGGGTGGCGCGCCGGGTCGGCGGGCTGGCGCTGGTCGGCGTGATCGAGCTGGTGGTCATCGACGTGGCCAATGTGGTGGCGATCGCCCTGGCCAATGGCCACGGCAAGACCGGCGCGCTCGTGCTGTTCAACTACGGCTCACAGGTGTTCAACTCGATCGCGGCGATCCTGGCGCTGTCGATCGTGGTCAGCGCGTTCCCGGTAATGTCCGCACGAGAGGGGCAAGACTTCGACCGGGCCTGCGCCGGGTCGACCAGGGCCGTGCTGCTCATGTCCTGGCTCGGCACGGCCGTGATCGCGGCCATCGCCGTCCCCGCCGCGCACGTGCTGGCCAAGCAGCCCGATCAGGTCTCGCAGCTGATCTGGGCCTTCGTGCTCTTCGCGCCGGGCGTCGCGGGCGTCGCGGTGGTCGCGAACCTGTCCCGCGTCATGTTCATCCTCAAGCGGCTCAAGATCGCCACAGCGGCGCTGGCCGGCGGCTGGCTGATTACGATCGTGGCCGACGTCGTGCTGATCGAGCTGACGCCGCCCAGCCTGGTCCCCGCCATGCTCGCGTTGGGTACCACCCTCGGCCAGACCGTCGCGGCCGTCCCGCTGCTGCTCATCACCCGGCGGATCTGCGGACCCGCCGCCGTGCAAGGGGCCGGCCACGCGACGCTGGCCGGGCTTGCCGCCTGCGCCGCCGGCGTCGTGGCCGGCGTGGCCATCAGCCTGGCCATTCCCTTGCATCACAAGCTAGTGGCCGTCGCCCTGGCGGTGCCGGCCGCCGTATTCGCGATCCTCGCGTTCGGCGCCGTCGCGTACTTCCTCGACGACGGCGACATGAGGACCGTGCTGGACTGGATTCGGCGGGTGGTCAGCAAGGTACGGGCCAGCCGTTGAGCGCGGCCCTGCTGCCGGCCAGGCGGTCACTGGCCGTTCTGCCACGCCGCGCGACGAGCCGGACCGCGAGCAGGTAGGTACAGCGGCACGGTGATGATCGAGTCCGATGCGGTGTCCACACTGATGCCGACCACCATGTTGGACGCGAAGAAGCCGACCGATCGCGACCAGTCTCGACCAGGAACTCAGGCCGAAGACGGAGTGCCACGTCCGGTTACCCGGCACAAGGGGTGGCGGCCCGTGCGCGGCGGCCACTCGGGCACCTGGCACGCGGCCACTCGGGCACCTGGCACGCGGCCACCCGGGTGCTTGCGGCGCGCCGCAAGCACCGCTGTGCCGACTGTCCGTAATGCGCGGCTTTGTCGCGGTACGCCCTTGCCCTTCTGCAGCCCCGCGCGGGCACGGGAGGCAGTCCGGAAATGATTGCGGACAGTTACCCCCCCAATC
>DASRFJ010000345.1:0-8843 GCA_035651595.1 Streptosporangiaceae bacterium | reverse complement strand
AGAGCTACATGGACAGCCCAGTCGGTCCGGCCGGGCTCGCCGAACTCTCTGGTGCCGTCCAGCGGGTCGATGATCCACACCCGATCCGCGGCCAGCCGTGCCGGATCGTCCGCGGCCTCCTCGGACAGGACGTGGTCGCCGGGCCGCTCGGCGGCCAGTCGCGCGGCGAGGAACTCGTGGGACAGCCGGTCGCCCGCCTTACGCAGGATGTCCGGGTCGCCGCCGCCCGCTCTCAGCTCAAGCAGCCGCCGGCCCGCCTCGTGTGCCAGATCGTGCGCCAGCACATGGTCGTCCACTGTCGTCAACTCGGCTCCTCGGGATTCTGGGCGGCGTTCATCAATAGCATTCGTGACCGGCCGTTGATTCCGCGGCTTCGTGAGCGTCGGGCCGTTGCGAAATGACACGGTCTAGTGGGCTCGATTGCGCAATTGGCACGGTGGGGCGGGCGGCGGGATCGCGGGTGGCGGGTCAGGCGGGCGCGGGGTCGGCGTGGTAGAGGTTCTGGGCGGTGGTGAGGTCGCGGGTGACGAGGGTTTCGGTCGCGTCCGCGGCGCGGTCGAGGTGGAAGTCCAGGTCCTTGCGCTCGGTGCCGGAGAAGTCGCGGAGCACGAAGGTGGCGGCGTCCATCCGGCCCGGCGGGCGGCCGATGCCGAACCGGACCCGGTAGTAGTCCCTGGTCCCGAGCGCGCTGGTGATCGAGCGCAGGCCGTTGTGGCCGTTGTCACCGCCGCCGGTCTTCAGGCGCAGCGCGCCGAACGGGATGTCCAGCTCGTCGTGCACGACGACGAGCCGCGCGGGCGGCGTCTTGTAGAACGCGGCCAGCGCCGCCACGGGGCGGCCGGACAGGTTCATGTAGGAGCGCGGCAGCGCGAGCGTGACCGGAATGTCACCGAACCTGATCTCCGCGACGTCGTTGCCTGAGCGGTGTGCCTTGAAGCGGGTACCAGCGCGGTGCGCGAGCAGCGCCACCACCATGTGCCCGGCGTTGTGCCGGTTGCCCGCGTACTCCGGACCGGGGTTGCCCAGCCCGGCGACAATCCAGCGTTCGGCGGTCAGCCGGACTACTCCGCTTCGCTGGTGGCGGACTCGCCGCCCTCGGCACCGGCCTCCGCGACGGCGGCCGGCACCTCGACGCCTTCGGCCGCACCCTCGGCGGGCTCGGGCAGTTCCTCGGCCTGCGGCGCGACCACGTGCAGCACCAGGGTCTCCGGGTCGACCTGGAGCGTGGTGCCGCTTGGCAGCGTCAGGTCGCTGGCGTGCACCGACGCGCCGATCTCCATGCCCTCGACATCGACCTCGATGCCCTGCGGGATGTGCGTCGCCTCGGCCTCGACGGTGACCTGGACGAGCTGCTGGTCCAGCACGCCACCGGACTGGATCTCGCCGGTGAGCTGGATCGGCACGTCCACGGTGACCTTCTCGCCGCGGCGGACCAGGACCAGGTCGACGTGCTCGATGAAACCCTTGACGACGTCGCGCTGTACCGCCTTGGGCAGGGCCATCTCGCTGCCGTTCTTCAGGCCCTCGAGCCGGATCAGCACGTTCGGCGTCTTGAGCGCGAGCATGACGTCATGGCCAGGCAGGCTCAGGTGGCGGGTCTCCGTGCCGTGACCGTACAGCACGGCGGGCACGCGGCCCTCCCGGCGGGCACGGCGAGCGGCCCCCTTGCCGAACTCCTCGCGGATCTCGGCGGCGATCGTTACCTCGGGCACGGTTCCTTCTCCTCAAGCGATACCTAGCAATGCGCGCTCCGAAGTGTAGCCGAGAACCCGCGTGCATGCGGAAGCGTCCCGGCCAGCCCGGTCCGCTTCGAGGTCGCGGCGGAACCCGGCCGCACGCGCATCAGGCTCATCTGCAAAACCGCGAACCTCAATTATGCGCAATACGAATGCGGCCCGTAAATGCGTGACCTGCACAATCTGGAAATGAGACGGCGTGCACAGGAACGGAAGTCCGTTCCCGCGCACGCCGGCCGACTGCGGTCAGGGATGCGACATGTCCTAAGGCTCGTCGTCCTCGTCCTCGTCGTCTTCGTCGTCGAAGGCGTCTTCGTCGAGGTCCTCGTCGTCGTCGGGCTCTTCTCCGCTCGCATTGATCTCGTCGATCAGCTCGTCAGCGAACGCAACGTTCCCCATGCTGGTCCTCTCGGGTTCCCGTGCCCTCTGCCGGGGCAGTGCGCAGCATCGTATCCAGCGATCCGGCGCGCTCGGAGGCTGTTTGCCCGTTGGACATCTACGAGGTCGCGGGACGGCTCCCCTCAGTCAGGCATGTTCTCCGGTTCGACGTCGGGCATGTTCTGCGGCTTGGCGTCGGGCATGTTCTCGGGCTTCGCGTCGGGCATGTTCTCCGGCTCGGCATCCGGCATGTTGCCAGGCGTTGTGTCGCCACGGATTTCATCGAGCATTTCGTCAGCGAATGTTGCATTCACCATGCTGTCCTCTCGGTCTTCCTGGCGGGGGGCATTCGTCCAAGCATCGTATCCAGTGGCGCACATTGCCTTGAAGACGTTTAGCTAATGGATCTCTCCCGAGTTCCCTGCGGCTTCGGCACGGACCTCTGCGGCCTTGACGATATCTCCCAGGAGGTCATAGATCATTGCCGATCGAGTCAAGGACTGCCTCGCCTCCGCGGTATCTCCCAACCGGGCCTGGGCGCGGCCGAGGAGTCTGAGTGTCCGTGCCTGCTGCTGCAGGTGACCGGTGACCTGGTGGCTGGCCAGCGCCCGCTGGAAGCTGACCACCGCCTCCTTGTCGTCCCCGAGCAGGAGATGGCAGCGGCCGAGATTGTAAAGGGCGTACCCCAGCCCGTCCGCGTCCTCGAGTTCGGTGAACGTGGCGAGGGCCTGTTGTAGCCAGTCCACGGCCTCCTCGGCACGGCCCGCGCCGAGCAGTGTGTCACCGAGGTTGTTCAACGCGATGCCCGCACCGCGGAGGCGGCCGATCTGCCGGTTCAGGTCGACGGCACGATGCAGCATCTCCAGCGCCTCGTCGAGCCGGCCGGCCTTCTGGTAGATATCACCCAGGTTGTTCGCGGTCTGCGCTTCACCCGGCCGGTCGCCGATCTCCCGCCGGATCGCCAGCGCCTGCTCGAGATAGCCAAAACCGTCGCCGTCCCCGGTCTGGCCCAGCGCGTAACCAAGATTGTTCAGCACCCACGCCGCACCCTGCCGGTTCTCCGCCTTGCGGGCGCTGTCCAGCGCGATCCGGTGGGTGATGATGCAGTCCGCCCAGTTGCCGCGGGCGTGGAACACCCGGAACAACGGAGCGGGCAGGCGCCAGGCGATGTCGTGCAGCGCGCTTTCCGCCGCCTGCCGGGTAGCCGCGGGAATGTTGGTCCGCTCGCTGTCGTACCAGGCGAGGGCGTCGTCCGGGCCGTGGAACGTAAGCCCGGGCGGACCGGCGTATGCCGAGGTCAGCGGGATGGTGTAGGTGTGGGGCGTATGCGCCTGGGCCGCGTTGTCAGCGGTGCGCATGTACCAGCCGACGAGGCGGGTTATGGCGGTCGTGCAAGCGTCCTCGGAAAGATCAGCCACCGCTCGTTCGGAGGCATAAACCCGAAGCAGGTCATGGAACTTGTAGCGGTCCGGTGCCACGGACTCGAGCAAGTGGGCGTCGACCAGCAGCTCGAGCGCGTCCACGGCCTCGTCCTCGGCCGAGCCGAACAGGGCGGCGGCCGCGGCGGTGGAGATCGTCGGGCCGTGCCAGAGCCCGAGCAGGCGGAACGCGTCGGCCGGGCTGACACCGCGGCGCGGGGTCGGCAGGCTGGCGAAGCTGACCTCGAAGCTGGCGCGGACCGCCAGGTCGCCGACCGTCAGCTCGTCGAGCCTGCGGTGCTCGTCCCGCAGCCGGTTGGCCATGGAGCGGATCGTCCAGCCGCTGCGGGTGGCCAGCCGGGCCGCGCAGATGCGTATCGCCAGCGGCAGGCCGGCGCAGACGTCGAGCAGCTCGGCGGTGGCCTCCGGCTCGGCCGCGGCACGCTCGTCGCCGACCACCTTAGCGAACAGGGTGAGCGCCTCGTCGTCATCGAGCACGTTCAGGTCGACCAGCTTGGTCCTGGCCAGATCCGGCATCCGGCTGCGGGTGGTGACAAGCACGGCGCACGACCCGCTGCCCGGCAGCAGCGGACGCACCTGGCCGGCGTCGCGGGCATTGTCGAGCACCACCATGATGCGCCGGCCGGCCAGACAGGTCCGGTAGCGGGCCGCGCGCTCGGCCTCGTCGACGGGCACGTCCTTGCCGTCGACGCCTAGGTCGCGCAGGAACCTCGCGAGCACGTCGGCGGGCGGCAGCGGATGCGCGGTGGCGCCGAGCAGGTCGACGTACAGCTGGCCGTCGGGGAAATGTGAGCGGACCCGGTGCGCGGCGTGGACGGCCAGGGACGTCTTACCCAGGCCGCCGTAGCCGGCCACCAGCGCGACGCGGACCGCACCGGAGCCGTCCTCCGGGGCCGCGGCGAGTATCTCCGACAGATGCTTGACCTGGTCCTCGCGACCGGTGAAGTCGGCGATGTCGGTGGGCAGCTGGGCGGGACACAGCGCCGGCTCGAGACCGCGCGCCGCCGCGGCGGGCACCGCGTCCTGCTCCTGGTCCGCGTTCTCCTCGGCCGTCAGCTCGGCCGTCAGCTCGGCGGCGGTGACGGGCTCGGCCGGAGCCTCGTCGCGGCGGCCGGCCAGCGCGGGCCGCGGGGCGACCGGCTGCGGCGTGGTGGCCGCGAACGTGCCCGCCGCGATGAGCCCGGCTGGCGGGCCCGCCGGGCCCGAGGTCGCGGCGGTGTCCTGGGCGAGCAGGTCGGCATACAGCCGGCGCAGCTCGCTGCCGGGATCGACGCCCAGCTCGTCGGCGATCACCTTGCGTGCCTGGCCGTACACGTCGAGGGCCTCGGCGTGCCGGCCGGAGCCGTCCAGCGCCTTCATCAGCAGCAGCCACAGGCCTTCGCGAAGCGCATGGTCGGTGAGCAGCCTGCGCAGTTCGGGCACGACCTGGGCGTGGCCGCCGCAGTCGAGCTCGGCGGTGATCCGCAGTTCGGCGGCGGCCAGCTTGAGCTCGTCGAGGTGGTCGGCCTCCACCTCGATCAGCTGAGTCCGCGGCACGTCGGCCAGCGCACTCCCGTGCCACAGCGCGAGGGCTTCGGCCAGGTGGCCGGCCGCGCGTTCGGGGTCCTTCGCGGCCAGCGCGCGCCGTCCCTCGCGCACCATCGCCTCGAACAGCTGCGCGTCGACCTCCTTCGGGGTGACCCGAAGCTGATAGCCGGGGGCGCGGGTGGCGAGCAGGCTGCCGTCGCTGTCGCCGAGCAGCCGGCGCAGCCGGAGCACGTAGATGCTGATGAGGTTCGCGGCCTTGGTGGGCGGCGTATCGCCCCAGACGGCGCTGACCAGCGTGTCGGTGGACACAACCTGCCCAGCGTTGATCAACAGCGTGGCGAGTACGGCGCGCCATTTCGGCGCCCCGATCCCGCGCCATTCCTCACCGACCCGGACCTCAAGCGGTCCGAGCAGCCGGAATCTCATCATTCTCTGGGACCACTCACTTCCGGCTCGCGCGCGTCCGCCGCCCCTGAAGACTACTCAACCACGGCTTAATTGGGGCGTAAACGGTCTGCCGGACGATGTGAGGGAACTCGCACTTGACGGTCGAAGACGACGCCGACGACGAGCTGCCGTACGCGGACGGCACCACGGGGGCGCCGTCCGATCGGCACCCAAGACGCCCGCCCGCCAAGCGGGGTGGGTGCGGCGGGAGCGGTTCTGGCCCGGGGTACGGGGACCAGCCCTGGTGCCGGGACCGCCCGCTGCCGGCCCGGTTACCGGTTACCGGACCGGTCCGGCTGAGCAGGTTCGCGCGCGCGGACCTGCTCAGCCGGGACAGCGCGCGGCCGCCGACATGGCCGTCGTTCCCGAACCACTGGCGGGGGGCGGGAGCGACGGCCACCGCGCTCCGGGCGCGGCTCTTGAGCCCGGCCGCGTCCGGAGCCCGACTGGCGCCGTAAGCTCTGGCCATCGAAGAGGCTGGTGACGGATCCGTCGCTGAACACCTCGCTGATCGCCCGCGCCAGCAGGGGGGCGATGGACAGCACGGTGAGCTTGTCGAACTTCTTCTCGTCCGGCACGGGCAGCGTGTTGGTGATGATCACCTCGCTGATCCGCGAGTTCTTCAGGAGATCGACGGCCTCGCCGGAGAGCACGCCGTGTGTCGCGGTCGCGATCACCCGCTCCGCACCCTGGTCGAACAGTGCTTCGGCCGCCTTGGCGATGGTCGAGCCGGTGTCGATCATGTCGTCTACCAGGATGCAGGTCCGGCCCTGCACCTGGCCGACCACCTCGTACATCTTCACCTGGTTCGCCACGTCGGGATCGCGGCGCTTGTGGATGATGGCCAGCGGGCAGCCGAGGCGGTCGGTCCAGCGCTCGCAGACCCGGACGCGGCCCGCGTCCGGCGCGACGATCGTGACCTGGCGGACGTCCAGCTTCTTCTCGATGTACGTGGCCAGGATGGACAGCGCGAAGAGGTGGTCGACGGGACCGTCGAAGAAGCCCTGGATCTGCGCGGTATGGAGGTCGACCGCCATCAGCCGGTCCGCACCCGCGGTCGCGAACAGGTCCGCCATCAGCCGGGCCGAGACGGGTTCCCTGCCGCGGCTCTTCTTGTCCTGCCGCGCGTAGCCGAAGAACGGGGTGACCACGGTGATCCGCCGCGCCGACGCGCGCTTCAGCGCGTCGACCATGATCAGCTGCTCCATGATCCACTCGTTGATCGGCGAGGTGTGGCTCTGCAGCACGAACACGTCGCAGCCGCGCACGGACTCGAGGAACCGGACGAAGATCTCGCCGTTGGCGAAATCGAAGAGCTTGCTGGGTGTCGGCTCGATGCCGAGGCATTCGGCCACCTCGACCGCGAGCTGGGGGTATGCCCGTCCGGAGACGAGCATCAGGCGCTTCTCGCTCTGCATGATCAGGCCGCTCACTGCGCGCCTTCCTCCTGTTCGGTAGCCCCCTGCGATTGTGTTTCCCGGGCGCGCGCCGCGGCCGCCGCTGACTTTGTTTCTGGACGGCGCCGCTCCGTCCATCCTGGCGAATTGTGCTGACGGCCCCGGGCCACGCCGAGCGCGCCGGACGGCACGTCCTCGCTGATCGCCGAGCCGGCCGCGGTGTAAGCGCCGTCGCCGATGGTCACCGGCGCGATCAGCACCGAGTCGCTGCCGACGAACGCGCCGTCGCCCACGGTCGAGTGACGCTTGGCGACGCCGTCGTAGTTGGCGAAGATCGTGCCGGCGCCGATGTTCGCGTCCCGGCCGATGTCGGCGTCGCCGACGTAGGTCAGGTGCGGCACCTTCGAGCCCTCGCCGACCGTGGCGTTCTTCAACTCGACGTAGGTGCCGATGTGCGCGCCCGGACCGATCTTCGCGCCGGGCCGGAGGTAGGCGAACGGGCCGACGCTGACTCCGTCCCCGATCTGCGCGGATCTGGCGACGGCGTAGCTGATCGCGGCGTCGTCGCCGACCGTGGTGTCGACGAGCGTGCAGTCCGGGCCGACCTGGGCGCGTGACCCGATCGCCGTGCTGCCCTCGAGGTGCGTACCGGGACGGATCTCGGTGTCCTGGCCGATCGTGACGTCCGCGTCGACCCACGTCGTCGCCGGGTCCACGACCGTGACGCCGGAGCGCATCCACGCCTCGAGCAGGCGCTGGTTCAGCGCACCGCGCACCTGCGCCAGCTGCACCCGGTCGTTCACGCCCTGAATCTCGCCCCCGTCGGCGGCGATCATCGCACCCACCGGATGGCCGTCCCCGCGCAGGATCGCCACCACGTCAGTCAGGTACTCCTGGCCTTGCGCGTTGCTGGTCGCGACCCGCTTGATCGCGTCGCCGAGCAGCGCGCCGTCGAACGCGTAGCAGCCCGAGTTGATCTCGCTGATCGCCCGCTGCCCCGGGGTGGCGTCGGCCTCTTCGACGATCTCGGCGAGCGCGCCGAGCTGGTCGCGGACGATCCTGCCGTAGCCGGACGGGTTGGCGACCTCGGCGGTCAGCACGGTGACGGCGTTGTGCCGCGCGGCGTGCTCGGCCACCAAGGCGGCGAGCGTCTCGGCACGCAGCAGCGGCATATCCCCATATGTCACGACAACGGTGCCGTTGAGCGCGCCGAGCACCTCGGTGACCATCCGGACCGCGTGACCGGTGCCGCCGAGCCGCTCCTGGACCACGACGGTCGCGTCCGGTGCGACCCGCGCGACCTCCGCGGTCACCTGTTCCCTGCCGTGCCCCGCGACGACAACGAGGCGCTGGGGTTGAAGTTCACGTGCGGCCGCTAGCGCGTGACCGAGCATGCTGCGACCGCAGAGGGTATGCAGCACTTTCGGTACCTGCGACTTCATCCTTGTGCCCTCACCAGCGGCGAGGACGATGACAGCGACCGGGCGAGGTTCGCTCACGCGGCTGGTCTCCTCGGGTATCGCGCCGACATCTCCGGGGTTCAGACTCGCTTTCCCCGGATCAGCATTTTCGGGGACTCAAGGGCGCCACAGCGACTGTGTTTACCCACCCCTCACCCGCAGGATACCGCCCAGTTGAGATCGGCGGACGCCAGGTGACGAGGCCGGTCTCATTGCCATCGCGCCGCCCCGCTCTGCCAAAAGCGGACACAAGCCACATTCCGGGCGTGCCGCCGGGCGCGCCAGATTATTGCGGACACTTACCCCCCCGATCTGGGAGGGTAAGTGTCCGCAATAATTTCGACCCCTCTTTCGACGCTGGGGCTAGCGCCGAACGTACCGGCAAGGAACTTCACTTTGGTCTGGGTTGCCTTGGACTGGGAGGGTCGGGACGGTCCGGGGGCGTATCCGTTCCGACCA
>DASRFJ010000344.1:0-25117 GCA_035651595.1 Streptosporangiaceae bacterium | reverse complement strand
CGTCGACCCCAGATCCACCTCCAGCCACTGCGGATCCGAGAACGCACTCGACCAGCGAGTACCCGTATTGCCGTCCACCGCCGCCGACGCCGGGAAACTCGCGTTCTCCAGCGACGACGCCGTCGCCGTCTTGTTCAGCGCCACGTTCGTCGTCCCGCAGCTCGCCGCCTTCGCGGCCGGCGCCAAGCCAGCCACCGCCGCAAACCCGCTGAGCACGAGCGCCGAGCCAGCGAGCACCACCGCCCCGGCCCGTCTCCGGCGGGGCATCACTGCCTTCAGCAGACGTGCGAGCAGGCGATACGGGACAGGATGCATGATGCGCCTCCCGGAGCAGACGAGACCCGCCACTATGACGGGGCGAATTGTTCAAGCCTTAAACAATTGCGTAACTTAAGGGCACCGGCTCGTCAAGCGGGATCGCTCGCTATTAACGCAACGTTCCGGGAACGCCAGCGTCCCGCAGCCCCCGCAGAAGGGGAGCGTGGCCCCCGAGCCCCCCTCCTAGGGGGTTCGTGGCCCCCGGACCCCCCTCGGCCCGGGAGACCGAAGGGGGTTCGTGGCCCCCGGACCCCCCTACGCGACGCAACCCGACGCAACGCGACGCCCCGCCGGTTCCCAAGCGAACCGGCGGGGCGTCTTGGTAAAGAACGGAACGTCAGTCCAGGTACTCCCGCAGCATCTGGGCGCGCGACGGGTGGCGGAGCTTGGCGAGCGTCTTCGACTCGATCTGCCTGATCCGCTCTCTGGTCACGCCGAACTCCCGGCCGACCTCCTCCAGCGTCCGCGGATGCCCGTCCGTCAGCCCGAATCGCAGCTGGATGATCCGCTGCTCACGCTCGGCCAGCTCACACAGCACGCGTTCCAGCTGATCCTGGAGCATGATGAACGCAGCCGCCTCGATCGGCACCACGGCGTCCGCGTCCTCGATGAAGTCGCCGAGGTCCGATTCCTCCTCGCCGATCGGGGACTGCAGCGACACCGGTTCCTGGGCGATCCGCTGGATCTCCGCGACCCGCTCCGGCTCGAGGCCCATTTCGCGAGCGATCTCGTCCACGGTGGCTTCCCGGCCCAGCTCCTGATGCAGCTGCCGCTGCACGCGAGCCAGCTTGTTGATCGTCTCGACCATGTGCACCGGCACCCGGATCGTCCGCGCCTGGTCCGCGATCGCCCGCGTGATCGCCTGGCGGATCCACCACGTGGCATACGTGGAGAACTTGTACCCGCGGGTGTAGTCGAACTTCTCCACCGCCCGGATCAGGCCGAGGTTCCCCTCCTGGATCAGGTCGAGGAACACCAGCCCGCGGCCGATGTACCGCTTGGCGATGGACACGACGAGCCGCAGGTTCGCCTCGATCAGCCGCTGTTTGGCCCGGACGCCCTCCGCCATCAGCACCTCGAGGTCCTGAAGCTCGGCGCGCACCGGCAGATCGAAGCCGCCGGCGATCACGTCCTCGGCGAACAGGCCCGCCTCGATGCACTTGGCGAGCTCGACCTCGTCCTCGGCGGTGAGCAGCGGCACCCGGCCGATCTCTCGCAGGTAGATGCGCACCAGGTCGCTGGTGGTGGCGCGTCTGCTCCCGCTCTCCACGTCGCCGCGCCGCGGCGCGGGCTCGACTTCTTCCTCGGGCGCGACGTCGAGTACTTCGACGCCCTCCTCGGCCAGCGCGCGCACCGCCGCGTCGATGGCTTCCGGCGGCAGGTCGGCGCGATCTAGCGCCACCATGACGTCGGCCATGGTAACCGAGCCCCGTTCTCGGCCTTTCGCTACGAGTTCCGTCAGCTGATCGGCTGGTGAGGTTCCGCCCGCCAGACCACTGTTTGTCAGTACGGTGAGGCTCACGATCACCAGTCTGCTTTACGAGCAGCGGTTTACGGGGGACCTAATTTTGTTACCTGCCGGCTACCTAACCCTTACGCCCAGCAGTGTTACGGTCACGAACCGGCCGCGCGGTCCAGCAGCGCCTTGCGCCGTTTCTCCAGGCCAACAAGGTCGCCGAACAGCCGGTTGTACGCGGTCTGCTCCTCCACCGGGTTCATCCGCTGGAGCCGAGCCTTGACCGCGGCGATTTCCCGGCTCACCGCCAGTTCGCCCACCCGGGCCAGCACCACGTCCGCGTATTTCGCGTCCGGATCCCCCGCGATCTGCAGCGACTCGACGGCGAGCCCGGTGACGAACGCCTGCGCCCGCTCGTTCGGCGCCGCTTCGCGCAGCCGCGCCGCCCAGTCCCGCGGGCTGCCCGCGCCCGCGGTCCCGCCGCACGCCGCGATCAGCCCGAACATCGCCCCGTGCGCCGGCAGGGTGAACGCCTCCGGCCCGAGCGCGTCGAACTCGGGACCGCACAGCCCGGGCCGCTGCACCGCGAGCTTGAGCAGCTCCCGCTCCACGCTGGCTACCGGATTATTTCTACCGAACGACCCGTGGTTACTCCCCAGGTCAGCGCGTTCCTCCCAGGAGTCACGGTTGGCGGGGGTGCTTCGCCTGCCTCTGACCTGGGGGGCCGGGTCGCCGCCGTGCTCGCGCACCCGGGTCAGCACGAAGCCTTCGTCCATCATGCCGAGCCAGCGGTCCAGGTTCACCGCGTAGCGGGCACGCATGCCGGTGTCCTTGATCTTCGCCACGATCCGCGCCGCCTCGTCGAGCGCGGCCAGCTGTCCCTCGGTGGTGTCCAGGTCGTGCTTGGCCAGCACGCCCTTGATCGCGAACTCGAACAGCGGCACCCGCCGTGCGATCAGGTCGCGCACCGCGGCGTCGCCGTGGGTCAGCCGGACGTCGCACGGGTCGAGCCCGTCGGGCTGCACGGTGACGAACGTCTGCGTGACGAATTTCTCCTCCATGCCGAACGCGCGCAGCGCGGCCCGCTGCCCGGCCGCGTCGCCGTCGAAGGTGAAGATCACCTCGCCGGTGGACCCCTCGGTGTCCATGATCAGCCGCCGCAGCACCTTGATGTGGTCTTCGCCGAACGAGGTGCCGCAGGTCGCCACGGCCGTCGGCACTCCGGCCAGGTGGCAGGCCATCACGTCGGTGTATCCCTCGACGATGACCGCCTGCCTGCGCTGCGCGATCTCCCGTCTGGCCAGGTCGGCGCCATACAGCACGGTGGACTTGCGGAACAGCGTCGTTTCCGGCGTGTTCAGGTACTTGGGCCCGTCCTCGTCCGGGTTCAGCTTGCGCGCGCCGAACGCGATCACATCACCGGACAGGTCCCTGATCGGCCACATCAGCCGGCCGCGGAACCGGTCCATCGGCCCGCGCCTGCCCTGCGTGGCCAGGCCGGAGGCCAGCAGCTCGGTGTCGGCGTAGCCGCGCCCGCGCAGGTGCCGGGTCAGGTCCTCCCACGAGGCCGGCGAGTAGCCGACCCCGAACCGTTCGGCGTCCGCGGCCTCGAAGCCGCGCTCGGTGAGGAACTGCCGCGCGTGCGCCGCGTCCGGACCCCTCAGCTTTTCGGCGAAGAACTCGGCGGCGACCTTATGCGCCTCGACCAGCCGCCGGCGCTGGCTCTGCTCCTGGCCCGGGACGTAGCCGCCCTGCTCGTAGCGCAGGTCGATGCCGGCCCGCCCGGCGAGCTTCTCCACCGCCTCGACGAAACTCAGCGCGTCGATCTTCTGCACGAACTTGATGACGTCGCCGCCCTCGCCGCAGCCGTGGCAGTACCACAGGCCGCGGGAGGGCGTGACGTTGAACGAGGGAGACTTCTCGTCGTGGAACGGGCACAGGCCCTTGACCGATCCGCCGCCGGCGCTGCGGAGCTGGAGGTACTCGCCGATGACCTCGTCGACGGGCGATCGCTCGCGGACCGCCGCGATGTCCTCGTCGCGGATCCGCCCAGCCATCTGCCACCTCCGATTGGAACCCCGTCGTGGCTAGTCTAGGCGTCGTGGTCGCTATTACCTGGGTCAAACCGTCCGGAGCAGAGTACGCCAGCGTGGCGCTGGCCTACGGCAAGCTCGTCGCGTCCGGCATGGCGATCGGCGCCGATCCCCTGCCGTATCACATGGACTACTCCCTGACGTGCGATGACGGCTATATCACCAGGCAGCTGCGGGTGCACGCGGCCGGCGACGGCTGGGACCGCGCGATCGACCTCAGCCGGGACCCCGACGGTGCCCCCGGTCAAAAGGGGGGTGCCTGGCGGCTGACCGCCGACGCCAGCGGGATCGTGGACCTGCCGCCGCCCGGCGGCGAGCCCGAGACGTTCGCCGGCGCGCTGGACTGCGATCTGGGGCTATCGCCGCTCACGAACACGATGCCGGTGCTCCGGCACGGCCTGATGCACGGCGGCGACCCGGTCACGTTCCTGATGGCCTGGGTCAGCGTGCCCGACCTGTCGGTGCGCGCGTCCCGCCAGCGGTACACCTACCTGCGCCCCGGTGTCGTCAACTATGCGTCGGGGAGCTTCTCCGAGGACATCGTCTTCGACGGCGACGGGCTGGTGCTCGACTACCCGAGCATCGGCAAGCGCGCATGAGCCTGCTCGTGCTGTGGGACGTGGACTACACGCTGGTGAACGCCGACGGGCTGGGCACCCGGCTGTACCAGGAGGTGTTCGGTGAGATGTTCGGCCGCGAGCTGACCGTGATCGCGCCCAAGGCGGGCCGGACCGACCGGGCCATCGCCCTGGACACGCTGACGCTCGCCGGTGTCGCGGACGCCCGCGAGCACGTCGACCCGTTCCTCGCCGCGCTCGCCAAACGGATCGCCGAGCTGAACGGCAGCGCCGGCTCCCCAGTCGTCGCCCTGCCAGGAGCGTCCGCGGCTATCGCGGCCCTGCACGGCCGCGTCCAGCAGTCCGTGCTGACCGGCAACATCCGCCCGCTCGCCGAGCTGAAGCTGCGGTCCGCCGGGCTGGACACGCACCTGGATTTCGAGGCAGGCGCCTACGGCGACGTCCACGAGGTCCGCGCCGAACTGGTCGAGGTGGCCCGCCAGGCCGCCAAGGTGCGCTACGGCGCGGACTTCCCAGGCGAATCGACAGCGCTCATCGGTGACACACCCCTCGACGTCGAGGCCGCGCTGGCGCGCGGCGCCCGCGCGGTAGCCGTGGCAACCGGCAGCTACGCCCAGTCCGAGCTAGCCGACGCCCACGCCACCCTCCCCGACCTCCGCGACACCGCCGCTCTGCTGGCCGCCATCGGCGGGTTACGACCCGGGCGGCGGGAGGATGCCGCGCTCCAAAGCGGTGGTGACCGCCGCGGTGCGGTCCGAGACGCCGAGCTTGCCGAACGCCCGCAACAGGTGTGTCTTCACGGTCGCCTCGCTGATGTACAGCTCGCGGCCGATCTCCGCGTTGGTCCGGCCAAGCGCTACCCGGGCGAGCACCTGCGTTTCCCGGGCCGACAGCGACTCCCGCTGGGGGCGGCGCACGTGCGAGACGAGGCGTTCGGCGACCGAGGGGGCCAGCACGGTCTCGCCGCGGGCGGCGGCCCGGATCGCGTTCGCCAGCTCGCCCGGCGTGGCGTCCTTGAGCAGGTAGCCGGTGGCGCCGGCCTCGACCGCGCGCAGGATGTCGGCGTCCGCCTCGTACGTGGTCAGCACCAGCACCCGGGCCGACGGAACCGCGGCGCGGATCTGCTCGGTGGCCGCGACCCCGTCGCCGCCCGGCATCCGCAGGTCCATCAGGATGACGTCGTACTCCCCCGCCTGCGCGAACGCCACCGCCTCAGGACCCGAGCCCGCCTCACCGGCCACCTCGATGTCCGGCTCGGCGGCGAGCATGCCGCGCAGCCCGGCCCGGACCACCGGATGATCGTCGGTGAGCAGCACGCGGATCACTCCGTTACCTGTCATAGGGGCACCTCGGCGCACACGGTGGTGCCGGTGCCGGGCGCGGAGCGCACCCGGACCGTGCCGCCCACCTGGCTCAGCCGTTCCCGCATGCCGCTCAGCCCGTATCCGCCGTTCACCGCGGCCACGTCGAACCCGGCACCGTCGTCGGCTACCTCCAGCCGGACCGCATCCTCGGCATAATCCAGCCGGACCGAGACCGTGCTCGCCCCCGCGTGCTTGCGGACGTTCGCGAGCGCCTCCTGGCACACCCGCAGCAGCACCACCTCGGTGCCGGTGGGCAGCGGCCGTGCGGTCCCGGCCACGCTAGCGGCGGCATGGATGCCTGCCTGGGCTCCGGTCGCGGACGCGACCCGGCGCAGCGCGTCGCCGAGGCTGCTTGACTCCAGGCCAGCGGGACTCAGCGCGGCGACCAGCGCGCGGGCCTCGGCGAGGTTCTCCTTGGCGGTGTCCAGCGTCAGGCCGAGCAGCCGCCGCGCCTCGGTCGCGGCCGGGTCCAGGCATGCCTCCGCCGCCTGGACCAAGGTCACCACGCTGGTGAACCCCTGGGCGAGCGTGTCGTGGATCTCTCCCGCCAGCCGGTGCCGCTCGGCGAGCACGCCGGCTTCGTGATGCGCCGCGGCCAGCTCGTTCCTGGTCGCGGACAGCTCGTCGATGAGCACGGCACGCTCGTGGCTCTGCTCCACTACCTGCATGGTGAACCGGCTGAACACGTACGAGAACGTGATCGCGAACACCGCGATGCCGACCGCGCTCAGCCCGTTCTCCAGGCTGGGGGCCCGGATGACGATCAGCGCCCCGGCCAGCGCGTTGAGTATCGTCACGAACACCATGCCGCGGCGCATGCTCGTCACGTGGAAGCACTGCGCGTTCAGCGCGAAGGCCAGGAACCACACGCTCGGATTCTGGCTCTGCGCCACCGCGAACAGGACGACGATCCCGGTCAGGTACAGCGGGCCGCGCCAGCTTGCCTGGACCCGGTACCAGCCCTCCTCTTCCAGCGACTCCAGCATCAGCGGGCGGCCGACCAACAAGTACCACGGGACCATGGCGGCCAGCGCGACGGCGATCAGGATCCGTGCGGTGGGTCCGAGTGAGGCTCCCTCCGCGATCGCCACGCAGACCACGAAGATCACCGCATAGTACGGCTCCCACGGCGGCTCGCTCAGTTCCTTGACTTCGGTTGCCAGCGGAACGTCGTCACGCATAGCACCAATCCTCCGACGATCCACGCGGCCAGCACCAGAGCCGTGCGTCCATGCTCCCACGACCCCGCGGGCTCGAGCCCGACGGCCTGACCGGGCAGGAACACCGACCGCAGCCCCTGGGACATCCACTTCAGCGGGAAGAACGAGGCCACGTCCCGCATCCACCCGGGCACGCTGGTGAACGGCACGTAGACGCCGGACATGAACTGGAGCACGGTGAACGGCAGCGTGATCACCGGGGCCGCGCTGGCGGCGGACCGCGGCAGGCTGCTCATCGCGATGCCCAGCAGCCCGCAGGCCGCGCTGCCGAGCAGGAAGATCCAGCTGAACGTCCACCACCGTCCCGGCGACGTGGGCAGGTGCAGGTGGTAGAAGGCGATGCCGACGACGATCAGCAGGACAGTCTCGGCGACCGTGCACACCAGGGTCTGGATCAGCTTGCCGAGGAAATAGGACGAGCGCGGCAGCGGCGTGCCGGACAGCCGCTTGAGCATGCCGCCCTCGCGTTCGGTGGCGATGCTGATGCCCAGGTACTGGAAGCTGGTCGCCATGATGCCGCCGGCGATCATGCCGGCCGTGAACAACTGCCCGACGGTGACGCTATGCCCGGCCACCTGACCGCCGAAGATGGACCCCAGCAGGACGAGCAGCAGGGCCGGCAGCCCGAAGATGAACGCCACGGCCATCTTCTCCCGCATGAACGCCGTCACCTCGACGCCGCCCCGCTCGAAGCCGAGCCGCACCGCGCTCGGCAGCGTATCTGTCATATCCCGGCTCCGATCAGCTCCAGGTAGATGTCCTCTAGCGTGGGCCTGGTCACGGTCAGGCCCGGCACCTCGCCACCGAACCGTCCGGCCAGCTCCGCCACGAGCGTGGTGGGCGCGCAGGTCTCCTCGGTCGCCGGCCCGTCCGGCCCGTGCCAGCTGACACGGGCGGCGGCGGACAGCCGGCCGCCGAGCGAGGCCGGATCCCCGGCGGCGACGATCCGCCCGGCCGCGATCACCGCGATCCGGTCGGCCAGGGCCTCCGCCTCGTCCAGGTAGTGGGTGGTGAGCAGGATCGTGGTGCCGTGCTCCCGCAGCCGCCGGATCAGCTGCCAGAACTGGCGGCGCGCCTCCGGGTCGAAACCGGTCGTCGGCTCGTCGAGAAACAGCAGCTCCGGCTGGCCCACGATGCCGAGCGCCACGTCGAGCCGGCGCAGCTGGCCGCCGGACAGCGTGCCGATCCGCGACCTGGCCTTGCTGGTGAGCCCGGTGACCTCCAGCACCTCGCCGGGTGATCGCGGTCGCGGGTAAAACGTGGCGAAGTGCCGGACCATCTCCTGCACGGTCAGCTCGGGCCCGGCGCTGGCCAGCTGGAGCACGATGCCGATCCTGGCCCGCCACGCCCGCCCGGCGCGGGCCGGGTCGGCGCCCAGCACCGCGACCGTGCCCGCGTCCCGGTGCCGGAAGCCCTCCAGGATCTCCACCGTCGTGGTCTTGCCCGCCCCATTCGGCCCGAGCAGTGCGAACACCTCGCCGGTGCCGATCTCCAGGTCGATCCCGTCCACCGCGGTCAATTCGCCGTAGCTCTTCCGCAACCCCGCCACCCGCACCGCAACGCCCTCGCCCATGCCCCCATCGTCGCCCGCCCTCGCCCCGCCCCGCGTCCCCCAACCCGCCACCCCCCTGTCCCCCATCCGGTGGACACCCTCCGCGCCGCGCGCCGATAGGGCTACAGCTGTCTTGGTACCCGTTCGTCGGCCTTGACCGGCCGTTATGCCGCAATTTGTCCCCGCCATCCGGGTACCAAGACACGTGTAGCGTTAACGAACTCGTGCAAATCGGGCGCGCGGATGCGCGGCTGCGGGCTGCGGGGGTCGGGGCTAGCGGGGGACGCAGGACGCGATGACGGCTGCGGCGGGCGGCGCTTGGCTTTCGGGGAGCAGAGCGTAGCCGCAGACCAGCGCCGCACGGGAATGCGGACCGATGGCGGACTGGGCCAGGGTGTCGACGGCGAGGCCGCGTTCGGCCAGGCGGGCACGCAGCAGGGACTCGTCCGTGCCGGGAGGCAGGGCGACGACCAGGTGCATGCCGGCCGCCGCGCCGCTGATCGGCAGCCGGGGCGCGGCCGCGTGCAATGCGGCGATGAGCGCCTGCCGCCGGGCCGCGTAGGTACGCGCCGCGCGCGCCAGGTGCCTGGTCAGGTAGCCGGACGTGATGAAGTGGGCGAGCGCGTCCCCGGTCACCGCGCCGATCCGCTCGTCGGACTCCTCCAGCGCGGCGCGCACCGGGGCGAGCAGCGCACGAGGCGGGATGATCCAGGCGACCCGCAGGCCCGGCGACAGGATCTTCGACGCGGTGCCCACGTACGCGACGACGTCCGGGCCGCCCGGCATGCTGTGCAGCGCCGGCAGGCCGCGCACGTCGTAGCGGAACTCGCCGTCGTAGTCGTCCTCGATGACCAGCGCCCCCGAACGGCGGGCCCAGCCGATCAGCGAAGCGCGCCGGGCCGCCGACAACCGGGCGCCGAGCGGGTACTGATGCGCCGGCGTGGTGTACACGGCGGCGTCACCGGACGCCAGCGCGGCCGGATCCAGTCCTTCGTCGTCCACCGGCACCGGGCGGATCACCGCGCCGGCCGCCGCCAGCACGCGGCGCCCCTCCGCGTATCCCGGTTCCTCGAACGCGACCGGCCGGCCGCGCAGGCCAGCAGCCGCGCACAGCGCGCGCAGCCCGGCGGAGACGCCGGGAACGAGCACGATCTGCGCCGGATCCACGGCCACTCCCCTGGTCCGGCGAAGCTGGGTGGCCAGCGCCGCCCGCAGCCCCGCATGCGGCTGGCCGAACGGCAGGCCGTTGCTCGCCGGCGCCGCGGCCCCGGCACGCCAGGCCGCTCGCCAGTCGGCCGCGGCGATCAGGTCCGTGTCGGGGTACCCGGGCAGCAGGATCCAGCGCGGCGGGGCCTCCGCCGCGAGCAGACCGGAGCCGACGGGCCGCGCCGCGCCGATGTGCGACGGCACGCCCGCCCGAGCGGCGAAATCGGCGCCTTCGGCCACCACCGTGGCCGAACCGCCGGTCGCGTGCACGAAGCCGGCCGCCGCGAGCTCGTCGTAGGCGGCGAGCACGGCGTTGCGCGAGATGCCCAGCTCGGCGGCCAGCGAGCGGGTCGCGGGCAGCGCGTCGCCCGGGCGGAGCGTCCCGGTGCGCAGCACCTCGATGAGCGCGTCCGCCACCCGGTGCCGGAGCGGCGCGCCCGACGGCGGCAGCTCCAGGTGAAGTTCGACCACACGCGCGTTCCTGGCCATGCCAAGCAGAATACTGGTCTGCCAGAACAGAGCATTCTGGCCCTATCAGCCAGCCACATACACCCGGTAACGTCCCGAGTATGGCGACCACCGAACTGACCCGCCTCCGCGAGAAGGCGACCCCCGACCGCGCCGAGCTGGACCGCCTGCTCGACGAGGCGTTCCTCGCGCACGTCGGGCTGGCCGACGACAGCGGGGGCGTCGTCGTCATCCCGACCGGGCTGGCCCGCGACGGCGACAGCATCTTGATCCACGGATCGACCGGATCGGGCTGGATGCGCCGCCTGGCGGCCGGCGCGCCGGCCTGTGTCACGGTGACGGACCTGACCGGCATCGTGGTCGCCAGGTCCAGTTTCGAGTCCTCGTTCCGGTATCGCAGCGCGGTGCTGTTCGGCGCGTTCGGCACGGTGGCGAAGCCCGGCCTGCCCCGCGCGCTCGACCTGCTCACCGAGCATTTCCTGCCCGGCCGGACCGCGGAGATCAGGCGGCCGACCAGCCGCGAGCTGGCCGCGACGATGGTGCTGCGCATGCCGATCGATCAGTGGTCGCTGAAGATATCCGAAGGCTGGCCGGAGGACGACGAGCGCGACCTGGACGGCGACGCGTGGGCCGGCGTGATCCCGCTCCGCTCGTGGACGCCCGGCGACCCGCTGCCCGCGCCAGACCTGCGGGCCGGCATCCCGGTGCCCGCTTCAGTCCGCGCCAGAACACAACCGGTGGTGCCAGGCGATCGCCGAGGTGTCGGTCAGCGAGGCGACCTGGTCGATCACGACGCGGCGGCGCTCCGCGTCTGACCCAGCGGCTACCCAGGCCGGCCGCAGCAACGGGTCCAGCGTGCCCGGCGCGCCGGCTTCCACCGCGCACACCAGTTCGGCCAGCAGTTCCCGCTCCAGCTCCTGCGCCCGCGCGGCGCCCGCGCGGCCCATCACGTACCGCGCCGTGATGGCCTTGAGCAGCGCGCACTCGAGCCGATTATCACGCGGCACGATCAGGTCGGCCCCGTAACGGCTCCGGGGCCCGGGCCCCGCCGCGAGCGTCGCCTCCTGAGCGCCCACGCAGAACCGGCCGATCAGCTCGCCGGTCAGCCGCTTCAGCGCCGCGAGCGACCGCTCGGTCCCGTCGAATTCCCGCGGCCAGATATCCAGCGCGAGCAAGCCGTCGAGAATATCCGCGAGTTCCGCCAGCGAAACCGTTTCCTCGCAATAGAGTTCGGCGGCGGTCCGAGAAACCTCGGCTCGTTCGGATATAAGGGTGTTGAAGTTAATCAGTCCGGCGTGAAATCCGTCTTCGAGGTCGTGCACCGAATAGGCCACGTCGTCGGCCCAGTCCATGATCTGCGCTTCCAGGCACAGCCGACCGTCGGGTGCGCCCTTCCTGATCCAGGCGAAAACCTCGGCGTCTTCCGGATAAACCCCGTATTTGCCGCCACCATCCAGCCACGGGTACTTGAGCGTGGCGTCCAGCGTGGCGCGGGTCAGGTTCAGGCCGGCCCCGGGGATCTTCGGCTCGAGCCGGGTCAGCAAACGCAGCGTCTGCGCGTTTCCCTCGAAACCGCCAAGTTCATTAAGAGCAAATTCGCCATTATGACCGAACGGGCTGTGGCCAATGTCATGGGCCAGGCACGCCGCATCCGCGAGGTCGGCGTCGGCGCCAATTTCACGGGCGAGTTCCCGGCCTATCTGGGCGCATTCCAGCGAATGGGTGAGCCGCGTCCGCGGGCTCTGCGGACTGAGGCTGGCTGCCCAGCCGACCGCCACCACCTGGGTCTTGGCGGACAGCCGCCGGAACGCGGCGCTGTGCAGCACCCGGGCGCGGTCGCGCTCGAAATCGCTGCGCCCGGCCCGCTTGGGCGGCTCCGCCACCCAGCGGGCCGTAGCGCCAGCGTCATACATCAGCGGCTCTGCGAGCCCTCGGCCTCCAGCGCGGCGCGGCCGGCTTCCAGGCGGGCGATCGGGACGCGGAACGGCGAGCAGGACACGTAGTCCAGGCCGACCTCATGGAAGAAGTGCACCGAGTCCGGGTCGCCGCCGTGCTCACCGCAGACGCCGAGGTGCAGATCAGGGCGGACCGCCCGGCCTTCCTTGACCGCGATGTCGACGAGGCGGCCGACGCCGTCCCGGTCAATCGTCTCGAACGGCGAGACGCCGAAGACGCCCAGCTCGATGTACTTGCTGAAGAACGCGCCCTCCACGTCGTCCCTGGAGAATCCCCAGGTCATCTGCGTCAGGTCGTTCGTGCCGAAGGAGAAGAATTCGGCGCTTTGCGCGATCGGGCCGGCGTTGAGCGCGGCGCGCGGCACCTCGATCATCGTGCCGACGAGCGTGTGCACGTGCGCGCCGGTCTCCGCCTCGACCTCCTTGAGGACCTCCTCGACCTGCTCGCGGCTGATCTCCATCTCCTGCACGGTGGCGGTGAGCGGGATCATCACCTCCGGGTGCGGGTCCTTGCCTGCCTGCTTGAGCTGGGCGGCGGCGTGCGCGATGGCGCGGACCTGCATCTGGGCCAGGCCGGGGATGACCAGCGCGAGCCGGACGCCGCGCAGGCCGAGCATCGGGTTCTGCTCGTGCAGCCTGCGGACCGCGGCGAGGAGCTGCTTGTCCTTGTCGGTCGCGTTGTCGCCGGCCAGCGCGATCTTCACGGTCAGCTCGGTGAGGTCCGGCAGGAACTCGTGCAGCGGCGGGTCGATCAGCCGGATCGTCACCGGCAGGCCGTCCATCGCCTCGAGGATCTCCACGAAGTCGCCGCGCTGAAGCGGCTCGAGCGCGTCGAGCGCCTCCTGGCGGCCGGCCTCGTTCTCGGCCAGGATCAGGTTCTCCACGAGCTGGCGGCGCTCGCCGAGGAACATGTGCTCGGTGCGGACCAGGCCGACACCGCCGGCGCCGAACCGGCGGGCGCGCGCGCAGTCCGGGCCGGTGTCCGCGTTCGCGAACACGCCGAGGCGCCGCTTCTGGTCGGCGTGGTGCATGATCGCGTGCACCGCGCGGATCAGGTCGTCGGCCTCGTCCGCGTGCGGGTGCAGCTCGCCCTCGAAGTAGCGGACCACGGCCGAGGAGACCACCGGGACCTCACCCGCGTACACGATGCCGCTGGTGCCGTCGATCGAGATGACGTCGCCCTCGTTGACGGTGAGCCCGGCGGCGGTGGTGAAATGCTTGGCCTTGGTGTCGACGTTGAGCTCGTCGGCGCCGCACACGCACGTCTTGCCCATGCCGCGGGCGACCACGGCCGCGTGGCTGGTCTTGCCGCCGCGGCTGGTCAGGATGCCCTGCGCCGCGATCATGCCGTGCAGGTCGTCGGGGTTGGTCTCGCGGCGCACCAGGATGACCTTCTCTCCCTGCGCGGCAAGCTCGACCGCGCGGGCCGAGTCGAACACGGCCTTGCCGACCGCCGCGCCCGGGGACGCCGAAACGCCGGTGGCGATCTTGGTGACGCTCGCGCTGGTGTCGAACCGCGGGAACATCAGCCGGGCGAGCTCGTCGCCGGACACCCGGCGGGTCGCCTCGTCCATGTCGATCAGGCCCTGGTCGACGAGCTGCATGGCGATGCGGAACGCCGCCGCGGCGGTGCGCTTGCCGACCCGGGTCTGCAGCATCCAGAGCTTGCCGCGCTCGACGGTGAACTCGATGTCGCACAGATCCTTGTAGTGGTTCTCCAGCGTCTGCATGATGCCCATGAGCTCGTCGTAGACACCCTTGTTGATCTGCTCGAGATCCTGGAGCGGCACGGTGTTGCGGATGCCGGCCACGACGTCCTCGCCCTGCGCGTTCTGCAGGTAGTCGCCGTACACGCCCTGCGCGCCGGAGCCGGGGTCACGGGTGAACGCGACGCCGGTGCCGGAGTCCTCGCCCAGGTTGCCGAACACCATCGCGACCACGTTCACCGCGGTGCCGAGGTCGCCCGGGATCCGCTCCTGGCGGCGGTACAGGATCGCCCGGTCCGCGTTCCAGGAGTTGAACACGGCCGAGATGGCGAGTTCCAGCTGTTCCCGCGGGTCCTGCGGGAAGGTACGGTCCGAGTGCTCGGAGACGATGAGCTTGAACGCCTCCACGAGTTTTTGCAGGTCCTGCTCGTCCAGGTCGACATCGTTCTTGACGCCCTTGGCCTTCTTCGCGGCCTCGATGGCATGCTCGAAATGCTCGCCGTCGATGTCCAGCACGGTCTTGCCGAACATCTGGATCAGCCGGCGGTAGGAGTCCCAGGCGAACCGCTCGTTCCCGGCCTGCTTGGCCAGGCCCTGCACGGACTCGTCGGACAGGCCGATGTTGAGCACCGTCTCCATCATGCCCGGCATGGAGAACTTGGCGCCGGACCGCACGCTGACCAGCAGCGGGTCCGCCGGGTCGCCGAGCTTGCGGCCCATCTTCTGTTCTAGTTGCGCGAGATGCGTCGCGATCTCGTCGTCGAGGCCGGCCGGCGTGCTGCCCTGGGCCAGGTAGTGGCGGCACGCCTCCGTGCTGATGATGAAGCCGGGCGGCACCGGCAGGCCGAGGTTGGTCATCTCGGCGAGATTGGCACCCTTGCCACCCAGAAGATCCTTGAGATCCTTGTTGCCCTCAGTGAAGTCATAAACGAGCTTAGTCACCGACCTGCTCCTCGCGCAGCGTGTCATCGTGGGTTCACTGGAACCCTACCGCCCCTGGGCGGTCGCTGATGGTCTGGACCACCAGCTTCGCAACCTCGGAGCAACCACTTGCCTTCGGCTGCGTCTCTGGTACGTGGAGCTCAAACTCGCGCGTGACCGACCGCGGCCGCCGGCCGAGGCGCTGGATGGCGTCACGGCGCTGTACCGGGAGCACGCCCTGGGGCTGATCAGGCTCGCCGTGGTCATGCTGGGCGATCGGCAGGCCGCCGAAGACGTGGTGCAGGACGCGTTCACCGGGCTCTACCGGCGGTGGCACGCGCTGAGCGATACCAGCAAGGCGCTGGGCTACGTCCGGAACAGCGTGCTCAACGGTTCGCGGACCGTGCTGAGGAAACGCGCCAGGCAGCAGGCGCCACCGGGGGACCCGGCGGCCGCTTCCTCCGTCTCGCCGGAGGCGGAGGCGCTGCTGTCGGAGGAGTATCGCGAGGTGCTCGAGGCCATGCGCCGGCTGCCGGACCGGCAGCGCGAGGCGCTCGTGCTCCGCTTCTACCTCGACCTCACCGAGCGCGACATCGCGAAGTCGATGGGCGTCACCCGGGGCACGGTCAAGTCCACGACATCCCGGGCGCTCGCCGCGCTCCGCCGGACTCTGGAGGACCAGTCATGAACTCCCTAGAAGACCGGATCAGGGCGGCTGCCACTGCCGCCGGGGACACCGTGCGGCCGGACAGCGTCCCGCCGCTCACGCTAAGGACGGAACAGATGACGATAGCTTCTCTCGATGCCGGGGGGCGGCGCTGGCCGAGGACGCTGGCCCCGGTGGCCGCCGCCGTGGCGGTGGTCGGCGTGATCGTCGCGGCGGTGCTGGCCGGCGGGACGGTGCACCACGTTCCCGCCGCCGGCAACGGGGCTCCCCCGCCAACGCCGAGCACGGTCAGCACGGGTGCCGCCGCGAACGTCGGCCGCGACGGGGTGCCGCCGTACTACGTCGCGCTGAACTCGGCCGCGAACCCGGTCACGCACCCGGTCTACGCGGTGGTCCGGGCGACAACGACGGGCGCCGCGCTCGGCACGATCCAGCCGTCCGTCCCTGGCGGGACGATCCGTGCGGTGACCGCGGCCGCCGACGACCGGACGTTCGTGCTCGACGAGTCGAAGCCCGGCAACGACAACCTGGTGGGCACGCGCTGGTTTTACCTGCTGCGGCTGAGCGCCGCGGGCAAGCCGGTCTCGCTGACGAAGCTGCCGTTCACCGCGGGGCAACTCGTCACCGGGGTCGCGCTGTCGCCGGACGGGAAGAGGCTCGCCGTCGCTATCCAGCCGCAGGACAACCCTAAGTACCCGGACCTCACTCAACTCCGGGTGTACACGCTCGCCACTGGCGCGGTGCGCAGCTGGATTCAGAACAACGGCGTGATCGGGTCCGGCGAGGACGACGCTATGTCGGTGTCGTGGACCGCCGACGGGCGTGAGCTGGCGTTCGACTGGGGGCCGGAGAGCGGCCCCGGTCTCGGCACCTGGCTGCTCGACACCACCCGCGGCGGCAGCGGCCTGCTCGCCAACAGTCACCAGGTGCTGTCGCTGGGACGCCTCGACACGCTCTCCTGTCAGACCGACCAGATCGTCAGCGGCGACGGGTCCGTTATCATCTGCGGCGCGCTGAAGGTCTCTGGCCGGCCGGGCAGCGGCGAGTCAGTCGAGGTCGGCTTCCAGGAGTACTCGACGACCACCGGGAAACTCGTCCGCACGCTGTACCGCCACACGATCAGCCACGCCCAGGGCGGCTCGGCCGGGCTGATGTGGTCGAACGCGTCGGGCAGCGTGCTGATCGTAGCCGTGCCGAACTCGGGCAGCGGAGTGGTCGGCATCTTGGACGGAAACACGTTCACCCGGCTGACGGTGCCGAACGTGCTGAACGCGGAGTTCGCCGGTACCTGGTGAGCCTGCCCCTCCCGCCGGCGTCGGCGGGCCACCGCAGTCTGTGCCTGGAGCGCACTGTGCGGCTGCCGGGAGACGAGCGCCCGGCAGGCCCGCCAGCAACGTGGACGATTTGCCCTTCGTGGAAGGTCAGCCCCCGTACGCGAGGGCCGCGTTACCACGAAGGGCAAAAACACCACGCTACCGGGCCCGTTGCGCCCATCGAAGCCGGCCGCTGACCCCGCCGGGCGGCCGGTTAGCTCAGGGCGAATTGCTGGGCCGGGGTGCCGTTGCAGGTGTAGATCTGCAACTGAGTGCCGTTCGCGGTGTTGCCGCTTGGATCGTCCAGGCACAGCCCGGACTGGGGGTTGAGCAGCGATCCGTTGGGCTGCTGCACCCAGACCTGGCCGCCGACGCCGTTGCAGTCCCACAGCTCGACCTTCGTGCCCACGGCGGTCCCGTCTCCGTCGATGTCCAGGCAGCGACCGAGCGTGCTGAGCGAGCCGTTGGCATGGTGGTACCAGTGCTGGTCGACGGCGTAGGACTGACAGCCCCAGAGCTGGACGAACGTTCCGTTGCCGCCCGTGTCGTCACCGGCGACGTCCACGCACTGCCCGCCCGGCCCGGCGATCATGCCGCCGCCATTGACCGACCACTGCTGGGCGGGGGTGCCGTTGCAGGTGTAGATCTGCAACTGAGTGCCGTTCGCGGTGTTGCCGCTCGGGTCGTCCAGGCACAGCCCGGACTGGGGATTGAGCAGCGATCCGTTCGGCTGCTGCACCCATCTCTGGCCGCCGACCCCGTTGCAGTCCCACAGCTCGACCTTCGTGCCCACCGCGGTGCCGTCACCGTCGATGTCCAGGCACCGGCCCAGCGTGCTAAGCGAGCCGTCGGAGTTGTGCGTCCAGTGCTGGTCGATGGCATTGGACTGGCAATCCCACAGGTCGACGTGCGCGAGATCGGTTCCGGTGTCGTCGCCGATGACATCCAGGCACTTACCGGTGGCGCCGGTCACCGTGCCCGCGGTGGCCGGGGGGCCGTCGGACTGGCCGTTGTACCCGGCCGCGACGACGTTCGCCTGGACCGCGTTGTCCGTCGCGTCGCTCGGGTAGCCGGAGGTCATCACGCCCTCGAAGAACGAGCCGACCGACCAGTTGCTGTTGTCGCCGCCGGTGCCGAGCACGATCGCGCCTTCCTGATGCATCGGCGTGTAGCCGCCGATGTCGGGCAGGGCGCCTGCCCACCACGTGCTGAGGCCGCTGCCCTGGGAGTTGCCGCCCTTCAGCGCGTACGTCGTCTGCCCGTTGTTCTTCAGCATCGCGGTGACGAATTCGCTGTTGTTCCCGGCGTTAGCGGTGTTCGCGCCGTTGCCGCCTTGGAACAGGCCGTTCTCCATGTCGGCCTCGACCCAGGGGCCGCTGCCGGTGCACGGCGAGAAGAAACACGTCGTGCTCAGGTTGACGGCGTCCATGTGCCCGTTGCCGTTGTCGTCGGTGTTCGTCTCGGCGTTGCCAAAGTCGAAGCAGCAGCCGTTGTTGACGTGCGTGCCGCTGGCCACCATGTACATACTTTCTGGCTGGCCGTTGACCGCGATCCCGCGCGTGCTGTTGTCCCGGTAGCCGGTCTGGCCCGCGATGTAGAGGCCGTAAACCTTGTGGCCGCCGGCCATGACCGGCAGCGCTGCCGCGTTCGCGCCCACGTCCGCCCCCGCGGCACCCCCGGCGCCCTCGATCGTCAGGTTGTTCCCTTCGGGCGACTGGTCGTAAAGCTCGGTGACGACGCAGGCGGTGCGCGCGCAGAACACGTCCTGTTGAGTGGCGTTGGCGTAGCCGCCGGCCTGGAGCAGGCCGACGTTGGCCGTGGCACCGTCCGAGACGCGCCTGACCTGGTAGAGCGGCCCGTTGTAGCCGGAATAGAGGGCGCGAACCGTGCTGTACGCGGCCACGCACGGCGTGCCGGCCGCGCTGTAGATGTCGCACGGCAGCTCGCTTTGGGCGTGGGCGGACTGGGCAGGCATCGCCAGCATGGAAAGGGCCACGAGCACGGCCGCCGCGAGCCACATGGGCGCGCTACGGAATCGCACGAGAACGCACATATCCGACCACCTCAGCTTTGATCGTGCGCCGATCTTCACGCGCGGTCAATACGCGTAGCCTGGCGAGGTGAGCGTCGTAGGCCTGCTGCACCCAGGCGAGATGGGCGCGGCGGTCGGGCAGTGCCTTACCGCCGCCGGGCACGAGGTGCTGTGGGCGTCGGAAGGCCGCGGACCGGCGACTCTTGGACGGGCCGCCGGTTTCGAGGACGTGAGGACAGTCGCCGCTGTCGCGTCACGTGCCGAGGTCATCCTCTCGATCTGCCCGCCGCACGCGGCGCTGTCTGTCGCGCGTTCGGTCGCCGGGTTCGACGGCGTGTACGTGGACGCCAACGCGATCTCCCCCGTCACTGCGCGGGAGATCGGCGCGATCGTCACGGCCGGCGGCGCGTCGGCGTTCGTGGACGGCGGGATCGTCGGCGGGCCGCCTGTTGCGTTCGGCGATACGAGGCTGTACCTGGCCGGGGAGCGGGCGGGTCCGGTTTCCGGGCTGTTCGCCGGGACGGCTTTGGACGCTCGGGTACTGGCGGGTGAAATTGGCGCCGCGTCCGCGCTGAAAATGTCGTACGCGGCGTGGACCAAGGGCACCGCCGCGCTGCTGCTCGCCATCCGCGGGCTGGCCCGGGCCGAGGGCGTCGAGGACGCCCTGCTCGCGGAGTGGGCGCTGTCCCAGCCCGGACTGGAAGCGCGCTCGTCGCGGGCGGCCGCGTCCGCCGCCGCCAAAGGCTGGCGCTGGATCGCCGAAATGGAGGAAATCGCCGCGTCGATGACCGCACACGACCTCCCCGCCGGCTTCCATCAAGCCGCCGCCGACATCTACCGCCAAACCGCCACCTAAACCCGCCCGCCCGACGCGGTCACCGGCCCGCGCACCCCGTTCCCCGCGCCGCGCACCCCGTTCCCCGCGCCCGCGCACCCGCGAGGCCGCGCACGAGCGCCCCCGCCCCGCGCCTGCCCGCGCCCGCGCATCCCTTCACCCCGCGCCCGCGCGCACCTCCGCGCCCGCGCGCCCGCTAAGCAAGTTGCCCGAAATGCCCGCTTCTGGCCATCATGTTCGACGATTGCTCTGGTCCCGGTGCGAGGTCCGAAATTATTGCGGACACTTACCCTCCCAGATCGGGGGGGTAAGTGTCCGCAATAATGTGGCGCACCTGTCGGCGCGCCTGGAATCGGCCGATATATCCCGGTTCGTTGCTCGAGGGTCGGCGGCGGGGGTGGGGCGAGCAGCCGGGGGCGGGGTGAGCAGCCGGGCCGCAGCGGGCCAGGCGGGCCATGCGGGACGCGCGGGCGGGCCTTGACCCGCGCCTCTTGAGTCACATGGGCCACACCCGCGCCGCGGGCCGCGGGCCGCGGGCCGCGGCGAGCACAGCTGATTAGCAGCCGGTTAGTCGTTCGGCTAGATAGGACTGGAGGGCGTCGATGCCGACGCGCT
This sequence comes from Streptosporangiaceae bacterium, assembly GCA_035651595.1. GTDB lineage: Bacteria > Actinomycetota > Actinomycetes > Streptosporangiales > Streptosporangiaceae > JAFARZ01. The sequence goes on along the minus strand of DASRFJ010000344.1, from coordinate 4,818 downwards.
CCTGTCGCATGCTGTCCCGCTCGCGCACCGTGACCGCTTGGTCCTCCAGGGTGTCGAAGTCGACGGTGACGCAGTACGGGGTGCCGATCTCGTCCTGGCGGCGATACCGGCGGCCGATCGCGCTGGCGTCGTCGAAGTCGGTGTTCCAGTGCTTGCGGAGCGCGGCGGCTACATCCCTTGCCTTCGGCGAAAGGTCGGCGTTGCGGGACAGCGGAAGGACCGCCACCTTGACCGGCGCCAGCCTGCGGTCCAAGCGCAGTACGGTGCGCTTCTCCATCTTGCCCTTGGCGTCCGGCGCCTCGTCCTCGGTGTACGCGTCCAGCAGGAACACCAGCGCGCCGCGATCGGCGCCGGCCGCGGGCTCGATGACGTACGGGATGAACTTCTCGCCCGACTCCTGTTCCAGGTAGCTCATGTCCTGCTTGGACGCTTCCTGGTGGGTCGAGAGATCGTAATCCGTCCGGTTAGCGATACCCTCCAGCTCGCCCCATTCGGATCCCTGGAAGTCAAACCGGTATTCAATATCCACCGTACGTTTGGAGTAAAAAGACCTTTTCTCTTCGGGGTGCTCGTACAGCCGGAGGTTTTCTTTCCTGACCCCGAGGTCGGTCCACCACCGCAGCCGCTCGTCCAGCCAGTACTGGAACCACTCCTCGTCGGAGCCGGGGCGGACGAAGAACTCCATCTCCATCTGCTCGAACTCGCGGGTGCGGAAGATGAAGTTGCCCGGCGTGATCTCGTTGCGGAACGACTTGCCGATCTGGCCGATGCCGAACGGGATCTTCTTACGCGAGGTCTGGAGCACGTTGCGGTAGTTGATGAAGATGCCCTGCGCGGTCTCCGGGCGCAGGTACGCCAGGCCCGAGCCGTCGTCCACGACGCCGAGGTAGGTGCGCAGCAGCGCGTTGAACTGGCGCGGCGCGGTGAACGTGCCGCGGTTGCCGCAGTTCGGGCACGCGATGTCGGCCAGGCCGTTGGCCGGCGCCTTGCCGTCGTGCTTTTCCTCGTACGACTCGATCAGGTGGTCGGCGCGGTAGCGCTTGTGGCAGAACTCGCACTCGGTCAGCGGGTCGACGAAGTTCTTGACGTGGCCGCTCGCCTCCCAGACCTCACGCGCCAGGATGACCGAGGAGTCGATGCCCACGATGTCGTCACGCTCGGTCACCATCGAGCGCCACCACTGGCGCTTGAGGTTGTTCTTCAGCTCGACGCCGAGGGGACCGTAATCCCAGGCCGCGCGCAGCCCACCGTAGATCTCGCTGGACGGGTACACGAATCCCCGCCGCTTGCTGAGGCTGGTGACGGCGTCTAGACGGTCGCTGCGCAGTGCCATGGGCGTTAGCTTAGAAGCAGCGCGCAGTGATCGCGAACTGAATACGTGCGGCTACGTGCCGGCCGTTACCGGGCGACGGCGCTGTTGACCAGGTCAGAGTCGATGTTCAGCCCGATGCGGTGCACCTTCTCCCAGTGTGAGCCGGCGAACTGCTTGGACCGGCGCTCGGCCGGCCACGCTGGCCCGGCCGGCAGGTACGGCGCACAGTTAAGGTCGCTCGACTTGTCCCACAACGCGCACCAGATCGCTTGCGGCTTCGCCAGCATGTGCTGCCCCACCATCGTGTGCGTGGCCAGATCGATCACCGCGGAGTCGGCACTGGAGTAGACGCCGGAGATGTAGCCTTCGGCGTTGAGCTGACGGGTCCAGGCGTCGAGGAACTCCAGGACCCCCGTGACGCACTTCGCCTTGTTCCGGTTGTAGGCCTCCATGTCGTAGTAGATCGGCGAGCCCTTGCTGATGCCGAGCATGGACGCGTCCTGCACCGCCCACTGCGCGTTCTGCCGACCCTGGGCGGCGGCCTTCTTCACATCGATCTTTCCGCTGAACGAATCGCACGATGCCTGCGGGCCCACGTACGTCGGCAGCAGCGACCAGCCCATCGCCTTGACGGCCTGCACCCACTGGGCGGACAGGTTGCCGTAACCGCAGGCCATCTCCTCGCCGCCGATGTAGATCGCGCTGACGGAGAACTTCGAACGCCACGCCTGCATGGCCTTCATCGACGGCGCGGTGCAGGTGTCGAACCCGGCCTGTGCACTCTTGCTCAGCGTGACCGCGGGCGAGAGCGGCGGGCTCGGCGACACCGACGGCGCGGCGGTACTCGACGCGGCCGGCGCCGACGCCGGCGCCTGCGGCGAGGCAGCGAGCGGCGCGGCAGCGGGCGTGGCGGACTTGCCCGCGGCCGGCGCCGGTGTGACGGCCCGCAGCGCGGCGGTGCTCGCCATCGGAACGGGCGCCTTCTGCGGCGCCTTCCGCGGCGCCTCTTTCGACGCCTGCCGCGGCACCGCCGCGCGCACGCTGGCCAGCACCCGCTCGATGAGCGCAGGGTCGGCGCCGTACGTGGCGGTGATCGCCGGAGCCGACGACGGCATCGCGAGGCCGAACTCCTGCACGGTCGCGTCCTGCATGATCACGCCTGGCGCGCCTGCCGCGCCTGCCGCGCCGGACGCGCCCGGACGGACCGGAGCCGCCGGACGGCCGGCGACGACCGCGCTCTGGCTGATGACCGGCGGCCGCGCCCCCGCGGCCGGAGTCCCGATGGACACGGTCTCGGTCCGGCCGACCAGGCCGGGCGGACAGTTCTGTTCGGCGCCTGGCGTGCCCAGGTACACCGCGTGCACGTCGTACCTGACGCACCGGCTTGGATCGGCGTCCAGCCGGTACACCGGCCAGCTCGCCGGCACGTTCAGCTGATAGCCGCGATAAAAGACCGTTTTCGTGGCCGCGTTGGCCGCGTTGGCCGCGTAAGCCGAGATACCCGGGCTCGCCGCGTGGCTCGCCGTGTCGCCGAAGGCAAAATGCCCGGCTCCCGTCCCCAGTCCCCCGAACGCGTACCCTCCGACAACGACGGCCATGGCCGCGCGAAACATTATTCCCCCCGATACGAACCTGTTGCCCCCTGCACACTGGCAACAGTGGCATTCCCCGTATCGGGTAAGTTACGCACAGTTATGCTTGCGTCGCCGGATTAGGCGTCGTTGCGGCCACCGGGTTGGGGATCGCGCCGCCGTAGCGGCGGTCCCGGCTGGCGTAGATCTCGCACGCGTGCCACAGCTGCCTGCGGTCGAAGTCGGGCCACAGCGTGTCGAGGAAAACGAGTTCCGCGTATGAGGACTGCCACAGCAGGAAGTTGGAGAACCGCTGCTCGCCAGACGACCTGACGAACAGGTCCACGTCCGGAATTTCGGGCCGGTAGAGGTACCGCGAGAACACCTTCTCGTTGATCTTCTCCGGCTTGAGCTTGCCGGCCGCGACATCGGCGGCGAGCGCCGCGGCCGCGTCGGCGATCTCCGCCCGGCCGCCGTAGTTGACGCAGAACTGGAGGGTGAGCACGGTATTGCTGTCGGACAGCCGCTCCGCGTACTCAAGCTCGCCGATGACGCTGCGCCACAGCTTGGGCCGCCGCCCCGCCCAGCGAACCCGGACGCCCATCTCGTTGAGCAGGTCGCGGCGCCGGTGGATCACGTCGCGGTTGAACCCCATGAGGAACCGGACCTCGTCCGGTGACCGGCGCCAGTTCTCTGTCGAGAACGCGTACGCGGACAGGTACGGGATACCGAGCTCGATCGCGCCCATGATGACGTCGAGCAGGGACGCCTCGCCTCGCTTGTGACCTTCGGTCCGGTGCAGCCCGCGCTGCTTGGCCCAGCGGCCGTCCCCGTCCATGACGATCGCGACGTGTCTCGGCACCAGATCCGCGGGTATCGCCGGCGGCCGTACCCCGGTGGGATGCGGATCGGGCGGGCGGTACCCCGCCATCAGGATCCCGCTGCCATCAGACACGCTCCACGTGACGTAGCGAACGAATCGTATGCTCCAGATGCCACTGCAGGTACGCGGCGACGAGCCCGCTGCACTCTACCTGGTGCCTGCGCTCGGTGCGATCCGCGCCGTCCCAGTCACCGCTCAGCAGCGCGGCCATCAGCGCCACGCTGTGCGGATCCGGCACGCTCGCCCCCGCCTGCCGGCAGTTGCCGCAGACCATGCCGCCCGCCGGGACCGCGAACGCGCGCAGTTCCTCCCCCGGTGCGCCGCACTTGGCACACTCGGTCAGCGACGGCGCGTACCCGGCGACGGCCAGCGAACGCAGCAGGAACGCGTCGAGCACCAGCCGCGAGTCGTGCTCGCCCTCGCCGAGCGAACGCAGCCCGCCGATCAGCAGCAAAAGCTGACGCAGCGCGGGTTCCTTCTCCACCGGGGTGAACTTCTCGGCCGTCTCCAGCATCGCCACCCCCGCCGTGTACCGCGGGTAGTCCTCGATCAGCGGCTCGCCGTACGGCCGGATCACCTCCGCCTGGGTGATCACGTCCAGCGAGCGCCCGACGTGCAGCATGAGGTCGACGTGGGTGAACGGCTCCAGCCGCGCGCCGAACCGCGACTTGGTGCGGCGCACCCCTTTGGCCACGGCGCGCACCCGCCCGGACTTCCGGCACAGGATGGTGATGATCCGGTCCGCCTCGCCGAGCTTCTGGGTCCGCAGCACGACCCCGTCATCGGTATAAAGCTGCACGCTCCCATTCTCCCGCACGCCGGGACGTACGGGAGAACGGGAGCGCGTGTCGCCTCAGCGGCGGGCGCGGTTGACGGCGGACAGCACCGCGCGCATGGAGGCGGTGACGGTGTTGGCGTCGATGCCGACGCCCCACAGGGCCTGGCCGCCGACCTCGCACTCCACGTACGCGGCCGCCTGGGCGTCGGTGCCGGCCGTCAACGCGTGCTCGGCGTAGTCGAGCACCCGGACCGCGATCCCGATCGAGGCTAGC
>DASRFJ010000343.1:0-10953 GCA_035651595.1 Streptosporangiaceae bacterium | reverse complement strand
CCTGTGCCTGGAGTGCAGCGTGCGGCTACCGGGACAAGAGCGCACCCGCAGTCCCTCATCAACGTGGAAGATTTCCCCGTCGTGGAAGACCGGCCCCCGTGAACAGGGGTCCCGCTACCACAAAGGGGAAAACCACCACGCTATCGAATCCCGTCAAGCCAGCCGCCGGCCCACCGGGCAGCCAGAGCCAGAGCTAGCGTCGAACGTACCGTCCAGCGAGTGCGGAGGAGACGTCAGCTGGCGCGCTCGCCGGTCATCGTGACTGCGGGGAACATGCCGGCCTTCGCCTTGCCGCTCAGCTTGTCGCCATCGATGGTGACGGTGCACTTCAGGTTCAGCTTCATCGGCTTGGTGACCGTCTGGTGCCAGGTGACCTCGTCGCCCGCCACCGAGATGTCGGTCAGCTCCCCCTTCTCGCCGGAGTCGAGGCTTTCCGAGGTTCCCGACCAGCTGCCGTCCGCGCCCTCTACCAGGACCAGCGTGGCGTGCTGCTTGCCGATCGGGGTGTCGATGGTCATGTTCCAGGTACCTGCGGCTGACATGAGGTTTCTCCTGTCGCGTAGACGTCTGTTGACGTGCAGCCCAGCCCCTTCGGCTAGATCATGTTCTAGTTTTTATCATTTGGCGGCGCCTGGCGTCACCGCTTAGATTCGGCGGTTATGACCATCGTCCCCGCGCCCGCTACTGGGCGCGGTCCGGCTCCTGAAGCAGCTTCCTGATCAGGGAGGTGAGGTTCGCCGGCCAGATCTCCTCGGCGGTGGCGTCGATCTCGGCCAGCGTCCACCAGCGCCAGGCGGCTATGCCGTCGGACCGGTGCATCCCGTCCACGTCGATGACCTCGCGGCGGGGTGCGGCGACCCTGGCCAGGAACAGGCACTCGTGCTGCCGCACGATCTCGTCCGCGTACCTCATCACGATCTCCTGCTCGAAGATCTGCTCGCCGATCGCCACGTCGGTCCAGCCGGTCTCCTCGGCCAGCTCGCGCGCGGCGCCGTCCGCGTAGGACTCACCGGGGTTCAGGCCACCGCCCGGGGTGGACCAGTGCCGGCCGTTCGGCGGGCCGTCGTCGTAGCGCATCAGCAACACCCGGTTGCCCGGATCCAGCGCGATAACCCGTCCCGCCCGTCGTAGCCGCACGGGCTTCATTGTCTCAGGTTCGCTTATCCCAGCAGCGGCTCCAAGTCCAGCAGCGACCGTACGCCGCCGGGCGGTAGTTCCCCGTCGCGGACGATCTGAGCCGCGCGCATGCCCGCCATCTCGGCGCCGGCGCAGAACGCCGCCTGATCGTCGACGAACAGCGCATCCGGTCCGGGCACGCCCGCCTGGTCCAGGGCGTGCCGGAAGATCCGCGGTGACGGCTTGATGCAGCCCACCTCGCACGACAGCACCAGCGCGTCCGCGATCGCGGCCACGCCGAGCTTGGTCAGCAGCGGCCGCGTGTGCTCGCCGCAGTTGCTCACGATCACGATCGGGATGCCGCGCGACCGGAGCAGTTCGAGGAACGGCAGGGCGTCCGGGTACAGCCGGCCAGTCGCGAGCAGCAGGTCGTGGTCGGCGGTGACCAGCTCACTCACCAGCTCCCTCGATGGCGTCAGCCGGCAGGTCCGCAGCGTCACCTCGATCGCTTCGGCCAGCGTCATCTGCCCGACCCCCAGCGTCGGCGCGACCCGGCTGAACGCGTTGTTCCAGGCCTCCGGCGAGATTCCGGTCCGCTCGGCGCGCTCGCGCCAGAGGCCATGGAAATCACAGGTAAGCAGGGTGTCGTAGACATCGACCAGGCAGGCACGTGGGCTCACGGTCCCCAGCCAACCATGAGCGCGGCCGGGTCAGCTAGCTGGTGAGCGTGCCCAGCGTCACGGTCACCGTGGCCGTGCCGCTGCCGCTGGCCGGTCGCAGGTACTTCACCTCGACCTTCTCGCCGGGCTTGAACTGAGCGAGCAACGCGTTGAGCGTGGCGACGTTCGGCGTCTTCTGACCGCCGAGATCGACGATGACGTCGCCGTCCCTGAGGCCGGCGCTGGCCGCGGCACCGCCCGAGACGGCGGTGATGATGCCGACGCCCGCCTCCTGGCCGTCCGCGGTGGCGACGGTCGTGGCGCTGATGTTCAGCGAGGCGCGCCCGGAGTTGGTCACCCTGCCGGTGCTGATCAGCTGCTTCGCGATGTCCGTCGCGGTGTTGCTCGGGATCGCGAAGCCGATGCCGGGCGCGGCCCCCGCCTCCGGGTCGCGCGCCGCCGCGGTGGGGATGCCGATCACGTCACCGGCCAGGTTGACCAGCGCGCCGCCGCTGTTCCCGCCGTTGATCGCCGCCGTCGTCTGGATCGCGTCGGCGATCGTCGTCGGCGCCGCCCCGGCCGAAGCGGACGCGCTCACCGTCCGGCCGAGCGCGGACACGATGCCCTGGCTCACGCTGCCGGTCAGGCCCAGCGGGTTGCCCATGGCGAGCACGATCTGGCCGGCCTTCACGTCCTCCGAGTTGCCGAACGTCGCCACCTTCAGCTTGCTGGCCTCGCTCTCCACCCGGATGACCGCGAGGTCCCCAGCCGGGAACGTGCCGATGACTCTGGCTTTCACCGACTCGCCGCCGGTCGCGGGCACCACCTCGACCGCCGGCTCCTTGCCGACCACGTGGGCGTTGGTGATGATGTCACCGTTGCCGTCAAACACGACGCCGGACCCGGTCGCGTTGCTGGTGAAGATCTGTACCACCGACGGCAGCACGGCTGCCACCACGCTCTCGTACTGCTGCTGAAGCCCGGCCGCGGAATCGGTGACCGAGCCGGTACCTCCGCTGCCGGCGCCAGCGCTACTGGTGCTCCCGCCGCTGCTGCACGCGGCCACCGTGGCAAGCAGCCCGGCCGACACCAGCACCGGCGCCACCCGCGACGCCATCCCACGTGATGCCATGATTCCCCCCGAGTCCCGCACCCCCGTGCTGTGCGCAACAGTGTAACTCCAAAGCGTGAACGTCGACCCGGCCCACCGCGCTCGCGCACTCGAATTGAGCACAACGCTGAAATGTCCGGGTCGTCCTAGGGCGAGGCGTCGGAGGGCGGCCATCAATACGGCGGGGTTTCATGATCACGAAGGGTTATACGTGCTATAGGCCGTAAAACCCTTCGTGATCATGAACTACAGAGAACGTTTTCTAGTTCGAATATCTCGCTTTTGCGCCTGGTGAACAGTTACGGATCGGGCGCGGGGCGCGGGGGGAGTCGCGGGGGCGATACGCTGGCGCGCGTGCTGGAACAGGTCACGGTGACGCGGTACGTGACGCCGTTGCGGGAGGGCGGTTCGCTGCCGGCCTTGGTGGAGGCGGACAACCTGGGCACGTACGTGCTGAAGTTTCGCGGCGCGGGGCAGGGGCCGCTGGCTCTGGTGGCGGAGATCATCGCGGGGGAACTGGCCCGGCACCTGAAGCTCAGGACCCCGGAACTGGTGCTCGCCGACCTGGATCCGCAGATCGCGGTCAGCGAGCCCGACCCGGAGATCCAGGACCTGCTGCGCGCGAGTGCGGGGCTCAATCTCGGCGTGGACTTCCTGCCCGGCTCGGCCGGCTTCGACCCGCTCGGCTGGACCGCGGATCCGGAGTTCGCCGCCCGGCTGCTCTGGTTCGACACGCTGATCCAGAACGTGGACCGCACCTGGCGTAACCCGAACCTGCTGGTCTGGCACAAAGACATCTGGCTGATCGACCACGGGGCCGCGCTGTACTTCCATCACAACCCGGCGACCGCCGATCCGGCCAAGCCCTTCGACGCCACCCAGCACGTGCTGGCCGAACGAGGCCGTAAACACCTCGGAAAAGCGCACGCGACGCTTGCCCCGCTGGTCACCAGGCAGGTTCTGGAGGAGATAACCACCGTCGTTCCGGATCACTGGTTTGGTGATTTTAAGGGCCAGGACTATGTCGCCTACCTGCACCAGCGCGCGAACCTCGTGCCGGAGGTGATCCGGTGAGCGGGCCGGAGGTGTTCGAGTACGCGGTGCTGCGCGTGGTGCCGCGAGTCGAGCGCGGCGAGGCGATCAACGTCGGGGTGATCGTGTACAGCAAGGCGCACAAGTACCTGTGCGCGCGCATCGCGCTGGACGAACAGCGGCTGCTCGCGGTGGACCCGCATGTCGACGTCGACGCGGTGCGCAACGGGCTGACCGCCGTAGAGAAAGGCTGCACCGAAGGACCGCTGGCGGAACGCCCGCTCGGCGACCGGTTCCGCTGGCTGACCGCGCCCCGCTCCACGATGGTCCAGCCGGGACCGGTGCACACCGGGCTGACCGCGGATCCCGCGCGCGAGCTGGACCGGCTGTTCGAAACCCTGGTCAGCTGACCCGACACGCCGGTGAGGTTCACGTTTTCCGACCTCATCGGAGGTAGGGTTTCGTGACATGGCGACGGTAACGCTAGTCAAGAGCAGGGCGCTTGACCGGCTACAACAACTCGGCCTGACCGTGTCTTTGGTGGAGCGGGCGGTGCGCCGCGCCGACGCCGAGGTGGCCATGTGCACCGAGCTCGACCCGCCGATCATGGAGGGCATGACCCGGTGGGGGAAGACCAGCCGCTTCCTCAGGGAGGAGCTGATCCCGCGCGGCTGGACGTACGACAATCCACGGAACCTGGCACGGACCATCCACCCGAGCGGCGAGTTCGCGATCGTGGCGTCCACCGGCGACGAGATGACCGGGCTGACCATCCCCGGCAGCCCGCCGAGCACCCGGTACCGCAAGGGCGATGCCATGACGCGGGCGGTCGAGCTGAACGAGCAGCTGGCGTTCGACTTCGGCGACGGCTGGAGCCACCAGCCCGAGGACGCGCTGCGCACCTGGATCCTGCTGTTCTACGTGGACGAGCACGAGTTCCGCACCGAGTTGTCGCTGCCCGCCCGCATCACGGACGGGCTGATCACCCGCTGGACCGAGCGGATCATCCTGCCGCCGTTCCCGCGCGCGCTCGAGCCGCTGTTCGGCGACGAAGACGCCTACGAACCGGCCCCCGCTCCGGTCGTCGAGGTCACCCGCCGCTGAGCCGCCCGCCATGACCCCGTCCCGGCTGGTCATCGCCCGCAAACGGCGTGGCCTCACGCTCACCCAGCTGTCCGCGCTCACCGGCCTGAGCACGCACAGCATCTCGGTGTACGAAAACGGCCACCAGACGCCGTCCGAGGAGACACAAGGCCTGCTCGCCAACGCGCTCGGCACCACAAAAGAATTCCTCATCGCGCCGGACGTGGACGAGATCCCGGCGGATGCGGTCAGCTTCCGCGCGCTCAGCAAGATGACCGCGCGCCAGCGCGACCGGGCGCTCGCCGCGGGGCGGGTAGCGCTGCTGATCAACGACTGGATCGAGGCCAGGTTCCGGCTACCGGACGCCGACATCCCGAGCCTGACCGGCCAGGATCCGGAGACCGCCGCGGAGATCACCCGGGCCAGATGGGGCCTGGGGGAGCGGCCCATCGGCAACATGTTGCATCTGCTGGAGGCGCACGGCGCCAGGATCTACTCGCTGACCGCGGAGAACGACGAGCTCGACGCGTATTCGCTGTACTGGCACGGGCAGCCGTTCGTCTTCCTCAGCACCGGCAAAAGCGGCGAGCGCGGCCGGTTCGACGCGGCGCATGAACTTGGCCACCTGGTGCTGCACGGCGAGCACCAGGTCGCGTCGGAGCGCCCGGCCGCCGAGGTGGAGGCGAACCGGTTCGCCGCCGCGTTCCTCATGCCGCGGGCCAGCGTGCTCGCGGCGGGCCTGCGCAACGCCCCGGTCGACCGCATCATCAACGCAAAACAGGCCTGGAACGTCGCGGCGATGGCGCTGACCCACCGGCTGCACGAGCTGGGCCTGCTCACCGACTGGGGGTACCGGACCGCGTGCGTGCAGCTCGGCCGGCTCGGCTACAAGCGCGCGGAGCCGCACGGCATCACCCGCGAGTCGTCCCAGGTGCTGGGCAAGGTGTTCCGCGAGCTGCGCGCCGAAGGCCTGACCCCCGCCAGGATCGCCGCCGACCTGGGCATCGGCGCCGCTGAGCTGCGCGGCCATGTGTTCGGGTTGACGCTTACGGCCGTGTGATAACACTGGGGGTTGTGACCCAGCCCTCTGGAAAACCCCTGCTGCTGCGCAACGGCCGCGTGCTGAACCCGGCGACCGGCGAGTACACCGAGGGTGACCTGCTCGCGGTCGGCGGCCGGATCGCGGAGGCCGGTCCCGGCCTTGTCGTTCCGCCCGGCGCGGAAGTCCGCGACCTGCGCGGTGCGTTCGTCCTCCCCGGCCTGATCGACGCGCACGTGCACGTCACGGCGTTCACCGCCAACCTCGCGGCGATGAGCGTCACGTCGCCGTACTACATCGCGGCGCAGGCGGCGCGGATCATGGGCGGCATGCTGGACCGCGGCTTCACCACCGTGCGCGACGTGGCCGGCGGCGACCACGGCCTGGCGAACGCGCAGGCCGAGGGGTTGATAAGGGGACCCCGGCTGTACTTCGGCGGCCGCGCGCTGAGCCAGACCGGCGGGCACGGCGACGGCCGCGGCCCCGGTGACGCATCCCACGCGCACCTCAGTATGGACTGCCGCATCGCGGACGGCGTCGACGCGGTGCGCGCCGCCGCGCGGGACGAACTGCGCACCGGCGCCTACCACATCAAGGTCATGGCGTCCGGCGGCGTCGCCTCGCCGACCGACCGGATCGACTCGGTGCAGTACTCGATGGACGAGCTGTGCGCGGTCGTCGAGGAGGCGCAGGCCGCGAACCGGTACGTCGCCGCGCACGCCTACACGGCGCGGGCGGTGAACCGCGCGGTCCAGGCCGGCATCCGGTCGATCGAGCACGGCAACCTGATCGACGAGTCGAGCATCGCGCTGCTCGTCGACCGCGGCGCGTACCTGGTGCCGACCCTGGTCACGTACTGGGCGCTGAAGAAGGAGGGCAGGGAGTTCGGCCTTCCCGAGGTCAGCTGGCACAAGGTGGACGAGGTCCTGGACGCCGGCCTGAGCGCGCTCGAGCGCGCGCACAACGGCGGGGTTCGCCTGGTGTACGGCACCGACCTGCTCGGCGGCATGCACCGGCACCAGAGCGAGGAGTTCCGGATCCGCGCGCAGGTCCAGCAGCCGCTTGACGTGATCCGCGCCGCGACGACCGTGGCCGCCGACCTGCTCGGCGCGGCCGGGGACCTGGGCACGCTCGCGGTCGGCACGTACGCGGACGCGGTCGTGCTCGACGCCGATCCGCTCGCGGACATCGGCGTGCTGGCCGACCCGGCCGCGCACATGCCGCTCGTCGTGCAGAACGGCGTGGTGGTCAGGTCGTCTTGACGGCCGCGCCGGTAAAAGCGGCCACCTTAATAAATCGCCGCGAATGGCGGGTTTAGCTCACGATCCCGTGCGCGAGATTCCAGCGCTGAGCCGATAGATATCCGTCCACCAGCCCCCAGATCCACGCGCCGATGAGGATCGGTATGCCGATCAGCACGATTGCCAGGATCCAGCCCAGCACATAGACACCAAGGATGATCGCGCCGCGTCGCTTGCGACCGTAGCGCACCGCTCGTATCCCGAATCCCCGAATCCCCAAATCAGGACATCTAGCCCATTCCGGGCACGCCGTAAGGCGTGCCAGACTATTGCGGACAGCTACCCCCCAATCTGGACCCCCGTTGGCTTATTCCGGGGTTCGCCCGGGGTCGCTGGCTGCCCGGTGGGTCTGCGGCTGGTTTGATGGGCTTCGATAGCGTGGTGGTTTTCCCCTTTGTGGTAGCGGGACCCCCGTTCACGAGGGCCGGACTTCCACGAAGGGGAAATCTTCCACGTTGATGACGGACTGCGGGTGCGCTCCTGTCCCGGTAGCCGCACGCTGCACTCCAGGCACAGGCTGCGCGCACACGGCCAGGCCCGGCGGCCAGGCCCAGCGGCCGGCACGGGCCATACGTGCGTGCGCATAAGCCAACAGAGTCCAATCTGGGTGGGTAACTGTCCGCAATAATTTCGGATCGCTGCCCGGATCCGGCCCGGCCGCCGAAAGCGGTGGACAGAAGCGGGCAATGTGGGCAGTGTGCATCGCGAGCGCACGCGACACGCTGCTTCGAAACCATCTTCGCCCGACGCCTTTGTGCCGTGCCGGGCGCGGCTCGCGACTGCGCAACTGATCAGGACTTGACCGCTTCGGCGAGCACCCGGCGGAATTCGACCGAGACCCGATCCGCGCGGGTGTGCAGCTCGGCGGCCGGGTCCAGCGGGAACTCAAGCCCGGACAGCGCGGCCCGCTGCAAGTCCAGGTCCTCGGCGAAGATCGACATCTCGTAGTCGGCCGACTCCTGGGCCGCCGCGGGGTCGGTCATCCCGGGCGCGGTCAGCGTCTGGTAAACCCGGCAGGCCTGGTCGTCCTCGGGCTGCACGGTGAACGTGAGGTACTGCCAGCCGCCGCTGTCCAGGAACTCCAGCAGCAGCGTGGCGTGCAGCGGGGCGGCGTACCCGTAGGTCATCCGGCGCCGCTGGATGGCGGGCCGGCTGCCGTCCTTGACGGCGGGGTCCTTCAGGTTGGTGAACGTGTGCTCGCGCACCGCGGTGAACGCCAGGCCGTGCCGGTCGATGTCCGCCCGCGGAATCGGCTCCGGCCCCGCACCGCCGATCGTCGCCGCGTGCACGAACGGCAGATGGGCCTCGTCGAGGAAGTTGTCCACCAGGATCGCGCCGTTGGCCGGCACCCGCATCGCGGGCAGCATCACGGTCGCGATGCCGTCACCTGCCAATGGTTGCGCCGGCAGCGCGAGCGTCGGCCGCGGCGCGCGAGGGGTCCGCGGCGCGAGCCACACCAGACCGTCCTGCTCGGCCACCGCGGCGGGCTGCTGGAGCGTCGCCCGCTCCGGGATCGACGCGTCGTCGCCGAGCGCGGGGATCGCGACGCACCTGCCGTCGGCCGCGTACCGCCAGCCGTGGTACCGGCACTGGAGCGTGCCGTCGACCATCGCGCCCGCCGAGAGCCGCGCGCGGCGGTGCGGGCACTCGTCGCAGAACGCGGCGACCTGGCCGTCGCCCATGCGCGCCAGCACCCAGCCCTGGCCGGCCAGCCGCACGCCGACCGGGTCGGCGCTGACTTCGGCGGACAGCGCAACGGGATGCCAGAAGTCCGGCAACGCCGGATGCGTGTTGGTGAACACAACTCCATATTTTCGCATAACGACAGGGGTACGTCTCCTGGGAACCGTGCGTCACGGCGCGAGGGGGAGCCCGCGCGCCTTTCAGGTTTTGCGCGTGGCGGTAAGTGGATCGGCTGGCTGGCGCGTTTGCAGGGTATGGGGCACGAACAAGACGAGTTCGCGGACTTCTACCGGTTCAGCAGGGATTCCTGTCTGAAAGCGGTGACTGCGGTCACCGGTGACCGCGAGTTGGCCGAGGAACTCCTCGCTGAGGCCTTTACCCGGGCGTGGATGTCCTGGGGCAAGGTGCGACGGCATGCGGCCCCGCAGGCGTGGGTGGTGCGGACGGCGGTGAACCTGGGGGTGTCCTGGTGGCGGCGGCGCCGCCGGGAGGTGCCACTGGCCGATCACGATGCCGCCGCCCCGGCAGGCCCGGGCGATGCCGTGGACCCCGCGCTGCTGGCCGCGCTGCGGCGGCTGCCGGCCCGCCAGCGCGAGGTGCTCGCGCTGCGGATCTTCCTCGATCTGGACACCGAGACCACCGCGAAGGTCATCGGGATCGCACCGGGGACGGTGATGGCGCACCTGTCCCGCGCCGTCGCGGCGCTGCGCCGGGATCTTCGGCCCGCGAACACGGACACGAACTCAACGGAGGTAATTCGATGAACGCGCACGATGACGTGATGTGCCAGGTCCGCGATTCCTTCTCCGGTCTGCGCATGGACATGCCGGTGGAGACGGTCTTTGCCAGGGGCCGCGTTCGTCGCCGCCGCAGGCTGTCGGGGCTGACGGCGGTGACCGCCGCTACGGCAGCGGCGGCGACCGCCATGACGCTCTCCCTCGGCGGACCCGCGCCGGCCCGTTCCGGCAACCCGCCGCCGCCGAGCACGGGTCCGGTCAGGCTCGCCGCGTTCTCGGTGACCAGCGGCCCCGGCGAGAGCACGACGCTGACCCTGTACAAGGGACCGCAGTACCCGCGGCTGGATCCTGGCGCGCTGCGCCAGGCCCTGGCGCGGCACGGCATACCGGCCCTGGTCACGGTGGGGACCTTCTGCCGGTCCAGGCCCGGCGTACCCGGCTTCGACAAGGTTGTGAACGCGTCGCGCACGGCTGACGGGTCGGCAATGGTGATCAACGGCCAGGCGATGCCGCCAGGGACTCGGCTGAGTATCGGGCTCTTCCCTGGATATACCAGGATGCTGCTGATCAATGACGACGCCCCTCTCTCGTGCGGCAGCACTTCCCGTCAGCCTGCGGCGCATACCACCCCGTCGGGTACTGCGATCCGGGGATCGCATAACCAGCACTGACATCAGCAGGTGACCGCCGCGGCGGCGTGACTACCTGGCTTCGCCACCACCAGATATCAATCAGCCAGCTCCGTACATGGTCAACACAACCTTTCTGGACGCACAGGAGAACGACATGATGGCACGACGCTGGTCATTGCCAGCCGTCTGCACGGCGGCCCTGGGCCTGCTGCTGGTGGCGGCGGGCGCCCCGGTCCCCGTGCTCGCCGCGCCGGGCGGGAATAACTGCCTTGCCACCAGCCCTCCCAGTTGCTACACGCCCCAGCAGTTCCGGGCCGCCTACGACATTCAACCCCTGCTCGACCGCGGCATCGACGGCCGCGGCAAGACCGTGACCGTGATCGTCTACGCCTCGGGTCCGGCGATCTCGCCTCCGCAGGTCACCGACATCCGCCAGGACCTGGCCACCTTCGACAACCTGTTCCGCCTGCCCCCGGCGCACATCAGCGTCGTGACCACGCTGGCCGGAGCCAGCTCGCCGTGGGCGGCGAGCTTCGAGGAAGTAATGGACACCGAGATCG
>DASRFJ010000342.1:0-11941 GCA_035651595.1 Streptosporangiaceae bacterium | reverse complement strand
CCCGCCGCCCAGGCGCCCCCGACCGCTCGCCCGCGCGCCCCCGACCGCTCGCCCGCGCGCCCCCGACCGCTCGCCCGCCGCCGCTCACCCCGCCCGCGCCCGCCGCGCGGCCCCGCCCGCTAGCCCGCCCTTGCACAAATCCGTCATATTCGCATATGTCGGGCGCGACGTCGAGGGCCACGAGTTATTGCGGACACTTACCCCCCCGGATTGGGGGGGTAAGTGTCCGCAATCTTTTTCTAGGCGGTCTCGGGGCGGCCGTGGTCATGCATGGTGGTGGGGGTTTAGGTACGCTCTGGGCTATGGGCATGCCCTTGGCGTCTATCCCCAGCCCGTCGATTAACAGCTTCAGTATCGGCCCGCTGGTTATCCACTTTTACGCGCTGATGTACCTGGTCGGCATCACGGTCGCGATCCTGATGACCCGGCGTCGCTGGCGCGCGGTGGGCGGCGACCCCGACCTGGTCGGGGAAGTGGCCCTGTGGAGCGTGCCCGCGGGGATCATCGGCGGCCGCATCTACTTCGACGTCACGACGCCGATGGACATCCCGCACGTGTGGTACGGGGTCTTCGCGGTCTGGGACGGCGGGCTCGGCATCTGGGGCGGCATCGCGCTCGCCGCCGTGGTCGGGCTGTGGCGGATCCGCAAGGCCGGCGCCAGCGGGGCGATGTTCATGGACGCCGTCGCCCCCGCACTGCTGGTCGCCCAAGGCATCGGCCGGATCGGCAACTACTTCAACAAGGAACTGTTCGGCGGGCCGACCACGTTGCCGTGGGGGCTCGAGATCCCCTACCAGTACCGGATCGCCGGCGGCATCCCGGCCCAGGACCTGAAGTACGGCACGTTCCAGCCCACCTTCCTTTACGAGCTGATTTTCGACTTCGCGCTGGCCGGGGCGCTGATCTGGCTGGGTCACCACCGCAAGATCAAGCCGCCGGGCCTGTTCGCGCTCTACGTCATGGGCTACTCCGCGTACCGGATCTTCGAGGAGTCGCTGCGGGTGGACTCGTCGAAGTACTTCCTCGGCCTGCGGCTCAACATGTACGTCGCGTCCGCGCTGACGCTGATCGGCGCGTACTGGTTCTACCGCACCCAGCGCCGCCCCGAGCCCGCGGGCGGCTACGTCGCGAACCCGCCCGCCGCGGCTACCCCGGCCGAGCCGGCTACCCCGGCCGAGGCCAGCGAGGAGGTCCACGACGGACACGGGTGAGATGTCGTGGGCCCCGCATCGGCGGTGGACCTAGCACTGCCTTCCGGCGCTGATCAGCAGCGCGATCCCGGCCAGGATCCGGTCCAAGCCGAAGATGAACTCGTCATCGGGGTCGTCGTCGGATTCGAAGACGCCCGCCTCGGTGAACCTGGCCAGCGACGGGAACCGGTGCGGGTCCGCCAGTCGCGTCAGCATCCGGGAGTAGGAGGCCATCCATTCCAGCGGGGTCTGGCCGGAGCGTCGCACCGCCGCGGCGATGTCGGCCTCGGTGGTGGCGATGTTCCTGACGTACCCGGCCAGCAGCATGATCACCGAGGCCTTGCGCGCCTCGGGGAGCCCGGTGCCGGCGAGGCTGACCAGCGCGTGGTCGAACCAGGCGACCTGGTTGGGCATGATCGGCAGGCTATTCAGCGGGATACGCACCACCCAGGGGCGGCGCTGGGCGCTGCGGCGCATGCCCCAGGCCCACCGGGACAGGCCGTCTCGCCAGCTCTCGCCGGCGTCCAGCGGGACCGGGGCCGGGCCCCATGCGGCGTCCACCATCAGGTCGAGAAGCTGCTCCTTGCCCGCCACGTGCCGGTAAAGAGACATCGCGGCGGAACCGGCCTCGGCGGCGACCCGGCTCATTGACACCGCCTCCAGGCCCTCGGTGTCGGCGACCCGCACCGCGGCGTCGACGATCCGCGCCAGGCTGAGCGCCGGCCGCGGGCCGCGACGCGGCTGCTCGCGCACCCCCCAGGCCGCCGCGACGCTGGCCGGCACGGGGCTGGCCGGCACGGGGCTGGCCGGCACGGTGCTGCCCGGAACCGCGCTGATCTCCACCGGCTCTCCCCTCCTCGATTCCGGGCTTGACACCAGATCATATTACTGCGTATCACTTACGCAATGAAGCGTACGACATACGCAATTAATGCTGGAGGTGCAAATGCTCGCGATTGAGGCGACCGGCTAGGGGGAGGTGCGGTGGTCCAGGACGCGGCGCATCTTGCCGGCCGAGCGCTCGACGGATCCCGGGTCGCCGACACTGACCTGGACGCGCACGCCGGCGTTGTCCTGGACGAGCGCGGCGAGCGCGGCCGCGGCGTCGTCGCGCAGCCCGGCCGGCAGCTCGGGACGCGCTTCCACCTGTACGGTCAGCTCGTCCAGCCGGTCGCGCGCGGTGAGCACAAGCTGGAAGTGCGGGGACAGGCCGGGCACCCGCAGCACGAGCTCCTCGATCTGGGTCGGGAACAGGTTGACGCCGCGCAGCACGATCATGTCGTCGCTGCGGCCGGTGATCCGCGCCATCCGGCGGAACGCGGGCCGCGCGGTGCCGGGCAGCAGCCGGGTCAGGTCCCTGGTCCGGTACCGGATCAGCGGCATCGCCTGCTTGCTCAGCGAGGTGAACACGATCTCGCCGGGCCCGCCGTCGGTGACCACGGCGCCGGTCGCCGGGTCGATGATCTCCGGGTAGAAGTGGTCCTCCCAGACGGTGAGGCCGTCCTTGGTTTCCAGGCACTCCACGGCGACGCCGGGCCCCATCACCTCGGAGAGCCCGTAGATGTCTACCGCGTCCAGGCCCGCGCGCTCCTCGATCTCGGCGCGCATCTGCTCGGTCCACGGTTCCGCGCCGAAGATGCCGACGGCCAGCGAACTGTCCCTGGCATCCACGCCTGCCTTCTCGAACTCGTCGAGCAGCGTCAGCATGTAGGTGGGCGTCACCATGATCACCCGCGGCTTCAGGTCCTGGATCAGCCGGACCTGCCGCCCGGTCATCCCGCCGGAGGCCGGGACCACGGTACAGCCGAGCCGCTCGGCGCCGTAGTGCGCGCCCAGCCCGCCGGTGAACAGCCCGTATCCGTATGCCACGTGCACCACGTCGCCAGGCCGCCCGCCCGCCGCCTCGATCGACCGCGCCATCAGCCCCGCCCACGTGTCCAGGTCCGCCTGGGTGTACCCGCAGATCGTGGGCTGGCCGGTGGTGCCGCTGGACGCGTGGATCCGGCGGGCCTCGGCCACCGGCACCGCGAACATGCCGTACGGGTAGTTGTCCCGCAGGTCGTCCTTGGTGGTGAGCGGGAACCGCGCCAGGTCGTCCAGCGAGCGGCAGTCGTCGGGGTGGACGCCCGCCGCGTCGAACTTTTTCCGGTAGCACGGGACGTTGGTGTAGGCGTGCCGCAGCGACCAGCGCAGCCGCTCGAGCTGCACCGCGCGCAGCTCATCGACGGACATCTGCTCGGCCGCGTCCATGCGGCAACTGTGCCGGGCCTAGCGGCCAGGGTCAAGCTCGGGCGCGGCCAATCGCGGCCACAACCGCGTTCGCGGCCTTGGCCAGGTCGGCCGGTGCCAGCTCGATCTCCAGCCCGCGCCGCCCGGCGCTGCAGAACACCGTGGCGGCGTCCATCGCCGACGCGTCGAGCACCACCGGCAGCCGCTTGCGCTGGCCGACCGGAGAGATGCCGCCGGCCACGTAGCCGGTCGCCCGTTCGGCCGCGGTGACGTCGGCCATCGCGGCCTTCTTGCCGCCGACCGCGGCGGCGAGCGCCTTGAGGTCAAGCTCGCCGGCCACCGGAACCACGGCGGTCACCAGCGCGCCGTCGACGTCGGCGATCAGCGTCTTGAACACCCGCTCGGGCGCGATGCCCAGCGCCTCGCTCGCCTCGAGGCCGTAGGAGTCGTGCCGCGGGTCGTGTGCGTACTCGTGCACGGTGAACCGAATGCGCGCCCGTTCCAGCGCGATCGTCGCCGTGGTACCGCGTCCAGCCACGGAAAACCATTATGCGTGGGCCGTGTGGCGTCCGCATAGTGGGGTTATGCGCGTGACATTCCCGCGGCTGCCCGATCATCAGCGGGCGTATTCGCTGGTGGAGCGCGATGACGGGGTGGTGTACCGGCGGGACGGGGGGATCGCCGGCCCTCGGCTGCCGCTCGACATCGTGCACCTGATCGTGGAGCGGGAACTGCGGATCCGGGACGGCGTCTGGGCCGGCGTCGCGGCCGGCGTGACGGCCAGCGGCAGCCGTTACCCGCGGGCCGAGCTGCTGGCCGCCCTGGTCGCGAGCACCGCCGCGCTCGAGGCGCCGACCGCGGAGCAGATCCGGTGCCTGGCGTCGGTCCGGCTCGCCGAACTGCCCGACGCCGACGTCGACCCGGTGGCCATCGCGGCTGCCGCTCAGCTGCTTCAGGTCGAAGCCGCTCGCTGGGCGCGGCTCCGGGTGGGCGAGGAACTGCGCTATGAGTGGAACTTACGTCGTTATGCCAAAGAGCTTCCGTCGAGCAGTATCCGCGCCACGAGTTCCGGGTCGTCGGTCATGGGGACGTGCCCGCAGCCTGGCAGGGCCATCAGCCTGGCCTGCGGCAGCCGCTGCCGGACCACCCGCGCGTTGGCGGGGGACAGCAGCCGGTCCTTCGCGCCCCAGGCGACGGTGACCGGCACGCCGTCCGGGATCGCGGCGGTGAACGGCGTGAACGTGCGGAAGACCGCGCGGATCACCGGCCTGGTCTGGATGATCCCGGCCACGTCGCCGCTGGCCTGTTCGGCGCTGAGCAGGCCAGGCCGCGCGACCAGCATGCCGAACAGCAGCGCCCGGCCCGCCGTGCCGCGGGTCAGCCGGGGAGCGGCGTTCCGCAGCGCGCTGGAGGTGGCGACCGCGAACTCGAAGAACCCGCGCGCGTACGCGATCTGGTACCGGCGGTTCGGGAAGCCGGCCGGGGACAGCGCGGTGGCGCTGGCGGCCTGACCGCGCGCGGCGAGGACCAGGGCGAGCGCGCCGCCTAGTGAATTGCCCGCGACGTGCGGGCGCGCCAGGCCGAGCGTGCTCAGCAGCTCACCGAGCTCGTCCGCGATCGCGACGACCGCGTTCTGCCCGTCGCCGGTGCGCAGCGGCGGCGAGGCCCCGTGCCCGGGCAGGTCCACGGTGATCACCTCGCGGTGCGGCGTGAGCAAGCCGAGGACCGGATCCCAGGCCTGCCGGCGGTGTCCCAGCCCGTGCAGCAGCAACAACGGGGGACCGGACCCCGCGCGCCCGAAAGCCAGACCCATGGACCGATATTACTCACGAGTAGCGGAAAGGTCACGGGCAGCTGTGCGCCGCCGCCGTTCGCCTGGTAACTGCTGCGACTAGGGTGATTCATGCGCCCATCGGTGCGCCGGTGCGGCGTCGGCTTGGGCGTTAATGTGGTAGATCGGCCCTTCGTGGTAGCCCGGCCCCCGTGACTGGGGGCTGGGCCACCACAAAGGGGAAATCCGACACGTTGCCGGGCCGCTCACCCGCCGATAGGTCTTGCTTCGCGCTGGTTCCGGCAAAAACGCTGCCGTGGGCGCGGTGATACCGTGGTGCCAGGCAACAGGCTCGAAGCGCTTCGACGTGGCGCCCGGGCGCGGAGGAGAGCGATGACGACACTCGCCGACGTGGCGCGCCACGCCGGGGTCGCCGCCAGCACGGTGTCCTATGTGCTCAGCGGCAAGCGCTCGGTGTCCGAAGAGACCAGGCGGCGGGTCGAGCAGGCCATCGAGCTGCTCAACTACCATCCGCACGCCGGCGCGCGGGCGCTGGCCAGCGCCCGGTCAAACGTGCTCGCCCTGTTCGTGCCGTTGCGCGGTGACCTGTACGTCCCGGTGATGATGGACATCGCGATCGGCGTGGCGACGATGGCCAGGACGTTCGGGTATGACGTGCTGCTGATGACGAACGACGAGGGCCCGGCGGGCATCAAGCGGGTCGCGACCAGCTCGCGCGCCGATGCGGTGATCCTCACCGACGTCGGGATCGAGGACGACCGGATCGAGATGGTCCGGCAGGTCGGCATCGACGCCGCGCTGATCGGGGTGCCGGGCGATCCGGCCGGGCTGGACTGCGTCGACCTGGACTTCGCCGCGGCGGGCCGGCTGTGCGTCGAGCACCTGACCCAGCTCGGGCACCGGGACATCGCGTTCATCGGCGAGACCGAGGGCATCTACCGGCGGCACATCGGCTTTGCCGAGCGGACGCTCGCCGGCATCAGGGCGGCCGCGGCGGCCACGGGCGTCGACCTGGTCCACCGGCCGTGCGAGGGCACCTACGAGGCCGCGGCCGGGGTGCTCGCCAGGATCCTGGAGGAGCGGCCCCGGGTGACCGGGCTGATCGTGCAGAACGAGGCGATCATCCCGCCGCTGATGGGCCTGCTCCGCGCGACCGGCCGGATCGTCCCCGAGGACGTGTCGATCGTGGCCATCTGCCCCGACCGGCTGGCCGAGCAGACCTCGCCGCGGCTGACCTCGGTAAACCTGCCCGCCCAGGAGCTCGGCACGAGCGCGGTGGACCTGCTGATGCGGCGGCTGGACGGCCATGGCGCGGGCGAGGTTCTGCTGATCCCGCCGGCCCTGGCGGCGCGCGGCAGCAGCACGGCACCGCGTTCCAGCGTCAGCGTCGATGCGATTCCGTAGCCTATTTTTCTGGCTTAACACCCTTGCACCAGGCCGGGACGCTGGTTAGTCTCGCTGTACTGTCGAAGCGCTTCGACAATCGTCGCCCGCGTCTCCCGAGAGGATTCCCATGCGCAGAACGAGATCGACAGCGCTGCTGATGGCGGCGCTCGCCGCGGCGACGGCCGGGCTGGCCGCCTGCGGCAGCAGCGGCGGGAGCAGCGGCGGCAGCTCGGCGTCGGGATCGAAGGTGCTCAAGATCTGGTGGTACGAGTCGCCGGGCAGCGCCTACCAGATCGCCTGGGACCAGGCCGTCACGGACTTCAAGCGGCAGCACCCCGGTGTGACCGTCCAGTTCTCGCTCAAGAGCTTCAACCAGATGCAGCAGAACGCGTCGATGATCCTCAACTCCTCCGACGTGCCCGACGTGATGGAGTACAACAAGGGGGACGCGACCACCGGACTGCTGTCCAAGCAGGGGCTGCTCACCGACCTCACCGCGCAGGCCACCAAGTACGGCTGGGACAAAAAGCTCTCGCCGGACCTCCAGGTGACCGCCCGGTACAGCCCGAAGGGCGTGATGGGCTCCGGTGACTGGTACGGCGTGTCGGACTACGCGGAGTACCTGACCGTCTACTACAACAAGACGATGTTCGCGAAGTATCACATCGCGGTGCCCACCACGTTCGCGCAGTTCACCGCCGCCATGGCGGACTTCGTGAAGGACGGCGTCACGCCGCTGGCCAACGCGGGCAACGACTACATGGCGATGCAGTACCTGTACGAGCTTGAGCTGGGCAAGGCAACCCCGCAGGATGTGCAGAACTACCAGCGGTACACCGGGCCGGTGAACTTCCACGACGCCGCGTGGACCGGCGCGGCCGCCACGTTCCAGAGCTGGGTGAAGCAGGGCTACATCGCCAAGGACTCGGTCGGCCTCACCGCCACCCAGGCCGGGAACGACTTCCAGACCGGGAAGAACCCGATGATGGTGTCCGGCAGCTGGTGGGCGGGCACCTTCCAGAGCGCGATCAAGAACTTCCAGTGGGGCAGCTTCCTGTGGCCCGGCAACACGCTGAACGCCGGCTCCGGCGGCAACCTGTTCGTGGTGCCGAAGAACGCCGCGGACAAGCAGCTCGCCTACGAGTTCATCAACGACACGCTCCAGCCGGACGTGGAGGCCAAGCTCGCCGACAACGGCGCGGTGCCGATCTCGGCGAGCACGTCGGGGGTGACCAACCCGCAGGGTATGCAGCTGATCCAGAACTTCCAGACGCTGGCCAACTCGAACGGCCTCGCGTACTACCCGGACTGGCCCACGCCGAGCTTCTACAACACGCTGCTCGCACAGACCCAGGACCTGATGAACGGGGCGAGCGCGGACCAGGTACTCGGCACGCTGCAGAGTACCTATGACCAGTACGTCAACAGCCTTGGCTGACGCGAAAGACCGCGGGCGGCAGGCCCGGAAGCACCGGAGCCTGCCGTACCTGCCCTATCTGCTCCCGAGCGTGGTGCTGTTCGCGTGCGTGATAGCACTGCCGTTCTGCATGAATGTCTTCACCAGCTTCAACGACTGGAGCGGCGTCGGCCCGATGAAGTGGGCGGGGCTGGCCAACTACCGGCGGCTCATGCACGACTCGGAGTTCTGGGCCTCGATCTGGCACAGCGCCGCGCTGGTGGCCGCGATGGCCGTGCTGCCGACGATCATCGGGCTGGTGCTGGCCGCGGCGCTGTTCGACGTGATCGCCAAGCGGTTCGGCCCGCGGGTCGCGAGCATCCTGCGCGCCTGCATCTACCTGCCGCAGGTGCTGCCGATCGTGGTCGCCGCGATCGTCTGGGGCTGGATCCTCGATCCGCAGTACGGCGCGCTGAACGCCCTGCTCCGCGCCGCCGGCCTGGGCTTCCTGGCGCACGACTTCCTCGGTGACCCGAAGACCGCGCTGCTCACCGTCATGGCCATCCTGGTGTGGTTCCAGCTCGGCTACCCGGTGGTGATCTTCATGGCCGCGCTCCAGCGGGTCGATCCGGCGCTGGCCGAGGCGGCGGAGATCGACGGCGCGTCGTGGCGGCAGCGGCTGTGGCGGGTGACCGTGCCGCAGATCCGGCCGGAGATCTACGTCGTGCTGCTCACCTGCACGGTCGCCTCGCTGCGGGCGTTCGCCTGGATCTACGCGCTCACCAGCGGCGGGCCGGGCACCGCGACCCAGGTGCCGTCGTATTACTCCTACATCAGCTTCTTCACCAACCTGGACGTCGGCTACGGGTCGGCGATCGCCACCGTGCTGACGCTGATCATCATCGTGGTCGCCGCGGTGTTCCTGGGAGCGCAGCGGCGGCATCAGGCGATGGCGGACTGATGCGCGGTCGTGGCCGGGGCCTGTCTGCCTACGTGACGCTGCTCGCGCTCGTCGCGATCTCGCTGCTGATCCTGATCCCGTTCGCGTTCGTGCTCATCAATGCGGTGAAGCCGGCCGCGCAGTACTCGGCGCACGGTCCGCTGAGCCTGCCGGACGGCTTCGACACCAGTGGCATCAGGACGTTCTGGAACACCACCGACTTCGGCCGCGCGCTGTGGAACAGCGCGGTGATCAGCGGTTCGGTCTGCGTGCTCGCCGTGCTGCTGTCGATCCTGAACGCGTACGCGCTGGGCATCGGGCGGATCAGGGGCCGGACGTGGCTCCTCGGCGCGTTCCTCATCGCGAACTTCCTGCCCCAGGAGGGCCTGGTCTACCCGCTGTACTACCTGGCCAAGCGCGTCGGCCTGTACGACACCCGGCTGAGCGTGGTGATCATCTTCACGGTGATCCAGGCGGCGTTCGGCACGTACCTGCTGTCGTCGGTGCTCGGCACGTTCCCCCGGGAGCTGCTGGAGGCCGCCCGGATGGACGGCGCGGGCCGGTTCCGCATCCTGTGGCGGATCGTGGTGCCGATCAGCCGCCCCACGCTGGGCGTGCTGCTGGTGTTCTTCTTCATCTGGACGTGGAACGAGTTCTTCCTGCCGCTGGTGTTCCTGGTCTCCAACTCGAACCAGACGGTGCCGGTGGCGCTCGGCACGCTCCAGGGGCAGCACATCATGAACCCGCTGACGACCAGCGGAGCCGTGCTGCTCGCCATCGTCCCCACGGTCGTCTTCTTCCTGATCTTCCAGCGCACGCTGACCCGTGGCATCACGGTCGGCGCGGTCAAGTGAAAGGCCTGTTTTCGCATGAAGTTCACCGACGGCCGATGGCTGCTGCGTCCCGGCGTCGAGGCGTTCCACCCCGTTTCGGTACTGTCTGTCGACGCCGACCAGGGTGCCCTCGGCGTGCGGGCGGCGGTCCGGCCGATCACCAAGCGGGGCGACCTGCTCAAGGGGCCGGTGGTGACGCTCGAGTTCCGCGCCCCGATGCCGGACGTGATCGCGGTGCGGGTCACGCACCTGGCTGGTGAGGTGCAGCGAGAGCCGCGGTTTCAGCTCGACGTGGCCGACGTGGCCGACGTGGCCGACGTGGCCGACGGCGGGGGCACTGTTTCCGCCGCGAGCCTCACCTCGGGCGCGCTGTCCGCCCGGGTCAGCACCACCGGGGAGTGGCGGGTGGAGTTCCGGGCCGGCGACCGGGTGCTCACCGCGAGCGAGCCGGGCGCCACGGCGGTGGTGACCGACGCCGACGGCACACCGTACGTCCGCGAACAGCTCAGCCTGGCCGTCGGCGACCTGGTGTACGGCCTGGGGGAACGGTTCGGGCCGCTGGTCAAGAACGGGCAAGCGGTCGACATCTGGAACGCCGACGGCGGCACGGGCAGCGAGCAGGCGTACAAGAACGTCCCGTTCGCGCTCACCAACGCCGGTTACGGGGTGTTCGTGAACGATCCCGGCAAGGTCTCGTTCGAGGTGGCGTCCGAGGCGGTGTCCCGGCTCCAGTTCAGCGTGCCGGGGCAGAGCATGGAGTACTTCGTCATTTACGGGCCGTCGCCCAAGGACATCCTGCGGCGCTACACCGCGCTCACCGGACGGCCCGCCCGGCTGCCGGCCTGGTCATTCGGCCTGTGGCTGTCCACGTCGTTCACCACCGACTACGACGAGGCGACGGTCACCAGCTTCATCGACGGCATGGCCGAGCGCGGGCTGCCGCTGTCGGTGTTCCACTTCGACAGCTTCTGGATGCGCGAGTTCCGCTGGTGCGACTTCGAGTGGAACCCGCGGGTGTTTCCCGACCCGGCCGGCATGCTCGCCCGGCTGAAGGCCCGCGGTCTGCGGATCTGCGTGTGGATCAACCCGTACATCGCGCAGGCCTCACCGCTGTTCGCCGAGGGCAAGCGGGCCGGGTTTTTCATCAAGCGCGACAACGGCGACGTGTGGCAGACAGACCTGTGGCAGCCCGGGATGGCGGTGGTCGACTTCACCAACCCCGCGGCGCGGGACTGGTACGCGAGCAAGCTCGACGGGCTGCTCAGCATGGGCGTCGACTGCTTCAAGTCGGACTTCGGCGAGCGGATCCCGGTCGAGGGCGTGGTCTATTCTGACGGGTCCGACCCGGAGCGGATGCACAACTACTACACGTACCTGTACAACGAGACGGTCTTCGAGCTGCTCCGCAAGCGGCGGGGCGACGGTGAGGCGGTGCTGTTCGCCCGGTCGGCCACCGCCGGGTCGCAGCGGTTCCCGGTGCACTGGGGCGGGGACTGCGACGCCACGTTCGAGGCGATGGGCCAGATGCTGCGCGGCGGGCTGTCACTGGGCATGTCCGGGTTCGGCTACTGGAGCCACGACATCGGCGGCTTCGAGGGCACGCCGGACGCGGCGCTGTACAAGCGGTGGATCGCCTTCGGCCTGCTGTCCTCGCACAGCCGGCTGCACGGCAGCGGGTCGTACCGGGTGCCGTGGCTGTTCGACGAGGAGGCGGTCGACGTGCTGCGGTTCTTCACCCGGCTCAAGGCCCGGCTCATGCCCTACCTGCAACGGGCCGCGTATTCCGCCCACGCCGAGGGCATCCCGATGATGCGCGCGATGGTCCTGGAGTTTCCCGCCGACCCGGCCTGCGAATATCTGGACCGGCAGTACATGCTGGGCGACGACCTGCTGGTGGCGCCGGTGCTGTCGGCGTCCGGCGAGGTGTCGTACTACGTCCCGCCCGGCGTGTGGACGAACTTCCTCACCGGCTCGCGGGTCCGTGGCCCGCGCTGGGTGGTTGACCGGCACGATTTCCTGAGCCTGCCGTTGCTGGTCCGGCCGGGTGCGGTGATCCCGGTCGGCGCCGTCGACGACCGGCCTGACTACGACTATGTCCGGGGCGTGACGCTGCACGTTTACGGCGCTGACGAGCTTGCCGACGGGCAGTCGGTGACCACGGTGATCCCGGCGGCC
>DASRFJ010000341.1:0-2722 GCA_035651595.1 Streptosporangiaceae bacterium | reverse complement strand
CTGATTCTCGGTCCCCTGCGCGAAGACAGGAACCGTGCCCAAGGCAATGACGAGGATGACGACGCCGGTTGCGGCGAGCACCGCGCGGCTTCCGGCAGCTCGACGCGGCGAGCGAGATGGCATTCCCCCCGACATGGCGCGGACACGGTAGGCATCCCTGGACTACCGGGTCAACCGACAACCGTCAGCTGGTCAGCCGACTCGGCGTCAGGTACAGGCACTCTGCGAGAGCGAAAAAGGCCTGCTCAGACTCACAAACATTCTCGTCGCCGCTAGGCGAAGTACCCGTACAGGATTCTGAGCCACTCTGGACACATATCCAGGGTGTCTCACAGCGCACACGAAGTTTCCGGGCGCGGAACGGGAGACCGTTGGAACCGATCAGGTCACCTGGGAGCGGCAACCGAACGCCTAGACGAAACCCGGATTCAATCCGGGTAATGCGACCAGGCGCTGATGACCGTCAGTGGCAGGGCGACCGCGACGAGGGCGATCAGCGCGGCGGTCCAGGCGTCGCTTCCGCTCCCACCGGACACGAGGACGATCCCGGCGACCACGAACGGGGCCAGTGCAGCAACGTTTCCCATTCACCCCGCAAGGAATCCGACCCCGGGCTCGGTCCGCAGTCCGCCGACCGCGATCCATGCCGTCCCGGGGCCCCGTCTTCGCCGTGGCTGCCCAGCCGCTGACGCCCGCTCCGCATGCATCGAGCCTGCAACGTGTTGACCCAGGCGTTGACCCGGACGCTGCCGGGTCACGATCCTGACACAAGAAAACCCCGCGTTTGCGGGGCTTTTCCTGAGGCACCGCTACCGGGATTCGAACCCGGGTTTCCGGACTGAGAATCCGGCGTCCTAGTCCCCTAGACGATAGCGGCGAGCCGCGGCGATTCTAGCGGCTCGCCCTCGGCCCTCCGTGACCGCTGGAGGGCGGCAGCGAGCGCCGCCGCGATGCGGCTGAGAGGAGTCGAACCTCCACGGAGTTGCCTCCACACGGACCTGAACCGTGCGCGTCTACCAGTTCCGCCACAGCCGCGTGACGAGCCCAAAATGTAGCCGCTCGGTCGCCGCGCTCCGCTCGCTGCTCGGGTCCGATCGGCGGCGCCGGGTCCGAGCCGGCGGCGGCACCGCCGGGCTTC
The DNA here is from genome assembly GCA_035651595.1 of Streptosporangiaceae bacterium. Classification (GTDB taxonomy): domain Bacteria; phylum Actinomycetota; class Actinomycetes; order Streptosporangiales; family Streptosporangiaceae; genus JAFARZ01. Next base: position 1,584 of record DASRFJ010000341.1, on the reverse strand, counting down.
AGGCGCGCTCGGCCTGGGCCCTGGCCGGGGCCGCGAGGCTGGCGAGGTGCGAGCGGCGACGCGGAAACGGGACCAGCGCCCTCGCCTCCTCGTCCCACAGCTTGAGCCGCAGCGCCCTGATGCCGCCGGCGATCGTGATGACCGGCGTGCTGCGGAAGATCGGCTGCTCCTCGTGCGCCGCCCGCAGACGGTAGTTGGGGATCCGCGCGCTCAGGTGATGCACGTGATGGTAGTTCGCGTTTCCCACCACCCACGCCAGCGGCCGCGGCAGGGCGAGGAACGAGCTGCCCTGAAGCGCGGAGAGCTCGAAGCGCCACTCGCTCCCTGACCGGTAGTAGGTGTCCTCGTACTGGTGCTGGACGTAGAGCATCCAGGCGGCGATCGCGCCGCCGGCCACGAGCGTGGTTCCCTGGATCAGCAGGTAGGTCCGCCAGCCGCAGGTGAGGCTCCAGCCGACGGCCCAGCCGACCAGCGCCAGGTTGGTGACGGCGACGCTTGCGAGGATGCGCGGCGACATCCCCTTGCGCGGGAACCGGCGCTCGAAGAGGAACACCAGGCTCGGGCCCACGAGGAGCATGAGCAGCGGGTTGCGGTAGGCCCGGTAGCCGAGGCGCCGGATCGGCGATGCGCGTTCGTACTCGGCCCGGGTCATCGTGAAGATCTCGCCCGGGCACCGCCGGTCGAGGTTGCCGGCGTTCGCGTGATGGAGGGCGTGCTGGCGCTGCCACCAGCGATACGGCGTGAAGAGCAGGAAGCCGAGCAGGTGACCCCAGCGCGCGTTCGCAGACCGCGACCGAAAGAGCGAGCCGTGGACGAGGTCGTGGAAGAGCGAGTACATGCGGACGAGGAAGACGGTCGCCGCGAGCCCCAGGCCGACCGCGGCGAGGCCGCCGGGGCGCGCGGTGGCGGAGGCGACCCAGATCGCCAGGTAGGGCACGACCGCGCTCGCGATCTGGCCCAGGCTCCGCCGCTCGTCCGGCGCCAGGTAGGGCGCGAGGTTGCGCTTCCAGGCGGCGCGCTCGGGACCGGCGATCCCATCGCGGGTCTTCATCACACACCTGCTACGGGCCGGCGCCGCGAGTGGATCAAGCCTGGCCGGAGGCCCGGATGGGCCCCGGCCTTGCGGTCAGCCGGCTCGCGCGAGCGCCTGCTCGAGGTCGGCGACCAGGTCCTGCGGGTCCTCGATCCCGCACGAAAGGCGCACGAGGTCGGGCGGCACCGTGGCCGCCGAGCCCTCCACGGATTGGTGGGTCATCGCCTGCGGCACCTCGATCAGCGACTCGACGCCGCCCAGCGATTCCGCGAGGGCGAAGATGCGGGTCGCGGTCGCGATCTCGTGCGCGCGCGGGTGGCGGAACGACACCATCCCCCCGAAGCCCGGCCAGCGCACGTCGGCCACCCCCGGTGCCGTGGCCAGGAACTCGCTCACCGCCCTCCCGCTCTCGGTGTGCGCCGCCACGCGCAGGTGGAGGGTGCGAAGCCCGCGATGGACCAGGAAGCAGTCGAGCGGGCCCGGCACCGCCCCGACCGAGTTCTGGACGAAGCGCACGCGCCCGTGGAGCTCCCGGTCGCGGACGATCACGG
>DASRFJ010000340.1:0-8488 GCA_035651595.1 Streptosporangiaceae bacterium | reverse complement strand
AGGAAACCGCGATGGCGTTGTATGACGAGGCGCGGGCGGCGTATTACATCGCGCAGTACGGGCTGCTGGAGGCGGCCGGGTACACGTTGCGGTTCGCGGCGGAGAAGGCGAAGTCGTCGGCGGCGTGGTTTACCGCGCGGGGGCGGCCGGTGGGTCAAGGCCGGCGCCCTCAAGTACGGCACTCACCTCCGTACCCCCACCGGGAGCGACACCGCGACGGTCGTCGGCGGGTAGGTACCACGGCAGTCGTCCGGCTGGATGTGGGACCTCACCGTCCCCGGCGGCGACGACCACGACTTCTACGTCGATACGATCAACACACCCGTCCTCGTCCACAACTGCCCTAGGAATCTTGGAAGAGGTTCGACTGGCCGGACTGATCCGACTAACTTGAAGGAACAGATCGCGATGGAGGAGGCTCAATCAAATCCGGCCGCTGGACGCGTCCTGACGAATATCACCATGAACGATTCGCGCTGGCCTGCCTCGGAGGGCTGGGTCAAAATGCAGCAGAACGTAAACGGCGTGATTATTCACTATGTGTTCAATCCGCTCATGGATGCAGTCGATGACTTCAAATTCAAGTAGAGTGAGTCAACTACATGATCGCACGATGCGTCGCGAATAGCGCTGAGGCCATCCCGCAATACCTCGGACTTCTATTCTTTGACCAATCTGTTAAATTTCAGCTGACGATAGGCGGCCTATATCCAGTACTTGGGATGGAACTTTATCGTAACATACTCCAGATCCTCGTGCCAGATAACTCTGAACATAAGTACCCTCAATGGCTCCCACTGGAACTATTCGAGACAGAAAATTCTGAAGTCCGGACTAATTGGTACTTCCGTTCCTATCCAAGCGGCACCGCCGCCCGTGAGCGGGGGTTCCGGGCTAGATGGGGGTATCGTCAGCTTGTCGAGTCTGACGAGCACCGCGATGGCCTGGAAGATCTTGATCCAGATGCACTGGCTGTTTTCGCCGAGGAACTTGCCCAGGCAGCGGGATAAGTCAGGTCTACCCGCCGTCCCTGTTTGCGCCGGGCACCGAAGGCGCACCGGGCGGTCCGCGGGTGCGCAGCCATGAACCCTATTGCGAGTTGATGGCATCTGTGGACTGGTCGACGTACTCGGAATGCAACGGCCCTGCGACCGAGGTCGGAGCCGCGCTTCATGATCTTTTGGTGAGTTCGGACGTTGATGAGGCAACAAGCGCATGGAAGAGGATCGAAGAACACGTCTTCTCGCAAGGGACGATTTACTCAGTGGCAGAGCCGACCGTCTCGGTCGTGTTGGCGGCGTTGACCGAGGAACAGCCTTCATGGCGGAGTGGTCGAATCGTGGATCTCTTGTTCTTCATCGTGCGCGGCGTGTCGTTGACAGACCCGTCTCTCCAAGCTCGGTGCAGAGACCGTGCGCGCGAGGGGCTCTGGCTTCTCGCGCGTTGGGCACTGACGCATGAGGGGTGGGCACGGGACAATGCCCTCGAGGTAATTGAGGTTGTCGCACCAGAGCGTGTCGGCCTGATCCGCGCGGCGTTGTCGGCGCACTGAGCCCACGCTGCGCAGCGCGGCTGGACCTCGGGCATCATGGGGTTCCTCGGACGACGATTGGTTGCGCTCTGCCTCGGGCGAGGCGGTCGACCCTTGCCAGTGCGGAAGGCACGCGGTGCGGCCCGGCCATCCCAGCGACGATGCGGGCGGCTTCGTCGATCCCGATACCGCCTGCGGCTGTGACGTAGAGGGGCCGCGTGGCGGTGCCGCGGATGACCTCGATTGCGTGTGTCGCGGTGCGGAAGGGCGTCTTTGCGACGCCGATGACGGGGAGGTTGAATGCGTCCGCGGCATACGCGCCGAGGCCTGGACGGCCGTGGGGGTCGAGGGTGGCGTAACCATCGATGACAAGGAGGTCGAGGGGTCCATTGAGGGCCAGGACCGCCCCGATGCACGGAAGTTCCCGCTTAAACAGTGCGCCAGGTTCGTACGGCGCTACGTGCGGGACGTTGGCCAAGTGCTCGGCTCTCACCATCGCAAGGGCGAGTTCGCTGCAGACGATGAGCGCAGCAGTCGCCCCGCCCACGTCGTTGTAGTGGACGTCTACAGCACCGGCGGCCGTTGCGCTTCGGAACGGCACGGGCGCGGCATCGCTCAGCTGATGCCGCCGGCGAGGGCTTTGAGCCGGGTTTTGGTGATGAGGGCGTCGATGAAGCTGAGGACTAGCTCGCGGTCGTGGCCGTCGAGTTCGGCGAGGCCGGCGAGCCGGTCGCCGAGGGCGTCCTCGGGCGACAGGAGGGCGTCGCCGATGAGCAGGTAGTCGATGGAGACGCCGAAGGTCTCGGCGAGGCGGATGATGGCCTCAGCGGAGGGAGTGATTCGCCCGTGCTCGTAGCGGCTGATCTGGGAGGGGCCGGCAGCGATCTTCTCGGCGAGCTCGCCTTGGGACCAGCCGCGCTCTTCGCGCAGCTGACGGACCCGCTCGCGCAGGGACATGACAGGGCCTCTGGGCGCGTGCTGATGGACCCATTGTGCAGTCATCTGGAGCTTCCGCTTGACGGCTCAGCCATGTCATGCATGCAATCTTGTAATAGTGGCATAGATTCGTTGCGCATCAGTCGAGGGAAGTTTTCTGGAGGCGAGCATAGCGCGGGCCCCGGACTGCGAAATCGAGGGGCCAGAAAACGGAGGTGCCGCTGGCGTCCCTGGCGGAGGCGGCCGGGGGGTAGAGCTGCGCAGTACCGCGGCGGACCTGACCGGGCACTGCCCGTTTCAGGAGGACGCGACGCCGTCGCTGGTGATCCTCCCAGGAAATGTGGGCCGGCGAAGGCACCGCCACAACCGAAGAAGGAGCAGGCAGCGCAGCCGAGGACGAGGCCGGCAATGCCTGCAAGGTGGGCGGCAGAGCTTCACTCCCGGCGCCAGGTCCTGCTCGCCTCTGGCAAAGCGGTCCCGCTCAGCGGGCTGAATATCGGCGACAGTGTACTGCTCGTTGCCAGGGGACCTACTCACCCAGCCAGTTCCCGCCGGGACACCTGCTGACCCGCTTGGGCCGTAGGGATTGGAGGAGGTGCCGGGAATGGCTATGCGGAAATCTCCTGACTGATATTCCAGCTGATAAGCGCTAGCTGCTGGAGGTGGCAGCGCGGACCTGACGATGGCCGCGGTGCTCATCCTGGTGGTGGGCATTCGTTGAGCAGGCGCTGGCGCGGCAGTACTGGGATGAGGCGGGCCGGCTGGCGAAGGCGTATGCGGCGCAGCAGGCGCGTAAGGCGTGGGCGGCGACTAAGCGGCTGGTGAAGAAGGCGGTCAGGGCGGTCGTCAAGGTGGTCAAGAAGGTCGCTAAGACGGTGGCGCGTGCGGCGGTGAGCACGGCGCACTGGGTGGCCAAGCATTCCAAGGTGATCACTCAGGTGGGGCTGGCGGTGGCGGCGGTGGCGCTGACGGTGGTCAATGTGGCGCAGCTGGGCCTGGACCCGGTCACCGACGCCGCTGAGGCAGCTGATGTGGGGGCGCTGGCCGCCGCGGACTCGGCTGTGCGCGAAGACGGGGGAGAGGAGCGGACTGCTTGCGAGACTTCTCCTATGGGAGAGACCGGTGCTGGCGCGGGTGGGTTGCGGTCCGGAGCGAGTGAGGGTCAGGGTCCGCGGTCACCAGCCGTGGGGGCTGGTCGTGGAGATCGTGGGGCACGAGGGGACCGGGGCATCGATCGACTACCAGGACGTCGCCGGGCCGCGCAGGAGATGGCCCCGGCCTGATGACTTTCCGGTCGGGGCTGAGATCGAGGCCGTGATCAGGACCAGGCTGAGCGGCCCGGAGCCGGCACGCTGGTACTACCTCATGATCCCGTGAGGCGGCGACCTTCCCGAAAGGAGACGGAGCGGGCCTCCCGCTTGAGGTGACGTTGAGCCACCGCCGTTCTGAATCATTTTCACCATCGCGGACCTGGTAATAGCGGTTACCGACTTAGCCGAGCATTATGCGGTCGCGGAACTCATCGACGCGGTCCGGCTTGAGCCCGCAGTAGGCAGACAGTTCATCGAGGCTGGAGAACGCGCCGAGATGATCCCGGGCCGACAAGAGCGAAGCAATCTCGTCCGGTGTCAGCCCTAGATGCGCCTCGAGCACGGCTCCAGGCACGTGGTTGACGTCCACGATGCCGCCGTCGTCGTACTCGCGCGGCAGGTCGGGCCGGCCGATCCTCAGCTCGCGTGCGAGCAAAGGGTCGGCTCGCGCGAGCCGTACGGCCGCGGCGCGTCGCGCGATCCGTCCCCGCGCCGCTTCCAGCACCCGCTCGTTCGTCGCCGCTTCCGGAACCCCGTTGTGCTGGGGTGCCGCCGCAACTGCGGGTTGGTCCTCCGCTGCCGTGGAGAGCACGCCGCCGGGTGCGGGCCGGAACGCGACCGCGGCGTGTACCGCGGCGAAAAACGCCAGGCACAGCCCGAACGTCGTGCTCACCACGGCCACGGTCCCGCTGAACGGGAAGCTGGCAAGAACCGCTGCCGCCGCCGTCAGGTAGCCTCCGGCGATCGCCCAGTCTTTCCGGCGCCGCCGCTCCAGCGCCAGCCGCAGGAATGGCGCGAACGAGAGCAGGCCGAACGACCAGACCGGAACCGACGTCCACCAGATCTGCCGCAGCAGGTTCTTCCAGTACCGGCGGCGCGGCATGCGGCTCACCAGCCCAGTGGTCCGTCGAGCGCGGCCGCCTCGTTGAGGATCGCACGCTGCAACTCCTGTAGCCTGCGCGCCTCGATGCCCTGGCCCTCGCGAGCTGAAATCGCCCGCTCGCACACCTTCGCCGCCTCCAGGATCCGGTCGCCGCGGTACAGCACGGTGGCGAGCAGCATCGGGATCGTGCCCTCGCTTGGCCGGTCCTTAAGCAGGCGCCGCAGCTCGGCGGTGACCTCGCGATGGCCGCCGAGGGACACGGTGGTCTTGATCCGGGTCAGCGTCACGGACCAGTGAGAGTCATACAGATCTTCCCGGATTCGCTTGGCCAGCGGGCCATCCCCCGCATCCGGCAGCGGATTGTCATGCCACAGGTCGAGCGCGGCGGCGGATAGGGCCCGAGACTTCTCGAGGTGATGTCCGGCATACGCTTCGCGGGCCTGTTCCACATCTGACCTGAACCGGTCGACGTCGGTATCCCAGCTGCCCCGCAGCTGGACGTGCGTCCGGGCGCCGCTCAGCCGGATCGTCCGGCTAAGGTCCGCCGTGGTGCCGCCGATCGCGACCACCTGCTTGCGTGATTTGCTCAGACAGCTCCGGATCGTGTTGGCCGAGCCGGGCGAAGGTACCCGCCAGATCTCCTCGGCTAGAGCCGGCTGGCTTAATGTCCCGCCCGCGAGCCACAAGACGATGTGCATCTGCTTTTCCAGTGGACGGAGGGCTAGCAGCTGATCCTGATACCAGAACTCAGCAGGCCCAAGCATGTTTACCCTGATCATCTAGACTCCCCGTCTTTCAGAACCCCCCGTTAACTTACTGTTTGGCACATGAAGCACCATATGTTCCGAAGAGTAAGTCTTCGGCGCGCTCAGCAGAAGACCTAATTGACCGGATGTACAGACGGTAATGCCTCTGTCGCTAACGAGGCGTGACCACCACGGAGAAGGCGTTGGTTAACCGAAGTACTGGACGAGGCAGAACTCATGTTCTTCCGGATCGTGCATGACCATGACGATCCCCTCGTCGTAATCGTGCCGCTCGCCCGACCATCGGCCCCCGAGAGCCTCGACCTGCTTGCGGGCGATGTTGATGTCATCCACCTCGAGGTCGAGATGGATGCGGACCTTCGCGGTCTTCGGCTCTCGCACCCGCTGGAATGTCAGCCGCGGCGGATCATCGAGGCGCGAGCCAACGGTGGCCCATCCGGCATCATCGCCATGTTCATCAGTGACTGCCATGTCCAGCAGCGCGCTCCAGAACAACGCTAGCCGCGCGGGGTCCGTACAGTCGATCGTGATCCCAGAAAGGCGATTCGCCATGCTGTCAGCATAGGCACCGTGCGCGAGTTCGGAGATCCACTTGCTACCCGGGGTAGATCGTCGGGCCTTTGGTGTATCGGCGGCCGCTGGGGGTGGTCCAGGTGAACCAGCCGCGGTTGCCGGTGTCTTTGACTGTCCAGCCGGGCCGCTGTTTGTCCTGGTGGTCGGTGCGGCAGCCGGGTCCGGCCTGGCACAGGCAGGTTCTGCCGCCTTGTTCGTAGGGTGTGGTGTGTTCGTAGTCTGATTGGTGTTCGGGCCGCCGGCAGGCGGGGTGGGTGCATTCGGTGTTCAGCACCCCGGTCAGACATCCGATGGGGTTAAGTTGTCAAGCTGCTCGGTGAAGTTTTTCGGGTGTTGCAGGGAATGCGGTGATCTCGTCGTATTCGTGGCCGGTGGTCAGGCAGTGGTGGAGGCAGCCGAGGAGGCGGCAGAAGAGGTTGCGCTGGGCGGCGGCATGCCCGTCTCCGGTGTCGCGTCGCCGGTCGTAGTGGGTGCGGGCGCCGGGTGAGGCGGTGAGGGCGGAGAATGCCCAGAGGTAGCCGGCGGCGTTGAGCCGGTTGTTCTTGATGCGGCGGTGGGTGACGGATTTGTGCTTGCCGCTTGCGCGGGTGATGGGTGCGGCGCCGGCGTAGGCTTTGAGGCCTTTAGCATCGGTGAAGCGGGATCGGTCGTCTCCGATCTCGGCGAGTACCCGGGCGCCGGTGAGCGGACCGAGCCCTGGGAAGCTGGTGATGATCCTGGCGTCCGGGTGCTGGTTAAAAGACGTGGTGGCGGCCTGCTCGAGGTCGTCGGCGCTGGTGCAGGCGGCGTCGAGCTGGCGGAGCAGGGCCTGGGCCTTGCGGCCCATGGCGTCTTCGACGAGCGGGAGCTGGCGCAGCTGCGGGAGCTGGAAGGCCTCGTGCAGCCGGGCGGCCTCGGCCGCGATGCCGCGCTGGCGGCCGGCTTGCTTGAGCAGCCCGGCGAGCTGGGCGGGGGTGAGCTGGGCGGCTGCGCCGGGGGTGGGGGCGGCGGCCAGGATGACGCGGGCTTCGGGCCGCATGATGCCGCCGTCTTTGCCGGCGAAGGCGTGCAGGTAGCCGGGGAAGTACTCGCGCAGGTGGGAGCGGAGCTTGTTGTGCGCCTGGGTGCGGTCCCAGACCGCGTCCTGCTGGGCGCGGGCCAGCACCGCGATGGCCTGGGCCAGCTCGGAGTCTTCGGGGAGCGGCCGGTGGATGTGCAGGTCGGTGCGCAGCACGTTGGCCAGGACATAGGAGTCGCCGGGGTCGGATTTGCCGCCGCTGACCGAGTGCCGGTCGCGGTAGCGGGCGGCTGCCATCGGGTTGATGGGGTAGACCGTGCGGCCGGTGGCGCGCAGTGCGGCGACCAGCAGCCCGCGGGGTGTCTCGATCGCGGCCGGGACCGGGTCCTCGGCGTTGTCGCCGTGCTCGGCGAGCAGGTCCAGCAGCTGAGCCAGCCCGGCCGCGTCGTCGCTGATCCGTCTTCGGGCCAGCAGCTTCCCATCACGATCGACCAGGGCGATGTCGTGGTGATCCTCGGCCCAGTCGATGCCGCAGTAGATATCCATCCTTCCTCCTCACGTACGTGCTGTTCCTTCTCGATCTGTGCTGGTCTAAGCCACGCGAGGCACGCAGCGCCCTAATGGAAGGGCTCGATGGCCCGCCATCCGATCGGCCGTTCGTGACCACAGCTGCCCGCAGGTCCCCGGTCTTGCCGAGAGCTCGCAGCTCCCATGGCGGTGAGGGGTTGCTCCTGCCGGCGGCTCAGGCCACGACCACCGATACCGGCCCAGGCGGTGACATCCGCGCACCTAGCCCGGCGTGTCGCTTGCAGTCCGGTAACAGCAGGGCTGATGCCGGGCCCGGGTCTCTCTCCACGGGTCAGGGCCCAGGCAAGGTATCGCGGATCACCGGCACCAGCCCAGCCGCTGCGCCCGCCCTGGACAGGCGTCGCCGGCCCTATTGGCCAGGCGCCCGCCGCGGCGGGCAGGCCCCCCATCTGACCGAAGGACTCACGGGTCCATGTGCTTCAAGGGGGTGACCTGCCCCGCAGCCGGCAGCAGGCCCCCATCTCACCAGAGGACTCACGGGGTCCGTGTGCTTGAAAGGGATGACCTGCCCGCCCTGGCCAACGCTCCGCCATCTGACAAGAGGACTCACCGGTCTCGGGTGCCGGAAGGGGGTGACCTGCTCATACCCCCATTAGGTGCTTGAGCAGCTTCCCCGGGTCGTGTCCGGGTGATTCGTGGCGGTGGTCGCACGGCCCGGTCAGGTCTTCGAACTCGAAGTCCAGGTCCCGTTGCCCGTGCTGGTATCGCCAGGTGCCGTGGCTGCCCGGTTGCCCCCGGTCGACCAGGGTGATCCGGGGCGGCCCGGTGGCCGGCGGCGGCCCGGTGCTGTCTGGTTTGCCGGGTTCGCGTGGGTTGCGTCTGCGGGCGGGGTCGCCGCGGGCGGGTTGTCCGCAGGCGTGGGCGGCGGCGCGGCCGTCCGGGCCGGTCACGGTGATGCAGAAC
>DASRFJ010000339.1:0-21300 GCA_035651595.1 Streptosporangiaceae bacterium | reverse complement strand
GTATGCCCGCCTTCGGCGGACTCGGGCCTTCGGCCCTCTTATGTCCGTTTCGCTACTTGGATCCCTTTACGTAACCGTTTACGTTTATAGCCACTATTCTATATTCATCGTGGCCAATTTCATATTGGTGGAAGAGATTCCATGGATACCCATTCCGGGCGGACCATTCGTTATATAGCCGTTCCCATTCTGGTAATCTCTCGGGCCATTCTTCCTCAATCCCGAGAGAACACATGGCTACCCTCAGAATTGTTTCACGTGAAACCTTACGTCTTGGATTCACCATTCTCCGTCGGGGGTTGTATTGGCGGTGGAGAATTGATGATGGCATCCATCATCTTGTTCGTGTTGCCATTCACTCGTGTCTCTACGTTGTCCACCTTCTGGTAGAGCAACGCACCGAGTCCGGCGAGTACAGCGGTGATGATCGTCTGGAGGGGGGCGGTGTCCTTGCCGAACAGCGCCAGCGTCACCACGGCGGCCACCAGGATGCCCACGAGGGCTACGGCGGCCCAAACCTTGGTGTTGGTCGACATCCATCCACGGTACGACTCGGCCCCGCGTCACGGGGGCGTACGCGGGGCCGAGGAACTGTGGCGCGCTGGACTTCGAGGTCACGGCGCTATGACCGTACCACCGCCAACCCAGCACCGAGGGCAGTACCCGAGCTTCAAACGCTTGCGCTGCCAGGGATGCCGGCAGCGCTCGCACGGGATCCGGGCCTTGCCGTCGTCGACCTGGCCCCGAACGCGCAGCGCTGTCTGTGTGTCGTACCGGCGCTTGCGGTTACTCGCCACGGAGCGCGTCCGCGGTGATCAGATCGGCGCATTCGTCACAGGAGTACGAGGCGCACCGGACAATCATCCGCACCCCATCTGATAGATCGGCATTGATGAACAGCATGAGGCATGTAGCCATCGGCGGGATCATCACCCCGGGTGGCATGTCCGGCCGCGGCTTGACGTGCTTGGGCGCCTGGCACTCCCACCCATCGACACCATCGAGCGGAAGACGAAGCATCTTCAGGTCAGCCATGATCGCCACATTGCTCGTGGAGTTCGGCGCTGATGTGCTGGTAGATGTCCTCGATCATCGTGACCGGGGCTCCGAGGTGGTCGAGCTGGTGATCGACCACGGCCTTGATGCCTGCCAGGTAGCCGGCCACGTGTTCCGCCCAGCCACCTCCGCACGCGCCGGGCTCGTCGGGTAGGCAGCGCTTGACGTCGTAACCGAGGCGGCTCAAGGCTTCACGGCTGGCGCGGGCGTACTCGGCCCACTGCTGATCGATCATCGGTGGAACGCCAATCCCCCGGAGCGCTCCTCTTCGGGTACCTCGGGCACGGCCAGGCCGCGGCCGAGCGCGTACCCGGCGGCCACGTTCACACCGAGTTCGGGTACGGCCCGCAGTGGTGGGCACCAGGGCTGCCCTGCGGGGGCGAACCCGGCCGGGTACTCCACGGGTACCACCGGTTCCAGGCCGAGGCTCTCCGGGCCGCTGAGGGCCTCGGTTGCGGCCCGGGCGATGGGCGGCATGTCGACCAGGCGTTGCGCGTGGGAGAACCCGGACGGCTGGGTTGCTTGATGCAAGTGGGCCAACGCGTCGTCGCGTTCGCGCTCCAGCTCGGCGATACGCCGGTCGGCCGCGGCGGCCCGTGCGGCAGCCTCGGTCAGGATCATGTCCAGCTCGTACGCCCGGTCCCGGTACCCGTCGCGTTCGCCCACCAGCTCGGCCACGCCGGCCACGCCCGGGGTGGCCACGCCTGCATCGGTGAGTACGGTCTCGATCTCGTACAGCTCGTCTGAGTTGTAGTCGTGTTCGGCTGGTGGGTCGGCCAGGTCGGTACCTTCCCACGGGTCGACGTTGGTCCACCCGGGCAGCGGGGCCGCACCGTCTTGGGGCCGGTAGTCCTCGAAGATCGGGACGCGGAACACCAGACCGCGCAACGCCCGGGCCTTCACGCGGGCGCGGTCATGGTCGCTGAAGAAGTGCATCTGCCCGGAGCCGACGACCATCGACACCATCTCGTACGCGGGTAATCCGGTGGCCTGCGGTTGCTGTGTCATTGCTGAACTCCCATGGGGTAGAAGGGATCGAGTAGGACTTCCGCACTGATGTGGGTGTGGGACTTGTTGCACCAACAAATCCCGGTGGCCCAGTGGAAGACCGGGCCTTTGTTGCCGGGTGTACCGAGGAGATACCGGTAGCTGCCTGCCCATCCCGAGGGCGCTTGATACGTGCGCTGATCCGGGTCACGGTGCTGGTGGGCACACAGGATCGGGCTGCCCGGCATTCGATGGTCCATGCCGCCGAACACGCCCGGCCAGAATATACACGCCATGCAGAGAATGAGCTTCACATCTCCGCATTTCATGAATGGCTCTCCACCGCAGACACCGCATTTATCCATTGTTTTCCCATTCGATTGAAACGATTCCGTCGATGTCCATTCCTTCGACGTAGTACTCACCGATCGCGTCGAAGGTTATCTGCTCGGCCAACTCGTCATTCCCATCGAGCCACGCGTCGAGGATCTCCCCTTGCACGCTGGCCGGGAAGTCCCGTCCACAGTGGATGGTGCGCGGGTGCTTACGGCTGTCCGAGCTGACGATGAAGTAGCCTTTGATCTTGATCGTGGCGCGCTTGTCTCGGATCCGCTGGGCCAGGTCCGGGCTGAGCTGCCGGGCGCGAATCGCTTTCACGATCGTGGCCTTCGGTACCGAGGGCCGCTGCGCCGGGCGGCCCGGGCGCGAGGAGCGCCCGGACACCCACCGGTAGAACGTGGTCGGGGACACGCCGAGCGCGCGTGCCGCTGCCGCCTTCGACCCGGCCGCGGCGGCCAGGTCGGCGAGCAGCTCGGCGTACGAGCTGTCCTCGTCGACATGCCGGCGGCCGGTCAGGCTCAGCGACAGCGCCTCGGAGAAGTCGGACGCCACGTCAGGACACCCACCCGTCCAGCTCGGCCCGGTCCCGGTTGGTGGCCCGGGCCACCCGGTACTCGATCTGGTCGACCGCGTACCCGGCCAGCAGTTGCCGGATCATGCGGCGCTGCTCGCGGTCGGTGATCCGGCGACGGTACAGGTGAGCGCCCAACCAGGTGCGGTGCAGGCTGACGGGGTACGACAGCGGCGGGGCCTGCCCGCTCTCACGGAAGGCCCGCACGCACCACTTACGCGTGTCCATTCTTGGCCCGCTCCTCGTCCAGCGCTGCCACCAGCAGCTCGGTTTGTTGTAGGTAGCTCTCGGCCATGGCCTCATACCGCTCGATAATCACGCTGTTCTCGTCACAGATCCTCGCGTATCGCATGTTGAGAACGGCGCGCTTCTCCACCCAGTACGCGAAGATGATCGATGTCACCGGCCACAGGTAGACCGTCCAGGCGTCCCAGCTCTCATACCGGGGCTGAATGGCGTAAGAGAACTCAGTCAGCGCAACGAAAAACGCCATCACGTACAGCTGGGTCCGTTGTCCCTTGGTCACTTCGCTGCCCTCCGCTCGCGGATGCGTGCGCGGCGGGCGTCCAGCTCGGCGCGCCGGGTCTGCTCGTACTCCTCGCGGTCCCATGCTCCGACGAACCGGAACCGGCCCATGGCGTGGTGCACGCCGAGCGCGACGTCGAAGCGGGGGCCTTCGCTGGCCTGGGGTACGGCGTACCACACCGAGTCGTGCTCGATCCGGAACGGCCACCCGATGTACCCCTGCGCGCTGCGCAGCTTGCGCAGCATGTTGGCCCGCGCGAGATCCTGAACCGTGTGCTGCCACACCTTGCGTTGGATCCGGCCGCGGCCCGAGCCCATCATGCCGACCGCTGAGTTCGCGGTGCTCTTGACCGCGGCGGCCAGCTCGCACTCGGGGCAGCGGCACTCCTCGGGGTGCTTGGGGCTGTTGAGCCCGAGCCGCGCGTCGCGCAGGCGTTCGTACCACTCCCGCAGTACCCGGTCGGTGTGCGTGGTGGTCCGCGAATCGAGCACCTCGGGCCGCTGCCCCATCTCGTACAGCAGGGCCACCAGCGGCGTTGTGAGCGCCACTGTGCCATCGGCGCGCACGCGGGCAGGGTTGACTACCGGCGGGGTGCTCTCGCCGTTCCTGGCCCACCACGCGCCGTCCGGGACGGCGATGCGCCAGTACCCGGCCGCGGCGGGGTCGAACTCGGTCGGCCCGGTCGACTCGCGGAGCCGGTCGACGGGCAGCTCGGCCACGCCGGCCGCGGCGCCGTACTGCATACGCACGTCCCAGCGGGCCACGATGGCGTGGGCCATCTCCTCGGCGGTGCGGTGCCGGGACCACATGATGTCGCCGGCACAGATGAGCGACTCGTCGTCGAGGCGCTCGATCCACACCGGCTGACGGCGGCGCTCCTCGCCCTTGCCGGGCCTGCGCACGGTGCGTTCGTAGAGCTTGCGGGCCAGGTTGACACCGGTCACACCGGCAGTGGACATCCACGGGACGCCGACCGCCTGGTGGTAGCGGGCCAACAGGTCGGCCTGGACCTCGGGCGGATCATCAGCGCAGACGAGCTGGTCACCGGCCGGGGCGATCATCGGCAAGATGCCCATGTGCACGGTCGGGGCGCCGGTCTTGGTCCAGGTGAGCCACCCGTACCCGTGCTCGGCGGCGGTGTCGGTGGTCGACCAGCCGCGCTCGCCCGCGAGGCGGGCGCACTCCCGGAGCTGCTCACCGTAGGGCAGGTGTTCCCAGTCGGCGGTGTAGTACGGGCCGGGCACGCGGGGGACGATCACGGTACCGGCACCGCTGAACAGCGCGGCCACCTGATCGAGCAGCCATCCGGGGTCGGCGAACATGCCGGCGGGGATGTAACTGGTGGAGGTGCGCATCGTCCGTCCGGCGAAGAACGACTGATCTTCGGTCAACACGAGAGCGGTCCATGTGGTTCCGCTGCGTGTGGTTGTACTCTGTGCGGTCACGGGGTTCCCTTCACGCGCGTGGGGGTAGAGCCGGGGGGGATAGCGGGGCTGGGCGTCGGGGCGTCCGGCCCCGCTTCGCGTCGCAGTGAGCCGTACCGCTCGTAGCGGTCGACCCATGCCCGGCCGACGTCGGCCGGGACGATCCATGAGCGCCCGGCCCGTGTGGCGCCGGGTATGTGCTGCGCGCGGCAGTGGTGGCGGATGGTCTCGACGGTTATTCGGCCGCGCGAGTACGCGGCCAGCTCCTCGGGCGTCATCCACTGCGGCGCATTGTTCATGCCGTCAGGCCCAACTCGGCCATGCAGTTGTCGCACGCGAACGCGTGAAACGTCGTGTCGGGCCTCACCTGGATAGCGATGAGTTTCAATCCTTCCGGGTAGAACGTGTCGCATCCGTCGCAGGTCCGTTCCTCGGGGGCGTCGTCGGGCAACGGATCCATAGCGGCCACGCACCGCGGGCACAGCAGCACCCCGGGCCACCAGGCCAGCACCACGCGCGCCCCGGGCCGCCCGTCGGCCAGGTGCTCGCAGGCGCGCGGATCAGCGGCTAGCGCCTTGTTGTGCCGGTCGCCGAGGCGTACCAGCCACTCGGGCGGGTTGCCGTCGGTGGTGAACTTGCGCCCGCCACCGGGCAGGGCCCACTGAAGGTTGTCGAAGATGGCCGCGGACTCGCGCGCCGCGGCCCCCTCCTGATCCTGCCGATGAACTGTGGCCGGATCGTTCATGCCGAGCGCCGTTCGCGCCAGTCGGCGAGGTTGGTCACGGCCTGGTTGCTGACGCTCTCGACGATGGAGCGCTCGCGGCGGGCCTCGGCGAAGCTGACCGCGCCGGCCGCCTCGACGCGGGCCTCGATGGCGTCCATGCCGCGGGCGCGGCGTTCGCTGGCGGACTGTTTGGTGATGCCCAGGACGCGGGCGCACTCGGCCATGGATGCGCCGCGGCGGGGGTCGATGGCGTACCGGTCGGCGTTGACCGCGATGGTCACGTTCGTGACCTCGGAGAGCCGGGTCTTGAGGGCCTCGACCTGCGGGAGCATCTCCGGGTCGTCGATCGCGCGGGCCTCCAGGGCGCGGACCATGCGCCACATCATCAGCAGGAAGTCCGAGTTCTCGATGACGGGACGGTCGGGCCTGGGCTTCTTGGTGGCCGGGCGGGGTGGGCGGATGACAGCCGCGATTTCGTCGGCTGAGTGTCGTCCCATGGGTTGGCTCCTGTTCGGGGGGATGGGGTCAGGTCTGCCCTGACCCCTGTGTTTTGCCTGGTCAGTGAGGGGTCAGGGTTGACCTGACCCCGGATTGCCTAGTGCTGATGGGTGTGGGTGTCGGTCAGGGCCATGAGGACGGCGAGCGTGGAGGGCATCCGGGCGTACGTCTCAGCGCCGCACACAGAGCATGTGATCTTCAGGTGCTCGCCGCTGTCGTTGGTGCTGATTCTGACGTTCTTGGCGTCTTCCAAGGGGATGTCCATGGGGGGTGTCCCTTCGGGTCGGGGAAGGTTGTACGTGACGTCAATCTACTCCGGGGTTTTACGTGACGTCAAACCTCCTCTGCGCGCGGGTTTGCGGTCGGGTGACCGGGAGCTGATCTACCGTCAATAGGCATGACGGAACCCCAAGAGCAAACCACCACGCCGGATGACATGGGACCGGACGAACAGGCACCGTTCGGGTACATGATCGACAGGTCGACGGGAGAGAAACGGCCGAAGCTACGACCGGGCAAGCAGCCCGGTACGAAGGCCACCGCCGCGCCCGTCGACGAGCCTCCCGTCGACCCGGCCGCCGACCGCACACCGGGCAAGGCCAAGCGCCGCTCGGTGCTGCACGGCGGGACCATCCGCCGCGGCCGGGACAAGCCCGAGCGCGAGCGCGAGCCGGTGCCGCCGTTTCGGGCCGGGCCGATCGCCAAGGGTGTGAACCGGATCTACGCCAAGGGCGGCCGGCTCCTGCGGGCCATCGATCACGATCTCGGTACCGCGGTGATCCTGTCGACCCGTAAGGAGTCCGAGGATGACGTGACGGTCGGGGAGGCGTGGGAGGAGGTGGCCCGCACCAACGACCGGATCCGCGCGTTCCTGCTCAAGGTCATCTCGGGTGGTGCGTGGGGTCAGCTGTTCATGGCGCACGCGCCGATCCTGCTCGCGCTGTTCATGAAGGACGCGGTACGCAAGCGGTTGCCGTTGCCGCGGCTGGCCGAGGCGTTCTTCGAGCCCGAGGACCAGGCCGACGCGGGCGAGGGGGCCGAGGAACCGACGCTGGCCGGGCTGAACCTGGCCGATCTCAACCAGCTCGGCGCGCTCGCGCAGAGTCTGCTCAACGGGACGGTCGGGCGCATGGACGGGCTGCGCTCGGTCCCGACCCCTGAAGAGGCTGAGGCGTCGTGACCGGGCCGCACCGGAGGATGGCGTACCGGGATCTGCCGCCCGACGACATGGCCCCGGTGATCGGCTGGGACGACTTCCTCACCGACGTCTTCCGGTGGCGGCAGAACCAGCACATCGGGTTGATCGGCCCTACCGAGTCGGGCAAGTCCACCCTGACGTACGCGCTGGTACCGATGCGCCGGTACGTGACGTTCTTCGCCACCAAGCCGCGAGACGAGACGCTCGATCAGTTCGCCAAGCGGGGCGGTTTCCAGCGGATCGAGGACTGGCCACCGAGGCGTAACCGGGGGCTGCGCCTGCGCAACCGGGAGTACACCGCCGACGAGATGCCGCGCCGGTTGCTGTGGCCCGACGCCACCCGGCTCGGGTCGGTCGGCCGGCAACAGGAGGTCTTCGGCCGGGCCTTCGAGGACATCTACACGAGCGGGGGATGGTGCACCATTTGGGACGAATTTTGGATGATGTGCCGGATCCTGAAGATGGAGGACCAGGCGCGGATCATGCTCCAGCAGGCCCGCTCCAACGACATCGCGTTCGTGATGGGCGCGCAGCGGCCCAGCCGGATCCCCCTCGAACTGTTCGACCAATCGACGCACCTCTTTTTTTGGAGAGACAACGACGAGGCCAACCTCAAGCGCATCGGCGGCGTGGGCTGGCTGGCCTCCAACCCGATCCGCGCGTTCGTGGCCAACCTGGACCCGTACCAGGTGCTCTACATCCACACCCGCAAGGGCCACATGTACCGCACCACCGCACCCGAACTGTAAGGAAGGTTGAGAGATGACCGAGGTAGTGGTGGTCCCCGAGGACGGGACCGACGACGGCCAGGCGGACGAGCTGGACGCGGCCCGGGCGGCCGGGGCGGCCGAGGTCCACGAGGAGAACGCGGCCGAGGCGGCGGCCGAGGCCGAGGCGGCGGCCGACCTCGCGGTCGACGCGGCCGGGATGGTCGGCGACGTCGCCGAGCGGGCCGAGGCGGCGGCCGAGCTGGCCACCGTGGCGGCGGCCGACGCCACCGCGGCGCGCGACCAGATCTTGGCTGCTATCGCTGAACAGACCGCTGCCGTAGCATCCTTGGTGGAAGAGGTCAAGACAACGCGTCAACCGGTACCCCCTCCGTCGGACGACAAGCCCTCCACGGGCAAGTCGGACCGGCCACCGGCCAAGCGAGCCCGCAGCGGCATCAGCCGTCTGTACTTCGGGGATCGATGAGGGGGTGGCCCCGGTGCATCTGCACATCGGGTTGGCCGAGTTTCTCGTGTTCGTGCTGTACTTCCTGATCCTCAAGGCGGCGCTGCAACTGCTCAACGTCGAGGCGCGCCGCTCGGGGAACAAACTCCTCGCGGGCGTCAGCGGCCTGTTCGCCTGATCGAGGAGGGGAAGGATGGCAGCGGGGCAGAGTGCCACCATGGCGGCGCCGGCCGACAAGGCAGACGCCGGGGGGCCACAGGACCAGCAAGGCCAGCCCGCGCGGGTGGTCCCGTTCGTAAGGGGCAGCGGCAAGGGCAAGTACAAGTTCTACTCGAAGTCGCTGACGCTGACGTCGAACACACAGGATCTCGGTCCGATCGACGTCAAGGCGTACGACTACATGCGCTCGATCCTGGTGACGGTGACCAACACCGCCAACGGTGGGGCCACCGGCACCGCGCAGGCCGACGCGCCGTTCAACATGTTCACGAACGTGGCGGTCAAGCAGCCCAACGGGCAGACCATGTACCAGGTCTCCTCGGGGTTCCACGCCGCGATGATCCACAAGTACGGGATGTACCGCTCGTGGAACGACCCGCGGCAGGATCCCGTCTTCCTGGTCACCGGCAGCTCGGCCACCTTCGCGTTCAGGATCCCGTTCGAGCTGGACCTGCGCGACGCGTTGGGCGCGCTGCCCAACAAGGACGCGGCGGCACCGTTCACGCTGGAGCTGTCGCTGAACACGCTGACCAACGTGTTCGGTACCGGCCAGGGCACCTCGCCCACGTTCACCGTCGAGGCGTGGCTGGAGGCGTACGACCAGCCGCCGACCGCGCTCGGGGGCCAGCCGGTCCAGACCACCCCGCCGAACATGAACACCCTTCAGCGCTGGACCGAGCAGAACATCACCATGAACTCGGGCCAGTTCGACGCGCGGGTGCGCAAGCTCGGCAACTACCTGCGCGAGATCCTGTTCATCAGCAAGAACAGCTCCGGGGTGCGGATCGTCACCAACGGATGGGCCGACCCGGTACAGCTCGTCCTCGACGAGGACGTCAAGGACAACGTGTCGCAGGCCGACTGGCAGCGGCGCATCTTTGAGCTGTGGGGCTACGGCGGTATCCAGCCGGGCACCGCGGCCACCCTCGGTACCGCCTCGTCCATCCCGGTCCAGATCGACTCGCCGTTCGGAGCCGACACCGGGGTATGGCCGTGGCAGTACTTCGCGGACGGCCGGGACATCACCGAGAACGTCAACTTCTACCTGCCCACCATCGAGTCGGAAGACTTCCTGCTGCGCGGCTCGTGGGGCTCGTCGGTGTCCAAGCTCGTCGCGCTGGTGTGCGAGGTGCTCCCGCAGGGCGACATCTTCTCCTGAGGAGGCACCAAGTGGTGAGCCTGTCCCGTGACCCCAACGACAACGGCGACGCGCCGGCCCACACGTACCCGATCGCGCGCACCTTCGCGCTCGTGGTGCTCGGCGCTCTGGTGCTGCTGATCGTCCTGCGGCACCTGTTCGGGAGCGTGAGAGTGGAGGTGGGAGCCTCATGAACGGCTGGCTGAGCTGGCAGACGCTGATCGCGTTTCTGCTCGGCGTGCTGCTGTCCGCGATGGTCAAGAGCGCGGCGGCGCGCCTGAAGTCGAAGGTGGCGTGAACCCATGCAGGTAAACGACTTCTTCGACATCTTCGGTGGTCTGCTGACGCTGGCGCTGGTCGCCACGATCTTGACCAAGCCGAACACCGCCGCGGACGTCAACGCGGTCGGTTCGCAGTTCACGGGCGCGCTGCGCCAGGCCGAGGCAGGGTAGGAGGGGTACGGTGGCCGGTCTCATCGCGGCACTGTTCGGCGGTCGGCAACGGCCACCGGACCCCGATCCGCTGCCCGGTCAAGGCGGGTACCGGATGCCGACCGGTCGGGCCGGGGAGACTGGCTTCCCGGGGTCGACCGGTCAGACCCGCACGTTGCGCGGTACGAACCCGCGCATCGCCGAGGTACGCGCGGACACCAACACCGGGTGGGAGTCCGGCCCGGGTACCGCCACGATCGAGCGGCAGGAGTCCTACCGCGGTGACGTGCCGGGCGGATCGGTGCGCAACCCGCGCGCCACCGGCACGACACGCAGCCCGCAGGGGCAGCTACGCCAGCTCATGCAGACCAACGACCCGTCCGAGTTCTACGGCGGTCCAGCGCTGCGCACAGGGCCGGGCAACGACACGGCCGGCGGTAACCCGGGATCGAAGGCGTTCCACGGCGTACGGGCCACTGAGACGCCTGTACCGCGGTGTGAGCCGACCATCGGCGCCGGCACCCCGGGCGCGCAGAACGTGCGCAACCAGTACGCGCAGCGCTACCGCAACGCGCCCGGGCAGGTGCACGAGTACCAGTCGGCCAGCCGGCCCGATCAGGCTCCCGTCGCGCGCAACGGCCAGGCCGCGGACGGCTCGGTCAAGCCGGACCAGGTGTCAAGCCCGGTGGCGGTACCGAACCGGTTCGTGTTCCCGGGCGGCGGCAACATCACGTGGTCGATGCTGCGCGAGATGCCCTACGGCGGCCGGGGCGACGGCGCCCGCGGTGCGCAGCTGTCGGGCGAGCGGTACTACGGCGCGGGCCAGGCCGATCAGTTCTGGAACGGCGGCCAGGGCGACTACGGCGTGGCCCGGTTGCGCGGTACCCGGCGACCGGTGTCGTTCACCCAGCCGGCCCCGTGGTCGGCCAACTTCTACGACACCACCGCCGACGTCGGCACCCCGGACGCGCCGGGGCCGGGCGCGCAGTCCCCCAACCTGGTGTACGTGTCCCCGGCCGGCGGCCGGGCGAGCAACAGCACCGGAAGGACCGGGTGAGATGGCCGAGGGTCCAGACGTCGAGGCGGGTGCATCCAAGGGCCTCGGGTTCCTCAAGCACAAGGTCGGCCCGCTGCCGATCGGTGTCTGGCTGCTCGCGTTCGCGGCCATCTACTGGTACATGATCCACAAGCGCGGTACCGGCGGCGGGCAGGCCACCGACCCGGCCGGCAACGTCGGCACGATCGACCCGGCCACCGGGTACGTGTACGGCACCGCGCAGGACCAGCAGGCGCTGAACTCGGGCTCGGGCGGCTCGGGCAGCTCGTCGAACGACACGGGCGGCTCGTCCGGGTCGACGACGGCCGGGGCGTACGCGGACAACAACGCGTGGGGCCGGGCCGCTGTGAACTACCTCGTCGGCCTCGGCGTCGACCCGACCCGGGCCAACGAGGCGATCCAGCAGTACCTGTCCTCGCAGGTGCTCACCGCCGACCAGCAGGGCGACGTGAACCTCGCCATCCAAGGGCTCGGGCCGCCTCCGCAACTGCCCGGCCCGGTCGGTACCGCACCGCCCCCGATCGTCACCCCGGGCGGCGGCACGGTGTACGCCACCAACCCACCCAGCGGCCTGGTGGTATCCGGCAAGACCGACACCACCGTGGACCTGAAGTGGAACAGCGCGTCCAACGCCAGCGGGTACACCGTGCGGTACGGCACCACGCCGGCCGCCTCGGACAACTCGCAGACGGTGGGCAGCTCGGTCACGTCGACCACGGTCGGCAGCCTCAAGCCGGGCACCCTGTACTACTTCACAGTTCAGGCCACACCCGCCCGACCGACCGATGGATTCGCCTCCACCAGCACCACCACCTCTACCCCGCAGAGCACCCCGCCGCCGTCGTCCGGGGGGGGTGGCGGCGGCGGGGGAAGTACCGGCGGATCACGAACGTACCCGGTCCGGTCCGGAGACACGCTGTTCTCGATCGCGCAGCACTACTACGGCAACGGCAACCGGTGGCCGGACATCTACCACGCCAATCAGGGGATGCTCGACGCGCAGGCGCGCCAGCATGGCCACACGACCGGCGAGCCCGGGTACGGGCCGGGCAGCAAGTGGATCTTCCCCGGCGAAGTTCTCACGATCCCGTAGGCGGCCGGCATGGACGAACTCACGACAGAGCAACGGCTCGAACGCATCGAGGGTCACCTGTTGGCGATCCGCGTTGTGTTCGAGCGCCTGGTCCCGGTGCTCGATCTGATCGAGCCGCTGCTACCCATCGCGCGGTCCAAGCTCGGCCGGACGGTGCTAACCGGGTACCTCGCGAAGGGGCCGAAATCATGAAGGCCACCCACCTGATGATCGCGGCGTTCGCTATCGGGATCCTCGGCAACTGGGCGCACGGCAAGCAGACCGTGACCCTCAAGTCGTTGGTACAGGCGGTGTTCGCGTTGCTCGTGATCGCCGCGCTGGACCAGGGCCGCACCCAGGACATCGCCAAGGGCCTTGCCGGGCTGTTCCTCGTGGCGGTGCTGCTCGGCAACAACAGCCCGCTGACCGCCATCGCCAAGATCACCGGCGGCGGCGCGGTACCGGAGAAGAACGTCAACACCAGTCAGGAGGGCAAGTAGATGCCAGCGGTGTCAGAGATCAAGATGGGGTTCTTCGTCGGGCTCGGGGTGGCGCTCGCGCTGCTCGCCTTCGGCCTGGTGTCCGGGGTCGCCGGACGGTTGGTCAAGTAGTGGCCGACGTCGCGACGGCGCTCAAGGGCTCGGACGGCGTGGCGTTCCTCGTGAGCGCGGGGATCGTGTACGAGATCATCGCCGCGGCCTGCTCCAGCCCGCAGACGACCGAAATCAACGCCGGCCGACGCGCTGACACGCTGATGAAGTGGGTCAACATCGGCGTCGGCCAAGCGGTGCTGTTCGTGCTCATCGCGGCGTGGCTGGACCGCGCGCACCGCTGGTCCATCCTCGGCGGCGGCGCCCTGGCCGCGGTGCTGATGTACGGGCAATACGCGCACGCGCGGGCGGCCGGGCTGCGCAGCACCGAACCGGGCACCGAGACGTACTGAAAAGGGGGTAGCCGTGGGCCGCACCGACAGCAAGAACCCGCCGCGCTCGACGGGCGAGGTGGACCCCGAATCGATGGAAGGCCGGGGAGCCGGGGCATCGCGGCGCACGCAGGGCGTACCGTCGCCGATCCCGGGCGGCCGGCCGCACATCGGCAACCACCCGAGCGTACGGCGCGAGCCACCGATCCCGGCCCCTCAGCAGGAGTACCGCGGGATCCTCGCGCACGGGGTACCCGAGGACACGTATACCACCGCCGAGCGCGCAGACATGATCCGGGGCGGCCCGAACGACGCGCACGGCCAGCACACCCCGCACCACACGGGCGAGCGCCGGGAACGGCCGCTGCCGGTACCGGTGTACATGGTGCAGCCGGCCGGCGGCCCCGAGGTGTTCCTGACGGCCGGGGCCATCTCGCGCACCATGCCGGCCAACGGTGGCGAGCCGATCCGCTTGTGCGGGCGGGATCCCAAGCGCGCCCGGGTGCTCCTGCTCAACGAGGACGCCAGCCATAACGTCCGGTTCGCGCAGCGCCAGGCCGACCTCATCAGCGGCCCGGGCGGCGGCGGCGGTGCCCTGCTGCCCAAGGGCATGACCTCCTACCTGGTGCTGTCCTGTCAGGACGAGCTGTGGGCGTGGTCGGCGGACTCGGGTACGCCCGCGGTGTCGATCGTGCAGGAGTACGAGCAGGAGCTGTAATGCCCGCGCAGGCCGGGGAGATCGAGTCGGACCTGAAGAAGTCCGGTCAGGTGACCCTCACCGCGTCCGGCGGGGTGCTCTCGTTCGACCCGGACCACGCCAACCAACGGTGGGAGGTGTCGTCGGTGGTGTGCAAGACCAACCAGTCATCCACGGCCACCACCGTGCCAGTGGTGACGCTCGCGCTCAACACCACCGCCGCATCGACAATGAGCGATGGAAACAACCAGGGGCAGAGCTGGAACGGCAACCAGGTCACGTTCCGCGGCCTGACGCTCGTCGGCCCGTGTGACTTCCTGTCGGTGCTGTGGACCCCTCCGGCCGGGCAGAGCGGTACCCCGCTGGTCGGCGTCGTCGCCTCGGCCGTGGTCATGGGCAAGAAGTACACCCGGAGGAAGTGATGGCCAACCCGCTGTCGGACCTGTTCGACAAGCTCATGTCCCCGGTGTCCGCCCTGTCCGGTGCGGACCGGGTGGCCGGCACCCTGGCGGCCATCTCCCGCACGCTGTTCGACGGGAAGATGTGGCGCTCCCTCGGGTGGATCCTGCTCGGCCTGGTGCTCCTGCTCGGCGGGGTGCTGCTGCTGCTACGTAAGCCGATCGAGGGCGCGGCCGGTACCGCGGCCAAGGCGGCGCTGCTGTGACCGCACCAGCTCCCCAGCCGTCCGGGATCGAGCGCGCCGAGGCGTCCCCGGTGCTGCCGGTCGGGCTGATGCTCATCGGCGGGTACCTGGTGTGGTTCGGAGTGCACTACTGGCGCAGCGACGTGAAGTGGCCCACCGACCCGATCAAGGCGGTACTGACGGGCAAGCCGCTACCCGACCCGGCGAACACATCCGACGCGGGAACCGTTGTCACGTACGGGAAACTGCTCACCCCACCCGGTTCGGAAGCCAGCGCCGGCAGCTCGGCCGCCTCGGCCGTGGGCGAGTCCGGGATCCCGGGCGGCGCGCAGGAGTCGAAGATCAGCGCCGATGCGCTGCGCTACGTCGGGGCCGGATATCAGTACGGCGGCAACGCCTCGGCCATCGGCCAGTGGGACTGTTCGTCGTTCGTCTCGTACGTGCTCGGCCACGATCTCGGCCTACCGCTGCCCGGCGGCAAGTGGGGCGACCCCGGGTTCCCCCCACACGCGCACGGACCCACCACCTTGCAGTACCTGGTGTACGGGTCGGCCCTGAACCGGGCCGACGTACGGCCCGGGGACCTGGTGGTGTGGCAGACCCACATGGGCATAGCGATCAGCGGTAGCCAGATCGTGGCCGCGCGGACCACCGCCACCGGTACCGGTACGTCCAGCATCGACGGGGTGACCTCCGAGCTCGGCGAGACACCGCACTTCCGGCGGGTGGCCACGTGAGCCGGATCCCATGGCTGGAACTCATCGTCGGGCCGCTGCTCGGCGTCATCGTCGCCGAGCTGCTGATGCGCCTGGAGGACGCGCTACGCGTACCACCGGCCCCGGACCCCCTCGACCCGATCGTGGCCCGGGAACGGTGGGACGTGTGGCGCGCGGCCGAGCGGCTGACCATCGAGGGCGAATGGACCGAGGATGCAACCGGATGACGATCAGCTCGTCGGCGGCACGGTGCTGCGCCGGCCGGCCATCCGCTCGCCCAACTTCGTATCGGGGGTCAGCGGCTGGTCGATCAACATCGACGGATCGGCCGAGTTCGCCAACGCCACGATCCGCGGCTCGCTCATCATCGGGGGCCAAGCCCCGGCCGCGCGGGAAGTCATCGGCGGGACCCCACCGGCCGAGCTGGTCACGTACTACACGGCCGGTGCGCCGGAGACCTCCCACGCGCCGGAGACGATCATCAGCGTCACGATCACCTACGACGGCAACGGCAACTACGCCTACGACGGGTACGTGTTCGACTCCACCACGCCGGTACCCCTGCTGTCCCATGTGGTCGGCACGTTCGTGAACAGCACCGTCAACGAGTACTACCGGGTGGTCCTGAACCCGAACATCAGCCCGGCCGGTGCCGTACAAACCGACTTCTACAACAATCAGGTGTTTTTCGAGACGAATGACGTCAATCTGGACGTGTTCGTTGCGGGTCTGGTCACCGATTCGCACGGCCGGTTCTTCCTCGACGCCGGGGGCCGGATCTACCTCGGGGCCGGCGGGTCGGCCCTCGACGATCTACGGATCTCCCGGACCGGCACGGTCACCCTCAATATCGACGCGGATCCGGGCGGCGCGTCTCCGTCTTCCACGGCGGTACTGGACGTCTCGGGCAACCAGGTGGTTCCCAGCAACAACCAGGCCGCGCAGGTCACCCCCTCCGGATCGATCACCATCAACACAACCGGGTTCAGTGATGTCACGGGCGTGTCGGTGTCGATCACCAAGATCTATGCGGGCACACGGTTGCGGGTCCGGCTGTTCGGCGCGGGCTTCTCCTCGGCTGTCGACAACGTGACTCTTGGCGTACGGGTCAACGGCGTTGACAACACGGTGACCGTATATCGGTTCAACACCATCAACGATCACCGGTTCTTCGGCGGGATCATCAACATCAGCGGCCTGGCAGCCGGGGCGTACACCGCGCAGGCGCGGCTGAAGGTGGCCACCGGTACCACCACGTTCACGACCGGCTCCTCGGTTGACGGCTGGTCGATCGAGGTCGAGGAAGTGGTGTAGCTTACCGGGATGCCCCGAAACCCTTATGACGACGCCGATTGGCCGATGGAGCCCGAGCGTCAACAGGAAGCCATCCGCCGAGACCAGGAACGCCAGCAACGCGAGCGCGCCGGCCAGAACGGCGGCAAGAAGCAACCCCCCGACAGCAAGAAGAAGTGACACCCATCGATCTACCCATTTGAATGGAATCCGGTACAGCCTGGGTGGCCTACTCGGGGAACTTCGCCGCTGATACCCGAGGTAAGACCTGAAGCCGTAGCGGTAGGCCGGGGCCGGGCCGGCAGCCCGTCAGGAGCAATCCTGACGGGCTGTTGGGTATCCAGGGGGTCAGGGTCGACCTGACCCCAAACCGTCGCGCGGGAGCTTGCGCAACACCACGTCCAGGGAACCACCGTCGAGACCCATGTGGACCCGCTGGTAGGCCACCCCGCCGTACGCGGCGTTGCTCGCCCCGTACAGCACCGTGCCGGGAATCCAGTAGTCGAACGTGTGTTCGGTCGGGAACCGGCGGTGCGTCGGGTCGGTGAACGCGTCGATCGAGCGCCAGTACGGTGTGTGGATCCGCAACAGGTTGTACGGGGCCAGGATCCGCCAGCACTCCGTCATGAATAGCAACGCGTCGGCCACGTGCTCGAAGACGTCCCGGGCCTCGATCTCCTCGGCCGATTCATCCGACCAGGGCCACGGGCCGACGTCGAGATCGTGGACGACGTCGACCCCGTCGACCTGGACCCGGTCCACATTGACGTAGCCGCGCAGCGGCCGGCCACCCGACCCGAGGTTGAGCCTCACGACACATCCTCAAGGCGGAACCCGCCGGGACCGAGGCCCGGATCCGGGTACAGCTCGATCCACGCGAGCACGACCGGCATCACCAGCTCGTGGCACGTCGGGCACTGGCCAATCTCGATCGCGCCGAGCTGGCCGAGCTGGGCGCGCTCGATCTGCCACCAATGACCGCACATGCCCAGCACGACGAGCCGCTCGGTATGCAGCCGCTGGTGATTCACACTGGGCCCCGTCACAGCGCCTCCAGGGCGTCGAGGGCGGGTGCCCAGTGTTCGGGTACCACCCGGCCGACTTCGTAGGCCAGCGCGAACCTGCGCGCCTTCTCCCGTACCCGCGCGGCGCCCCTCGGGGTTCGCAGCGCGGACCATGCCCGCTCGTACCCGGCCAGGATGTCCGGGATCTCCGGGCGCGTCCACCACGCGCGATGAACGGCGTTGTAGAACGGATCACCGTGCACGGTCCACCCCGAGCCGCACAGCTCGGTCATCGCCGAGCCGTGCGTGACCACGACCGGGGTACCGCACGCCTGAGCCTCGATGATGGGTATCCCGAACGCCTCGGCGTATGAACAGTTGGACAGCACGTCGAGGCAGTTGAACCACGGTACGAGCGCGGAGTCGGGTAACAATCCTGCCACCTGCGGATACTGGTCGGAGAATTGCACCGCGTCCGTGATCCCCATGTCCTCGGCCATCTGCACGAGGTTGTACCCGCCCGGCCCCTGCGTGATCGTATGAACCCACAAGACTGCGTTGGCCTCGGGATGACGCAGGCGGAACTCTGCGAAGGCGCGGAACTGCTCGGGGAACGCCTTGCGTACCGCGTCACGGTTGGCGGCCATGATCCCGATGACGAACCGGCCCTCGGCGCCCATGTTGCGGCGGTACTCGGCGCGTTCCTCGGCCGGCATCGGTGCGAACACGCTGCCGTCGACCATGTGAGGTACGTACCGCGCGGCCGAGAACCCCGCCTTCTCCAGGTTCTCCATCGCCCACCGGCTCATTCCGATCGGTACCGCGCGGGACATCGCGAGCGCGGCCCGGTCGGCGTGCGCCACCGGGCGGCAGTCGTTGGGCAGCCAGACGGCGGTGTGGCACCCGCCGAGCTGGCCCAGCTCGCCGAGGTCCCGGGCGATCGGCAGGAGCTGCCAGAAATCCATCAGGGTCAGGATCAGCTCGGCCTCGTACGTGCGCGCGTGCTCGATGAGGACGTCGGTACCGAACGGGGCCTGGCCGGCCGGGAACATCGGGTACCCCTCCCAATGGATCACCGAGCCGGACAGCCCGTGGAAGCAGGACACGGCCGGCTCGTGGCCGAGCTTGGCGAGCTGGGGGAGCAGCAACGCGCACTGCCGGCCGTATCCGGACGGCACCCATGGCGCGTTGCTGTGGATCAGGATCTTCACGAGTTGACCGCCCGGATGTCCTGGAGCAGCTCGTGGAAGCGGCCGAGGATCGAGGCCACCTGATCGAAACCGAGTTCATCGATCATGGCATCCTCGGTCAGTCGTAGCCCGCCACCGTACGAGGCTTGGTTCTCAACCACGATCTCCACGCGTACGCGAGTCGGGTTCTTCATCGGAGTGCTCAAGGGTTGTCGCTCCTAACCTTGATAGATGTGCGTTGATTTCGTTCATGGCGCGCTCGTACACCGACCGCGTGATCAGGTAGGACGCGTCGTCGTCGGCGAGCAGCTCGCCGAGCGCGTCTTTCGCGGCCGAGCGGGCCACCCGGGCGATCAGCGCGCGAGCCTCGGCGGACAGGTGCTCACTGGTGAGCACATCCCAGGGCAGCTCGTAACGCCGCTCGACCCGATGACGATGTAAACGGGTGACGTGGAACGGTCCGATCCTCACGGGTACCTCCGCTATGTTGATCGGATAATGCCAGCCCAGCCGGGAGGAAACCTTGAGCTTCCCACGACAACTCGCGGGCGTGAACTACGGACCCGCACCGCGCGGGTTCGGTCCCGCGCTACCCCTACCGCCGCGGTGGATCATCATCCACGACACCGGCAACTCGGCCAGCGCCTCGGACGAGGTGCACTACGCGGCCAGCCGCACCGACCCCCAGGCCGACTGGACATCGGCCCACTTCTACGTCGACACCACGGGTGTCATCGGGTCGGTACCGCTCGACGAACACGCATGGGCCGCCTTCGACAACGCCAACGGCCACTCGTGGCAGATCGAGATGTGCGGTCACGACGCCGGGGAGCCCGGCGCCGTCCCGGACGCCACGATCCACAACACCGCGCTACTCGTCGCGCGGCTGATCACCCTGGCCCGGGGGAGCTGGCCCGACGCGCTACCGGTGCGGTTCGTCTCCGCGGACGGCATCGCCGCGGGCGAATCGGGGATCACCGGACACCTGGAGTTCACGCAGGAGGAGCACCGCGCCGGGGGTCACACCGACCCCGGGTACCGCTTCGACTGGAACGCCTTCATCGACGAGGTGGCCGCGGCGCTCGGCGAGCCACCCACCCCGCAGACCCCGCAGACGAGCTGGACGGAGACCATCGTGACCAACCTGCCCACCCTCAGCCAGGGAGCCACCGGCCCGGACGTCAAGCGGCTCCAGGGCCTGATCCTTGCGGCCGGCGGGTACGTCGGCGCCGAGGGCATCGATGGCAACTTCGGCCCGCACACCGAGGACGGCCTGGCCAAGCTCCAGGCGTCGCACAAGATCCCCAACAGCGTCAAGGCGGACGGGACCGGCGACGGAATCGCCGGGCAGGGTACCTGGACATGGTTGTTGAGCTGGTCCTAGAGTTCCGCCATGTCATTCAGCACCCTGTACGCCGAGCGGGCACGCGACGTGACCCGCGCGCTATCGGCGCCGGTCGATGAGACCCCGTTCAGGACGGGCGGGACGCTCGGTGAGCTGACGCGGGCGTACCTCGCGGCGGTGGCCGAGCTGGTCCCCGGGGATCAGAACCTGATCGTCAAGGCCAGCGGGCACAGCGATGCCCACTGGACCAGCGTGACGATCGAGGTTGGCTGTGCCCAGCCGATCCCACCGGTACCGGCCGAGGACACCGCGGAGACCCCGCAGACGGCCGAGGTACCCGAGCAGGCCGCCGAGGCGGTCACCGGATAGCACAGCGGCCCGGACACCCACATCCGGGCCGCTGCCATGCACGCGGGAAAGCCACCCAGCTCTACCCGGCTCCTACCCCTAAGAGCACCCGCGAGCATGGCAGAGGTTGCACGTCGCGTCAATCCAGACGCGCGAGATGGCACACTGCCGCGCGGGAGAGCGTCAGGGCCGCCAGTGCAACGCCGGGAGGCGTCGCCAGGCCGAGCAACCTGCAAACCCTCACGGGCGTACCAGGCTCCCCCCGAACGACCGCCAGGCGTTGAGCCTGGTCCGCGCACGGACCGCGCGGGGTAACGGTCTAGCCAGCGGGGCTACCGCGCTACAGGCGGACCGCGGCTTTGTCCCAGCTACGGACCTAATCACAGGTGGCACCACTCTGTGTCATTGCGGCGGCAGTATCAGCAGCTCTGGCAGCGGCAGAGGTCTACCTGAACGCGGGTGGAGAGCACCCGGAGTGAGCAAACCGACGTACGCGGATGGCACCGCGTCAAGATCGGCTCCGGGCGGCGGCGGGCGCCCCCTTCAGGGCCGAACCGAGCGGAGTGGTCACCCGGCCACGGGGTCACCGTGAGTATGGTTGTCCGTGGATTGTCAAGGGCTAGAGACGTGGATACCATGACTTGGTTTCCGTCAAGACTCTGACACGTGATAAAGTTCATAGGTCGAAGTGGTAAAAACGGACATAGGAGGGCCGAAGGCCCGAGTCCG
>DASRFJ010000338.1:0-17438 GCA_035651595.1 Streptosporangiaceae bacterium | reverse complement strand
CCATGCACGGGATGGTGAGCCTGGCGGTGCTCGTGGCCGTCTTCGCCGCGATCGCGGTGATCAGCCTGTACGTCGCGGTGCGCTTGTTCCGGAGCGGCGCGTGACCGAGCCGCACCCCGACCTCGCGCCGCTGCTGTTCCTGCTGGGACGCTGGGAAGGCGTCGGGGTAGGCGGCTATCCCACGATCGATTCGTTCCAGTTCGGGCAGGAACTTATTTTTTCGCATAACGGCAAACCTTTTATGTCCCATATCAGCCGTACCTGGCGCATGGCAGAAGATGGCACGATCGGGCTCCCGCTGGGCACCGAGACCGGCTACTGGCGGCCGAAGCCCGGCGGCAAGCTCGAGGTCACGCTCGCCCATCCCACCGGGATCGTGGAGATCTACCTGGGCGAGATCTCCGGCACCAAGGTCGAGATGGCCACCGACGTGGTGGCCCGCACCGCGACGGCCAAGGAGGTGACCGGCGGGCGCCGCATCTACGGGCTGGCCGGGCCGGACTTGGGCTGGGCGTACGACATGGCCGCGATGGGCCAGCCGCTCCAGTCGCACCTCTCCGCGATGCTCCGGCGGGTCGGGGACGCGTAAGGGCATAAATAATCCCCGGACGACTCCCGCTAGCTTCGAAAGCACAGTGTGCCAAAGACAGCGGGGACCGGCTGGACAAGGCCGGTCAGTCCGGGGATTCGGTGACTGCCAGGTTTTAGCCGGCCGCCGTCGTGCTTGGCGGTTTGGCCGGCCCACGAAGGCGGCTAGCTGGCCGCCACCTCACGAGTCCTAGAACTATGCATGCTTCTGGACCACCTCCTTTCCCGTGTACTCCGCACAGTACCCAGCCCTCGCCTTGACAGGCAAGGGATTATCCGGTGGGCAACTACTATTGGGATCATGGACCGGACCTGGGACGAGCAGCTGCGGGCTCGCGGCTACCGGGTGACACCCCAGCGCCAGCTGGTTCTCGAGGCCATCTACGGGCTCGACCACGCGACGCCGGAGGAGATCTGCGGCCAGGTCCAGCAGACCGCCCGCGGGGTCAACATCTCCACCATCTACCGGACGCTCGAGCTGCTTGAGCAGATCGGCATGGTCACCCACACCCACCTGAGCCACGGGGCGCCCACGTACCACCTGGCCAGCGCTTCGGACCATGTGCACCTGGTCTGCCGGGACTGCGGGCGGGTGACCGAGGTCAGTCCGGACACGATCCGCGGCCTGATCATCGCCCTGGAAGACCGGCACGGCTTCGAGACCGACGTGGGGCACCTCACGGTGTTCGGCCGCTGCGCGGACTGCCGTACGAAGGGAGAGGTACCTTGCTGAAGCTGCCTGGGGCCGTTCCGGCGGACTGGCCGGACGAGGGCGTCGCCGCGCATTACGGCGACCCGTTCCGCGAGCAGCGGGCCCTCGAGGGTGGCACCGGGTTCACCGACCGGTCCAACCGCGGCGTGGTCACCGTCACCGGCCCGGACCGGCTGAGCTGGCTGCACAGCCTGACCTCGCAGGCACTGGACAAACTGGCGCCGGGGGAGCCGGCGCAGGCGCTGATCCTGGATCCCAACGGGCGCGTCGAGCACCATCTCACGCTGACCGACGACAGCGAGACGGTGTGGCTCCATGTCGAGCCGGGCACGGCCGAGTCGCTCGTCGCGTACCTCGACTCCATGCGGTTCATGCTGCGTGTCGAGGTCGCGGACGTGACGGCCGAGCACGCGGTGCTCACCGGCCCGGACGGCGATCGCATCGTGCCGCGGGACAAGCTGGACGCGACGGCCGCCGAGCTGGCGGCGAACGGCGGCACACCCGCGGGCATGTGGGCGTTCGAGGCGCTGCGGATCGCGGCGCACGTGCCGCGGCTTGGCGTGGACACCGATCACAAGACGATCCCGCACGAGATGGGCTGGATCGAGACCGCGGTGGCCCTGAACAAGGGCTGCTACCGCGGCCAGGAGACGGTCGCCCGCGTGCACAACCTGGGCCATCCGCCGCGGCGGCTGGTCTTCCTGCACCTGGACGGCAGCGTCGAACGGCTCCCGGCGCACGGTGACCCGGTCGAGCTGGACGGCACCCAGGTTGGCTGGGTCGGCTCCACGGCGCGGCACTACGAGCTCGGGCCGATCGGGCTTGCCTTGGTCAAGCGCACCGTGCCGGTGGACGCGACGCTGCTGGCCGGCGGCGTCGCCGCCGCGCAGGAGGTGGTAGTGTCCCCCGACGCCGGGGCCAACGTCCAGGTGACACTGCGTCGCCGCACCCTAGCCTGAGCCCCACCGGGAGGTGAGTCCGCTTGCTGCGCCGGACACTGCTCGCCGCGTCGCAAAGCCCGCGGTTGCGTCAGCTCATCGTGACCGCGCCGCAGACGCGGGCGATCGTCGAGTCCTACGTCGCCGGCGAGACCGCCGACGACGCGGTCCGGGTGACCCGCGCGCTGCGCGCCGCCGGGCTGCTCGTCACGCTCGACTACCTCGGTGAGGACACCAGGGACGAGACGCAGGCCGCCGCCGTCGTGGACGAGTACGTGAAGCTGCTGGCCAAGCTCAGCGCCGACGGGCTGACGCACGGCGGGGCCGCCGAGGTCTCGGTCAAGCCCACCGCGGTCGGCTTGACGCTGGACGCCGGGCTCGCGCGGGAGAACATCACGCACATCGCCGTCGCCGCGCGAGAGGCCGGCACCACCGTCACGCTCGACGCCGAGCACTACGCGGCGATCGAGCCGACACTGCGCATCGCGACGGAGCTGCGCGAAGAGTTTCCCGATATCGGCTGCGTGATCCAGGCGTGCCTGCGGCGCAGCGAGGCGGACTGCCAGTCGCTGGCCGGGCACGGCACCCGGGTGCGGCTGTGCAAGGGCGCCTACAGCGAGCCGGACACGGTCGCGTTCCGCGCCAGAGGCGACGTGGACCTCGCCTACGCGCGGTGCCTGAAGGTGCTGATGAACGGTTCCGGTTACCCGATGATGGCGACGCACGACCCCCGGCTGATCGAAATCACGGGTTCGCTGGCGATGCTGACCGGTCGTTCGGAAGATAGCTTTGAATATCAGATGCTGTACGGGATCCGGCCCGGGGAGCAGCGCCGGCTGGCCAACACCGGCGCGCGGATGCGGGTCTACGTGCCGTACGGCGGCGACTGGTACGGCTATCTGGTGCGCCGCCTCGCCGAACGACCGCGGAACCTGGCATTTTTCCTCCGGTCACTGCGGTCGAAGAACTAGTCATGGGTATCGCGATTCTGGGCGCCGGGAAGATGGGCGAGGCGCTGCTGTCCGGCCTGCTGCGCGCCGGTCGTCCGCCGTCGTCGGTGATCGCCGCCGCCCGCCGTCCCGAGCGGGCCGCGGAGCTGCGCGAGCGTTACGGCATCGAGGTCACCGACGCCGCGTCGGCGGCGAAGGCCGCGGACACCCTGGTGCTCGCCCCCAAGCCGCAGGACATGGGCCGGCTCCTCGACGAGATCGCGCCGTCGGTTCCCGTCGGCCGCTTGGTGATATCGGTGGCCGCGGGCATCACGACGTCGTTCATCGGCGGGCGGCTGGCCGCGGAAGTGCCCGTGGTGCGCGTCATGTCGAACACGCCGGTGCTGGTGGACGAAGCGATGAGCGTGATCTCGGCGGGCGCGTTCGCGGGCGAGGAGCACCTGCGCCGCGCCGAGGAACTGCTCCGGCCGGTCGGCAAGGTGCTGCGCATCCCCGAGTCGCAGCAGGACGCCGCGACCGCGTTGTCCGGCAGCGGGCCCGCGTACGTGTACTACCTGGTCGAGTCCATGGTGGACGCCGGCATCCTGCTCGGCATGTCCCGGGCCGCCGCGCTGGAGATGGTGACGCAGGCGGTGTTCGGCGCCGCGACGATGCTGCGCGAGTCCGGTGAGCACCCGGTGATCCTCCGTGAGGCGGTGACCTCGCCCGGCGGCACCACGATCTCGGCGATCAGGGAGCTGGAGAAGCACGGGGTGCGCGCGGCGTTCCTCGCCGCCATCGAGGCCGCACGCGACCGCGGCAGGGAGCTAGGCGGAGAGTGATGGTGTAGCCCGGTGGCCGGCTCGCTGCTCGTGTCCTGGGACCCGGCGATGGCCGGGTATGACTTCGGGCCCAGCCATCCGCTGGCGCCGGTGCGGGTGACGCTCACGATGGAGCTCGCGGCCGCGCTCGGCGTGCTCGACGCGGCCGAGGTCGTGGCGCCCGCCGCGGCGACCGATGACGAGCTGATGCTGGTGCACGACCCGGAGTACATCGCGGCGGTCCGGGCCGGCCAGCCCGCCTTCTGGTACGGGCTCGGCACGCCTGACGACCCCGTATTCGACGGGATGCACGAGGCGTCGGCTCTTATCGCCGGCGGCACTCTCGCGGCGGCACGCGCCGTCTGGGACGGTTCCGCGGGGCACGGCGCCAACGTGGCGGGCGGGCTGCACCACGCGATGCGCCGTCAGGCGAGCGGCTTCTGCATCTACAACGACCCGGCGATCGCGATCGCCTGGCTGCTGTCGGCCGGCGCGTCCCGCGTCGCGTACGTGGATCTGGACGTGCACCATGGCGACGGAGTCCAGGCCGCGTTCTACGACGACCCCAGGGTGCTCACGATCAGCCTGCACGAGCATCCTGCGACGCTGTTCCCCGGCACCGGGCTGGCGACAGAGACCGGATCGGGGGATGGCCGCGGCTACGCGGTGAACGTGCCGCTGCCGGCGGGTACCGGGGACGCCGGGTGGCTGCGCGCGCTCGACGCCATCGTGCCGCCGCTGCTGCGCGAGTTCCGCCCCGACGTCCTGGTGAGCCAGCACGGCTGTGACACGCACCTGCTGGACCCGCTCGCGCACCTCGAGCTGTCCATCGACGCGCAGCGCCGTGCCGCGGTGCTGATGCACGATCTGGCGCACGCCACGGCGGGCGGCCGCTGGCTGCTCACCGGAGGCGGCGGATATCAGCGCGTCCGGGTGGTGCCGCGGATCTGGACGCACCTGCTCGCCGTGGCGTCCGGGCACCCGCTCGACCCGTCGACGGCGACGCCGGAAAGCTGGCGATCGGTTGCCGCATCCCTCGCCGGAGAAAACGCGCCAACGCACATGACCGATGGATCGGATGCGGTATTCCGTCCGGTTGCCGATTCCGCGATCGATCCCGGCGATCCGGTAGACCGAGCGATCATGAATACTCAGCGCGCGGTGTTCTCATGGCACGGACTGCCCGCTGTCGCGGGTTGAACACGCCGGCGCGCCCAAAGCGCGCGAAAGAATTATTCCGGTCCCTTGATTGGTATACCAAACTGTTGGTGTGCGCTCGCGCAGGTCAGGGGCGATGACGGAGATTGACTAGCGCGGTCGGCGATGATTGCAGCCAAACAGTAACAACAATGAGGCTATCGGCGGGGTTGCTCTTTTCTGTACGGGACTTACCCTGGAGACGTACGTGACTGGTGCGCAGTATCCGGTCAAGTGCTCGGCTTCGTGCGGAAGAGGCAACCCATGGCAGGCGAAACACCCCCCCTGAGCGACGTAAGGTTCCTTACCGTTGCCGAAGTGGCCTTGATCATGCGCGTGTCAAAGATGACCGTGTATCGCTTGGTCCACTCTGGCGAGCTGGAAGCGATCCGGGTGGGTCGCTCGTTCCGCGTACCTGAGCAGGCAGTCAACCAGTACTTGAGGGCTGCCTTCGTCGGTACCGGCTGAGACCCGCTGTAGTCCCGGGCGGCATGCTGTCCTGCATGACATGTGCCGTCCGGGAGCGGAGCCCGGGCTGGGCACGTGGTAGTCGCGCGGCGCGGGTAATCTGTTGATCCAGCCGCCCGTACCGGGCGAGCGTGTTGGCGTACCCGTCATCCCGCGAACGCCCAGGAAGGGGTGGTCTCATGGGCTCAGTCATCAAGAAGCGCCGCAAGCGCATGGCGAAGAAGAAGCACCGCAAGCTGCTGAAGAAGACGCGGATCCAGCGCAGGAACAAGAAGTAACGCCCCTAGCCGAAGTCGCGGGTGCACCATAGGAAGTGATGACACTTCCGGTCTTGGGCGCACTCGCCAGCGTGCTGGCAGCGGCCGTGACAACCGGCCCGGTCGCCTGCTTCACTGTGCGGACGCCTAGGATTCTCGGCCTCCCGACGGCGCGGAATCAGAACGCCAGGTTCGGGACGCGCCTCGCCGGCGGCGCGATCCAGGCCACGAGCCCGTCGTTCGCCTGGTTCTCCGCCGCGGCCTGGCCGTGGAACAGCACGCTCTTCGGCCGGGCCAGAGCCTCACCGCGGTGGCGGGCGGCTAGTTTCGATCTCAGCCCGCGGACCATAGGGCGGAAGAGTGGACGGATCACGCAAGGGTTCCCGGTCCCGCCGGGGGCGCCATGGCGCCCCCAGCGGTGATGGCCGCAAGCGCGACCGGAACGACCACGGACCGGATGACGGTAACGAGTACGGTCAGCCTGACCAGCGCGGCTACGCTCAGCAAGGCCAGCATGAGTACGCCCAGGGCCAGTACGGTAACGGACAGTACGGTCAGGGCGCGTACGGCCAGGGACAGTACGGCCAGGGACAGTACGGCCAGTCGGCCCAAGGCCAGTACCCCGGCGCGGGCCAGTACCCAATCGCAGACCAGCACCCAGCTGCGGGCCAGTATCCCGCCGCAGGCCCGTACCCCAGCGCGGGCTCGTACCACGGCCAGGCCCCGCACTCCGCACCAGGTCAGTACGCCGCACCAGGTCAGTACCCCGCTCCAGGTCAGTACCCGGCACCGGGCCCCTACCCGGGCCAAGCTCAGTATCCGCAGGCCGCAGCGTACGGGTCGGCCGCGGCGGAGCAGCACCACGGCGCGGCCCCGTACGGCCATCCGGGGCACGGCGGATCCCCCGGGCCGGGGCAGCGCCCGGCGCAGTACGGCTACCCCGCACCGGACCAGCACCCAAACCCTGGTCAGTACGCACAGCAGGGCCGAGACCGCTACCAGGACCCCGCCCAGTACGGGTACCAGACCCCAGGTCAGTACGCGTATCAGGACCAGTACGGGAACCGGGGCCAGGAGCAATACCAGGCGGGCGGCCACTACGCTGCCGCCGCACAGGGCCAGGTCGGCTACCCCGATCCAGCCCAGCAGCCCACCGGTTACGGATATCCCTCGCAGGCCCAGCAAGCCGCCAGCCAGTACGGACATCCTTCGCAGCCTCAGCAGGTCTCCGGCTACGCATATCCGGCGGCGGGCCCGCACGGTTCCGGACAGTACGGATATCCAGCACGGGGCCAGCACGGCTCCGACCAGTACGGATACGCCGCAGAGGCGCAAGACGGCACCCACCAGTACGGATACGCCGCACAAGCGCAGCAGGGCTCCACCCACTACGGGTATCCCGCGCAAACCGAGGACAGTTCCGGCCAGTACGAGTATCCCGCGCAGACCCAGGATGGCTCCGGCCAGTACGGATATCCAGCGCAGGCCCAGGACGGTTCCGGCCAGTACGGGTACCCCGCGCAAGCCCAGGATGGCTCCGGGCACTACGGCCAGGCGGCGCAGGCGCAGCAGGCCCCGAGTCAGTACGGCTACCCGGCCCAGGGTCAGTACGCCTATCCGGACTACGCCCCACAGCAGGGCGCTGACCAGTACGAATACCAGACCGGCGACACCTACGGGTACGACCAGCAGGACCAGAGCACCGGGTATCTCACCCAGCCGGCGACTGACTGGGTCGGTCCCGACGGACGTCCCGCATTCGAGGGGATGCCCGCTCCGACGGGTCCCCTCCGGTCAGCGGATCTGGATGGCGGCACCGAAATCCAGGTGGAGCCGGAACCCGAGCCCGCCGGCGCGGCCGCTGGCACCGTTGCGGCGCGACCTTATGGCCGGATCTTGATTTTTACGTTGCTCGATGATAAAGCCACGGATTTTGACCGTCTCGCCGAGCAAACGGCCGAACAAGTGAGGACTAGCGAGCCCGGCACTCTCGTCTACGTCATTCATCTGGTGCCAAACGCGCCAATGCAGCGGATCTTCTACGAGATTTACCGCGATAGGGCCGCATTTGAAAGCCACGAGGACCAGTCATATATGAAGCGATTCGTCGCCGAACGCAGAGTGTGCGTCCTCGCGACCAACATCATTGAGTTGCGGGTGAAATACGCTAAGGTGGCGCCGCTCATGGACACCAGGTCGGCGGACGAGGGTCCGCTGAGCGTGACGCAGGCCAGCCGGCCTCAGCTCCCGCCCGGGCAGGGGCCGGTCCCGCTCGTCGCGCCGGGCCAGTCACGGGTGAGCCAGGTGACCCAGACGGCCGCCTCCCGGCAGCCCGTCGCGGGGCCGCGGCATGGCCGGGCCTAGCGAGCACGGCGTGCCCGAGCCCCGGATCACCTTGCTCGCAAAGCCGGGCTGCCACCTGTGCGACGATGCGCGTACCGTGATCGAACGGGTCGCCACCGAGGCCGGGGTCGGCTATACCGAGCGGGACATCACCGCTTCCGCCGAGGACATGGCCGAGTACTGGGACAAGATCCCCGTCACGCTGGTCGATGGTGTGCAAATCGACTTCTGGCACGTGAGTGAATCCCGCCTCCGTGCCGCCCTCGCCGCCAAGCTCCCCGGCCAGAATTAGCTGGAAGTTTGGCTGCCCGTCCTACCCGATTTGTCCCAGTATGGCCGTCCTCCTACGGTTCGCGCTGGTCTGGTGAGTCATTTCGAAAATTATTGCGGACACTTGCCCCCGGATCGGATTTTGCTGGCTTATTCCGGGGCGTGCCCGGATCGCTGGCTGCCCGGTGGGCCAGCGGCAGGCTCGATGGGCCTCGGTTAACGTGGCGGTTTATCCCTTTGTGGTAACGCGGCCCTCGCGTACGGGGGTCGATCCTCCACGAAGGGGCAATCTTCCACATTGCTGACGGGACTGCCGGTGCGTTCCTATCCCGGTAGCCGCACACTGCACTCCAGCCACAGGGGGGGCGCGGCCAGGCCCGGCGGCCTCTCGGCGACCGGCACGGCACGCGCGCGCAATTCGCCAGCAGGGTCCGGATCGGGGGGGTAACTGTCCACGATAATCTGGCCCGCCTGGTGGCGCGTACGGAATGAGACTAAATGTCCCGATACGGAGACAGTTTCGCTGTCGCAGTCGGACCGGGTAGCCCGCGCGAGCACGCGTTGTTCTTGAAGCCTGCCTTCGTGCCCCAAACCTCACGTAGTCCGGATGTTCCGCGTTGATCGCCTGCTCGCGGCGGGCGGGGAACGAGGGGCGGCGCCGGCGGGAGCGAGGGCGGCGCCAGCGTGCGGGCGAGGTCGGTGGGCGCGGTGCGGGTTGGCGTCGCGGTGCGGGTTGGCGTCGGCGTGCGGCGGCGGTGCGGCGGGGAGGGGCACGCAGGAGGGTGGGCAATGGGGGATGTGTCCAACCAGGGGCGACTTTGTGAAACTGTGCACAAAGGCGTACCGTGGAGAGGTCGGCTATGCAGGCTCCCCACCCTAGGAGCACCGCTTACCCCCAGGAGCGCTGCCGCCATGCGCAGTAATGGATTGCCCTCGGGCGCGGGCAAGGATCTGCCCGCCACCCTGGCCGGGCGTGAGTATCAGCAGGACCAGGTCCAGTCCGAGCACACTGAGCAAACCGGGTACAACGGGATACCCGAGGCCACCGTGGCCCGGCTGCCCGTATACCTGCGTGCGCTTTACGGTCTCGCGGAGCGCGGGGTGAACACGGTCGCCAGCGAGGAACTGGCCGCGGCGGCGGGTGTCAACTCCGCCAAGCTGCGCAAAGACCTGTCCCACCTGGGCTCGTACGGCATCCGGGGCGTCGGTTACGACGTCGACTACCTCGTCTATCAGGTGTCCCGCACGCTCGGGCTCACCCAGGACTGGCCGGTCGTCATCGTTGGCGCCGGCAATCTCGGGCATGCGCTGGCCAATTACGGCGGCTTCGCGTCGCGCGGCTTCCGGATCGCCGCCCTGCTGGACTCCGATCCGGCTATGGTGGGCAGCACGATCGCGACACTGACCGTGCAGCACGTCGATGAGCTTGAAGCCGTCGTCGCACGGCATAAGGTGGCGATCGGCGTGATCGCGACCCCGGCGACGTCTGCGCAAGCAGTCTGCGACCGGCTGGTTTCCGCGGGAGTCACGGGCGTTCTCAACTTTGCGCCGCTGGTGTTGAAGGTGCCGGAAGGGGTCGAGGTGCGGAAGGTCGAGCTGTCCGTGGAGTTGCAGATCCTCGCCTTCCACGCGCAGCGGCGTTCGGTGGGCGGCACCAGCGGCAACAGCGGTAACAGCGGTAATAAGGTCAACGGGCACCGGCTCGAGACAGCGCAGGCCTAGGCGGTGGTCAGGTGAGCGTGCTGGTAGTCGGGCTGAGCCATAAGAGTGCTCCGGTCGCGACGCTGGAGCTGGCCGCGGTCAGCGGGGACGCGCTTGCCAAGCTGATCCACGACCTCGGGCGCGCCGAACCGGTGGCCGAGACGTTCGTGATCTCGACGTGTAACCGGGTCGAGGTGTACGCCGACGTGGACCGGTTCCACGCCGGACTGACCGCGATCTACGAGCTACTCGCCCGCCACTGCGGCATGCCGGCCACCGAGCTGACGCCGCACTTGTACGTGCACTACGAGGACCGCGCGGTCAACCATCTGCTCGCCGTGGCCAGCGGGCTCGATGCCATGGTCGTCGGCGAGGACCAGATCCTCGGTCAGGTGCGCTCCGCGCTCAAGCTGGCCGGCGAGGTCGGCACCCTCGGCCGCGTCCTCGGCGATCTCGGCAGGGTGGCGCTGCGCACCGGCAAGCGCGCTCGTGCCGAGACCGCCATCAACCAGCTCGGCGCCAGCGTGGTCAGCGTCGGGATCGAGCTGGCCGCGCAAAGCCTCGGCACCACCGGCAATCAGCCGCTGGCGGGCCAGCCGCTGGCGGGCCAGCCGCTGGCGGGCCAGCTGCTGGCGGGCCAGCGGGTGCTGATCGTGGGCGCGGGTTCGATGAGCGCCCTTGCCGCGGCGACGGCGACCCGGCAGGGCGCGGCGCGCATCATGCTCGCCAACCGCACCCGCAAGCACGCCGAGCGCCTCGCCGCCAAGTATGACGGCACGGTCGTCGACTTCACCGAGCTACCGCGGGCCATCACCGGGGCTGACCTGGTGATCTCCTGCACCGGCGCGGCGGGCCACGTGATCACCGCGGACACGATCGCCGCAGGGCGCGAGCTGGTCATCCTCGACCTGGCGATGCCGCGCGACGTGGATCCGGCGGTGGCCGGCCTGCCCGGCGTCACGGTGATCGGCATGGACGTGCTCAGTGAGCACGGCACGGTCGCCCAGGCGCAGGACGTCGCCGCGGTCCGCGCGATCATCGAGGCGGAGCTCGCCGCCTATCAGCAGGCCACCGACGCCGCCACGGTGGCGCCCACCGTGGTCGCGCTGCGGACCAAGGCGGCCGAAGTGGTGGACGCGGAACTCGCCAGGCTGGCTGGCCGGCTGAGCGCGGACGGATTGAGTGGCCACGCGCTTGATGAGATAGCCCAGACCGTGCGGCGGGTGGTAGACAAGCTATTGCACGCGCCGACCGTGCGAGTGAAGGAACTCGCGGGTTCGCCGGGGGGCGAGGAGTATGCCGCGGCGCTGCGGGTCCTCTTCGATCTCGATCCACGGGCGGTCGAAGCGGTTACCCGTGCCGCCACGGAGCAGGAGGCCTCACAGTGAACGCGGTGACGCTGCGGCTCGGCAGCCGCCGCAGCCCCATGGCTGTCGCGCAGTCCCGCCGGGTCGCCGATCAGATCACGGCGGCGACCGGCCGCGAGGTGGAGATCGTCGGTGTCACCACGCTCGGCGACGTGAACCGCGCGGCGCTCACCCAGATAGGCGGCACCGGCGTGTTCGTGAGCGCGCTGCGTGACGCGCTGCTGCACGGTGAGATCGATTTCGCGGTGCACTCGCTGAAGGACCTGCCGGCCGTCCAGCCGCCGGACATCGCGCTGGCCGCGGTGCCGCGGCGGGACGATCCGCGCGACGCGCTGGTGGCGCGCGACGGCGCCAAGCTCGCCGACCTGTCACCCGGCGCCCGGATCGGCACCGGCTCGCTGCGGCGCGCCGCTCAGGTGCTCGCGTTGCGCGCCGACCTGCGATGCGTGCCGATCCGCGGCAACGCGGACACCAGGATGGCGAAGATCGGCAAGGGCGAGGTGGACGCGGTCGTGCTGGCCTACGCCGGCCTTGAGCGGATCGGCCACCTCGACGCGGTGACCCAGGTCTTCGAGCCGGAGGAGATGCTGCCCGCGCCGGGTCAGGGCGCGCTGGCCGTGGAATGCCGGACCACAGACTCCGACCTTGCCGAACTGCTCGGCGTCATCAGCGATCCGCACACGGTGGCGGCGACGATCGCGGAACGCAGCCTGCTCGTGGCGCTGGCCGCCGGATGCCACGCGCCGGTGGCGGCGTACGCGGCGGCGCCAGGGCCGCGGACCGCGGGCGGGGTTTCGGGAGAACGCGGTCTGGACATGCACGCAGTCGTGATGAGCGTGGACGGGACAACGATGCTGCGTGCGCACGGGGTTGGCCGGCCGGCCAATGCGCGCCAGCTCGGCCGGGATCTCGCGGCGGACCTGCTCCGCTCGGGCGCGGAAGAACTGATCAGGGTGCCGGAGGATCCGGCGAACAGCGGGAATGATGTGCAGTGAGCAGTAAGCAGCACTCCGAGCCGGGGGCGGCCGACAAGCCGCGCGGCTGGGTCGCCCTGGTGGGCGCCGGGCCCGGTGACGAAGGACTCCTGACCGTGCGGGCCGCCGAACTGCTGGCCGCCGCCGACCTGGTCGTCGCGGGACCGGAGCACCACGCCCTCG
Organism: Streptosporangiaceae bacterium; assembly: GCA_035651595.1. Lineage (GTDB taxonomy): Bacteria > Actinomycetota > Actinomycetes > Streptosporangiales > Streptosporangiaceae > JAFARZ01. The sequence goes on along the minus strand of DASRFJ010000338.1, from coordinate 4,690 downwards.
CGCAGCGGTTCGTCTCCGCGCACGCCCAGCTCGCCGAGCCCGCCGACGGCACCCCGGCGGTGATCGCCAAGCAGCTCACCGCGCCCGCCAAGGCCGGCCAGCTGGTCGTCCGGCTGTACCAGGGAGACCCGCTGCTATCCGGCGCCGCGCAGGACGCCGCGGCGTGCGCGAAGGCCGGGGTGCGGTTCGAGATCATCGCGGGCGTGCCGCCGCACATCGCCGTGCCCGGCGCCGCCGGTATCGCACTGGCCGGCCCGAACGCCGGTGAGCTGCGGATTATCCACGCGTCAGAGGCGAGCCGGGTGGCGTACAGCCCGGCCACGCTCATCGTGCTCGGCGCCGACGCGGGCCCGGCGGACCTGGCGAAGATGCTGATCGCCAACGGCTGGCCGGAGGCGACCAGGCTCGCCATCACCTGGGACGGCACGACCAGCGCGCAGCAGACCGTCAGCTCGACCCTCGGCCACATCGGCCCGGACCTGAAGGCGGCGGGCATCAGCCTGGCGAACACTCAGGGTCAGGCGATCGCCGTGGTCGGCGACGTGGTCGCCAGCAGGGAACGGCTTTCCTGGTTCGAGACCAAGCCGCTGTTCGGCTGGCGGGTGCTCGTGCCGCGCACCAAGGAGCAGGCCGCGGCCGTCTCCGAGCGGCTCAGGGAATACGGCGCGGTGCCCGAGGAGGTGCCGACGATCGCGGTCGAGCCGCCGCGCACCCCGCAGCAGATGGAGCGCGCGGTCAAGGGCCTGGTCACGGGCCGGTACCAGTGGGTGGCCTTCACCTCGGCGAACGCGGTCCGCGCGGTGCGCGAGCGGTTCGAGGAGTACGGCCTCGACGCCCGCGCGTTCGCTGGCGTGAAGATCGCGGCCGTGGGCGAGCAGACGGCCAAGTCGCTGCTTGACTTCGGCATCCGGCCGGATCTGGTGCCGTCCGGGGAGCAGTCCGCGGAGGGCCTGGCCAACGAGTGGCCGCCGTACGACGACCTGCTCGATCCGATCAACCGGGTGCTGCTGCCGCGCGCCGACATCGCCACCGAGACGCTGCTGGCCAAGCTCACCGACCTGGGCTGGGAGTGCGAGGACGTCACCGCATACCGGACGGTGCGCGCCGCGCCGCCACCCGCGCCGATCCGGGAGGCGATCAAGGGCGGCGGGTTCGACGCGGTGCTGTTCACCAGCTCGTCGACGGTGCGGAACCTGGTCGGCATCGCCGGCAAGCCGCACGCGGTCACGGTGATCGGCGTGATCGGGCCGCAGACGGCGAAGACGGCCGCGGAGTTCGGCCTGCGGGTGGACGTGACGGCGCCGAGCCCGTCGATGACCGCCCTGGTCGACGCCATGGCCGAATACGGCAGGGGGCTGCAGGAGGCGGCCGCCGAATCCGGCGAACAGCTTCGCCGGCCAAGTGAGCGCCGCCGCGGCGGCCGCAGGAGGCGTTAACGAGATCATGAGCTACCCGCAGGTCCGCCCCCGGCGGCTTCGCCGCACGCCTGCCATCAGGGCGATGGTCGCCGAGACCACGCTCCGGCCCAGCGACTTCGTGCTGCCGGTCTTCATCAAGGAAGGCCTCACCGAGCCGCGGCCGATCAGCTCGATGCCCGGCGTGGTCCAGCACACCAGGGACAGCCTGCGTAAGGCCGCCGCCGAGGCGGCGAGCGCCGGCGTGGGCGGCATCATCGTATTCGGCGTGCCAGCGGTGAAGGACGGCCGCGGCAGCGCCGGTGACGACGAGGCAGGGATCTCTCAGGTCGCCCTCGCCGATTTGCGCGCTGAGGTCGGCGACGACATGGTGCTGATGGGCGACCTGTGCCTGTGCGAGTACACCGACCACGGGCACTGCGGGATCCTCGACTCGGACGGCTACGTGCGCAACGACGAGACGCTGGACCGGTACGCCTCGATCGCGGTCGCGCAGGCCAGGGCGGGTGCGCACATGGTCGCGCCCAGCGGCATGATGGACGGCCAGGTCGGCGCCATCCGCCGCGCGCTCGATGACGCCGGGTACAGCGACATCGGCATCTGCGCCTACTCGGTCAAGTACGCGTCCGGCTTCTACGGCCCGTTCCGTGAGGCCGCCGAGGGAGCGCCGAAGTTCGGCGACCGCGGGACCCACCAGGAGGACCCGAGGAACGCCACCGAGACCCTGCGCGAGGTCGCACTCGACGTCGCCGAAGGCGCCGACATGGTGATGGTCAAGCCCGCGCTTGCCTACCTGGACATCATCCGCCGGATCGCCGGCACGGTGACCGTGCCGGTAGCGGCGTATCAGGTCAGCGGCGAGTTCGCCATGGTGGAGGCCGCGGCGGCCAACGGCTGGCTGGACCGGGAGCGGATCATGCTGGAGACGCTCACCGCCATCAAGCGGGCGGGCGCCGGGATCATCCTGACCTACTGGGCCACCGAGGCGGCCCGCCTCCGGTAGCCTCGCACAAAACGGGGACAAGCACCGAGGTCGTTATGACAAGGGGTCTAATGGTTGATGTTGCGTGGCGGCGAGGCCGTGCCCGCGCGGCGGAGCGGCAGCAGCCGCTTGGCGCCGCGGCGGAGCGATATGCCGCCATGGGCTGGCCGGTCTGTCCGGGGGCGCACCCGCGCGGTGCGATGGAGCCGGGGCGCGCGTGCTCGTGTGACCGGGTCGGCTGCCCGGCGCCGGGCGCGCATCCGGTATCGCCCGCCTGGCAGATGCAGGCGAGCGTGGACATCGACATCATCAGGAACTGGTGGGAAACCCGGCCGGAGGCGAACGTCTTGCTCGTCACCGGCCGGGTTTTTGACGTGCTGGACGTGCCGGCCGTGGCGGGCGCGTCCGCGCTGGCGCGGATGAGCCAGGCCGGGGTGAAGAGCGGCCCGGTCGCGGCTCTCGGCGGGGACCGGATGCTGTTCTTCGTCGTCACCCGCGGCGCCGGTGCGGACGAGGACGAGTGGTGGTCCTGCGGGCTCGATTCCTCGCCGGAGTCGGTGGCGACCGGACTGCGCTGGCATACTCGCGACAGCTACGTGCTCGCGCCGCCGTCGCGGCTGGCGTCGAGCACCGGAAGCCGGTGGATGCGCTCGCCCGAGGACCATTCGCTGCCGGACGCGCTGCGCCTGCTCGAGCACCTCGTGGATGCCTGCGAGGCCCTGTGATCTCGTCTTCGGACGCGCTCTTCAAGCGGGCGCTGGCCGTGACGCCGGGCGGCGTGAACTCACCGGTGCGGGCGTTCGGGTCGGTGGGCGGCACGCCGCGGTTCATGGTGCGCGGATCCGGGCCGTACCTGTACGACGCGGACGGCGCCTCGTACGTGGACCTGGTCTGCTCCTGGGGGCCGCTGATCTTGGGGCATGCTTTTCCTGCCGTGGTGTCGGCGGTGTCGGCCGCGTTGTCGTCGGGGACATCGTTCGGCGCCGCGACGCCGGGCGAGGTGTCGCTGGCCGAGGAGATCGTGGCGCGGGCGCCGGTTGAGCAGGTGCGGCTGGTGAACTCCGGCACCGAGGCGACGATGTCCGCGGTTCGGCTGGCGCGCGGGTACACCGGGCGGTCCGTGGTGGTGAAATTCGCCGGGTGCTATCACGGCCACGTGGACGCGCTGCTGGCCGCGGCCGGGTCCGGGGTGGCGACGTTCGGGCTGCCGGATTCGCCGGGGGTCACCGGTGCCGCGGCGGCGGACACGGTCGTGTTGCCGTACAACGACGTTGCCGCTTTGCGTGCTGTCTTCGAGGCGAACGGGTCCGAGATCGCGTGCGTGATCACCGAGGCGTGCCCGGCGAACATGGGGATCGTGCCGCCGTTGCCGGGGTTCAACGAGCTGCTCCGGTCGTTGTGCACGTCCGCCGGGGCCTTGCTGATCATGGACGAGGTGCTGACCGGGTTCCGGGTTACGTCGTCTGGCTGGTACGGTCTGGACGGCGTCGCGGGCGACCTGATGACGTTCGGCAAGGTGATGGGCGGCGGGCTGCCGTCGGCGGCATTTGGGGGTCGTGCTTCGATCATGGCGCGGCTGGCGCCGTCGGGGCCGGTGTATCAGGCAGGGACGCTGTCCGGGAATCCGCTCGCGACCGCGGCCGGCCTGGCGACGCTGCGGGAGTGCACGCCGGACGTGTACGCGACTGTGGACGCCGCCGCTGCTACGGTGTCGGGACTCGTGTCGGACGCGCTGACCGCGGCGGGCGTGCCGTTCCACCTGTCCGTCGCGGGGAACTTGTTCTCCGTGTTCTGGGGTGTAGACGGGCCGGTGCGCTCGTTCGACGACGCACGTTCGCAGTCCGCGGCGGCTTACGCCGCGTTCTTCCACGCGATGCTGGACCGCGGCGTGTACCTGCCGCCTTCGGCGTTCGAGGCGTGGTTCCTGTCTGCCGCGCACGACGACGAAGCACTGTCGCGGGTGGCGTCCGCGCTCCCCGCCGCAGCCGCGACCGCCGCCGCGGCGCTCCGCGCGTAGCTGGACACTTGTCCACAGGTGCGAGAGTTCTGGCGCGTTTTCCACAGGCGGTATGCGCAAGGTGCCGCCTGACCCGCCCGCAACGGCTGCACCCTGTGCGTCCGGGAAGGCCGGGTGCGCGCAGCCTGTGCCTGGAGTTCAGCGTGCGGCTACCGGGGCAGGAGCGGACCCGCAGTCCGTCATCAACGTGGAAGATTTCCCCTTCGTGGAAGACCGGCCCTCGTGAACAGGGGTCCCGCTACCACAAAGGGGAAAACCACCACGCTATCGAAGCCC
>DASRFJ010000337.1:0-3380 GCA_035651595.1 Streptosporangiaceae bacterium | reverse complement strand
ATTTGATCGGCTCTGTGACGGCTATCGATGAGCTTGCACGCCCGGACCGGTATCCACGCTCGTCCCGGTATGACCCGGCCTGGCTGCTGGACCTGGACATGGGGCCGAACCCGTTGTGGCTGCTGGAGGACCTGGCCCGGGATCTTGACCTGCGGCCGGGAATGCAGGTCCTGGACCTGGGCTCCGGCAAGGGGGCGACGTCAGTGTTCCTGGCCCGGGAGTACGGCGTCCAAGTCGTGGCGGCCGACTGGTGGATCGCGGCAGACGAGGCGGCGGCCGTGTTTGCCAGCGCCGGCGTCGCCGGCCAGGTGACCGCCGTGCGGGCCGAGGCGCATGCCCTCCCGTTCGGGAAGGACAGCTTCGACGCCATCGTGAGCATCGACGCGTTCGAGTACTTCGGCACCGCGGACAGTTACCTGCCCTACCTCGCAGGGTTCCTGCGGCCTGGCGGGCAGCTCGGCGTGGCGACGCCAGGTATGACCCGGGAGGTCCGGGAACTCGGCGCGATCCCGGAGCACATCAAGCAGCTGTTCGGCTGGGAGCCGATCGCCTGGCATACCGCCGAGTGGTGGCGTTTCCACTGGGAGATCACAGAGCTGGTGACCGTGACCTCGGCACGACTGCAGCAAGACGGGTGGCGGGACTGGCTGCTGTGGACACAGGCGGTGGCCGAGCACACCGGCGACCGGGCTGGCCGGCGCAATCGCCAGGCCGTGATCGACCTGCTCACCGCTGACGGCGGCGAGTTCCTCACCTTCGCCATGCTGACCGCGACGAAGAACTAGCCATTCCGCGCCGGGGAACTGCTTATGCTCTCCCGCGACAGCCTTGCTGGTCAGCAGGGTTGTCGCGGGCTGGGGTACTCGGGCTGGTGGGATCGGCTGGGTGCAGTTCATGATCGTCTGCCAGCGGGTGGTGTGCTGGCGGGTCAGGACGAGCAGGGCGTCACTGAGGGCCTTGTAAGCCAGATCGAGAAGGGCACCGTGTTCGACACCAGGGTGCTCAAGGCATACGTCGAGGCGCTCGGCGGGCGCATGCACACGACCCCTGAGGTCGGCGACGAACTGATCCGGGTGGCATCTCATGACCAGCGGCTGCGTCGCCAGCATCTGGAACGACTACCGCAAGGCCGGAGCGGCATGCGCCGACCTGGAGCACCGGTCCGTGCTGAAACCTGTTGAAGGGCAGGCGTCAGCCGATGGCGGTCGGGGGAGGTCCCAGCAGTTCGTAGCCGTGCCGGATCATGGCGTGGCCGAGCGCGGCGGGGTCGGCCGGGCCCGGCTCGGGGAGGCGGCGCTCGGTGGCCGGGGCGCCGACTTCGATGACGAGGTCCTCAAAGCCTGACGGCGCGGTGATCTGCAGGCAGCGCAGCGGCTCGTCCGGCCCGACCAGAAAGGTGTGCGGGAGTCCTTGCGGGAGCAGGACGAAATCGCCAGGGCCGGCGTCGAAGATGTCGCTGTCGCATTGAATGCGCGCGGCTCCGGACAGGATGTAGAACATCTCGTCCTCATGCAGGTGCCGGTGGACAGGCGGGGCGAATCCGGCCGGGTTGAGGAACTCTACGACGGTGATGCGTCCGGCGGTGTGCACGCCCGCAGTCTTGACGGTGGCGAGGTTGCCGAGGAACCCAGAACGCCCGGCCTTCGCCCGCGCCGAGCGCATAGGGCCGGACTCGCGTGCTGTCAGTGGCGGACACGGGCCGCCTCCAATTTAAAGAGACAGTGTCTAGTTAATATGATGCTAGTGTGCCCGGGTGTGAGCGTCAATCGCGGAACCGGGACCAGATCCAAGCGGGCCTACCGGTCGCCGCTTCGCGAGCAGAACGCGCGCCGCACCCGGCAGGCCGTCGTCGCGGCCGCGACCCGGCTGTTCGTCGAGCGCGGCTACGCGGCCACCTCACTGGCCAGCATCGCCGCGGCAGCTGACGTCGCGCGCCCTACCGCGTTCGCCGCATTCGGCTCCAAGCTGGCGCTGCTGCGCGAAGCCCTGGACCAGGCCCTGGCCGGCGACGACGAAGCAGTGCCAGTGGCCCGGCGGCCGTGGTTCCAGCCCGTGTGGGAGGCGGCCAACCCCGGTGCGGCGCTGGACGCCTACGCGCAGGCATGTCGGCTGATCAACGGCCGCGCTGCCCCGCTGTTCGAGGTCGTGCGCCGCGCCGCCGACGAGGGCCCGGACGTCCGCGAGCTATGGGAGACCCTCCAGCGCAACCGCCGCGTCGGAGCGGCTATGGTGGTCACTCACCTGGCCACACTCGCCGCTCCGCCCCCCGGCTGGGACCAGGAACGCGCCACCGACGCCTTCTGGATCTTCAACGACCCCGCTCATTTCGACGCCCTGGTGAACCAGCGCGGCTGGACCGAACGCGAGTACGCCGACTGGACCGCCGATCAGATGCGGCATGCGCTGGGTATCGGCCGACACGATCCGTAATCATCCAGGCAGGGCCAGCCCTTACGCGAACCGGAAGGTCGGCACGCACGACCTGCGCCCGACGCGTCTGCAGCACCCGAACGTGACGGCACGAGCCTTCTCCGCGGAAGCGTCAAGCGCCGAGACGCCCGGTAGGCGGCAGATGAGTATGCGAACCAAGCCGATCGTTTCGTCGACTGAGGTATTGCCGCACCGCCCGCTTACGATCATGGGCGGCGGCATGCAAGGCATAAATCCGTCCGGACTCCAGCCGGACGAAGAGCGGCTCGCCGGTCACCTGGCGAGCGGGCGGGCAGCCGTCCCTGGAGTTCGTGCGGTCAGTGGAATTGCTGGAGACTGCTGCCATCGCCGCCGCGGACGTGCTGGATGTCGGCGGCGGTCCTGGTACGTACGCCGCTCCGCTGGCGCGGTAGGGATACCGCGTGCACCTGGTGGATCCGGTGCCGCTGCATGTGCAGCAGGCGAGAGGCGGCTGACCGCGATCCGGCGGCGTGCTGCGGTGACGGCCGGGCGGCAGGGTTCACTGATTAGCGGCGAGCACTGCCGCGAGGCCTTCTTGCAGATCCTTGACGAAATACCTGGGAACCTCCAGCGACGGGAAATGTCCCCCGGTTCCGGGTGTCTTCCATCGGACGATCTGCCGGTACCGCTCCTGTGCCCAGGCGCGCGGGCACTTCTCGATGTCGCGGGGATACACGCTGATTGCTGACGGGACGTCGACCCGGAGCTCAGGGTCGAGCGAGTTATGGCTTTCGTAATAAATGCGGGCTGAGGATGCGCCCGTCCGCGTCAGCCAGTACAGGGTGACGTCGTCAAGGATGCGGTCTTTGGAAATCGTCTCGAACGGGCTGTCTTCGGTATCTGTCCACTCAGCGAACTTGTCAAGGATCCAGGCGAGAAGTCCGGCTGGTGAGTCGACGAGCGAGTAGCCGATGGTTTGCGGCCGGGTC
>DASRFJ010000336.1:0-21458 GCA_035651595.1 Streptosporangiaceae bacterium | reverse complement strand
GGGGCGGGCGCGGGGCGGGCGCGGGGCGGGGGGTTACGGCTGTAGGTACGCACAATGTACAAAGGGTGAAAGCCGGGACCACACTGAGCTGAAGACTCGTCAGCCCCGGGAGTGCCTATGACCTCTCAGTTCGCCCCCAGCGCTAACCCGGCAAATCAGGTGCATGAGGACGGCAGGGTGGATCTCGCCGACCAGGCGGGGATCGCGGACAGCCCGTTCGCCAACGCCGAACTCGCCCCGGTACCGGTCGGCAAACGGACCTGGAGCACGTACAACTACCTGGCGCTGTGGAATGGCATGGCGCACTGCATTCCGAGCTACACGCTCGCCTTCGGGCTGATCGCGCTCGGGATGAGCTGGCTCCAGGCGTTCCTGACGATCACCATCGCGAACGTGCTCGTGCTGATCCCGATGCTGCTGAATAGCCACGCCGGCACCAAGTACGGCATCCCGTTCCCGGTCTTCGCGCGCGCGTTCTACGGGCTCAGGGGCGCCAACCTGGCCGCGCTGCTGCGAGCGTTCGTGGCCTGCGGCTGGTTCGGCATCCAGACCTGGATCGGCGGCACCGCCGTCTACACGATCATCGGGCGGCTGGCCGGGCACGGCTGGACCAACGCGAGCGGATTCGGCGGGTATCCGTGGACGGTGTGGCTGTCGTTCGCGCTGTTCTGGCTGGTCCAGATGGTGCTGATCTACTTCGGCATCGACGCGCTGCGCCGGTTCGAGAACTACGCGGCCCCGCTGGTGATGGGAGCGTTCACCGCGCTGCTGATCTGGATCCTGATCGAGGCGCACGGCATCGGACCGATCCTGCACCAGAGCGGCTCGCTCGGCTGGGGCGGCAAGTTCTGGCCGGTGTTCTGGCCCTCGCTGATGGCGATGATCGCGTTCTGGTCCACGCTGTCGCTGAACATGCCGGACTTCACCCGGTTCAGCCGCGGCCAGAAGCAGCAGGTCTGGGGCCAGATCATCGGCCTGCCGTTCACGATGTCCTACATCGCGATCGTCTCCGTCATCGTCGCCTCCGGCACCGTGGTCGTCTACCACACCGAGATCACCGACCCCGTGGCACTCACCACCAAGTTCTCGTCAACCGCCGTCGTCACGATCGGACTGCTCATGGTCGTGCTCGCCACGATGTCGACGAACGTCGCCGCGAACACGGTGAGCCCGTCTTACGACTTCTCCAACGCGGCGCCGAAGCTGATCTCGTTCCGCATGGGCGGCCTGATCACCGGCATCATCGGCGTCGTGATCTTCCCGTGGAAGCTCTACAGCAACCCGCACATCTACATTTTCACCTGGCTGGGGTTCTACGGCGGCGTGCTCGGCAGCGTGGCCGGCGTGCTGATCGCGGGCTACTGGGTGCACTCGCGGACCAGCCTTGACCTGGCCGGACTGTATGAGCCGGGCAGCCGCTACTGGTACGCGAAGGGCTGGAACTGGCGGGCGGTCGTGGCGACGCTGGCTGGCGGCCTGCTCGCCGTGGGCGGTGCGTACACCGCGCCCGGCACCGCTGGCCCGTTCCCGGCCGGCGGCCTTATCCCGGCGTTCAAGGGCCTCTACGACTACAGCTGGGTGATCGGCCTTGCCGTCGGGTTCGCCGTCTACCTGGTGCTTTCCCTGCCGCTGCCCGGCCGGACCAGGGCCTCAGCGCCGGTGTCAGCCGGCTGACAGCGATGTGAAAGCCGGGCGATCTAACGTAGGCCGGAGCGCCCGGCACGGTGGGCGCGACACGGGTGAGAAAGGAACCTCATGCGCCCTCCGGTCGTCAAGTTGCTGGTGGCCGCGATCGCGGCCGTACTGCTGGCGATGGGCCTGCCCAACGCCGCGCACGCGGATAACGGTATCGGCATCGGCGGCCGCCTGATCCCCGGACTGAGCAGCGCGGAGGTGTATCAGTGCCCGGAAACCTTCTGCAACCGCGGCGATGACTACTTCGCTGGCAACGATATCGCGGCGATCTGCACCGCGGCCGTTGACAGCGGCACCTGGTATTTCTCTTTCGACCACGCCAACAACGTCTCGGGTTTCATCCCGGACTACCTGATGCAGGTGAACGGCACCCCGCCGCCGTGCCCGCGGTCAGCCAGCGAGGTCGCGGTTCAAGACCTGACCGTGTACCAGTGCCCGGAGACCTTCTGCAATCAAGGAACCTTTTATCGCGGAAACGAGTACGCGCTGTTCTGCCTCGTCATTGACGACAGCGGACAATGGACCCTGGGGCTCGATACCAACGACAACGTCGAGGGCTTCATCCCCAATGATGTCGGTGCCAGCACCTTCTGCTGAGCCGAGACCTCAGTTGTAGCTTTATACAAGGACCCGGCCGAACGGCGTCGGCTTCTTGGGGGGCGGCTGGTACCACCGCGCGCGGTGTAGAGGCAAGATGGTGCCCTGACTGAACCGCACTCACCAGGGGAGACCGCCATGCCGGAGATTATCCGCGCCGCGCTCGTGCAGCAGCGCTGGACCGGTGACAAGGAATCGATGACCCAGGCCGCGGCGGGGCACATCCGGACCGCGGCCGACCAGGGCGCGCAGGTCGTCTGCCTGCAGGAACTGTTCTACGGACCGTATTTCTGCCAGGTGCAGGACACCGACTACTACTCCTACACAGAGGCGATCCCGGACGGCCCCACCACGGAGCTCCTCCAGGAGACCGCGCGCCAGCACCACATCGTGATCGTCGCGCCGATGTACGAAGTAGAACACCCCGGCATGTACTACAACACCGCCGCGGTGATCGACGCGGACGGCACGTACCTGGGCAAATACCGCAAGACGCACATTCCTCAGGTCAAGGGCTTCTGGGAGAAGTTCTACTTCCGCCCCGGCAACACCGGCTATCCGGTGTTCGACACCGCGGTCGGCCGGATCGGCGTGTACATCTGCTACGACCGGCACTTCCCCGAGGGCTGGCGAGCCCTCGGCCTGGCCGGCGCCCGGATCGTGTTCAACCCGTCAGCCACGTCCCGCGGCCTGTCCCAGTACCTGTGGCGCCTCGAGCAGCCGGCCTCCGCGGTGGCCAACGAGTACTTCATCGGCGCGATCAACCGGGTCGGCGTCGAGCCACTCGGCGACAACGACTTCTACGGCCAGACGTACTTCGTCGACCCGCGCGGCCAGCTCGTCGGCGACGCCGCGTCCGACGACAAGGACGAGGTCGTCGTGCGGGACCTCGACATGGGAACCCTCGCCGAGGTGCGCGACCTCTGGCAGTTCTACCGTGACCGTCGCCCCGACGCTTACGGTCCGCTGGTGGCACCGTGACAACCGTCATTCAGAACGGCCTCGTTGTCACCGCGACGGGAACGCTGCACGCCAACGTGGTAGTCGACGGCGAGAAGATCATGGCCGTGCTCGATCGGTCCGCTCCGGTTCCCCAAGCGGATAAGGTCATCGACGCCACCGGCAAGTACGTGCTGCCGGGCGGGATCGACGTGCATACGCACATGGAGATGCCGTTCGGCGGGACGTCCTCCGTCGACACGTTCGAGACCGGTACCCGCGCCGCCGCCTGGGGCGGAACCACGACGATCGTCGACTTCGCGGTCCAGGCCAAGGGCACCGGCCTGCTCGCCACGCTGGACAAGTGGCACGCCAAGGCGGACGGCAACTGCGCGGTCGACTACGGCTTCCACATGATCGTCTCCGACGTCAACGAGACGACGCTCAAGGAGATGGACGCGTGCATCGCGGCCGGCGTGAACAGCTTCAAGATGTTCATGGCTTACCCCGGGGTGTTCTACGCCACCGACGGCGAGATCCTGCTCGCCATGCAGCAGGCAGCTCGCGCCGGCGGCACGGTGATGATGCACGCGGAGAACGGCATCGCGATCGACCAGCTGGTCGCGCAGGCGATCGCGGCCGGCCGCACCGACCCGGTGCACCACGGGCTGACCCGCCCGCCGGAGCTGGAGGGCGAGGCCACCAGCCGGGCGATCACGCTGGCCAAGGTCGCGAACTGCCCGCTGTACATCGTGCACCTGTCCGCGGCGCAGGCGCTGGCCGCGGTCGCCGAGGCGCGCGACACCGGGCAGAACGTGTTCGCCGAGACCTGCCCGCAGTATCTGTACCTGTCCATCGACGACCTGGCCCGGCCGGAGTTCGAGGGCGCCAAGTTCGTCTGCTCGCCGCCGCTGCGGCCCGCGTCGCACCAGGCCTCGCTGTGGGCCGGCCTGCGCACCAACGACCTGTCGGTGGTGTCGACGGACCACTGCCCGTTCTGCTTCAAGGACCAGAAGGAACTGGGCCGCGGCGACTTCTCCAAGATCCCGAACGGCATGCCTGGCGTCGAGCACCGGATGGACCTGCTGCACCAGGGCGTCGTCGCCGGGCACCTCACGCTGTCGCGCTGGGTCGAGGTGTGCTCGACCACGCCGGCCCGGATGTTCGGCCTGTACCCGCGCAAGGGCGTGATCGCGGCCGGTTCTGACGCGGACATCGTGATCTACGATCCGGCGGCGGCGCAGACGCTGTCCGCGGCCACCCACCACATGAACGTGGACTATTCCGCGTACGAGGGCATGCCGATCACCGGCAAGGTAACGACAGTTCTTTCCAGGGGCCGTCCGGTGATCGAGGAGGGCGCCTACGTGGGCTCGGCCGGCCACGGCCAGTTCCTCGACCGCGGCCTGAACCAGTACCTGGTGTAACGGAGGAGCCTGACATGGAGTTCGGGGTCGTGCTGCAGACCAACCCGCCGGCCAGCGGCGTGGTCGCCATGATGCAGCGGGCGGAGGACGCCGGGTTCAGCTACGGCTGGACCTGGGACTCGCACGTGCTGTGGCAGGAACCGTTCGTGATCTACTCGCGGATCCTGGAGGTCACGTCCGCGCTGACCGTCGGGCCGATGGTGACCAACCCGGGCACCCGCGACTGGTCGGTGATCGCTTCCCTGTTCGCGACCCTGAACGACATGTACGGCAACCGCACGGTGTGCGGCATCGGCCGCGGCGATTCGGCGCGCCGCGTCATCGGCCGGCCGCCGATGTCGCTGACGACACTGTCCGAGGCGATGACGGTCATCAAGGGACTAGCCGAGGGTCGTTCGGTCACATTCAATGACCAGGAGCTGCGGATACCCTGGGTAAGGGACGGGAAGCTGGAAATCTGGATGGCGGCGTACGGGCCGCGGGCGCTGAAGCTCGCCGGCGAGCAGGCCGACGGGTTCATCCTGCAGACCGCGGACCCGGACATCGCGCGGTGGACGATCGGGGCGGTGCGGGCCGCGGCCGAGGCCGCGGGGCGCGATCCGTCCGCGATCACGATGTGCGTCGCCGCGCCGGCCTACGTGGGGTCGGATCTGGCGCACCAGCGGGAGCAGCTGCGGTGGTTCGGCGGCATGGTGGGCAACCACGTCGCGGACATCGTCGCGCGGTACGGGACGGAAGGGCCGGTGCCGCACGAGCTGACCGACTACATCGCCGAGCGCAAGGGCTACGACTACGCGCACCACGGCAAGGCCGGCAACCCGGCGGTCGGCTTCGTCACCGACACGATCATGGACCGGTTCTGCCTGCTCGGGCCCGCGTCGGCGCACGTGGACCGGCTCGCCGAGCTGCGCGAGATCGGCGCGGACCAGTTCGCCGTCTACCTGATGCACGACGAGGAAGAGAAGACGCTTGCCGCCTACCGGGACGAGGTCATCCCCGCGCTGCGTTAAAGGTCGTCCTCGTTGGCCGGGGAGTCCTTGCTGAAGTACTTGTCGTCCTGCTCGACGGCGGCGACGTCTTCGGCGGCGGCCTCCTTGATGTCCGCGATGCGCGGGCTGTCCCGGCCTGCGTTCTCGACCAGGGTGCCCCGCTTGCCGCCCGCCCAGTTCTCGCGGATCCAGGAGAGTAGTCCCATAACCGGAGGTTAGCTCTCCTGATCGGGGTTGTCCGGGCGCGCCACGCCCCAGGCGAGGAAGACTACGCCGATGGCGAGCATGACCAGGCCGGTCCACAGGTTGATGCGGACGCCTTGGGCCTTGGCCAGCTGCGCGCCGTTGTCCACCGCTCCCGTGACGGTGAGGATCACCCCGTACACGAGGAACAGCCCGCCGATGATCACCCTCAGCTCGAACAAGCGTGACATTGTCTCGTGTCCCCTCAGAAGACCAGGATGTAGAGGATCAGCGCGATGACCAGCACGCCCGCGCCCAGGGCGATGGTGGAGCCGCGCCCGGCCCGCGACAGTGCGGCGGCGGCACCTGGATCCGGGTTGCTCCCCCACACCAGGCCCTCGAGGCGCGATTGCTCGACCGGGGTAGTGACGAGCGAGACCAGCACGCTGACCACGATGTCCACCGCGAACCCGATCGCGGCGACGATGAACGACACGTTCAGCGAGGACCCCAGATCCACGACATGGTTGACGCTGAGGATGTAGACGAGGATCGCGCCGGTGATGCCCGCCGCCAGGCCGCAGAACGCGCCCGCGTTGCTCATCCTCCGCCAGATCAGCCCGACCAGGAACGTCGCGAACACCGGGGCGTTGAAGAAGCCGAACAGCGTCTGCATGTAGTTCATCAGGTTGCTGAAGCTGGCCGCGATGAACGCCGTGCCGACGCCGGCCGCCACGCCCGCGACGGTGAACCAGCGACCCAGCCGCACGTAGTACTCGTCGGACCGGCCAGGCCGCAGGAACGGCTCCCAGATGTCGGTGGTGAGCACGGTGTTGAACGAGGACACGTTCGCGGCCATGCCGGCCATGAACGACGCGAGGAGGCCGGTGAGGGCGAGGCCGAGCACGCCGTTCGGCAGCACGTCGCGGATGAGCAGCGGGATCGCGTCGTTGTACTGGTAGGTCTTGCCCAGCCCGGGGACCAGGACCAGCGCCAGCATGCCCGGCAGCACGGTGATCAGCGGCAGGAACACCTTGGGGTATGACGCGATGACCGGGGTGCGCCGGGCGGCGGACATGTTCTTCGCGGACAGCGCGCGCTGGATCTCCGCGAAGTTCGTGGTCCAGTAGCCGAACGACAGCACGAACCCGAGGCCGAACACGATCGACAGCCAGCTGGCGTCCATCGGGTTGTGCGAGCCGAACCCGGTGTTGCGCCACGCGTGCAGTCCGGGGTTGCCGAGCACGGACGCGTCGATCTTGGTTTTCATCGCGGCCCAGCCGCCGGCCTTCTTGAGGCTCAGCAGCACCACCGGGACGAGCGACACCACGATCACGAAGAACTGGAGCACCTCGTTGTAGATCGCCGAGGACAGCCCGCCGAGCGTGATGTAGACAAGCACGAACGCGCCGGCCACGACGATCGACACCCACTGCGGCCAGCCGAGCATCGCCTGCACCACGATGGCCAGCGCGTACAGGTTGATGCCGGCGATGAGCACCTGCGCGATAGCGAACACCACCGCGTTCAGCGCCTGGGTGGATCCGTCGTACCTGCGGCCGAGGAACTCGGGCACGCTGCGCACCCGCGAGCCGTAGTAGAACGGCATCATGAAGATCGCCAGGAACACCATCGCGGGGATGGCGCCGACCCAGTAGTAGTGCACGGTCATCGCGCCGTACTGGGCACCGTTGGCGGCCTGCCCGATGACCTCGGTCGCGCCGAGGTTCGCGGAGACGAACGCGAGGCCGGTCACCCACGCGGGCAGCGAGCGGCCGGCCACGAAGTAGTCGAGCGCGGTCTTCACCCGGGTCCGCGCGGCGAAGCCGATGCCGAGCACGACGAGGAAGTACACCGCCAGGATCACGTAGTCCTCGGCGTTGACCGACAGCCGCAGGTGACTCTCCGCGAGCACATGCATGAGCAACCCCCCGATTACTCTCCGTACATCAGCCGGTCACTCTAGCAGCCGGGCGCGGGCGCGGAAGGGATTGCCGCGATACACTGTTTTACGTGCAGCACGTAAAACAGTGAAGGTCGGATATGAGCAACCAGAACATCACACTGTCCCTTCCCGAAGAGGACCTCCGCGAGGCGAGGGTGCTGGCCGCGCGTCGCGGAACGTCGGTATCCGCGTTGCTTGCCCGGATGCTCAGAGATCTGGTCGAGCAGGAGAACGGGTACGCCAGTGCCAGGGAGCGAAGCCTTGCCCGGCTCCGTGACGGCATCGATCTCGGCACGCGGGGTCACATCGACTGGGACCGGGACGACCTGCATGAGCGATAGCCGCCAGTTCATCGATACCAACGTCCTGGTGTACGCGTATGACAAGACCGCCGGCGTCAAGCACGAGCGCGCTCGCGACCTGCTGACGAGCCTGTGGGAGACACGGGATGGGTGCGTGAGCATCCAGGTCCTGCAGGAGTTCTTCGTCACGGTGACGCGTAAGATCCCCAAGCCGCTGGACGCGGCGGCCGCAAAGGAAATCGTCGCCGACCTCGCTCGCTGGTATGTGCACACCCCGGCGGCGGATGATGTCCTGGCCGCCATCAGCCTTCACCAGCGCACGGGGATCTCGCTGTGGGACGCGATGATCGTCCGCAGCGCGGTGGAGATCGGCTGCGGCGTCATCCGCTCCGAGGATCTCAACCACGGCCAGGTGTACGACGGGGTGTGCGTGGCCAATCCGTTCATGGCGGCTGAGTAATAGCGCGCCCTGGCGTTCCAGGTAGCTGAGGGCGATCCAGCCGGCCGGCACTGGCAGCCAGAACGTGAGCAGCCGGAACAGCAGCACGGAGCTGACCGCCACCGCGCCCGGCAGGCCTGCCGCGGTCAGCCCGGCGGTCAGCGCCGCCTCCACCGCCCCCAGCCCGCCCGGTGTCGGCATGATCGAGCCGAAGGCGCTGCCGGTCAGGTACACCACCGCGATGCTCGCGATCGGCACCTGCCGCCCCCCGAACGCCGCGACGCACGCGGCCAGGCACAGGATGTACGCGGCGCTCAGCAGCAGCGCGCCGCCGATGCCCTGGGCGAGCTTGCGCGGCTGCTGGGCGACCTCGAGCAGGCGGGGCAGCACCTGGCCGAGCATCGGCGCGGCCCGGTCGCGGATCAGCCGGCGGCTCGCCGGGATGCTCAGCACCGCGACGCCCACCGCGGCGAGGCCGGCCAGCACGAAATACGACCAGGTCGGCGGTCGCAGCGAATGCTCCCGCCCGGTGCCGGTGATCGCGACGAACACCACGAGCAGCAGGATGTGCAGCACGAACGCGACGCCCTGCCAGACGCCGACGCTGGCCGCCGCGGCGGCCGCCGGGATCTTGCGCCGTTGCAGGTAGCGGATGTTGAGTGCGGCGCCGCCCACCGCCGCCGGGGTGACCAGCCGGACGAACGACCCGGCGAGCTGGGCCAGCATGGTCTTGGTGAAACTGAGCTTGTCCGAGACGAACCCTTGCAGCGAGATCGTCGCGCCGATGAACGTGACGCCCTCAAGGAGCAGCGCGACCAGGCCCCACTGCCAGTTCGCCTTGTGCAGCACGGTGGACAGGCTGGTCCTGGCCAGTTCGCCGGCCAGCAGGTAGCCGGCGGCCAGCGTGGCCACGATCGTGACCAGCGTGCGGAACCGGATACGCTCCAGCCGCACCGGCATCACCTCGCCGCCCGGCACCGCGGCGAGCAGCCGGGTGCGCAGCGCGGGCAGCACGTCCCGTCGGCGGCGCAGCGTCGCCCTCGTGGCCCTGGCCAGCGCGACCGGCTGAAGCAGCGGCACGACCGCGACCATCTCGTTGGCGCCTGCCTTCTCCACCGCCAGGTCGGCGGCCCGGTCCGTGCCCACGGTCAGCGCGAGCTCGGCGATGAGCTGCGCGATGTCCAGCCGGATCTGCAGGTCGCTGGCGGCGAGATCGCCGTCGCCCGGGTCGAGCAGCATGACCCGGCCGTCGTCGGTAAGCAGGATGCGGTCGGCGGTGAGCCCGCGGTGGGTCACCCGATGCTGGTGCAGCTGGCGCATCGCGTCCCAGATGGCCCGCAGCTCCCCGTCCGTGCAGCCCGGGTTCTTCGCGGCGAGCGTGGTCCCGTCGTGGTGGTCGTAGGCGAGCACGGTGGCCTCCGGCCCGACCCTGACCACCGCCCGCAGCCGCGGCGTGGGCGCGCCCGCGTCCTCGGCGGCGTAGGCCAGCAGCGCGCGGCGCTCGACCGCGTGGTCGACGGACAGCGGGGCGCTGCGGGACACCTGGCCGCGCAGCCTGATCGACCGGTACAGCCGGTAGAGCGCGCCGGCCGCCTGCTGGTCCCGGTCGTAGACCGCGACGTCCAGGCTGGCGCCGTCGATGAGCGTGACCTCGTAGTGCCGCGAGCCGCCCTGGCGCGGCGTCCCCCGCCGGATGGCGGTGATCTTGCGGCCCTCGCCGGGCTCGGTCAGCGCCGCGGCGATCTCGTCCGCGCTCGGCCGCTGCGACATGGACCCGGCGACGTACCGGACGGCCAGGCCGACGGCGCGTCCGGCGATAAGGGTGATGAGCAGGGAAAGGATCGTGGTGCCCTGGGTGCCCAGGTGCACGATGGCGTAGACCGCGACCGTGATCCACAGGGCGTTCCGCCATCCCGGGTAGCCGGTGAGGCCGATGATCGTGGCATAGGCGACCACGCCCGCCAGGTACGGGTCGAAGGCGGCGGTGTGGCTGGAGGCCGGGTGGGCCATGATGATCGCGTCGTAGAGCGCGCGGGCGAACGACTGACTCAGGATCTCGTTCGCGATGCCGACCACCGCGGCGGCCAGGCAACCAGTCGCCACCGCCTCGGCGAGCCGCTGCGGCTGTCTTCTGATGAGCTGCCGGACGGCGAGTGAGACCGGCAGGATGAGCAGGGCGAACAGGGCGACGGTGGGTGCGACCCGCTGGACGGCGTGCGGCAGGTGCGAGCTCGCGTTGAGTATGTCGGTCTCGACGCCGTCGGTGGTCGCGGTGGCCGCGAGGCCGGCCAGCGCCAGGGCCACGATCTCGATGCAGGAGACGAGGCAGCGCAGCAGATCGACGGGCTTGCGGATCCGCCGTTCAAGATGATCCTCTACCAGGATCAATGGCTGCTGCTGGGACGTCACCGCACGATCGTTTCATCTGGCCGCCTCGACAGCATAACCGCACCGCCGTCCCGGTCACGAATGACGAGGGTTCGGTTGGATTATCTACTAACTTGATCGTAATACTTGACTATGTGCGGACGGCGGCGGCAGGATGTGAGTCGTGACAGCCAAGATCGGCATCGGCCAGATGAACACCGCAGGTGAGGCGATCGGGCCGAATCACGGGCAGGCCTGACGATGACCGACGTCTCTTCGGATGTCTCTTCGGCCGAATTCAGGCACGCGATGGGCCACTTCGCCACCGGGGTCACGGTGGTCACCTCGGTCGACTGTGACGGGGAGCCAGTGGGTACCACCGCGAACGCGGTCACCTCGCTGTCCCTGGACCCGCCGCTGGTGCTGGTCTGCTTCGACCTCGGCAGCCTGACGCTGCGCGCGATCCGCGGCCACGGCGCGTTCGTGGTCAACGTGCTCGCCGCGCCGCAGCGGCAGCTGTCCGCGAACTTCGCGCGCCGCGGCCTGGCGGCGGCCTGGGATGGCGTGCGGCACCGGCGCGGCCCGACCGGCAGCCCGCGCCTGGAGGACGTGCTCGCCGTGCTGGAGTGCACCGTCGAGCACATGCTTCCCGGCGGCGACCACGAGATCGTCGTCGGCCGCGTCCGGCACGCCGAAACCGGCGTCGCCGCGCTACCGCCGCTGCTGTATTACCGCGGCGCGTACGTGGAACTGGCGTCGTTAGGAGCGCTGGTCCGTTCGCTGGCGCCCGCGCGGCCCGTAATGCCCGCTTATATCTGGTAAGTTCGACGCTAGCCTCGGCCTCGAAAGTTGGATCGAAATTATTGCGGACACTTACCCTCCCAGATCGGGGGGGTAAGTGTCCGCAATAATCTGGCGCGCCCGTCGGGCGCGCCCGGAATGTGACTTGTGTCCGGTTGTGGCGTTCCGGCACGGCTGGCGCGGCGCGATGGCAATGCCCCGCCTGGCGCCTTTCCTGTCACGAACCGGCGCGGCGCGGAGCTGACGTCGGCGGGGTGCGTTACGCGTGTGACTCACGGCAGGTCTGGGCGCGGGTCGTCGCGGAGTATGGCGTACAGGACGCCGTCGCGGTAGGCGCCGTCCCGCCAGGTCGAGCCCCGGGTGACGCCCTCGCGCTGGAAGCCGGCGGCCTCCAGCGCCTTCTGCTCGGCGATGTTGGTGGTCTCGGTGTGCGCCTCGACGCGATTGACCGTGGTGTGCCGGAAGATCAGGTCGGCGAGCCGCGCCTGCGCCGCGGTGCCGATGCCGCGGCCCCGGTATTCGGGCCGGAGCCAGATGCCGATCATCGGACACCGGGACCCGGCGGTGGGACCCCACTGCTGCCAGTGCCAGCCGACGTCGCCGGCCACCTGGCCGTCGTCGGCGAGCACGGTCAGCGCGCCGTCGCTGTCGAACCTGGCGGGCTTGGGCGCGTCACGGATCCCGCGCGGGCCGAAGTCGTCGTAGATGCTTTCCCCGCCCGGCAGCAGGGGCAGATCGTCCGGCTGCTGCGCGCGCAGCGTCACGTTCACCGCACCAGTATGCCGGGGCTGGCGCGTCAGCCGCCGCCCTCCGCGGCTCAGTCAGCCGCGGACGGGCGGAGCATCGCCTGCGTGGCCTGGACCGCGACGTCGACGATGTCGCCGATGTTGCCGCCGTCCTCGAC
The DNA here is from genome assembly GCA_035651595.1 of Streptosporangiaceae bacterium. Classification (GTDB taxonomy): domain Bacteria; phylum Actinomycetota; class Actinomycetes; order Streptosporangiales; family Streptosporangiaceae; genus JAFARZ01. The sequence goes on along the minus strand of DASRFJ010000336.1, from coordinate 8,870 downwards.
GGTCGTCGCCATGAGCTCACGCAGGCCGCCGAGCATCAGGATCGTCAGCTGGCGGGACGGCGGCGCGACGCCCGCAGCGCGCAACTCCGGCGTGGTGCTGAGGCTCTCGATGAGCGTGATGAACGACTCGAGCAGTTCGCGCTGGAGGTGGCGGGCGTCGGAGCCGAGGGAGGGCAGGTCCCTGATCCAGCTCAGCGTGATGGGCAGATCGGATTCGGCCGCCGCGATCCACGCCTGGACCGCCTGCTGGATCTGGACGTCCCATGGCGCGCGCCGATCGACCGTCTCGGCGATGTGGCGGACCATCGCGCCGTTGCAGTCCTGGAGCAGGGCGATGTAGCACGCCTGCTTGCTGGCGAAATGCTCGTAGAACGTGCGGCGTGAGGTGCGGGCGTGCCGCACGATGTCGGCGACCGTCGAGTCGCGGTAACCGCCCTCGCGGATGGCCGCGGCCATGCCCTCCAGCAGCCGCCCGCGGAACTCGGCAGGGCCCGGCGCGGCCGTGACCGCGGCCGTCTGCGGGGCGACCCCAAGGCCGGTCATCTCGTCGCGGGCGGTGGTCACAGTCGCCAGGCTATCCCTTCCGGTCATCGGCTCCGAAGGCCTTGCACGACCATGGTACTCCGGCGTACCGTCGGTGTGGTACGCACGCGTACCAGAGCGGAGGGTACGAATGACCACGATGACACTGCCGGACGGCCCGTCGGCCCCGCGCTTCGTGCAGGGCGCCACCGCGCTTACCGCCCCGCTGTGGAACATCCGCCGTCTGCACCGGCGCTACGGTCCGACGTTCACCGTCGACGTGCCGATCTTCGGCAAGGCCGTGGTGATCAGCGACCCGGCCGACGTCAGGCAGCTGTTCATGACCAGTCCGGAGATCGCCGACAACCTCGATGTCAACCTGGGCCGCGTGCTCGGCCCCAACTCATTCTTCGCGATCACCGGCGACCGGCACAAGAAGCAGCGCAAGCTGCTCACCCCGCCGTTCCACGGCCGCCGCGTGCGCGCGTACGAGGCCATCGTCGAGCAGGAGGCGGTCCGCGAGATGGCCACCTGGCCGCAAGGCCGCGCGTTCCCCACGCTCGCTCCGATGATGCGCATCACACTGAACGCGATCCTGCGCGCGGTGTTCGGCGCTGACGGGGCCGACCTGGCCGAGCTGCGGCAGCTGATCCCGGCGATGGTGACGCTCGGCGCGCGGCTCGCCGTGCTGCCGATACCGCGCACCGACCTCGGCCGGTGGAGCCCGTGGGGCCGCGCGCTGGCCTACCGGCGCCAGTACGACGAGATCGTCGACCGGCTGATCGAGGCGGCCCGGCAGGACCCGCGCCTGGACGGGCGGGACGACGTGCTCGCGCTGATGCTGCAGAGCAAGTACGACGACGGTTCACCGATGACCCGCGACGAGATCGCCGACCAGCTGCTTACCCTGCTGACCGCCGGGCATGAGACCACCGCGACGACCCTGGCCTGGGCCGTCGAGCGGCTGCGCCGGCACCCGGAGATGCTGCGCCGACTGGTGGCCGAGGCCGACGCCGGCGGTTCGGAGCTGCGGGAGGCGACGATCCTCGAGGTCCAGCGCACGCGTCCGGTCGTGGACCGGACGGCCCGCCAGGTGCACGCGCCGAGCATGGAACTCGGTCGCTGGACGCTGCCGAAGGGCCAGATCGTCATGGTCAGCATCTACCTGATGCACAACAACGCGAAGCTGTTCCCGGACCCGGGGGCCTTCGACCCGGATCGCTTCGCCGGCAAGCGGCCGGATACCTACGAATGGATCCCGTTCGGCGGCGGCGTCCGGCGCTGCATCGGCGCCGCCTTCGCCAGCATGGAGATGAACGTGGTGCTGCGGACGCTGCTCCGCGACGTCACGCTGGCGCCGACTGGCGACCGCGGTGAACGGTGGCACTCCCGTGGCATCACCTGGGCCCCCGCGAAGGGCGGGCTGGCCGTCATCAGCCGCCGTTCCGAGCGCACTGACCTGGTCGCACCCAAGACGACCGCGAGGAGCCGCGGGTGAGCGAGTCCTTCGCCGATGCCGGGCACGGCATCGTGCTCGCGTATGACCAGCTCGGCGACCCCGCCGGCATCCCGCTCGTGCTGATCGCCGGCCTCGGCATGCAGCTGCAAAGCTGGCCGGCGGAGTTCTGCGAGCTGTTCACCGCGCGTGCCTACCACATCGTCCGGTTCGACAATCGTGACATCGGCCGGTCCACGCACCTGCGGTTCCCGCCGCCGAAGCCGGTGGCGATGCTGCGCAAGCGCTGGGATCCCAGCCAGTACGACCTCGCCGACATGGCCGCGGACACCGCCGGCCTGCTCGACGCGCTGGGCCTGACCTCGGTCCATCTGGTGGGCGCGTCGATGGGCGGGATGATCGCGCAGACGGTCGCCGCCCGTTATCCCGGCCGAGTACGCTCGCTCACCTCGATGCTGTCCACCACCGGCGCCGCGCGCGTCGGCCGGCCCGCGCTGTCGACCTGGCGGCTGATGCTGTCTCGGCCGCCGGCCACCCGCGCCGAGCGGATCGAGCGCTCGGTGCGGATCTTCCGCCACATCGGTTCGGCCGGATACCCGTTCGACGAGCAGTGGGTGCGCGCGGCGGCGGGTGAGTCCTGGGACCGCGATCCGGCCAGTGACGGCGCCGCACGCCAGCTCGCCGCCATCATCAAGTCGGGTGACCGCACCGCGGAAGTGCGCACGATCACGGCTCCGACGCTGGTCATCCACGGGGACCGCGACCTGATGGTCAATCCGACCGGCGGGGCGCGCACGGCGCGGACGATTCCCGGCGCCCGGCTGGAGACCATCCGCGGCATGGGCCACGACCTGCCGCCGGGTGCCTGGCCGGCGATCGTGGACCTGATCGACACCCACGTACGTGCCGCCGAGGCGGCAACGACGATAAGGAGCACCGATGGCCAGGAAGCCTAGGCCCCTCGGCGGCCGGCCGGTGATGATCACCGGCGCCGCCTCCGGCATCGGCCGCGCGCTCGCCCGGCACCTGTCGCGCGCGGGCTCGCCGGTCGCGATCGCCGACATCGACGAGGCCGGCCTCAAGGACACCGAGAAGTCCCTGCCTGGCCCGGCGCTAGCCCGCGTCCTCGACGTGCGGGACGCCGACGATATGCACCGCTTCGCGGCGGAGGTCCGCGAGTGGCTCACGACGCTCACGGCGCTCACGGCGCCGACGGCGCTCACGGCGCGGCTGGCGGCGGTGTTCAACAACGCCGGCGTGGCGGTCGCCTCCTCGGTGCTCGACGCCGAGCCCGAGGACGACGAGTGGCTGCGGCGGATCAATTTCGACGGCGTGGTGAACGGCACCCGCGCCTTCCTGCCCCTCCTGGTCGAGCAGGATTACGGCGTGATCGTCAATACCTCCAGCGTGTTCGGCCTGCTGGGCATGCCGCACCAGAGTGCGTACTGCGCGTCGAAGTTCGCGGTCCGCGGCTTCACCGACGCGCTGCGCCAGGAGCTGCGCGGCACCGGCGTCTCCGCGGCGACCGTGCATCCGGGCGGCATCACGACGAACATCGCCAGGAACGCGCGCGTCCGCAAGGATCCCGAAGGCCGCGGCCGGACCCACGAGCAGCTGGCCGCCGACTTCGAGGCGATAACGATGACCAGCCCGGACAAGGCGGCGGAGATCATCTGCCGCGGTGTCGAGCGCGGCAAGGCCCGCATTCTGGTGGGTCCGGACGCCTACCTCTTCGATGCCCTCGCCCGCGTGGCACCGACGCACTATTACGACATCATCGCCCGCTTCGAGAAGCGGCTCCGCTCCCGGCAGGCGGCACATCGGTGAGCGAGCATTTCGACGTCCTCATCATCGGCGCCGGGCTGTCCGGGATCGGCGCGGCCCGTCACCTCCAGGCCGCGTTTCCCGGCAAGACGTACACGATCCTGGAGGCGCGCGACGTCATCGGCGGCACCTGGGACCTGTTCCGGTACCCGGGCGTCCGGTCGGACTCGGACATGCACACGCTCGGCTACCGGTTCCGTCCGTGGACGAACCCGAAGGCGATCGCGGACGGCCCGGCGATCCTCAGCTACGTGCGGGACACCGCGGCCGAGGGGGGCGTCGACAAGCACATCCGGTTCAACCACCGGGTCGTCAAGGCGGCGTGGTCAACCCAGACGGCGCGCTGGACAGTCCAGGCCGTGCACGGCGTCACCGGCTCCGAGCCGGTGACGCTGACCTGCGATTTCCTGCTGAGCTGCAGCGGCTACTACCGGTACGACGACGGCTATCTCCCGGATTTTGCCGGCATCGGCGACTATCGCGGCGTACTCGTGCACCCGCAGCACTGGCCGGAGGACCTCGATTACACGGGCAAACGCGTCGTGGTGATCGGCAGCGGCGCCACCGCGGTGACCCTGGTTCCCGCGCTGGCGCAGACCGCGGGTCACGTGACGATGCTCCAGCGCTCCCCCAGTTACATCCTCACGCTGCCGGCCGAAGACCCGATCGCCACCCGGCTGCGCTCGATGCTCGGCGAGCGCCGCGCGTCCGCCATCACGCGCTGGAAGAACGTGCTGGCCCAGAGCCTGATCTACCGGCTCAGCCGACGCCGGCCCGAGATGATCCGCGGTTGGATCCGCAAGCTCACGATCAAGCAGCTGCCGGACGGCTACGACGTCGACACGCATTTCAAGCCCGAGTACAACCCGTGGGACCAGCGCCTGTGCCTAGTCCCCGACGGCGACCTGTTCCGGTCCATCAGCGACGGGCGCGCGAGCGTGGTCACCGACAAGATCGCCACGTTCACCGAGCACGGCCTGCGGCTTGAGTCCGGCGCCGAACTGGCGGCCGACATCGTGGTGACCGCGACCGGCCTGCGCCTGCTCGCGCTCGGCGGCGTGGAGCTCACCGTGGACGACCGGGTGATCCGGCTGCCCGAGACGATGGCGTACAAGGGCATGATGCTGAGCGACGTCCCGAATTTCGCGTTCACGATCGGCTACACCAACGCGTCCTGGACGCTCAAGGCGGACCTGGTCAGCGAGTTCACCTGTCGCCTGCTCAAGCACATGGACGCCGGCGGCTATGACATCTGCGTCCCGGTCAACGACGACCCGGCCGTCACCGAGCGTCCCCTGCTCGACTTCTCGGCCGGCTATGTGCTGCGCTCCATCGATCAGTTTCCGAGGGCGGGCTCACGCCCCCCATGGCGCCTCGGCATGAGCTACATCCACGATGTCATCGCCCTCCGGTACCGCACGATCAACGACGGCTCGATGCGCTTCTCCCGTCTCCAGCCGAACGCCGCCGTGCGGGACGCGCCCAAGCAAAGCAGGCATATCAACCAATTACGGCCACGTCGACAGGGGCGTCAGATTATTGCGGACAGTTACCCCCCCGATCCGGGGGGGTAACTGTCCGCAATAATTTCGGCTCGCCATCGGGTCCCGGGCTAACGTCGAACTTACCGGATATATCGGGATATTTCGGGCGGATGGCGGGGCGGGGCCGGCGGCTGGGTGGCTGGCGGGGCGGGGCGCTCGGGGGGGCGGGGCGGCTGGCGGGGCGGCGCGGTTGGCGCTCGGGGGCAGGGCGGCCGACGGCCCGGCGCTCAGTGGCGCGTGGCGGTGCGGATCAGGGGGATCGCGGTGGCGCCCCACTTCGCTACGACGGCGTCCAGCTCGGCGAGTTCGGGTTCGGTGACGTACAGCCCGCGGGCGGGCACGGCGGCGCCGAGTTCCACCAGGACCGGCCGCAGGTGCACCTCCACGGCGAGCGTGTGCCCGGCCCAGCCGCCGGTCATCACCGGCACCGCCACGGTCCCGGCCAGGCCGTTGCTGCCGTACCGGTCGAGGAACGCCTTGAGCATGCCGGTGTACGCGGCCTTGTACGTCGGCGACGCGACGACGACGACATCGGCGCCCGCGACCTCGGCGGTCAGCGCGGTCAGTTCCGCGTCCGACCAGTCGAACAGGCGGGACGCGTACTCGGCCAGGTCGACCACGACACGCGGCGGGACGGGCGGATCGGTCAGCGCACTCGCCAGCGCACCGGCCACCGCCAGCGCGACGCCGTGGGTACGCGACGCGGGCTTGGGATTTCCGGTGACGACAGCTATTCGCATGACCGCGGAACCTCCATAACGCCATCCTTATCCCAGCACGGCCGACGGCCGCTAGCTCGCGGGCTGCGGTATTAATTCCTATAATACAGACTGCTTTAATATACATGCGGTCGAGGGCGTAAAGTCCCTGGACATGAAGATCGGCGAGATTCGTGACCTCATCCGGCTCAAGCCGATCGAGCTGAGCGCGCCCGCGCGACGGCTCTCCACCTGCCACGACATCGACGATCTGCGCCGGGCCGCCCGGCGCGCGGTCCCCCGCCCGGTCTTCGACTACGTCGACGGCGGTGCCGACGAGGAGGTCTCGCTCGCCGCCAACCGCCAGGCATTCCAGCGCCACCGGTTCCAGCCGAACGCCCTGGCCGGCGTCGCCGGCATCAGCACCACGGCCGGCCTGTTCGGCGCGGAGCTCGCGTTCCCGCTCGTCCTCGGCCCGACCGGCTACACCCGCATGATGCACCCGGCCGGCGAGATCGCGGTGGCCGGCGCCGCGCACCGGCACGGCCTGCCCTACACGCTCTCCACGATGGCGACGACCACGATCGAAGCCCTGGCCGGCGCGGTCCCGCACCAGGACCTGTGGTTCCAGCTGTACGTGATGCGCGACGCCGGGCTGAACAAGGAGCTGGTCGCGCGCGCCGCGGCCGCGGGCTATCGCACCCTGATGATCACCGTGGATACCGTTGTCCCTGGTCACCGGACACGGGACGAGCGCAACGGCCTGATCATCCCGCCCGCGCTCACCGCCAGCGCGCTGGCGAACATCGCGGTCCGGCCCGGTTACTGGCTGCGGATGCTGCGCAACCCCGCGATCGAGTTCGCCAACATCCCGCTGCAGGCCAAGACGATCGCAGGCTCCGCCTCGCTGTTCGACCCGGCGGTCACCTGGGACGTGGTCGAGACGCTGCGCGACGCGTGGCCGGGCAAGCTGCTGCTCAAGGGCCCGCTCAGCCCGTCCGACTGCCAGAACGCGGTACAACGAGGCGCGGACGGCATCCTGCTGTCCAACCACGGCGGACGCCAGCTCGACCGCGCCGTCGCCCCCATCGACCTCGTGGCCGGCGCCCGCGACGCGCTCGGCCCGGACGCCACGATCATCGTCGACTCCGGCGTGCGGCACGGTGCCGACATCGCGGTCGCCCTCGCGCTCGGCGCGAACGCCGCCGCCATCGGCCGCGCCTACCTGTACGGCCTGATGGCCGCCGGCGAGCCCGGCGTCGACCACGCGATCGATCTGCTCAGCGAGCAGTTCACCCGCACCCTCCAGCTGCTCGGCATGCGTTCGGTCACCGAGCTGCGGGAACGCGGTGCCGAACTAATCCGATAAACTCTATTGACTTTATAGACAATTCACCCCACCCTAGAGGACATGGCTCACCCGCAGCCGCTCGTGGCACGCCGGTACACCGACTTCGGCATGCAATCCAGCGCGGTCTGTCGCGCCTGCTGACATCGCGCTGCATCCTCCCCAGTCAATCCCGAGGTGTCGAACCATGCCCGAAATCGCCATCGCCCCTGGTCAAGCACAGGTAACCGAGACGCACGTACCCGCGCTACCGCAACGAACCCGCAGAAAGCGCAGCCGCCGGAATCACGGCTGGTACCGCCTGATCAGCCCGCTCTCGGTCGTCGCGCTCTGGCAGCTCGCCAGCACCGCCAAGCTCATCCCGACGGACAAGCTGCCGCCGCCGTCCACGATCTGGCACACCGCCAGCACGCTGATCACGCACAGCTCGCCCGCCTACGGCACACTCCAGGGCGCGATGCTGGTCTCGCTCCAGCGGATGGCGATCGGCTTCGCGTTCGGCGCCGCCGCCGCGGTCGCGCTGGCGCTGGTCGCGGGGCTGAGCCGGCTCGGCGAGAACGCGGTCGACCCGATCCTCCAGATCCTGCGCACGCTGCCGCTGTTCGGCCTGATCCCGCTGTTCATCGTGTGGTTCGGCATCGGTGAGCTGCCCAAGATCATCCTGATCGCGCTCGGCGCGGCGATCCCGCTATACCTGAACACGTTCGCCGGAATCCGCAGCGTCGACGCCAGGCTGGTCGAGGCCGCGCAGACCCTCAAACTCGGCAAACCGGCGCTCATCCGGCACGTGATCCTGCCCGGCGCGCTCCCCCAGGCGCTCACCGGCCTGCGGCAGAGCCTGGGCGTGGCTTGGCTCGCGCTGGTGGTGGCCGAGCAGGTCAACGCCAACGCCGGACTCGGCTTCATGATCAGCCAGGCGACCCAGTTCCTGCGCAACGACGTGATCCTGGTCGCGCTGGCCGTGTACGCGGTCCTCGGCCTGCTCACCGACGCCCTGGTCCGGCTGCTGGAAAGGAAGGCCCTGGCGTGGCGCCGCGGACTGCTGGAGAACTGACCGCGGCCAGGATCCGGGGGCTCACCCGGACCTTCGGCGACCGCAGGATCCTGGACGGGGTGGACCTGGACATCGCGCCCGGGGAGTTCGTGGCGCTGCTCGGGGTCAGCGGCAGCGGCAAGTCGACGCTGCTGCGCGCGCTGGCCGGCCTGGACAACGAGGTGTCGGGCTCGCTGGAGGTGCCGGGGCCGGTCGCGCTGGCCTTCCAGGAGCCGCGGCTGCTGCCGTGGCGGCGGGTGCTGGCCAACGTCTGCCTGGGGCTGCGCGGGCCCGATCCCGCGGCGGTCGCGCGGCGGGCGCTGGAGGAGGTCGGCCTGACCGGGCGGGCCGGCGCCTGGCCGCTGACGCTGTCCGGCGGTGAGGCGCAGCGGGCCTCGCTGGCGCGCGCCCTGGTCCGTGAGCCGCGGCTGCTGCTGCTCGACGA
>DASRFJ010000335.1:0-2086 GCA_035651595.1 Streptosporangiaceae bacterium | reverse complement strand
CCTGGGCCGCACCGATGACCAGGTCAAGGTCCGCGGGTTCCGGATCGAGCTCGGCGAAGTCGAATCGGTTCTCGCCGCCCAGGACGGGGTGGCGCAGGCCGCGGTGATGGTCCGCGAAGACCAGCCCGGCGACAAGCGGCTGATCGGGTACGTCGTGCCCGCCGACGGGGCGGTGCTGGACCCCGCCGCGCTGCGCGACGCCTGCGGGCGGACGCTGCCCGGCTACATGGTCCCGGCCGTGATCATGGTCCTCGGCGCGCTGCCGCTGAACGCCAACGGGAAACTCGACCGCAAAGCGCTACCCGCGCCCGCATACGCCACGGGCGGGGGCCGGGCCCCGGCCACGCCAGCGGAGCGCGCGTTGTGCGAGATCTTCCAGCAGGTGCTGGGTCTGGACCGGGCCGGGGTCGAGGACAGCTTCTTCGACCTCGGCGGCCACTCGCTGCTGGCAACCCGGCTGGTGTCCCGGGTCCGGGTGACGCTGGGTGCCGAGCTGCCGGTCCGCGCGGTGTTCGAGCATCCGACGGTGGCCGCGCTGGCGCGGGTGCTGGAGGGGGCGGCGGCGGCCCGGCCGCCGCTGACCCGGGCGGCGGCGCGGCCGGAGCGGCTGCCGCTGTCGTTCGCGCAGCAGCGGCTGTGGTTCCTTGAGCAGTTCCATGGGCCGGGCACGGTCTACAACATGCCGTCCGCGTGGCGGCTGACCGGCCTGCTCGACACCGCGGCGCTGACCGCCGCACTCGACGACGTGGCAGGCCGGCACGAATCGCTGCGCACCATGTTCCCTAGCGATGGCGGCGAACCGTACCAGCACGTCATCCCCCCGGGAGAAGCCAGGGTCCCGGTCAGTGTGACCACCGCCCGTTCGGAAGAAATGGGCGGGCTGATCGAGGCGGCGGCGAGATATGAGTTCGACCTGGCCAGCGAGCTGCCTCTCCGGGGGTGGCTGTTCAGCCTCAGCCCGGACGAGCACGTGCTGGTGCTGCTGTGCCATCACATCGCCGCCGACGGCTGGTCGATGCCGGTGCTGATCGGCGACCTCGCCGCCGCGTACCAGGCGCGTCGTGACGGGCGAGCGCCGGGCTGGGCGCCGCTGCCGGTGCAGTACGCGGACTACGCGCTGTGGCAGCGGGACCTGCTGGGGGACGATGGGGGCGGGGCGCTGGCCGGGCAGGTCGAATACTGGCGGCAGGCGCTGGCCGGGCTGCCGGAGGAGCTGGCGCTGCCGTTCGACCGGCCGCGCCCGGCGGAGCCGTCCCAGCGTGGCGACCAGGTCCTCTTCGAACTGGCCGACCCGGGCCTGCATGCCGCGCTGGCGGAGCTGGCCAGGGAGCATCAGGCGACCGTGTTCATGGCCTTGCACGCGGGGCTGGCCGCGTTGCTGACGCGGATGGGCGCGGGGACCGACATCCCGCTGGGTGTCCCGGTCGCGGGGCGGACCGACGAGGCGGTGCACGACCTGGTCGGGCTGTTCGTGAACACGCTGGTGCTGCGCGCGGACCTGTCCGGCGACCCCACCTTCGGCGAGTTGCTGGGCCGGGTGCGGGAGACGGTGCTGTCCGCCCAAGCGCGTCAGGACGTGCCGTTCGAGCGGCTGGTCGAGGTGCTGAACCCGGTCCGGTCGCCCGCGCGGCATCCGCTGTTCCAGGTCATGCTCGCCGACGAGGGTGTCGGCGGCGTCGACTGGGCGCTGCCCGGCATGCGGATCACCGCGGAGCCGGTCCCCGATGTGGCCGCCAGGTTCGACCTGACGCTGGGGTTCCAGCAGTGCCGCGGCGACGACGGTGCCCCGGCGGGGATCCAGGCGCACCTGGAGTACGCCACCGACGTGTTCGACGGCGCGACCGTGGCGGCGCTGGCGGACAGGCTGACCTGGCTGCTGCGTCAGGCCGTCGCGGACCCTGGCCGACGGCTCAGCGAGTTCGACGTGCTTAGTTCCGCGGAACGACGCAGCCTGCTTCGGGATTGGAATGACACGGCGCGCGCGGTGCCGGCGGTGACGGTGGCGGAGTTGTTCGAGGAGCAGGTTGCGCGTGCTCCGGGTGCGCTGGCGGTTGTGTCCGGGGGCGTGGAGCTGTCGTATGCGGCG
>DASRFJ010000334.1:0-21594 GCA_035651595.1 Streptosporangiaceae bacterium | reverse complement strand
TCGAAGTATCGATAGCAGCGGCGACCAATGCCGGGGAGGAGGTGAGATCATGGACAGGCAGGTACCAGATGGCCGAGCGGCCGACCCCGGTCCGGGGGTGAGGCGCGCGATGAGGGCCAGGCACGCCGCAGAGCACTACAGTACGACGATAGAAGAGCCACCCCCGTGGCTCAACCTGGACGCCCCGCCCGACCCCGAGGGGGACGAGCGCGACTGGGGCGAGCCGGGCGAGTACGCCCGGGTCTGCGCGGCCGCCGAGGCAGACGGGGCGGAGGCCGCGGCCAAGACCGAGCGGCTGATCGCGGCCGAGGCAGCGGACGCGGTCGCGCACATCCTCGGAGCACCGCGGGTGCCGGGGGTCAAGACCGGCCCTGGCGGCGGGTTCGGGCAGTCCGAGCCGCTCGACCTCGCCGCGCCCGAGCCGGCCCTCGCGATGCTTGCCGATCGCGCCTCGGGCCAGGCCCGGATGTTCGCCGGGGTCAACGACGACGAACTCTGCGGCCTGCTCGGCGCCCACCGCCGCCTCACCGCCCGGCAGGAGTGGGAGACCCTGACCGCGCTGGCCGAGCTGATCCGTCGCCGGCCGGCCGGGAACGGGAAGCTGTCCGGGCCCGGGGTCCTGCCCCGGGTGTGGCGGGAGGGGACCGCGGCGGAGGTGAGTGTGCAGCTAGCGGTCACCGAGCGAGCCGCCACCATTCTCCTCAGCCTCGCCTGGGATCTCGCGGCCAAGCTGCCGGAGACGTCGCGGATGCTGCGGGATGGGATCATCGACCTGGACAAGGCACACCTGATCGCGAACGCCTGCGCCAACCTGACTCCCGCCCAAGCCAGGCAAGCCGAGGACATCCTGTTCGCCACGCCGGATATCGGGCAGAAGACCCGGTCGGTCATCCGGGATCGCGCCGCCCGGGCGGTGATGGAAGTCGACCCCGACGCCGCCCGGCGGCGGCGCGAGGACGCGGCGAAGGACCGCCGCGTGGAGATACAGCCAGAAGACTCCGGGAACGGGTGGATCGCCGCACGCGAACTCCCGCCCGCCGCGGTGCTCGCCATCGACCGCAAGCTGACCGCCCGCGCCAGGGTGTTCAAGAAGGCTGGGATCGCGGGCACGATGGACGAACTACGCGCCCTGGCCTTCCTGGAAAGGTTCGGCGAGGCTGACCCCCTCGGCGGCCACGGGAATGGCGGGCAAGGCGGGCAGGATCCGCAGCCCGGCGGCGGCCCTGGAGGCGGCAGCGACGATGGGGGCGCGCCCGGCCCGCAGCCCGGCACCGCGCCGGGCGGGAACGACGGGGCCAGCGGCGCCGGGTACAGCGGTGGCACGGTGACCCACATCAACCTGACCGCGCCCGCCGCCGACATGACCGAGCAGGCGAGCCGGCCTGGCGAGATGCGCGGCGCCGGACCGGTGGACCCGTGGACCATCCGCGACATGACCAGCCAGGCAGCCCGGGACGCCCGGTCCACCTGGTGCTTCACAATCACCGACACGCACGGCCGGCCCGTCGCCCACGCCTGCGGCCGGCCCGCGCCCGGCGACCCCGCCCGGCGAAGACGCAAAGCGCGCGAACCGGGCAGCACCGGGCCGCCGGGAACGACGGGAAGGACCGAAACGTCAGGGACGACGGGACCGCCGGGCACCGCGACCCTGACCCGGATCGACCGAGGGCCGCCCGGAAGCTATGGGACGTGGCGGTACCGGCAAGGGGACCGGGACCTGATCTTCGAGTTCGAGGACCTGGCCGGCGAGTGCGACCACCGGCACCGCGCACCCGGACACGACCCCGGCAGGCACCTTAAGCACCTGACCGGGGTGCTGAACGACGAGTGCACGTTCCCCACCTGCCGTACACCAGAACACGGCAGCGACTATGAGCATTCAAAGCCCTGGGAACAGGGCGGCATCACGTGCCTGTGCGCATGCGGGCCCATGTGCCGACGGAACCACCGAGGCAAACAGCAGCACGGCTGGAAAGTAAGGGGCACCGGACGGCCAGGATGGTTCACCTGGACCCTGCCCAGCGGCCGGACCTATACGACGGGACCGACCCTGCTGCCGATCTGACCGCCGGCCCGTCTGACCGCCGGCACTCTACCGGCCGGCCTTGCGCTCAGCGGGATGGACACAGGCGGGCGTACGAAGCGTCTGGTACGAGCGCCTCCGCTTGGCCGAGGCCGGGGTCGCTGGCTAGCGTCCGGCAGACCTGCCGGACCAGGTCGCGGGGGTTGAGGTCCCAGGCAATGATGCGGGAACTTCCGGATAGCAGCGTCTCCCCGTCCGCCGTGAATGCCAGCGTGCGTACTATACCCTGGCTGGTCAAGGTGGCGGTCAGGGCCCGTTCCGTCAGATTCCACATCCTGATCGAGCCATCGCTGGAGCCGGACGCGAGGGTACGGCCGTCGGGAGAGAATGCGAGCGACCACACCGGCTGAGGCGCGCTGTCCAGCACTTCCAGACGGTTGAGCCGAGCGGGATCCCACAAGATGATCGAACCTTGGCCATCGGCCATGGCCAGACGCTGACCATCGGGGCTGAAGGCGAGGGTGCTGACTGGGCCCGGTCCCTGATGACCGGCTGCCATCTGCTTGCCGGTGCGAATGTTCCACATAATGACTTCTCCCGCGCTGGTGCTGGCTGCCAATAGACCACCACGGCCGAGTGCCATCGCTTCAATACTCCCTGACTGCCTATTTACCTGAACTTCGAGGCCAGGGATCCAGGTAGTGGTATTCCATAGCCGCACCGTCTGGTTGTCCGCGTCAGCAAGCAGGTGACCGTCCGGCGAGAAGCTGACGTTCCGCCCCACGGACTGCAAGCGCCGCACGATCCGGAGGTCAGGAACGCTGATGACGGCAATGGTGTGATCGGAACCCCTGATGGCGAGCAGCTTCCCGTCCGGGCTGACCGCGAGCGCCCTTGGTGTGCTGGGGAGTGTCCTGGCGCTCATGAGGTCACCGTCGTCGTTCCACAGGCGCAGCACATCGTCGTTGCTGACAGAAACGACGCGTGACAGGCGAGGGATGGCAGCCACGCGGGCGCTCCCGCCCGTGATGCCCGTGAATGGGGGGATTGGCTGCCGCCAGTACCGCACGGAGCCTGCGTGCGTGGCCAGGGCCAGCGATCCGCTGTCCGGATCGTAGGCGAATCCAATGATCCGGCCGGGGGTCTGGTAAGGCTCGTCGGCGATGTCTCGCCCGGAGCCGGGATCGCACAGGTGCAGCTTGGCGTAGCCGCCGGCGACCAGCAGCACAGTCCCGTTGCCATCGAAAGCCAGGCCCCTTGATTGGTTTGCCCCGCTGGCGCCGCCGCAGGCGGGCAACAACGTCGGGGCAGGCTCGCTCAGATGCCACAACAGGACGACGCCGCCAGCCTCCTCGGCCGCGATCATGGTACCCGTCGGGCTGTAGGCCAGGTTCGTGATGCTCGCGGTGGCTCCGTGCAGCGTCCGGACGACCGACGAGTTTTCCGGGCTGGCGACGCGCCACATCGTCACGATGCCGCCGCTCCCGGCGCCGGCCAGCACACCGCCATCCGGACTGAACGCCACAGTCCGCATCGGCTTGCCACTGCGCTGGAGCAACCGGGCCATGGGATGGCCGGTCAGGAGCCACAGGCGGACCTCGCCGTCGTCGGATGCCGACGCGAGCAGGCCGCCATCCGGGCTGAACGCGAGGCTATCGATGTCACCGGCGTCGCCGGAAAGCACCTCGACGACGGCGCCGCTGACCGGGTTCCACAGCCATATGGTGTGGCCGGCCGCGCCGGCCAGCAGTTTCCCGCGAGGACTGAACGCGAGGGCTTGGACTGACTCGGCTGGACCGCGCAAGGTCCGCTGCTGGCGGCCGCTCATGGTTCGCCATACGTACACCACGTCGCCCGCGCCGCCCGCGGCCAGGAGCTGCCCGCCGGTGCTGAGGGCTACCGTGCTGACGCCGACCCCGCCGCCGCGAAGCGCCGTCTGCGTCGACGTGCAGCACCCGGCGATGTCGAGTAGTGCCGATCGTGACGCGATGGAGGGCTGGCCCTGCCACGCCGCCACCGCCGCGAGCGCGGCCGCATCGGGGTCGGTCGGCGCGAGCGCGGCCGACTGCGACGCGAGTTGACCGGAAATCGCCGCCCTCTCGGCCGACAACGCGGATTCGCGTTGCCAGCCCGCGACCACGCCGGCCGCCGTCACGACGGTCAGCAGGATGACCAGGGCGGTGACCAGCCTGCGCATACGACGAGCGGCCCGGACCTCCGCGGCACTGCTTGCGTCAAGGAACTCCCGCTCGGCGGCCGTGAGTCCAGTAAGCCCCGCGTTCCGGTCGGCCCAGGCCCGGGCCAGCGCCAGGCGCGTCCCTCGGTAGAGGGCGGCGGGGTCGCGGCCGAGCTTGATCCACTCCGACGCCGCGTCGGACACCTGTCGCTGCACGCGCAGGCCATCCCGTCCCTCGGCCAGCCATTCGGCCAGCCTCGGCCAGAATCTGATCAGTGCTTCGTGCGCGAGCTGTACCGAGCCGTCGTCGATGGTGAGCAGACGGGCCCGGACCAGCGTCTCGATCAAGGCGGCCGTCGTGGCCGGGTCGTCGCCGGCGGTGAGTTCGGCGGGTGGCACGCGACGCCTCGTGTCCGGATGGCCGTCGCCGACGGCGACCAGGCGCAGCAGGATCCTGCGGAGCATCAGGCGCTGGCTTTCCGTCCGGTCAGCGTAGACGCGTTCCGCGGTGTCGGCTATGGCGTTACGCACTCCGCCTGCCTCCTGGTATGCGCGCAACGTCAGGCGACCCCGTGGGCTATATCGCCACGTCTCCAGCAGCGCGTGGGACACCAATGCCAGCGCACCTGGTTCGATTCCGGACTCGGCGCCGATCTCGCCGAGAGCGGTGGCGACCAAAGCGCTCTCCACCGTCATCCCCGCCTGCTCGGCTGGCTTGACGATGACGTCGTGCAGTTGATCAAGGTCCATGGGCCCGACCAGGACCTGGGCGTCGCGCAGTGCCGCCACGAGCGCCGGCCATCGCGCGCAGTGGGCGTAGAAGTCGGCACGGACACTCACCAGCACCCTGGCACGCGCATCGTCAGCGTCAACAGCGGCGAGCAGGGCGCGGACGAAGCAGTCGCGTTGCAGCGGGTCACGGCAAGCACTGAACAGTTCCTCGAATTGGTCCACTACCAGCAGCAGCTCAGTTCCCGCGGGTCGGCCGGACAGGGCCCGCACGAGCGCGTTATGAAGCGCCATGGGGTCGGTGAGGACCTCATCGTGCAAGAACTCGGCAGAGGTCCCGGCCAGGTCGGCAAACCTGCTGGCGAGTGCGGTGACCGGCTGTTCGCCAGGCGTGAGCAGGATGGGGATGCAGTCCAGGTCACCGCGGTTCACCGCGGCCAGCACCCCCGCTCGCAGCAAGGATGACTTCCCGCTGCCCGAGGCCCCGAACACCGCCAGGAACCGCCGTGCAGCCAGGCGCCGGATAAGGTCAGCGGTCAGCGCTTCCCGGCCGAAGAACAATCCGGCGTGTTCCTCTCCGTAGCTGGCCAGCCCCAGATAAGGAGCGTCGTCGGCTGACTCGTCCCGGTGCAGGTCCGCGGCGCGCCGCCAGCGTTCCTCCCACTCCGCCACGTCGCCGCCACACGCCCGCGCGTATCCCCGGACCACCGCGAGCGTTGGAAGAGAACGCCCACCCGCCGCCTCGGACAGCACCGTTACCGACAAGCTGGCCCGCCGCGCCAGCTCCCGGTAACTCGGCCGGCCCGCTCGCTCGCGGAGCCTGCGCAGTTCAGCGGCGAACTCTGGGACAGGTCCGGCCGCGGGATCTACCGGTCGCTCCGGACGCCCCATTCCCTCGCTCCCGCCAAGCGTCGGACCCATTACCCGGGGTGTTTTGTCCAGCCTATATACCCCTGTCCGGACAACCCGTCCACGCACTAAAACGAGTCTTGTGCGCCGGAAAAAGACCGGGATTGGCCCGCTGATCAAGCAGTACCGCGAGGCTCGGCGGGTGACCCAGCAGGAGCTTGCCGCGGCGGCCGGGATCAGCCTCGGGGCACTGCGCGACCTGGAACAGGGTCGCACTCGATTTCCCCGCTGGAGCACCGTTGAAAAAGCAGCCGAGATCCTGGAGATCAGCCGGGGGGAGCGAGCTGACCTGGCCCGCGAATTCCGGGATGGCGGCGTGTACATCGGCATCCTCGGTCCGCTGACGGCCCGGCGGAGCGCAGCGCCGCTGGCGCTGGGATCGGCCCGGCAGCGCGCGGTGCTCGGCCTGCTGGCACTGCACGCTGGCACGGTCGCGCATCGGGAGACGATCATCGACACGCTGTGGGGCGAGCGCCCGCCGCCCAGTGCCCTGGCCGAAGTGCAGAGCTACGTGTCACGGTTGCGCAGGATCCTCGGCGACGGGTCCGCGGACCTGATCACGACCGAGGGCGGGTCTTGCTACCGGCTCAACGCCGGGCCGCGTCAGCTCGACGTGGTCAGATTCGGGGAACTGACCGATCGGGCGCGGGAAGCGGTCAAGTCCGAGCCAGCAAAGGCATGCGACGGGTACGAGCAGGCACTACGGTTGTGGCGAGGCGGCGTCCTTGCCGATATCGACCTGTTGCGCGGTCATCCAGCCGCGGTCGAAATGACGCGCCGGCGCTCGGATGCGGTGCTCGGCTACGCGGACGCGGCCGGTCGTGCCGGAGACCACGCGCGAGCGATGTCGTATGTGCGCGAGCTATGCGCGGCCGATCCGCTCAACGAGCACGCACACGCCCGGCTGATGATCGCCGTCGCCGCCACCGGCCAGCAGGCCGCCGCCTTGGAGATTTTCGTCAGACTTCGGCGGCGCCTCGATGAGGAGCTCGGCATTTCGCCCAGCCCGCCGCTCACCGAGGCGCACGCCCAAGTCCTCAGGCAGCAGTTCTTAGCTGCCTACGGTGCCTTGCTCGATGCCCTGCCACTCGTTCGCGGTGACCGATCCGGCTGGGAACTGCCAGTCCCGGCACGGCCCGACCGTCGAGTCGTCTCGCCAGTAGTAATTCCACAGGTACAGACTGGGGAACGCGCTGGACAGATACTGGGCATCGGCGGCGAGTTGCTGCTCCCGCGCTTGCTCGGTCCACGTGCCCGAGTTAGTGCATGTGCCCAGGCCGTACTCGGTCAGCCCGCGCCCGACGCCGGTGCCCTGGGTGCAGGACTTCCAGCCTTGGAATCCGGGATCGTTCTGCAGCCCGTCCAGGCGCGGCTGGTAGGCGTCGGCGAAATACTTGTCGACGTAGCTGGCGGGCGGGATGTACGAGCAGTCCGCGCCCGGCATTCCGGGCTGGTAGTTGTACGTGGAAGCGATCATGGCGACCTTGACCACGCCGCAGTTGGCCGCCTCGGCGCACGCGGCGCGGATCTCGTCAACCTGCGTCTCATATTCGTCGACGAATTGCTGTCCCGAGCCGAACGGCGGATTGTGTGCCTCCGGCTCTGCGTAGAAGACGACGAATACCGGCGCCGGCCGGTTCGCCGGGATGCTCGACACGAATGCGTTCACGTTGGTGTCCGGCGTTTTGTAGCTGATCACGCACAGGATGGCCGGGAGGCTTTGGCAGAAATTGGTGCTGTCTGTCCACGTGGACGGCAGCGAGCCGGGGTCGTACTCCCGGGCGGTCTGTATCGGCCCGATTTCCTGGTTCACCTGCTGCCAGCCCGCCAGGCTGTCGACGCCGATTCCGCCGATCCAGGTGGCACGGCTTTGCGCGACGGCAGGCAGCGCCATGCCGAGCAACGTCGCCGCGGAGACGACGACCGCGCCGAGGACTTTGGTCATGCGTTTCGTAGACATGCGCCCATCGTCAGCGGGGGCACCGGCGATCGAATATGCACCGGCAATGCCGCCGCTGTGCTGGCAACTGCCGGTATCTGACGAAAACTACTGAGCCGCCCGTACTACGGGAGAACCCGCACGCGGTGCCTCAGTTCGCGGCGGTGAACCGGCGGCGGCGGTGCGCGGGGCGCTCGATCTCGTCCAGCAGTGCCACGGCGTAGTCCTCGGCCGAGATCGACTCGCCCACTGGGGAGTCGGTGCCCGCGCGGTAAGCGCCGGTGCGCTCGCCGGGCGCGATGACCGGCGCCGGGGAGAAGTACGTCCAGTCGACGCCGTCGCCGAGGCCGCGGAAGTACTCCAGCGCCTCCGCCGCGATACGCGCCTCGGGCAGATAGATCTCCGGAAAGCCGGGCTGGTCGAGCAGGCGGCCGCCGTCTACCAGCAGCGATCCGGCACCGCCCACCACGAGCAGGCGGGAGTCGCCGAGCGTTTCGGCCAGGTTGCGCAACTGCACGAGAAACTCACGCCGGTCACCGCCGGTCCTGCTCGGTCCGATCGCGGACACCACGACGGCCGCGTCGGCCGCGATGCGCTTGGTCAGGGCGGAGTCCCCCGCATCGCCGCGCACGGGGTGGACCCCGGCCGGCAGGTCGCCGCCCGTGCGGCTGATCCCGGTCACATCGTGGCCGCGCGCCAGCGCCTCGGCCACCACCCTGCTGCCGACCATGCCGGTTGCTCCGTAAATCGCGATGTTCATGCCGAGCAAGGTAACAGCTAGATATCAAGTACTTCAACGTGCTATAAGTACCTTATGGTTACTATGGCGCAACCGGCGGCGGCCGACCGGGGCGACCTCTTCGACCCGGACTGTCCGACGCGGCTGGTGCTCGACCGGATCGGCGACAAATGGACGGTGCTCGTCGTCCTGCTGCTGAGCGACGGCCCGATGCGCTTTTCCGAGCTGCGCGGCCGGCTCGGGCGGGTCGCGCCGAAGGTGCTGACCCAGACCCTGCGCCGGCTGGAACGGGACGGCCTGGTCACCAGGGAGATTTTCGCCGAGGTCCCGCCCAGGGTCGAGTACACGCTCACCGACCTCGGCCAGTCCCTCACCGGGCCGATCGCCGTCATCGGTGACTGGGCCGAGGTCAACGTCGGCCGGATCACCGCGGCGCAGGATGCCTACGACGCCGTCAGCCCGGCCTCGTAGCGTGCGCGTCCTGGTCACCGGGCACCGCGGCAACGTCGGCGCCCCGGTAGCGAGTCATCTGACGAGCCTCGGCCACGCCGTGACCGGCTTCGACCGCGCCGACGGCGACGACCTGCTCGACCTCGCCGCGGTGTGCCGCGCGGCGGAGGGCCACGCCGCCATCGTGCACCTCGGCGCGATCGCCAACGACGCCGCGGGCAGCCAGGACCAGATCATGTCCGTCAACGTGCTCGGCACCTGGCATGTGCTGCTGGCCGCGGAGGCCGCGGGCGTGGCGCGCGTGATCCACTTCTCGAGCGCGCAGGTGTTCGGCACCGCGGAGGGCGAAGGGCTGCCGGACTCCTTCCCCCTCGACGACACCCACCCGCGCCGGGCGAAGCGGGCGTACGGCCTGTCCAAGTGCCTGACCGAGGACATGTGCGCCGGCGTCACCGCCCGGTCCGGCATCGCCACCGTGGCGCTGCGGCCGGTCTGGGTGTGGCATCCCGAGATGTACCAGGTGATCGAGTCGCGGTGGCGCGCGGATCCCAGCTCCGAGTGGGCACCATTCTGGGAGTTCGGCGCATTCGTGGACGTCCGTGACGTCGCCACCGCGGTCCAGCTGGCCCTGACCGTACCGCTGACGGGCCATCACCGCATGCTGCTGTGCGCGGGCGACCTCGCGGCCACCGAGCCGGCGCTCACCCTCGCCGGGCGGCTCGCGCCCGGCGTGCCGATCCGGGACCGGGCCCGCTACCAGCACGACCCGTGGCGCGCACTCATCGACTGCTCCGCCGCGGCGCGTGTCCTCGGCTGGCATCCCCAGCACACCTGGGCGCGTCGCGGCGCCTCATGAGGCGACGGTCAGGTCGGTGCGCTTGACCAGCAGGAGCGTAACGGGGACGGCGGCCAGCCCGATGAGCCCGCTGACCCACAGCGCCCAGTGGAAGCCGCCGGTCAGCGCCACGGCCGTCGCGTGGCCGCGGGCCAGCAGCACTCCGGAATGAGACGCCGCCACGGTCGACGCGACGGCTATCCCGATCGCGCCACCGAGCTGCTGGGACGAGTCGATGAGCCCGGACGCGATGCCGGCGTCGCGCTCGGTGACGCCGGCCAGCGCCCCGATCGAGACCGGGATGAACACCCAGGTGACGGTGCCGGTCAGGAAGAAGGGACCGGCGAGGTCTGGCCAGAAGCTCCCGTGGACGGGCACCCGGGTCGCCCACAGGATGCCGGCTCCGGTCACGGACAGCCCGGTCAGCATCACCAGCTTGGCGGACGCGCGGGTGACGAGCACCTGTGCGGGTCCGGCGAGCACCACTCCGGTCAGGCCCACGGCCAGCCAGGCGAGGCCGGTCTTCATCGGGGAGAACCGGAGCACCTGCTGCATGTACAGCGAGCCGATGAAGATGTAGCTGTAGAAGCTGGCCCCGAGCAGGAAGCCGACGGCGTTCGACCCGGCGAGGGTCTTCAGCCGGAACAGCCGCAGCGGCAACAGCGGCATGTCGACCCGGGTTTCGAGGACCACGAACGCGGCCAGCAGAGCCGCGGACACCGCGAGCAGGGCGAGGGTACGGACCGCGGTCCAGCCGACGGCGGGCGCCTGGGAGACGGCGTAGACCCCGATGACCAGGGCGCCGGTCACGGCTATCGCGCCGAGCGGGTCGTAGCGGCGGCGCGCATCGCGCAGCCTGCTCTCCGGCACGACGCGGCGAGCCAGCACCAACGCGATCCCGCCAACGGCGACGTTCAGGTAGAAGATGTACGGCCAGCCGGCGTACCGGGTGAGCGCGCCGCCCGCCAGCACGCCGACGGTCGCGCCGCTAGCGCCGATGGCGCCCCACAAGCCGAGCGCCTTGTTGCGTTCGGCGCCCTCGCCGAACATGTTCATCACGATGGACAGCGCAGCAGGCAGCACCGTGGCGGCGCCAAGGCCCTGGATGCCGCGCATCACGATCAGGAACGTGGCGCTGGTGGCGAGCGCGCAGGCGAGCGACGCCGCCGTGAACAGTGCCAGCCCTGCCTGGAAGATGCGCCTGCGGCCGAGCAGGTCCGCGGCGCGGCCGCCGAGCAGCAGGAACCCGCCGAAGGTGAGCGCATACGCGGTCACCACCCACTGCAGGTCCGACTCGGCGAAACGCAGCTTGACACCGATGGTCGGCAGCGCGACATTGACGATCGTCAAGTCGACGGCCGTCATGAAGTACGCGACGGCGAGCAGCCAGAACGCCCGCCAGCGATGAATCTCCGTGCGGACCGAGGTGTCGCTGCGGTCAACTGTGGTCACGGGTGCCTCCGGTTCTTGAGCGGTCGGGTCTGGCACTGGTTGAAGCCCGCCCCGCCTCGGCGATTCACCGATGAATTCGCGTCGTCGCGGGTGTTGCATCTTCAGGAGGCGCTATGACCGAGACGACCCTCGCCCGTGCCCAGGCCGGGGATGGCGAGGCCTTCCGTGAGCTGATCGAGCCGTACCGGAGCGAACTGCTGGCGCACTGCTACCGGATCCTCGGGTCGTTCCACGACGCCGAGGACGTGCTCCAGGAGGTCATGCTGGCCGCGTGGCGCGGGATCGGCCAGTTCGACGGCCGCGCGCTGCGGGCGTGGCTGTACCGCATCACCACCAACCGCTGCCTCAATTACCTGCGTGCGGGGAGGACAGAGCCGATGACATCCAGCGACCCTTGGTGGCTCGAGCCCTATCCAGACGCGCTGCTCGACGACGTCGCCCGCGGCCCGGAGGCCCGGTACGACGCGCGTGAGTCGATCGCGCTGTCGTTCGTGGCTGGCCTGCAGCACCTGCCGCCGCAGCAGCGCGCGGTGCTCGTGCTCCGGGATGTGCTCGGCTTCCCGGCGGCAGAGGCGGCCGGCATCCTCGGCACGACCCCGGCGGCCGTCAACAGCGCGCTCATCCGCGCCCGGGCGGGGATTCGCCGCAACCGGGACCCGCACGACGTGCCGCTGCCGAAGTCCCCGGCCGAGGCCGCGATCGTGGACGGGTTCGTCGACGCCTTCCAGCGCCTGGACGTGGACAGCCTGATGGCCCTGCTGACCGACGATGCGCGGCTCACCATGCCGCCCGAGCCACTCGAGCACCGCGGCCCGCTGGCAATCGCCGGGTTCCTCCGCGACACTCACCTCAGTGGCCCAGCGCTGAAGCTCGTCCCCACAAGGGCCAACAACCAGCCAGGCCTGGTCCTCTATCTGCTCGACCCCACCACGCCGGTCTGGCGCGCCAGCGGTCTCATCGTGCTCACCCTGCGCGGCGACCGGATTTGCGCCCTCACGCGCTTCGGCAACCTGGGACTGCTGGCGTGCTTCGGATTCCCTCGCACGCTGCCGCGGGACTGACGACGCTTTCTGGGATAAAACATTATTAAAGCGAATAGAACGCAATTCATCATGTATTGCTGGTGGATAGTGGTGAAATTACCATCAGAACACGGGCGGCTACACAAGGCCGCCGTGTGCGAGAGGCATCACCACCATGCGTCGTCTCCTTCTCTGTTCCTTGCTCGCGCTGCTGCCGGCGTTCGGCATGCTGATGGGCGTGAGCTCCGCCGCGAACGCGCGGACCGTGCCGAAAGCGCCGGCAGCGCCGCAAACGCAGGCCGCCCAGCACGCCCGGGCCGTCGCCACCGCCCTGGCGGCGATCAAGGATCTCAAGATCGGCCAGCACCAGACCGACCTGCGAACCGGCACCATCTCCCGGGTCAAGGCCCTGACCCAGGAGCAGAGCACCAACTGGGCGGGCTACGCGGATACCGGCAGCAACGTCAGCGCGCTCAGCGGCCACTGGACCGAGCCGTCGGCCACCTGCGGGTCCGCCACCTCGCTCGACGTGTTCTGGGTCGGCATCGACGGGTTCTCCAGTAACACCGTGGAGCAGGACGGCACGGGCGTCGAGTGCGTCGGCGGCACGCCCATCTTTTTCTCGTGGTGGGAGATGTTCCCGACCAACAGCATCCAGGTGGTCAGCGAGTCGCTGCGGCCCGGTGACAGCATCACCGCCTCGGTCGTCCGCAGCGGTACCAGCTACACCCTGACCGTCACCGACTCGACCCGCGGCGGCGTAGGCTTCAGCACCAGGCAGACGTGCACGACGTGCGCGAACAACAGCGCGGAATGGATCGCGGAGGCGCCGAGCGGTTCGGGCGGGGTGGAACCGCTGACCAACTTCGGCACCTGGAATGAGTCGAACTCGACCGTGACCATAGGCGGCACAAGCGGCGTCATCTCGTCGTTCCCCGACGACGAGATCACCATGGTCAACTCCTCGGGCCAAGTGAAGGCCCAGCCAAGCGCGCTTAACGGCAGCGGCAACGGGTTCTCCGTCACCTGGAAGCGCAGCACCTAGAAGTACCTAGAAGTACCTAGAACGGACCCAAGACCGCGCGGAGAATCAGCAGGCCGGCCAGCCCGCCGACGATCCCCCCGACGACCAGCCACGCGAGACGATTGCCGAGGTTGAACGTCCAGCCGACGCCGAACCGCCTCGTGACCATGATCGCCGGATCATCGCGGTTGACGTAGATCAAGCCCGCCTTCCAGAACCGGTCGTCGTCCCGGTCGGCCACCATGGCCGGACCGGGACCACGGCCGTCGGACAGACGGGATCCGGACAGGCGGGATCCGCCCTGGCCGGTGCGCAACGAGACGACCGCGAGGACGAGGAGCCCGGTAACGAACGGCAGGACGGTGACGGCCGCGGGAATGTGCCCGATCTGCCACCGCCGAAGGGCCGACAGCAGCAGGCTGAGGTCGACGAGCGTGACCAGCGTCAGCATGGCACGGGCCATCACGCCAAGGAACCGCCGGTACTGCCGTGCGGATCGGGCTGGATCGGCGGCGTCCACGTCCGGCCGGGAACGGTAGATGATCAGCAGCAGCCCGGTCCACAACGCGGTGACGTAGAGCTGGCCGATCACCGGGCCGTAGCCGCCGAGCGATGACCTCGCTGCCGAGCGGCCGGGAACCGGCGGCAAGTCCGGATGGCGGAGCATCCCGATGACCACGGTCACCGCGATCACCGTCACGGCCGGCGCCAGCCAGCGCACCGGGAAGCGCGCCGGGCTGGTGCGCCAGCTCGTGTCCGTCGTCACGACCTGCCGCCGCCCGGCGAACCAGCCGCCTGCCTGCTTGGCCGCGGCGATCTTGTTGCGGGCGAGCCCGAAGCAGCCGAGGTCGGCGAGGAGCTGCGCCAGCTGGACCAGCCAGACGGGCCAGACCGACCCGCGGCCCGCGACCAGCACGGCGACGGTGGTGCAGCAGGCGGTCACCGCCGCGGTTCGCCAGTAGAAGGCACGGCGCTCGGCCCGGACGACCGGCATCGCGGCGTGGTCGGCGGGAACGCGGACCCCGAACTGGAGCGTCGGCCGGCCGATCGCGGGGGTGGCGCAGATCAGCGCTCCGGTCAGCGGCACCTCCAGCATCGCGACCAGGATCCCCGGGTTCACGACGAGGCTCCGGCGGGGAAGGCGAAGTCCGCCAGGGCATCGCGGCAGTGCCGCACGATGTCCTCGGCGGGGAGTCCCTGCGCGGCGGCCTCGGCCAGCAGCGTCCGCAGCCGCCCGGTCCAGTCCTCCGCCCAGTCCGGATTCGGCGGGCCGCTGTGCGCGTCGCGGTGCACCACCGCGCCGGTCTTCCGGCTGAGCCGCAGCAGGCCCTCCTGCCGCAGCAGGTCGTAGCTCTTGTTCACCGTGTGGAAGTTGACGCCCAGGTCGACCGCGAGCTGCCGGGTGGACGGCAGCGGGGACCCGGCCGGCTGCCTGCCGCCGGCGATCGCCTCGACGATCCGGTCCCTGATCTGCAGGTAGATCGGGACCGTGCCATCCGGCTCGATGGTAAGCAACATGCCAGCTCCAGGACCTAACGGAAACTAACCGGGTTAACCCGTGGCCGCCTTGCCTCCGGCGACAAGCCACTCACGATTGAACAGCCGGGCCACCAGGAAGCATGCCGCGCCATCGATGACAAACAGGCCGCCGGCCAATGCCGCGGCGACCGCGAACGTCGGGCTGATCACGTGGAAAGACAGGAGGGCGGCGATCGCGACCGGCGGCAGGCTGGCCAGGACGCTGAGCTGCTGCGCGACTCGGATCTCGCCGGTCCTCGCGGAGATCGCCAGGCCGACCCAGATCGCCCAGGCGGCCAGCAGCGGGATGAACACCAGCTCGGCGGGCAACTGCGGCGCATTCAGCACGGCAGTGGCCACCGCGGCGGCAGCGCCGAACTGGACGATCGCCACGAACACGCCGAACACCAGGTATGCGATGCCGATCGCCGGCAGGAAGATGGCCGCGGCCTTGCCGGCCACGAACTCCACCGTGCTGACCGGCGTGGTCAGCACCGGTTCGAGCGTCCCCTGCTCGCGCTCCCCGGCCACCGAGTACGCGGCCATCGTCGCCGGGACGAAGACCGGGATCAGCAGCGGGAAGAACAGCGCCGCGTCGACCCGGTTCTGCAGCACGCTGCTCAGCACCGTCGCCTTGAGCGACAGGATGGACGCGGTCGGGCTGACCAGGAAGACCACCGGCAGGACCGCGGCCGTGATCACGATCAGCCGGTTTCGCCGGAACTCCGTCAGCTCTTTGAGCATCACCGCGCCGATCCGGGTCATCATCGCTCCTCCTTCGCGGTCGGGCCGGCCAGCTGAAGGTACACGTCCTCCAGGGTGTGCCGGGATTCGCCGATGAACAGCACGTCGGCCTCGGCGGCGACCAGTGCCCGGGTCACCGCCGGGGCCGCCAGCGCCGGATCCGACACGGTCAGCAGGTAGCCGGCCGGACGGCTGCCGGAAGAAGCGTCCGTCCACTCCCGCACCCCCGGCAGGCCAAGAAACACCCGGGCCGGGTCGTTGAGCGGCGCGGCGGTGATGACGGACAGGGACCTGCTGAACAGCTGCGCGCGCAGCTCACCGGGCTTGCCGACGGCCCGCAGCGAGGTGTTCATGATCGCCACGCGGTCGCACAATCGCTCCGCCTCGTCCAGCCGGTGGGTGGTGAGGAAGACCGTGGTCCCCTTGTCCCGCATGTCCGCGATCAGGTTGA
The DNA here is from genome assembly GCA_035651595.1 of Streptosporangiaceae bacterium. Classification (GTDB taxonomy): domain Bacteria; phylum Actinomycetota; class Actinomycetes; order Streptosporangiales; family Streptosporangiaceae; genus JAFARZ01. The sequence goes on along the minus strand of DASRFJ010000334.1, from coordinate 5,583 downwards.
GCACCTCGACGGAGGCCGCCGGGTCCAGACCGGAGGTCGGTTCGTCGAGGAACAGCACCGCCGGATCGGTCAGCAGCGAGCGGGCCAGCGCGGTGCGCTGCCGCAGGCCCTTGGACAGGCTCCCGGTCGGATCCTGGGCGCGGTCGCTGAGGCCGACCGACTCCAGCGCCCGCCTGATCCTGGCGTCCCGATCCGGCAGGCCGTAGAGCCGCGCGAAGAACTCCAGGTTCTCGCGGACGGTCAGCCGCCGGTACAGGCCGGGCGCCTCCGGCATCACCGAGACCCGCCGCCGGATCTCCGCCGCCCCCGCCCGGTCCAGCGGGACGCCCGCGACGACCGCGGATCCCGAGGTGGGGGCGACCAGCGTGCCGAGCATGCGGACTGTCGTGGTCTTGCCCGCCCCGTTCGGCCCCAGGAAACCGAATATCTCGCCGCGTGCCACGGTGAACGACACGTCGGCCACGGCGGTACGCCCGCCGAACTTCTTCGTCAGGTGGCTGACTTCGATGGTCGCCGTCATGACAGCAAATTATACCTGTTCTAGTTCAGATAGAAAAAAGACGTATTGCACGCCGGATACGCGCAAGCGACGCTTAGGGGCATGCGGGCGGCGGGCATCACCGAAATCGGCGGGGACATCGGACTTCTCGAGCTACCAGAACCCGGCGAACTGCGCCCCGACGAGGTGCTCATCGACGTCCGGGCGTGCGGCGTGGGGAACTGGGACGACCTCGTCAGGACCGGCGGCTGGGACACCGGCACCCGCCCGCCGATGGCGCTCGGCGTCGAGGCGGCCGGGGTGGTCGCCGCCACCGGCACGGCCGTCGACGTCGCCGCGCTCGGCGACGCGGTGACCGCGCATTCGGTGCCGGTGCGCCATCAGGGCTCCTGGGCACAGCGGTGGGTGGCCGCCGCGGCGCACGTCGCCAGGATCCCGCCCGGCATCGCGTTCGAGGACGCCGCGGCGTTCCCGGTGCCGGCGCTGACCGCCGACCAGGCGATCAGCGATGCGCTGCGGGTCCGGTCCGGCCAGACCATCCTGGTCAACGGCGCGGGCGGGGTGACCGGCGGCCTGCTCGTCCAGCTCGCGGCGGCCCGCGGCGCGCGGGTGCTCGTCACCGCCAGCCCGCGCGATGCCCGCCGCCTGCGCGCCCTAGGCGCCGAAGGCGTGCTGGACTACCACCGCCCCGGCTGGCCCGGCCGGCTCCGCGAGCTGACCGGCGGCGGCGCCAACGGCGCCGTGAATGCCGCGCGGTCGGGCGGGCGGGACGCCATCCGCGCGGTCCGCGATGGCGGCAGGCTGGCCACGATCACCGGGGATCCCCCGCCCGCCGAGCGGAGGATCACGGTGCTCGACGTGGTGGTCGCGCCCGACGGCGCCCGGCTCCGGCGCCTTGCCGCACAGCTCGGCCGCGGCGCGCTCACGATTTCCATCGCGGCGCGCTACCCCCTCGACCAGGCGGCGGCTGCCTTGGCGGCAGCACGCCGCGGCTCGCATGGAGCCGCGACAGTGCTGTGGTCCGCGGGTTGAAGCACCACCTTTCGTTAGGCAGAACGTACGGTGGTAACAGGGCCTGGGGACGCGGATTGCCGCTCGAATAGCTTGACGATCTCCTCCACCGGCAGGCCCTTGGTTTCCGGCAGGAACCAGTAGACGAAGCCGATCGCCGCCACCGCGAGCCCAGCGAAGCAGACCAGAACGCCGGCCAGGCTGATCGCGTTCTGCCAGACCGGGAAGACCTCGATGAGGAAGAAGTTCGCCAGCCAGTCGACGGTGGCCGCGATCGCCGCGGCCTGGCCGCGGACCGCGGTCGGGAACACCTCGCCCTGGAGGGTCCAGCCGGTGCCGCCGACGCCGATGGCGAACGACGCGATGAAGAAGTCCAGGCCGATCATGATGACCGCCAGCCGCCAGTTGCCGGCCGGGATGACGACCAGGCCGAGCGCGGCGACGAGCGCGAAGACGATCATCCCGGCGTAGCCGCCCATGGCCAGCGCGCGGCGGCCGAACTTGTCGATCCACCGGAAGCCCAGGTACGTGGACGCCACGTTCACCGCGGTCATGATCGCGGTGACCTCGACGCCGGCGACCGTGGTGTCCACCAGGCTCGCGTGCGCGCCGGAGAAGATCGGGCCGAGCAGGTGCGGGCCGTAATACAGCGGCACGTTGATGCCGGTGATCTGCTGGAAGATGAAGAACACGCAGACCACGATCAGCGCCCGGCGGACGCCCGGGGTCCACGCGCCGAACCGGCGGTGCCTGGACTCGGTGGCCTCGATCTGGGTGGCCGCGCGGCGCGCCTGGTCTTCGCTGACCGGATCCGCGCCGAGCGCGACCATCGCGTCGCTGAGCTGGTCGTACTTGCCGTGCCTGAGCAGCCAGCGGGGAGACTCGGGCATCTTCGAGCGCAGCACAAGGCCGATCAGCGCCGGTACCGCGCCGAGCCCGAGCACCAGCCGCCAGCCGGAACTGGCCGCGCTGGCCGGCCACAGCGCGAAGATGATCAGCGCCACCAGGTACGCGACCAGGATGCCCACGGTGATCATCCACTGCTGGAGCATCGCGAGGGAACCGCGCCGGTCCTTCGGCGCGAATTCGGAGATGTAGGCGGTGGCGATCGCCGAGTCCGCGCCGATCGCGATCCCGATCAGCGTCCTGGCGGCGAGCAGGACCGCCGCGTCCGGAGTGACCGCGGACAGGATCGCGCCGACCGCGTAGATCGCGGCATCGACGATCAGCAGGAACTTGCGGCCAAGCCGGTCCGCGATCGGTCCGGCGCAGATCGCGCCGGCCGCCGCGCCGAGGGAGGCGCCGGACACCAGGTAGCCCAGTGACAGGCCGTGCAGGCCGTAGGGCACGAAGTTCAGCGCCGACCCGATGTTGGAGGTGTCGTAGCCGAACAGGAACCCGCCAAGGGTAGCCAGCAGGCTGAGCCGCCAGTAGAAGGCGGTGGCGGGTCGTTCGTCGAGAATGCTGAGGACCTCACCGGTCCCTGGCTGAGCCATTGGGTGCTCCTTCGCAGCGGGGACGGTTTCCCGCCCGGTCCCCACTGCCCAAGATCACGCCCGCGGAACATCGGAGTCGGTGCGCAGCATGGCGGCCGCACTCGCCATCGCGGTCAGCTTGGCGAAGGCGACGTCGCGCGGCAGGTACTTCATCCCGCAGTCCGGCGCGAGCACCAGGCGTTCCGCCGCGACGTACGGGAGCGCCCTGCGCACCCGCGCCTTGACGATCTCCGGCGTCTCGATCGTCATGTCGTTCAGGTCCAGCACGCCGAGGATGATCGTCTTGCCTGGTAGTCCGGCGAGCACGGCGCAGTCGAGCCCGGACTGAGCGGTCTCGATCGAGATCATGTCGCAGGTGCACGCGGCCAGCTCGGGCAGGAACGAGTAGCCTTCCGGCCGCTCGTGGATGATCGCCGCGTACCCGAAGCACAAGTGCACGGCGGTCGTTCCCGGTGCCCCGTCGAGCGCCCGGTTGATCGCCTGCACGCCGTACTTGCGGGCCGGTTCCGGCCTGGCCTGGAGGTACGGCTCGTCCAGCTGCACGATGTCCGCGCCGGTCGCGAACAGGTCCTTGACCTCCTCGTTCACGGCTTCGGCATAGGACATCGCCAGGGCCTCCGGGTCGCCGAAGTAGTCGTCCTGCGCCTGCTGGGACATGGTGAACGGGCCCGGCAGGGTGATCTTCACGGTGCGTTCGGTGCTGGCGCGCAGGAACCGGAGGTCCTCGACCTCGACCGGATGGCGGCGGCGGATGGGGCCGGTGATGCGGGGCACCGGGTTCGGATGGCCGCTGCGGTCGAGCGCGGTGCCGGGATTGTCGATGTCCACGCCGTCCAGCGCGGTGGCGAACCGGTTGGAGTAGCTCTCCCGGCAGATCTCCCCGTCGGTGATGATGTCCAGGCCGGCTTCCTCCTGGGCTTTTATCGCCAGCAGCGTGGCGTCGCGCTGGGCTTCGTCCAGGTAGGCGGGCTCGATCCGCCACAGTTCGTTGGCTCTTACCCGTGGCGGGAACCGGCCCGCGAGGCGAGCCCGGTCGATCAGCCAGTCCGGCTGCGGATAGCTCCCTACCAGCGACGTGGGAAACAGCATGGCAGCACACTATCTGGCGGTACCGTGGCACGGTAAACCCTCGCCTGGTCCGGCTGCTGGCGGTCGCGTGCGGCGTCACGGTCGCCAACATCTACTACGCGCAGCCGCTGCTGCACACGATCGCGCGTTCGCTGGGCACCAGCCAAGGTTCGGCTGGCCTGGTGGTGACCGCCACCCAGGGCGGTTTCGCGGCCGGGTTGATGCTGGTCGTGCCGCTGGCCGACATCACCGCGCGGCGGACGCTGTTCACCGTGCTCCTGCTTGGTGATGCCGCCGCGCTGGTGGCCATGGCGTGTGCGCCCTCGTTGCCGGTGCTGGTCGCGGCGGCGGTACCGGTCGGACTGGCCACGGTCGTCGTGCAGATGATCATTCCGTTTGCCGCGACGCTGGCCAGCGACGCGGAACGCGGTCACGTCATCAGCACGGTGATGGGCGGCCTGCTGCTCGGCGTGCTGCTGTCGCGGACCACCGCGGGCCTGGTGGCCAGCGTGGCCGGATGGCGCGGCGTGTACGCGCTGGCGGCGGGGCTGACTGTGTTGGTGGCGGCGATGCTGTCGCGAGTCTTGCCGGGTGACGGCCGGGAGGTCGGGGCTGGGTACCTCGCCCAGCTGCGGTCCGTGGCCTCGCTGGCGCGTCGCTCGCCGGTGCTCCGGTGGCGGTCGGTGATGGGTGCCGCGCAGTTCGCGGTGTTCAGCTGTTTCTGGACGACGGTGACGTTCCTGCTGGCCGGGCGGTCGTACGGGTACTCGCCGGCGGCCATCGGGCTGTTCGCGCTGGTCGGCGCCGCCGGGGCGGGGAGCGCCCTGGCTGGCGGGCGGCAGCTGGACAGGCGGCGGGACCTGCGGTGGGCGGTGACCGGGGTTGCGTTCCTGGTGATGCTCGGGTCGCTTGGCCTGCTGGCGGCCGGGGCGTCCGGGGCGGATGGGGCGGTGGCGTGGCTGATCGCCGGCGCGCTGGTGCTGGACGCCTGCTGCCAGGTGGTGCACGTGACCAACCAGGCGGTGATCTACGACCTGACCGGCTCGGCGCGGGCACGGATCACCACCGTCTACATGACCACGTACTTCGCGGGCGGCGCGCTGGGCACCACGATCGGGACGGCCGCCTACGCTCGTTACGGCTGGTACGGGGCTTGCGGTGCCGCCGCGGTGTGCTGCGCGGCGGGCCTGGGCGCGTGGTCGGCTTCACGACGGCATGAGGTTGGTATACGCCGGTCGTGACAACCGCAGGCGTGCCGAGAACCTGGACATATCGGGAGATCAGGGGCGCGCGAGCGAGCAGGCCAGATCATTGCGGACAGTTACCCCCCCGATCCGGACCTCGTTGGCTTATTCCGGGGGTTTGCCCGGGTCGCTGGCTGCCCGGCGGGTCAGCGGCTGGTTTGATGGGCCTCGATAGCGTGGTGGTTTTCCCCTTTGTGGTAGCGGGACCCCTGTTCACCAGGGCTGGTCTTCCACGATGGGGAAATCTTCCACGTTGCTGACGGGA
>DASRFJ010000333.1:0-22660 GCA_035651595.1 Streptosporangiaceae bacterium | reverse complement strand
CCCAACGAGCGATGCCCTGTTGAGGTGCAGCAGGCGCTTCCATCGTCACCGACCTTGCGAGCATGGCGCTACGCGTAGTCGGCCCGTCCAATGACACCAGAGCCGCGGCCGCGCACCCCCACAACGCCCTCATCTGCCGCGTTGGGTGAGCTCCGGCACGGCGGCCGTACAGATCCGGACGTTCGGCGTGCGCCGGGAGTCGGACAAGGAAGCGACGCTCAGCGCGCAGAGTCGGTGCGGGGTCAGCATTTCCCGCCGCCTGTTCCCTCATGGGTGTATCACGACGGACCCTGTTCGTTCCCTGCCCGCGGCCGGGTGCCTCGGCAGCCCGCACCGCGGTCTAGGCGTCGGTGCTGCCAAGGTCTTCCGCGATGCGAGGTGCGCAGACAGCAGCGGCGGATCCCAGCCGGGCCAGGTGGGCGGTGGTGTGGATCGCCCACTGCGGTCGGGCTGCGATCTCGGCGGCCAGCCGCCGGGCGAGGCTGTCGTCCCCGGCGACCGCGGTGAGTGCGACAGCCGCAGGGACACGCTCGGGTGCGCGGCCCTCGGGTCGGTGATCGGGAGCCGGTCGAGGCCTTCGGCAGGGTTCGCGGGGAGCGACGGAGCCCGGGTGCGCCTGGCCGCTCACAGCAGCCGGGGGCCTGCCGGCGGACGTGGCCAGCGAGCAGGAGGTGGCCCGGCTCGGCGGAACGCCCGGCTACCTGCTCCCCGGATCGAAGTTGGTCCGGCGCCCGGAGAAGCATCAGCCTTTCACTGAGATGATGCCCGCCTCGATGGGAGCGGATTTCCCGTACTGCGGTCCGGTGATGACGAAGACGAGTCCACGGTCCTGCGGGCTCCCGGGGCCATCGAGCGGGAGAGTGAACCGGCTGTATCCGGCTGGCATCGGCGACGAAAGCCGAGTCCATTTCCGCGGGTCGCCCAGGTCGCGGTTGATGAAGAAGTCTTGATCGTCGTTGTCTGTGACGACGATCGTTCCGTTCGGACCTCCCGAGTCCGACCACGACACCACGGGGGATGCGTTCGGGTGGTAGCCGTTCTGGTCGATGAGTGGCGTGTCGGGCGAGAACCGGAAGGACTCGGGGTCCTTCGCAATACGGTAATGCACGTGATACGTGTAATTCGCCTGGTCCGGGTTGTTCGGGTCGACCGGCTGGCCGAATTCATAGGTCATGATCCACAGATCGCCCCGCAACCGCGCGACCGTGGTCATGCCGGGCCGCTCGGCATAGGTCGTTCCAGTCGCGTCATTGACGACGGGACCCCAGGTGTGCAGGTCCCTGCTGGTCTGATGCGCGAGCTTCTGGCCGAAGTCCGGGTCTCGCTGGTCGGAGTAGTAGCAGATCAGCCTGTCGTTGTGGAGGAGCAGGAACGGCTCCCAGACCGGGGTCGCTCCGTTCGTCGTGTCCGGCGGCCCGCCCTGGGCGACCGTGCTCAGGAACTGCCACGTGAGCCCGCTGTCGGTGCTGGCGTACAGCTGGATCTTGGTGCTCGTGCTGCTGAACAAGTTGCACGCGAAGAGCAGTGCTCGCTTGGGTAGCCCAGCGAAGGCGCGGGGCAACTCGTAGAGGTACGGCTGGAGAGCGAATCCGCCGACGGATAGGGTGGTCTGCTCTTGCCAGGTGTGACCGTAGTCATCGCTCCGGTACAGCGGGAACCCCCCGCCTCCTTGGAAGGTCGGGAAGGTCGCGAGCAAGGTGCTCGATTTCCCGGCTGCAGCGGTGCTCAACCGCACAGCCCGGGCGTAGGCGAGCCCTCCTTCCGCTACAACCACCGGGCCGAACGGAGCGACTCTGGCCGGCCGGCCGGAAACACTCTCAGCAAATGCCGTTCCGGGCATCCCCAATACCGCCCCAGCGGCAACAGCCACCGCTGGGGCGAGGAACATCCGGCGGGAGAGCCGCAAATTGCCGGGCGCCGCTTCGTCTGCTCGAGATGCGCGCCGGTTATCCACGATTACCTCCTCATTGAGCCCGCCGACCACGTACGGCCTGTGCATGTCCCAGTTCGACGGGCCCAGTGTCAGCCGCCCTGCACCAGCTGTCAATAAGTTTCGGAAAGATTTCGAAACGTCACTGTATCCGCTGATGATCGGGCGTCACGGGCCCATCGTCGCCGCGACCGCCACTCCTGGAACCCGGGTTCGCCGGTCGCCGCGGAACCGTGACCGCCGCTTGACCTGCCACACCTCGGGTTTCACAGACGCCACCCACGCCGCGGGGATGCTGCCATCCCGCCGCCGGGCGCTGCCGCCTCGCGTGCCGGCTGACGACGCCAAGTGCGCCGGCCCGCGGGTGTTTCTTGATCCGGCTGTGGCCGGCAATCCCTGTACTGGGTTCGTGCGATTCTGCTGCCGATGCCGACAGGCTAGACGAGTAGCCCGATCGTGATATTGCCACCGCACCCGCCACCGGCAGCAATACTCCGGCCGAAGCCGAAGTTGCGGCATGGTAGATGTACCTAATGATCGTGGTCGCGCGTGGAGGAGGTGTCGGTAAGTGCGGAGAAAGCCGGAATATCAGGATCCACCGCTCTGGATCGCCGGCAACGCGTGGGAACGTGGCCACATCGAGCCGTTCGAGCTTGCGCGGATCGCAGCTTGGAAAAGCGCCCGGAGCGTTGCCGCTGTAACCGTGAACAGGCCGGGCGAGATCGAGTTCTGGACGCGAGCAGCCATCTCAGTCATCCTCCCGTGGCGGAACCGAAGGGCAGCCACGCTAACCACCGATGCCGACTGGGCTGGCTGGCAGAAGGCCGCTAACACCGCCATCGGCTGGGTCGGCAGGCCGGGGGAACTGCCCTCCGGCCTCCTTTCGCTGACAGGCGTCGGCTACCCCCGTGGCCTCTGCGATTCTCGACACCCTCGACCCCGAGATGTGGCCTGTCATGGATAGATGGGCCGCGAGGAGCGTATTCGGAGTCGTCCCTTCCCGCTATTGCGCAACCCGCTATGCGGCGTATGCCAGGCATCTGGCAGTGGAAGGAGTGAGACACTGGGGGGCGGAACTGTCAATTCACGAATTGGATATGAAGGCCCAAGCTGCATCCATGAAAGGCGGCCAACTTCCCGTCGGATGGCAATTCACCCAACTGCCCCCCAGTGTGTAAAAGCCGACACAACCTTTCCCGCCCCCTGCATCGCCACACATAACAGGACGATCTGCTCGCGGGCAGGGCGTCCGAAGACGCGGAGACGGTACGTGCAGATTCGGCGTTCCGAGCGCCAAACGGTTGGCTTCCGCGCTGGCCGAACATCACGCTCCGTTCCGGCCGGGTTCGAGAAGGGCGCGCAGCTCGATCAGCATCGCCGGATCGGGTTCGACAGCAATGACTTCGGCACCCAGCGCGACCAGGGTGGCGGTCAGCTTGCCGGTTCCGGCGCCGAGGTCGAGCACTCGCGGGCTGGGCGCGGGCTCGAGGGGCCCGGCCAGCCGCAGCCTGGGCCCAGTGCAGGCCGCCGCCGCTACCCCGGGCGGCGACGCGTGAAGTAGCCGTTTGTCCTCTGCCGCGCGGTTGCTCTAAATGTCAGGGAAAGTCCAGGCCCGGCCGTACCGGCAAGCCCTGATCGCGGCGTTCGGGCAATTGAACTGCTTGTTGTTTAGCTACGGCTCCTGCCGCGCAGGTCGTCGAGGAAGCTCCGGGTGGCGGAGACCGCATCGTTCGTCCGGCGGACGACGCCGGCGGCGGTGCGTAGCACGCTTCCGGTCGCGCCCGGCATGGCGGCTGCCGCGTCGGTGAACGGGTTACCCGTGGCTTCCACGACGCGGACGCCGGGCGGGACATCCAGGCGGAACTCCCCGGCCGGGACCGGCTCGGTGCTGATGCCGCTCAGCTCGTACCACGCCGCCGGCCTGTCGCCTGCGAACGAGATCAGCCGGAGCAGGCATCCGAGTTCGGCGTCAACGATCACGTCGGCGGGGAAGGACGGCAGTGATGCCGCCTGCCAGCCATCGCCGTCCGAGGACACGCTGAGCTGGTATGCGCGACGGCCGCGGTAGCTGATCTGCGCGCCGCCGGACAGCCGGCATCCGAGCAGCCAGGACGAGTCGACTACGTTGGCGATGTCGCGCGGCAGCCCGTAGGCCGGCCCGACCATCGTCTGGGTCGCGAACACCGTCCAGCGGTGCTCCCCATCGCAGGTGATCGTCATCACGCGGTTCCCGCTTGGGCGGGCCGGGTAGTCGAGGCGGTACTTGTCCCGGCCGCTGACGCGCAGGCGGGACACCGTGTGAGCCACGGGCTTCCCGTGCGCCGCCCCGGTGAGGGAGTCCATGAGGTAACCCACGCCGCCGCAGCCCGCGCCGAGCACCGAATCCGGAAGCTGCGCCATCAGGGCAGACCGGTCCTGCCATTCGTCTCGGGTCGCCGTCAAAGCCGGGTTCTCGCCGCTCCGGTACAGCAGGTACAGCAGATCGTCCGGCGGCGGCGGGCCGCCTTCGGTCTCAAGTACGGCCGGATCGGCGAGCGGCATCGCCGACTGGAGGTCGCTCTCGGAAATGTCCGGCCGGCCGGGACGGCGCGGCGCGAACCGGATGGCGGCCCCGAGACCGCCCGCGGCCAGTCCCGCGGCGATCTTCGTCACTTCCCAGCCCGGCCCGCTGCGTTTCTCCCGCAGGCTCTCCTCCGGATCCTGGCTGATCCGGCTGCCAGCAGGCGGCGCGAACCTGGAAAGGTCCGCCACCTCCGGCGGGTCGAGCACGACGGCCGTCAGTTCGGTGAGGCGGAGCCGCTGGCCTTCGAAGGTCTCTTCGTAGCGGAGCAGGATGCCGAGCTCGGCGTCGACGATCACCTCGAGGTGGTCGCAAAGGGTACTGGCGTTCAGGCGAGGCATGTACTCGTTGCCGGTCCGCGGGATGGCCGCGACCGCTATCGCGTCGCGGCCGCACGCGGTCACCGGCCCCCGCACCTCCAGCGTGAACTCTCCGAGCAGCTCGGACGGGCAGGACAGCTGGTGCAACGGCGGCTTATGCCGCACTTCGAATGGCGGCTCCGGTTCCTGCTGATGCCAGACCCAGCTGCGTTCACCGTCGCTGCCACTGACCCGCCCGGAAGGATCATCCCGGTACTCCTGGCGGTAGCGGCCGCCCGGTGCGATCAGCAGCCTCGTGTGCCAGGAGCGATAGCCGCCCGGTTCCTTACTGGCCGCCTCTGCCCAGGTCGGCGGGCCCTCCGGATCTGCCCGGAAGCTCCGGCCCCGTACCTCGGGGACCCAGGACGGCCTCACCGCGCGCACGCGACTCCTCAGCAAGTCCTGATCGGTTTCGGAGCGAACGTCCGCAGCCAGGCTGAGGCCGGTCCAGTCGGCACGGTGCAGCAGTCCGATCACGCCCTGCAGGTCTGTCATGTCGATACCGCCGTCAGCCGCAGCCCGCCAATCCCGGAACTGCAGCCTATGCGACACCTCGGCGAGCTCGGCCAGGTATGCCAGCTGGCCTGCGCGTTCATCCGCAAGAGCGGCACGCTGCCCGTTTACGCCCGCTGGATCGAGGGCCCCTTGGCTTCACCGGGGCCAGGGCCGCCGCCGGCCCGGGCGGCCTTATAGCAGTAGTAGATGATCTGGTCACGGCGCTTGTCCTTCGGCCCGGCGGGGCAGGGCTGGATGAAGACGTGCCCCTGACGCCACGGGGTGGCGTGTTCTTCGGCGATGACGGCTACCGCACGCCTGAGGAGCTTATCGAGGGCCCGGCGTCTGCCACCATCCAGCGGCGCACCCCTGACGGGACGGTCTACCGGATCGTGAAGGTTCTGCATGAGCCAGCGGACCTGGAAAGGCGACTTCGCCTGCTCGGATGGGATATCACGGTCACGCCGGGCGTCGGCCCGTTGTTCTGGGGCGCCGGAAGCCGAGCGGGCAGGCCCGGCTAGACCGGGCCACGGGCTAGAGCAAGCACGGCGCGCCACCGCCAGGCTCCGGCCCAGGGCGGCCCAAGGCGGCGCGCGGCCCGGGTGCGCCGCTATCGTGGAGCCAGGACGCAGAACTCGTTGTCGTCGGGGTCGGCCATCACGATCCGCGGTGTCTCGCTTTGCCCGATGCCCATCCGCTTCGCGCCGAGCGACAGGAGCCGCTCGGCCTCGGCACCGTGATCGCCGCCCGGCGGCGGCGCCACGTCGAGATGAAGCCGGTTCTGTCCGCGCTTGGGGGCAACGGGCGGACCCCAGGTGATGAACTGCTGCGCGCCATCCGGCGCGCGGACCGCGGTCTCCTCGTCCTGGTCCCAGACCAGCGGCCACCTGAGCGCCTGGCTCCAGAATTGCCCCGCGGCACGCGAGCCGTCGCAGGTGATCGATCCGAGGCGGCTTGCGTAGGTGACGAAGTTGTTGCCCGGCTCGAGAACGCAGAATTCGTTGCCCTCAGGGTCCGCCAGGACGACGTGACGGGCATCTGGTTCCTGGCCGATGTTGATCTCGCTGGCGCCCAGGCCGGCCAGACGGGCCACCGTCGCGTGCTGGTCTTCGGCCGACCGGCTGCTGAGGTCGAGATGGATACGGTTCCTGCCAGCCTTCGCTGCTGCCCCGGGAGCGAAAACCAACGTGAAACCGGTCTCATCCGCCGGCATCAGGCTGACCTTGCCGTCCGTCTCGCCGGTGATCTGCCACTCAAGCGCCTCGGCCCAGAACCTTGCCAGGTGCAACGGCTCGGACGCTCCCCACACCAGGCTCGCGAGCTGGACCGTCATCGCGGCCTCAGCCCGCGGAGCTCCTCGCCTTCAAGATCGCCCACGACGAGCTACGGTACCCCGCCAGGGGGGAGGAGGCGAGCCAAAAACCGGTGCGGAATGGGCGGCGCTATGCCCGCGAGGAAGACGCAGACAGTGTGTAGCCGGCCCCCGCGAGCTGAGATGGGCCACCATGATCTTCCCCTGCTTCTGCAGCCCGCGCAGGACCAGCGCTGTGGAATCGGTGTGCATGTCGATGGCAGCGGCGGTCATCGCCAGGACAGGAATCACCATGGGCTGCCCAGCGTCGTCATAGCCGAGGATCAGGCTGGTGATCTGCGCGTCGGACCGCGCGATAGCGGTGATCACGCTCGTGTCGAGTACGAGCGGTACGGGAGGAAACCCTCTCCCTTCCTCGCTCACTTCCTGATCCGGGCGAGCTGCTCTTCCACGTGTGCCTTCATCCGGGCGACCTTGGCCGGGTCTGCCTGGGCGGCAACTTCCCTGAGGTGATTGACGGCTTCGCGGTCACGCCTGACCATCTCGGCAAGAGCAGAGTTGACGACGGCATCCACTGACGGCGCACGGCCGTCCGCCACCTGCCGTTCGGCGTACTCGTTGAGACTGGCGTCTACAGTGACATTGAGCTGGGCCTTGTTGTCACTCATATCTGGATCGTACTCTGCGAGGCTTGGCCGCACCTGGTGTGGCGCGCTGCTGCCGATCCGCTCTACTGGAATGCAAGTCGGCGATCTTATCGTGGTCTGCGAGGGTTTCGTCAGACAGTGTGCCGCCCGGCTGTATGGAACTGACGGGAGTGCCTGCTCGTCCCTTGTGGTAGTTCGAGAAAATAGGCGACTATCCGTGACCAGTGCTCCAGCCCTTGCGCGCACGGAGTACGAGCCGGCCTGGTTCAACATGGGACTGGTCCATAAACGGCGCCGCCAGTGGGCCGGCGCGATGGACTGCAACCGGCGAGCGGCCGCGCTCGGCGGCGCCGAAGGCGACCCTGCCTGGTGGAACCTGGGGATCGCGGCGACCGCGCTGCGACGCTGGGACATCGCCCGTGATGCCTGGCAGCGGTTCGGGATCACGATGCCCGCCGGCAGCGAGGAACTGGAGATGGACCTGGGTGCGGCGCCGGTCCGGATCGACCCGGACGGGCACGCTGAGGTGGTGTGGGGCCGCCGCATCGACCCTGCCCGGGTGGTAGTCATGAACGTGCCCATGCCCCAGTCCGGTCACCGGTGGCGCGATGTCGTGCTGCACGACGGCGCGCCGAACGGCGAACGCCGGGCATGGGGCCGGGTCTACAGCGTCTTCGACGAACTCGAACGATGGCAGGCCTCACCAATCCCGACCCTGGAGGTCCAGGTCGCCGTCGTCGGCGAGACCGATGCCCAGGCGCTCACCGAGACATTCGAGCATGCCGGGTACGCCGGCCAGGACTGGACCACCACGACCCGGATCATCTGCAAGCGGTGCAGCGAGGGGCAGCCGCCAGAAGGCCACGACCATCCGCCAGCACAGCCCGCCGCCACGCGGAGATTCGGCCTGGCCGCCCCCGAGGAACAGGCAGCCCGCCTGCTGCGCGAATGGGCAGCAGCCCGCCCCGGCAACCGCGAGCACGACGACCCTGCCATCGTCGGCTAAATCCGCCGCTGGCCCGTGGTGACAATGGCTGGTCCGTCTGGCGTTCACGAAGGACCCGCACCGCGATCGTGTCCTTCTGGCGGGCGGCCCCAGGAAGCCGTTGACGGACCGCAATTTCACAGTTACGATCCGCTTGCCATCGTTGGTCCCGCTGCAACCCCGGGCCCTCCCGGCGGACGGCCAGCGCTCACCCCTGCAGAAAAGGGTGTTCCATGCGCAATATCCTCATCGCCGCCGCCATGCTAGTGTCCCTGCCCGGCCTGACGCTGATCACGTCCCCCGCTCACGCGGTATCCCTGGACGTAACCTGCGCAGGCACCGAGACCGCCACGTACAACCCGGGCCTGCTGATCACAAGCCAGACCACCCAGGTCGCCGTCACGGGCATCCTCGCGGCCTGCACCTCATCGGATCCGGGCATCACCTCCGGCAGCTACAGCGAGAACTTCCCCACCACCCTGTCCTGCGCCACGATATTCGCCGGCCGTGCCGGGACCAGAACGATCCGGTGGAGCAACGGACAGTCGACCACCTTCGAATTCACCCGCGCCATCAACAACGCAGCCGGCCAGATAACCGTCACGTTCACCGGCGACGCCACCAGCGGTGAGTTCACCGGCGATACCGTCATCGAGCAGGTGGTCTTCGTCACCCCGAACGCGCTGCAGTGCCTTGCGCCTCCCGGGCTCACCCAGATAGGACCCGGTATCGCGACCGTGACGATCGACAAGCTCTGACCTCCGGGCCCTGCACCTCCGCACGACCAGGCCCCGCGGCGGCGTCTCAGCCGCATTGAGCGTGCCAGGGGTATGCGGTCTGGTTTGTCCTGCTATGTGGGGTTGCGTTCAGCCGGTTCGCGTGGCTCGTTTCATGATCACGAAGGGTTGTACGTGCTATAGGGCGCAAAACCATTCGTGATCATGAACTATATACCTCCAGGGGGTATAAGAGAGCGCTCATTTGTTCGAATATCTTGCTCTTCAGCTGATACACCAAGCAGCCGGACCCGGCTCAACACATCTGTGACGGCCGGTGCAGCAACGCAGCCGGTAGCGCACGAGATAACCCCGCGCCCCGGTTGCCGCCACAGCAACCGCGAGGCGGTTAGGTGCAGCGGGCGTGACGGTTTGCTGTCACGGCCCAGGCCTGGCCGAGTGGAATGATCTCGGTCCTGGTGAACCATCCGACGCGAACCCGCAGAGCGAGCGTATCGATGGAAACGGTCCCGACCGCCAGGCAGATATCCGATGTCCAGAGCACGCGTACCATCCGGGTCTGGCCGGGCGGAATGACGCCGGGAAGGGTGAACCGGGCACTTCGTGAGGTGCCGCCGCGGCCGATGTTCCGGTCGGGTAGAGACACCGCTATCTGCACGACCGCCGAACCGGGGCTATCCCAGGGCACGTCGGGGCCGTAGGCGGCGCCGAGGATCGTCTGTGTCACGCCAGTGGGGTTGTCGATGGTGACGAAGTAGCCCTGGCGGTCCCCGGATCGCAGGGGGACCGTGGTCTCACTACGACCGTCGGCGGTGGTAGTGACCGCACTGCTGTAGTCCTGGGGATACCACCAGCCGGATGCACCGCCGAATTCAAGTGAGCCAGGGGTGAGGAAGTAGCTGAGGTAGCCCGCCGCTATCCCCGTCAGCACCACGATCATGCCGGCGACGCTCCAGGTACGCCTGCGCACCCGCGCCAGCCGGTACCGCAGCCTGGCCACGGCTGGTGCCCCAGGCAGGCCGGCGTCGGCCCGCCGGGCGTCGGCCCGTCGCGCGTCGGCGGCGAGTTCTGCGGGTGGGCCGAGCCGGCTGAGCACGGCGGCGACCTGCGCGTCGTCAGCATCAGCGGGAAGCGCGTCATCGAGGTGCGCGGTGATCTGCTCCATAAGCTCGCGCGCCGCCGCGGCCGGCACCCCGCGCAGGGCCGCGTCCAGTTGGCGGATGTAGTCCCGGACCAGCTCATGACCGGACGAGGTGCGGCTCAAGGCAGGCGTCCCTTCTCGCCTGCACCGGACGGCAGGCGGGTGTGGTTCAGCACGCCCGCGACAGTCGCGGAGAACTGGTCCCATTCGGTACGGAAGGCCGCGAGGTCCCGCTTTCCCGCCTCGGTGATCGAGTAGTAGCGCCGGGCGCGCTCGCCCGGGTTTTCCCGCCATTCGCTGGTGACAAGGCCCGCGTCGCGCAGCCGGCTGAGCAGCGGGTAGACGGTGCCGTCACTGGTCAGCAACCCACCCGCCGACGCGAGATCGCGGACGAGTTCCAGGCCGAACCTGGACTTCACCTCGAGCAGCGCGAGAACGCACGGCCCCAGCACACCTCGGCGCAACTCGCTCAAGCCGCCATCTGCTGTCATGTCTCGCATTATGTCTTGTCGCGCAAGATAAGTCGAGCGGCTGGCCTGCGCACGACCTGCTCGCCGCGGCCAAACAGCAGATCATCGACCAGAGCCCGCAGTCAGCGGCCGACTTCTTCGCGTCGCTGAACACGGATTTCACCCCGGCCATCCAGGCGGCGACGCCGGCGAACATCACGAACGATCCGAGGATCACGAACACCCAGATAATCCCGTCCTACCAGCAGATAATCGACCCTCAGCTGGACGCGTCCGGGATACCCGTGGGCGTGGATTTCACGGCGAATTACGCCCAGCTCATGAGCGACATGATCGTCGTGAGCAGTGACGCCGCCGCGCTGCAATGCATACACGCTCTCGGCTACGGGCTGATCAACGCGCGGCTGGCCGATGACGGGTTCTTCGACAGCTCGAGCCAGCGCGGCATCTGGCTGGCCGGCGACTACTCGAATGGAACCCAGTGGCCGGCCGTCCGGGTCCCGGCGGTCAACGACGGGACATCCGCCCAGGCAACAACCGCCGTGGACATGGCCAGGCTCTACACGCTGATGTCGGACGAGATCCTGGTGACCGTCGACAACAGCGACGCCATGCTCGCGCTGCTCGCCCAGGCCGGAGCGTGGTTCGACTCGACCACACCGCCGATCTGGCCCAGCAGCACCGGCATCGACGCAACACGCACGAAGGTCGGCGTCGGCCCGCTCGCCCCGAACGCCGCGGGGGTCATCGAGCAGGTCGTGTCCGAGGGGCTGACGGCCCACGACCCGGCAAACGACCGCGACTTCGTCGTCGTCTGGCAGAACCTGAAGGGCGCTACCTCGTTCGCCAACATGAGCCCGGTGGCGCGCATGATCGAAGCGGCCATCAACGGGTTCAACCCGTAGTCCGGTCCGGGCCGCCGGTGCCGGAGGAGCGGCGGCCGACCGACAGCTAACCGACAGCGGCTTGCCGCACGATGACCTGAGCACGGCAGGTATCGCGCAGCGCAAGGGGATGTCGATGGCAGGGACGCGGGCGGGCACGCGAGAGTGGGTCGGGCTGAGCGTGCTCGCACTGCCCGCGTTCGTCATTGCCCTGGATTTCAGCGTGCTGAACCTCGCTGTGCCGGAGATCAGCCGTCAGTTGATGCCCTCCGCGAGCGGGTTGCTGTGGATCGTGGACATCTACGGCTTCATGCTGGCCGGTTTCCTCGTCACGATGGGAACCCTGGGCGACCGCCTCGGCCGCCGGCGACTGCTGATGATCGGCGCGGCCGGCTTCGGCCTCGCGTCGGTCGCGGCGGCCTATTCTCCGAACGCCGGGATGCTGGTCGGGGCGCGCGCGGTACTCGGTATCGCCGGGGCGACGCTGATGCCGTCCACACTGTCGCTGATCAGCAGCATGTTCCGGGATGAGCGGCAGCGCACCCTGGCCATCGCCGTCTGGTCGGTCAGCCTGCCGCTGGGCGGCGCCGTCGGGCCGCTGATCGGCGGGGCGATGCTGCAGTCTTTCTGGTGGGGCTCGGTCTTCCTGCTCGCGGTCCCGGTGATGGTCCTCCTGCTGGCAACCGGCCCGGTCCTGCTGCCGGAATATCGCGACACCACTGCGGGGCGGCCGGATTTCCTCAGCGTGGGCCTGTCGCTGGCCGCCATATTGCCGGTCGTCTACGGTCTGACGGAGATCGCCGCGGGGGGCTCGCTCCTGGTCCCGGCCGGGACCGTCGCGGCCGGCCTGCTGGTTGGCTGGGTGTTCGTGCGACGGCAGCGGACGCTGGCCGATCCGCTCATCGACCCGCGGCTGTTTCGCGAGCCGGGGTTCAGCGCGGCGCTGGGGATCAACACGCTGACCTATTTCGTGATCCTCGGCATGCTGCTGCTGACCTCGCAGTACCTGCAACTGGTGCTCGGCATGTCGACGCTGCGGGCGGGCCTGTGGATGCTGCCGACGATGGGCGGGCTGATCGGGGGATCGCTGCTGACCCCGTTGTCCACGCGGCGGCTGCATCCGGCTTTCGCGATGGCCGCTGGCCTGGCGGTCGCCGCCACCGGGTTCGGGCTGCTTACCCAGACATCCGCGCTCGGGCTGGCTGCCGTGGTGACCGGCTCTGCGGTGTTCGGGCTGGGGCTTGCGCCGGTGACCAACCTGGTGGTCGGCCTGGTCCTCGGGTCGGCCCCGCCGAAACTGGCGGGCGCGGCCTCCGGGCTGTCCGAGGCCAGCACCGAATTCGGCGGTGCCCTCGGCATCGCCATCTTGGGCAGCGTCGGCACCGCCATCTACCACTACCGCGTGATGGGACACATTCCGCCGGGGATCTCCGGTCCGTCGGCGCGGGCCATCGGCGCCACCCTGGGCGATGCCACCACGACCGCGGGACGGCTGCACGCGCAGACCGCGGGCGCCGTCCTGGTATCCGCTCGCTCGGCTTTCACGACCGGAGTGGACGTCGTGGCCGGCGTCAGCACGGTCATCGTGGTGGCCCTGGCCGTGGTTGCCGTGGCGCGCTTGCGGCGGGTGGCTCCCGCCGATGAGGTCTAGCTCACAACCAGAGAAGGGGAATGAACACTGATGCTGCTACAGGACAAGACCGCGATCGTCTACGGCGCGGCGGGGCAGGTCGGGGCGGCGGTGGCAGACGCGTTCGCGCGCGAGGGGGCACGAGTCGTGCTCGCGGGACGGACCCAGCACACCCTGGCCAAGGTCGCGGACCAGATCCGGGACGCTGGCGGCGCCGCCCAGACCGCTGTGGTGGATGTCACCGACATGGCTGCCATGCGGGTCCACGCGGCCGAGGTCGCCGCCGCGAGCGGGGGCATTGACATCGCCTTCAACGCCACCGCCAACGACGATCTGCAAGGCATTCCGTTGCTCGACATGGACCTCGGCGACTTTGCCCGCCCGGTCAGCAAGGCCATCACCGCCCACTTCACCATCGCCACCGTGACCGCGCGGCACATGCTCGGACGCGGTGGCGTGATACTGGCCATGGGCGGCGGGCGTGAAGCCATCCCGCGGCTCGGCGGCTCTCACGTCGCCTGGTCCGCGCTGGCCGGGCTGTGCAGGCAACTCGCGGCTGAGCTCGGGCCTCGCGGCATCCGGGTCGCCTGGCTGCTGTCCCCAGGATCACCCGATCCGGGGGCTGGCCCGGGGGTTGCCACGCCTGGCGATCGCGACGAGCCCGCCGACGGCACGCTTATCGGTCGTCGTCCCAGCTATCAGGAGGTCGCCAACGCCGCTGTGTTCGCCGCCTCGGACTGGGCCGCCACGATGACCGCGACCGAGATCAACCTCACGGGCGGCGTCGTCATCGACTGAGGATCCCGGCCGTAACGGCAACTGGACGGGAAGGGTCGCGGCTTCCGCTGGCTTCAGGTGGCGGCCTTTCTCGAACTCGTCGTCGAAGGCGGCCTTGCCCAGCGTCTGACGTGCCGCGTTGGTGATGCGGTGGGCGTCCGGGTTGTCATCGGATGCTCCGGCCGGCCGCCCGGCGGCCTGCGCCGCCCCGAGCAACTGGGCGGCGCGGGCGGCCTGGCCGAGGAGCGCATGCACGCCGGCCAGGCCGGTGAGTGCCTGGGCCACAGACTGAGGGTCGCCGAGTCTGGTCGCCGCGGTGAGGGATCGCAGATGATATGCGCGGGCGGTCGCCGGCTCGCCGCGCTGCTCGTCGATGAAGCCGAGTTCGGACAGCGCGGCGATGCGAGCCACGTCCGGCGCGGACCCGGTACGCCGGCTTGCCCGCAGCACGTTGCGCAGGTGAGCCTCGGCGCTGTCGAGCTTGCCGTCCTGGCGCGCGGTCTGGCCGAGCCCGAGCTCGGCGAAAACCTGCCCCGGCTGGTAGCTCTGCTCGGCCGCGAGCCGCATGCCGCGGCGGAGAAGTTCCCGCGCCTGGCCAAGGTCACCGGCGCGTAGCGCGCTCCAGCCCAGCCAGGACAGGGCATCGGCCGCCTGCGGCCACAGGCCGAGCTCCTCTGCCATCCGCAAGCCGTCGCGATGCAGCCGTTCTGCCTGCTCGCGGTCGACGGGTGCTACCGCGGCGCCGAGCCATTCGATGGCTTGCAGTTGTCCCCAGCGGTCACCGAGCTCGCGGAACATCGTCAGGCTCTGCTGGGCGAGCCGCTGGGTGGCGGCATTGTCGCCGCGGATCATCGCGAGCTTGGCGCGTGTGCTCAAGGCCGCCGCTATACCCCACTGGTCGCTGGCCGCCCGGAAGCTCGCGACCGCGTCGTCAAGCATGGCCTCGGCCACCGAGGGGTCGCCGAAATCCGACGCGACGAAGGCATGAAACCAGCGCAGCAGGGCTCGTGTGTCAGGGTCGTCGATCTCATTGAGCGGCGGGGCGGCGTTGCGATCCCCGGCGAGGGTCGCGAAACCGCTATGCCACGCGACGGCAGTGGCTCGCTCGGAGGCTGATCCGCCGCGGAGGGCAAGCGCCTCCGCCAGCGTTCGCCGGGCCTGCGCCAGCCGGCCGCTGAGCAGCCAGTACCAGGCCAGGGCGTTGGCCATCCGGAGCGCGGCGGGGTCACCGTCAGAGGTCGCGGAACCGAGCGCGGCGTGCAGGTTGGCCGCCTCAGCGTCCAGGCACCTGAGCCAGGACCGCTGGTCGTATCCGCGCAGGCGTGTCGCCGCGCGTTCGGCGAGATCGCCGTAGAACTGGCGGTGCCGCCGCAGCACTCGACGGTGCTCGCCTGCCTCCCGCAGGCGGTGCAGGCTGTAGGCGGCGACGCTTTCCAGCAACCGGTAGCGCGGACCGTCCGGCTGCTCGGCGACCACGACGAGGGAGCGGTCCACCAGCCGGGATAGCAAGGCAGGGACGTCTAGTTCATGATCACCGCAGATAGCTTCGGCGGCCGGCAGGTCGCAGCCGTCCGCCATCACCGCCAGTCGCCGCAGGACGATCCGCTCCGGCTCGGTGAGCAGTTCCCAGCTCCAGTCGATGACGCCCCACAGCGTCTGCTGGCGCGGTGGGGCGTCCCGGTGCCCGGTCGCTAGCAGCCGGAACCGGTCGTCGAGCCGGGCGAGGAGCTCGTGGACGCCAAGCGTCCTGACCCGGGTCGCCGCGAGTTCCAGCGCCAGTGGGATCCCGTCGAGCCGACGGCAAAGCCCAGCGACAGCCTGGGCGTTGGCGTCATCCAGCCGGAAACCCGGGGCGGACGCCTCGGCGCGCATGGTAAACAGCCGGACGGCACCGAAGCGAGCCAGGGCTGCGGGCTCGTGCTCGGTGCCGGGGTCGGGCAGGTCCAGCGGAGGTACCGCCCAGACAACTTCACCGGCGATCATCAGCGGTTCTCTGCTGGTCACCATGACGCGCAGTTCGGGAGCGGACTGGAGCAGCCGTGCGGCCAGCGTGGCGACTTCGCCGATCAGATGCTCGCAGTTGTCCAGGACCAGCAGCGAACGGCTGTCGCGCAACGCGTCCCGTAGCAGGTCGGCGGCCGAAGCAGAGCTGTCGTTCCGAATGCCAATGACCGACATGACCTCATCCGCAGGACTGAGTGCCGTGACGGGCGAGGGGCCGGCCATCTCGACCAGCCAAGTGCCGTCGGGGAAGGCAGCCGCCGACTGAGCCGCGGTCTCGATGGCCAGCCGCGTCTTGCCCACGCCGCCGGGCCCGGTGAGGGTCACCAGCCGCCGTTCGGTCAGCAGGCCGCGCAGCTCGGCGACCGCCGGGGCTCGGCCGACCAGGTCCGTGAGCATGGCGGGAAGGTTGGTCCGCGGGCGGGTCGCCAGGGTAGGCGGGGCCGGTACCGCCTGCAGGGCCGGGGATTGCTCCAGCATGGCCTGATACAGCGCGGCAAGGCTCGGCCCGGGATCCAGGCCGAGATCCTCGGCCAGCTTGCCGCGCAGCTCGTTATAGGTCCGCACCGCCTCGGCCTGCCGGCCGGACCGGTAGAGGGCAATCATGTGCGCGCCGCGCAGCCGCTCCCGCAGCGGGTGACGGGCGACAAGCTCGTCGAGCTCGCCGGCCAGCAGGATGTGCTCGCCCAGCGCCAGCCGGGCTTCGGCCTGCTCTTCCAGCGCGGTCAGCCGCTGCTCCTCTAGCCGCGCGATCACCGGCTGGGCGAATAGCATATCGGCGCAGTCCGCCAGCGCCGGACCCCGCCACAATCCCAGCGCCTCCGCCAGCAGCGCGGCCCGGTCGCGCAGATCACTGGCCGCGCCCGCGCGCTCCACCAGAGCCGCGAACCGGCGCTCGTCCAGCGCGTCATCGCCGACCTGAAGCAGGTACCCCGACGACCGGAACGCGATCAGCGCGCCGCTGCCCGGCTCGCCGGCGTCAAGCGCCTGCCGCAGCCTGCTGACCTTCCCCTGGAGGGCACCGGCGGGATGGACGGGCAGGTCCGCTCCCCACAGGTCATCGATAAGCTGGCCGGCCGGCACTGGTCGCCCCGGGTTTACCAGCAGGACCGCCAGCAGAGCACGGACCTTTGACTCGCGAACCTCGACTTTCCTGCCGTCCCGGGTCCAGGCCGCCACCGCCCCGAGCACACCGAAATGCACCAGGTCAGGATAACCGGGCACGTCACCCGCCGCGGGACGCCCGGGATCCGCCCGACGTCTACGGAAGCCGGGCGGCAGCAGACCGACAGCGAGTCTGCGGCGAGTTCGTGGCCGTCACTGTGACCGCAGCCGTAGCGGCGGCTGTCAGCAGGTTAGCGCGGTCTGGACTGCGGGGTCGGACGGCGAGGTGAATGCCGGGCCTGCATTCGCCAGGAACAGCGCGCTGCCCTGCTGTGCGGATGTCGGCTGGTCCGGTCCGTCCTGTGCGGTGCTCGACCACGGACCCGCCCACGCGTAGCCGTACTGGTCCGCCGGGTTGCGATCGTGGAGGTAGGCGACGGCCGATTGCCGGGCCAGATAGCAGCCGTACTTGCCGGTGGCGCCGTTAAGCTCGGTCAGGCCGCGGATGTACGCACCTTTGAACGTCGGTGCGTCGCCGCTGGTGACGCCAGAGGCTGGGTCGGCTAGCTCGCCATCAGGAGCAGTGGCCGACACCGGGTTGAGCTGACTGGATCCGGTCGAGGCATCGGCAAGCGTTGCGGCCTGCGCCAGGTAAGAATTGTCGTTCGTCGCCCGGGACAGCTCGGTCAGTCCCGCCAGGATCACGCCCTGGTTGTAGGTCCAGGTGTACCCGCCGTTGTTGGCGCAGGCCCCGCCCGGCTGGTTAGTCAGCCCGTCGTTGATGAGGTTCGAGCTGTTGATCATCCCGCTTTTGGTGAACCAGTTCTGTTCGGCCTCGGCCCGGTCCAGGTATGTCGTATCGCCGGCAATCCGGTTGTGCAGCGCCGCGTTGACGTAGAGGTATAGCTCGTTGGCGATGGCGTTCTTGTACGTTCTGGCGGTTGACCACCACACGCCGCCGCCGCAGGTGGAATCCCAGTAGCTGTTCATGTAGTCAGCGTCATCTTCGGCGGTAGTGAGGTAGACGCTGTCCCGGGTGAGGTCGTAGGCGTCGATCCATGTCATCGCCCACCATCCGGTGTCGTCGATGAAGTTGTTCTTGAAGTCGCCGTATGTGTCGCCGGCCACGCCGGCGGGTTTGTTCGCCGAGTATGTCCAGCCGATCACAGGCTGATAGCTGCCCATCCCCGTGACCCGGATGCTGTCGATGAGCGCGGTCAGGTCGTTCGCCGAGTTCCACCAGCCGTAACCGGTGCTGCTGACCGTATTGTGGTCGAACAGCCCGGTACCCAGGTCGTAGGACTCCATGAGGGCGGTAGCCGCCGCCCGCTGGTTGTCCGCTGCGTTCCAGGTGGTCCGGGCCCACGGGGTGCACGATACGGTGCCGCCTGTCTGGCCGCAGGCCCGCACCACGCCTTCCAGCGGGTTGCTGCTGCTCCACTGATCCAGGTTGTACATCAGGGTGCGCCAGCCGGCGTTGCCGCTCGGGACCGTGGTCGCCCCGAGCTTGGAGCCGTAGGGTGACCAGTCGTAACCGCCGTCGAAGGACCGGTCCAGCCACGCCTGGTCACCCGGCATGCCCCCGTCGATCGACGCCCAGGCCATATTGTCGGCGTCGTCGAAATGCAGCGCCAGCCGTCGCCCGCCGGCCACGCTGGTGGCCGCGATCCGGTCCCCGGCGGCCAGTGCCGGGTCCCGCGCGTCGCAGTACTTGTCACACAGCGTCGACGGATAGGACTGCGCGGCGGCTCGTGGTGCGGCGACAACGATGCCTGTCAGAGTCCCTGCCGCCGCGATGAAAGACAACGCCCACTGAAGCCTCATGCTTTGGATGCGCCTCCAATAAATGGTTCGTTCTCAGGCACAGACAGCCGCGTGGGGGACTCCCGCTGGGAACCCCCACGACAGCGGATCAGGAGAGAGCGCCGCAGATTATCGCGTGCTGGGAGCCGAAATTGTTGCCTAGGGTTGTGGTGACGGCGGATACGGGGAGCTCTATAGCGGAGCCGCCGAAGATCACGGTCCAGACCTCGTTCGGGCCGCCCGCATTCATGTCACAGTTACCGGGTATGTCGAAGAGCTCACCGTCAGCTTTTTGCCGCGGCGTTACGCAAAGCAAGCCGTTGTGCCCGCACTCGTCGAAGAACGTGCCGCCGGCATTGTGGAATGTCGCCGTGTTCACGCTGAAGGTCATGGCGATGTTCGCGCATCGCGGGAAGCTGCTGCCGCCTGGCCGCCAGCGGACGGGTGGCCGACAGGCCCCGTCGAGGCTTGGGCCGACCCGGTCACGACTCCGGCCAGGATTACTCCGGTGGCCAGAGCGCCCGCCAGCAGGCCGCGGGAATGCTGCACTCTTGGGTCGCGCATGGCGGGTCAGAGAGCGCCGCAGACTATTGCGTGCTGAGAGGCAAAGTCTGTGGCGGTGGCCGAGAAAACGCCGCTTCCGGGGAGCTCGATGGCGGAGCCGCCCTTGATCACGGTCCAGACCTCGTTCTTGCCTCCTGGCTGCGAGTTGCACTCACCTGGTATGGGGAAGTTCTCGCCTTCGAAGAATTCGCGCGGCGTGCTGCAGGGGTCGTTGAAGTGCCGCGCGCACTGCTCCTCGAACGCGCCGCCGGCGTCATGGAAGAGCGGCGTGTTTACGCTGAAGGTCATGGTAATTTGCGCGCACTCGGGGAAGAAGCTCGGGTTAGCCAGGTTCTGGCACATGCCCTCGACAAACGGGGCGACCTCGACTCCGATATTGCTGCCATCGGGTTCGGCGAAGAGGTCCGCGCACATCACGCCCTGGTTGATCGTGTCATTGTTCAGCGCCCGGCAGGCGTGAATGCCGTTGAGGACGCCAGCGGAAGTAACGTGGAATATGGGGATGCTTTCGATTGCGCTGGCTCCGTCGGGGCCGGCCACCCTTTCCCGGACGTAGCCCGACGGATAGATCATGTGCGGCGATCTGGTGCCGCTGGCCAGGACATGCACCGCCTGGCCAGGTGCGGCCGGGCGGCCGGCCGGGGCAGCCGAGGCCTGAGGCTGGCCGACGGCAAGCCCAGCCAGAATGGCTCCGGCGGCCAGAACGCCGGCCAGCAGGAGGCTGGGGCGACGACGGGAATGCTGCATGCTCGTAGTTCCTCTCGGTCATGCATTCATTCGAATGCGGAACACCCTTGTACGACCTCATGGTTACCGGCGCCGCTTTCAGGACACATTCATTTCGCGCCACCCTCATCCGCCGACGTGAAACGGCGGCGCACTCACCGGCCGCCGGTGCCGGTGGCCCACAGCGGGTGCCCGCCACCTTCGTAGATGACGAAGTTCCCGTCGTCCTGCGCGGCGGCATAGGCGCCTGGATGGCCGGCTGTGCCGGTCGCCCAGACCGCATGTCCCGTCGCGTCGTAGATGACGAAGTTGCCGTCGTCTTGCATGATGGCGACGGCGCGGCCGGTGCCGTTGGTGGCGGTCGCCCACAGCGGGCTGGCGCCCTGATAGAGGACGAGATTGCCGTCAAGCTGCAAGATCAGGTGGAACCGCCCGTCGCACGAGGCGAGGGACTGGTCCGGATAGAGCGCCTGCCCGGACTCCAGGAATGTGCAGTCGGCTGGCGGCTGGCCGACGCTGAGGATGTCAGGCTCTGACACGCCGACGACACCGTCGAGATTGCCGCTGGCAAAGCCGGGCTGCAAGGTGCTTGATGTCGCCGACTGCACCAGGAAGGCAGCCGGCTGGGCCGGAGTGGTGCCGCAGCCTTGGGACACGACGCCGACATGCCGGGCCGTGTCTGTGTTTGCGGTAATGGTCCAGTCCGTCACGCCGTTGACGGCATAGCCGTATCCGACGTTCTCGCCTTCCACCAGGTTGCCGGTCACGGCACCGCCGTAGTTGGTGCCCTGCCAGCCTTGGCCGCAGCCCCAGATCTGCGGCCCCATGCCGATGCCGACCTCGATGTAGGCACCCTTGCCGTCAATGACGTTGCCGGTGACGGTCGTGCCGCTGTAGTTGCCGTTCACGGGCGCGTAGTCAACCATGTTGATCCCGCCAAGCAGCCGCTGTGAGTCCGCGACGATCGTGTTGCCCTTGATGGTGGAACCTGGCGCGCCGAAGACGACGATCGCGCCGTCGGTCGCGTCGGTGACTGTGTTGCCCTGGACCAGGCTGTGACCGCATCCCAGTGAGATCCCGTCCGCCAGGTTGCCGGCGGGCGAGGCGGTCCCGGCCGGCCCGATCGTGTTGTCGAGGATCTGCGCTCCCTGGCACTGCGGTACGTTGCCGCTGACCACTCCCTCGAACAAATGCAGCGTTGACCAGCTTCTGGTGTTATAGGCGGCAATGTCCTGAACGACCTGGCCAGTGCCGGAGCCGCCCATCTCCACCAGTGCGCCTCCGCTCAGCTGGCCGAGCGCGGGCATGTTCCCATCGACCTGGATGCTTTTTACCGCCGAATCCGGCTGATCGAGGCCGCTGACGGCCGTCGTGAGATCGCTGCTGGTGATACGCAAGACGGCTCGGCTAGCGTCGTCAGGCAGACCTTGGGTGTAAATCTCCTGGCCAGGTGCGGTGAACCTGACCGTGTGAGCAACAGTGAACACGGCGCCCGGGCACAGCACAGCCTGAGCGCCGGTACCGGTCAGCGCCGCAGCGATATCCGCGTCGGTGCCGGACGGCAGGCACGATGCCGCCTCGCCGGGCCCCGCCCAACCCACCGCGAAACCCGCCAGGCAGGCCACTGCGACGGCAACTGCCGCCGCCCGCGCAACCACACGGTGACCCAGCAGGCCACCACCGAAAACGCCCATGAGGTCTTTCCTCCAAGACAGCCTGAACTTCCGGGCCGGATCAGCCCAGCGCAACGTAGCGGCTGGCTACGTCAGCTGCCTTTCACCGGGCTGCCTGAACGCTTTCAACTCCAGGCAAGCCCGCCGTCAGCGACGCCGCTACCGGAGAACTGCCCACCAGCCGACGGCGTGAGCGGGCGTTACCCGGGTAGCGGCCGGCGGCCGCTCGCTGGCACTGTGTGCGAGACTGGCCGCCAGCTGGCCCGCACACCGTGCAGATCGTTCTCCGGGACGCGTCTATATCCCGGATGGGGTGTCAGCCGAGGATCCATTGCTGGTTGCTGCTGCCGTTGCAGGTCCACAGTTCGACGAGGGCGCCGTTGGCGGTGGATGCCCTGGCCGCGCCTTTGGTAGCAATCGCGGAAGTAGCGGTTCAGCATCCGGGTATCGACCGCGGTGAAGTCGCCACCGATGTCCGCTGTGTCATCCGCGCATCGAGGGCCTTGGCGGGATACACATACGTGTTGATCGTGGTGTCCTCGTACGGGCGGCCGGTCTTGGGGCTATTGGTGATGCGCAGGTGGTCGGTGAATTCAGTGAGCTACAGGGTGCGCGGCGGCAGCTCAGGGTTGTCCACGCCGCCAGCGGCGTTCCCGGCTCTGCGCGTGATGCCGGGTTCCCGCTGGGGACGGCGAGCGGGCTCTTCAGCGGGCGGCCAGGCTGGCGCCGGGCGGCGCGGCGGGTCGCGGTGGCGGTCATGACGGCTCCCTTCAGGCGGGGGAGCTAGGTCACTGCGCTGACTAGAGACTAGTGACCTAGCACCGGGATGCTTGGCGGGAACTGCTGGCCGCCGCGCAACGCC
>DASRFJ010000332.1:0-32689 GCA_035651595.1 Streptosporangiaceae bacterium | reverse complement strand
GCTCCTTGACTTGGGGGCCGATATCGGGATGCCTCAGGACGAGCTGCAGCGCGCCCATCAGCAGGAACGTGGTGTAGGGGCCGGCGACCAGCAGCGCCTGCCCTTCCCCGGATTCCTCGGCTTCGATGAGGCTCCTGACGTACTCCGTGTCGGCCGGGTCGTACTCCGGTTCTGCCACTGCGGGCATCAGGAGGCCTCCGGCTCGGCCATGCCGATGGCCGCGGTGGCCCTGCCACGCGGCGGCGGCGCTGCCGGCGTGCATCCGCTCCATCTGGTCGGCGATCAGGTGCGCGACGGCCTGCATCATCAGGATCCCGCAATAGGGGCAGCAGACCTGGACGACCTCGCCGAGCACGAACTGGCGGGCGAGGTCGGCGCCGCGGCCGCCGGCGGCCGGCAGGGTGCTGCGCGGGTCCAGGCCGTTGGCGAGCCGGACGGCGTAGAGCAGCTGGGCCAGGAACACCGAGCCGCTCTCGGCGCGGTCCTGGTCGTAATGCTCGGCGGCGGGCAGCGGCTCGCGGCGCAGGATCCGCGCGACCGCGTTGCAGGCGTCACGGGCGCCGATCGCGGCGT
Organism: Streptosporangiaceae bacterium; assembly: GCA_035651595.1. Taxonomy (GTDB): domain Bacteria; phylum Actinomycetota; class Actinomycetes; order Streptosporangiales; family Streptosporangiaceae; genus JAFARZ01. Next base: position 32,116 of record DASRFJ010000332.1, on the reverse strand, counting down.
GCCAGGGCACGGCGGGCGGGGCGCTGGTCTCGGCGGTTATCTCGGCCATGCGATGACCTCCAGTTTCGTGTACAGGGCGTGGGCGGGCCGCAGCAGCGTGGCGGCGGCGCGGGCCGATGCCCGGGTGATGGCGCTGGCGGCGCGCCGCGCCAGGCTGGGGCAGCAGTGCCGGTGCCTGGCGGAGCGCGGGCCAGGGGCGCGGGCCAGGTCGCCGGCCCATTCTCGGCTCACGGGTGCCTCCCGTCCGGGGTGATGTGGGCTGTCGCCGGCCCGGGCTGTCCCTTGACCCGGGCCGGCGGCGCTGCCCGGGGACCGGCCCGCTGGGAGAGGACCGGGAGGCCATCGGGGGTGGGATAGACCTCCGGCCATATGCTCGCGGGCTGATCGGCCCGGGCAGCGCAGTGCTCAGGTTACAGGCACTGCGGTGCTTCTGCGCAGTTGCGGAGAAGCACAGAGGGTAACGATCTGATATACCCTCTGGGCCATGACTGACACCGGTGACGGCGGGGTGCCCAACCCGTCTGACCTGGACCCGGGCGGCCGGATACCTGTCTACGTCCAGGTCGCCGCACTGCTCCGGCAGCAGATCATGACAAAGCGCCGCGGGGATAGCGTTCTGGGTGAGAACGCGCTTATGTCGCTGTACGACATCTCGCAGGACACTGCGCGGTCTGCGTTGCGGATGCTGCGTGAGGAGGGGCTAGTGGAGACGCGGCGTGGGGCGGGAACGTTCGTCGCGAGCGTGCCGCCCAGGATCACGGTGAAGGTCGGGAGGGGTGACAAGGTGACGGCGAGGATGCCGACGCCGGCTGAGCGGCGGAAGGTGGGGGTGCCGGAGGGGGTGCCGGTGCTGAGCGTGGACCGGCCCGGACGCGGCGAGGAGCTGTTCGACGCGTCGCGGGCCGAGGTCGTCATCGAGCCGTTACCGCCTAGACCCGGTCAGCCAGGGCGGCTTCGCGGGCGTGCGCCTGGGCGCGCCTGGCGGCGGCCGACCTGGCGTACCGGTGCGCCATGGCCGGGGTCGACCAGCCGAACAGGGCCATGGCGTCGCCTTCGGAGCCGCCGGCGGCGAACCAGGCGTCGGCGGTGAAGTGCCGCCATTTGTGCGGCGAGATCACCGGGACGCCGGCCTGCTCGCAGCGGGCCTCGATCACCTGGTACACCCCGTCGCGGGTCATGGCGCCGCGCTTGCCGAGGAACAGCTGCGGCAGCTTGCCGGCCTTCGGGTGCTGGGCCCGGAGGCGCAGGTACAGGGTGAGGGCGTGAGCGGTCCTGGCGCCGAACGGGACGGTGCGCTCCCTGCGGCCCTTGTCCATCACGGTGATCTGGTCGCGGCGCATGTCGACCTGGTCCTTGAGCAGGCCGGCGATCGCGGCGGCGCGCGGCGTCCCGGTCTCCAGCATGACCCGCATCATGGCCAGGTCGCGCCGCGCCCGGAAGTCCCTGCCCTGGCACGCGGCGAGGACCTTGACGATGTCGGCGACGTCGGGCACCGGGATCTCCGGGCTGTCCTCGCGGACGGTGTCCATCTTCGCCATGGGCGATGCGTCGGTCAGCTCCATCTTCTGGGCCCAGGCGAAGAACGTGCGGGCGCGGCGGAAGTAGCTGGCGTGGCTGGCCGCGGACTGCGCGCTCGTCCCGTCCGGGGCGAACGAGGCCAGCCACGCCGATACCTGCGCGCTGGTCGCGGCGGCCAGGCCGGGCTCGGGCAGCGCGGCCGACAGCAGCGCGATCGTGTGCCGGTAGTTGGCGATCGTGTTGGCCGACAGGCGGCGCTGCCTCATGTCCAGCTCGTAGAGGTGCCACAGGTCCTCGTCGGCCTCACGCACGGGCCTGCCCCTTCCATGCCTGCACGCCGGCCGCCTCGATCCCGGCGATGGTCCGGGCCAGCTCGGCGACCTGGCCCTGCGCGATGGCGAGCAGGTCACGCGGCCCGGGCTCGGTACGGGTGCCGTCGGTGAGCTCGTCGACGACGTCAAGGAGCCGCTCGCAGGAGAGCTCGAGTTTTGCCCATATCGTGAGGACCGCCGCGTGGCTGCCGTGGACGGTGTTCTTCGACTCTTTCAGCGTCTCGCGTGCCCGGCTGACGTCGGCGCGCTGCTGGATGCCCAGCTCCATCTGGCCTCTCCTGTCTCTCCGGAAGTTCTGCGGTTCTACGCAGAAGCGGTAACAATCTGGAGAGTATGAGGTGAGCCACCGCAGCGTAACCACGCACCCGGATGCGCTACGATGAACCCTGCCGGTTACCGTGCAGGTCAGCGCGGTTCACCCGGGGCTATAGCTCAGCTCGGTTAGAGCGCTTCCCTGATAAGGAAGAGGTCCGTGGTTCAAGTCCACGTAGCCCCACCAGTGTGTTCGCCGGGGTCGGCTGCTGTGCTGGCTGCCTGCAATATCCTGGATTGTCCTTGCATGGCCTTGCCGTTCAGCGGTCTGCCTGGGCTCGGCGCAGCGCTCGGAAATTATTGCGGACACCTACCCCCGGATCGGACCCTGCTGGCGAATTGCGCGCTTGCCGTGCCGGTCGCTGGCATGCCGCCGGGCCGGGCCGCGCGCCGTCTGTGGCTGGAGTGAATGTGCGGCTACCGGGATAGGCACGCACCGGCAGTCCCGCCGGCAACGTGGAAGATTGCCCCTTCGTGGAGGATTGACCCCCGTGCGCGAGGGCCGCGTTACCACGAAGGGGAAATCCGCCACGTTAACCGAGGCCCATCGAGCCTGCCGCTGACCCCGGATATGCCGGTATGTCCAGGGTTCGAGCCGTGAGCGCACGTTGTTCCGGAACGCTTACATCTGGCACCCTCCGCCACGAGGCCCCTTATTGACACGAGAGCAACCGCGGGTCTTCGTGCCAGCTCGACTTCGTGTGCCGGAAGGTGGAATTGCCTGGCGGAGAAGAGGCTGCTCGTCAAGCCTTCGGCCTGCTCAAGCCGTGCCCGGCCGGGGCCGGGTGCGACGAGCGCGGCAACCCCTCCGTCGTGGTGCGCGTACTGACCCCGCGGCCTTGCTAAGCTGCCCTGTACGGCTGATCGCGGGCCGATGCAGAGATCGAACGAGGTGGAGGACCCTCGCCGTGAAGAAACTGCTGGTACTCGTGCTGCTCGGAATCGGTGCGTTCGCGGTCTGGCGCAAGGTTCAGTCCGACCGTGCCGAGCTTGACCTGTGGACCGAGGCCACCGCCATCGACCAGGACTGAGAAGGCGAGCCCGGTGCGCGATACTCCCCCCGTATCGCTTGTCTGTTGTGACCTGATTGGCGCCGCGGCGCTCGACGGCAGCGTGCTTGAGCGCGCATTCGTTGAGGCGATCGCGACGCAGGGCGTGGTGACCGGGACCAAGGCGTACGTGCGGTCGATGGTGCAGTTTGACCGTGCCCGTGGCTGGCCGCCCGCCGACATCCTGTACACGCTGTTCCCTGAGGAGCCGATCCGGGCACAGGCGGCGAGCCTCGCCTTCGAGCGCTCGTTCGTGGCCGCGGTGGACCGGTTCGGTGTCGGGCCGATGCCGGGAGCGGAGGACGGGCTCACCAAACTGGCCGCCGGCGGTACCAAGGTCTGCCTCATCGCCAGTCTTTCCCGGCCCGCGCTGAGCCTCGTCCTGGAACGCCTGGGGTGGTGGCAGCGGGCCGACCTGATCCTGGGCGCGGAAGACGTGGGCCGCGGGTTCCCTTATCCCGATCTGCTGCTCACCGCGCTGCTTCGGCTGGCCTGCGACGACGTCCGGGCGATGGCCGTGGCCACCGCGAGCGAGAGCGGTGTCCTCGCCGCGCAGCGCGCGGGCGCCGGGATGATCGTCGGGATGCTGTCCGGCGTGCACGATGCGGCCAGGCTCCGCCGGGCGGGCGCGACGCATCTGCTCGAGGACATGGCCGAGCTGCCTGCCCTGGTGGCGTCCGGGGACGTCATGGCACGTGGCACACTATGAAACATGCCGGAACTGCCGGAAGTAGCGGCACTGGCCGCGTTCTTGCGCGAGCGCGCCGCAGGGCACGCCATCGCGCGTGCTGACGCCGCGTCCATTTCCGTCCTCAAGACCTTCGATCCGCCGCTGAGCGCGCTGTCCGGACAGGTGATCCTCTCGGTCGGCAGGCACGGCAAGTTTCTCGACATCTCATGCGGCCTGGTGGGCGGTACCGCGGAGCTGCACCTCGTCATGCATCTGGCTCGGGCCGGCTGGCTCCGCTGGCGGGACGAGCTGCCGGACAAGCCGCCGAAGCCGGGCAAAAGCCCGCTGATGTTCCGCCTGACGCTGGACGACGGCTCCGGATTCGACCTGACCGAGGCGGGTACCCGCAAGCGGCTCGCCGTCTACCTGGTCCGTGACCCCGCCGACGTGCCAGGGGTCGCGACGCTCGGCCCGGACCCGCTGGCTGCCGACTTCACGCTCGACACCCTGGCCGGGCTGCTGGCCGGACGGCGGACTCAGATCAAGGGCGTGCTCCGCGACCAGCACATCATCGGCGGCATCGGCAACGCCTACTCCGACGAGGTGCTGCACGTCGCCAAGATGTCCCCGTTCAAGATCGCGGCCAGCATGACGCCGGACGAAATCAAGACGCTCTATGACGCGATCGTGGAGACGCTGCGGGACGCGGTGGAGCGCTCCGCCGGCCTGGCCGCGGCGGACCTTAAGGGCGAGAAGAAGACCGGCTTGCGAGTGCACGGGCGCACCGGCGAGGCGTGCCCGGTCTGCGGTGACACGATCCGCGAGGTCTCGTTCGCCGACTCCGCGTTCCAGTACTGCCCGACCTGCCAGACGGGCGGCAAGCCGCTCGCCGACCGGCGCCTGTCCCGCCTGCTGAAGTAAGCGCGGGCTACAGCCAGCCGGCTTCGGCGGCGATGCGGACGGCATCGACCCGGTTGCGAGCGTCGAGCTTGGTGACCGCCGAGGCGAGGTAGTTGCGCACGGTGCCGTAGGAGAGGTACATCTCGGCGGCTATCTCGGCCGGACCAGCGCCGCCGCCGAAGCGGCGGAGCACCTCAGTTTCCCTGGCCGACAGCGGGTTACCGGGGACTTCCAGCGCGGCGAGGGCCAGCTGCGAGTCGATCACGCGCTTGCCAGCGACGACCTTGCGCACCGCGTCGACAAGATCGCCCGCCGGTGCCTCCTTGGGGAGGAACCCCGCAACCCCGGCCGCCAGCGCCTGGCGCAAGTTGCCCGGCTTGCCGAGTGCGGTCAGGATGAGCACTTTGCAGCCGGGGCAACGCTGACGCAACTCCGCCGCGGCGGTGAGCCCGTCGACCCCAGGCAGGCCGATGTCGAGGATGGCGACATCCGGATGGCACGACAGCGCCGTCGGCACGATCGCGGTGCCGTCGGCCACCTGGGCGACGACTTCGATGTCATCTTGCAGGTTCATCACCGCGGCGAGCGTATCGGCGAGGATCCGCATGTCCTCGGCAACCAGCACCCGGATCACCGCCACGTCCCGGCCGTCCACGCCTGCAACGTTAACCTCGCCTCGCCTCCGCGGGGTAGTGTTCGCGGCGCCGAGTCTGGGGTGCCTTATGCACGTCGCACACGTGCACTTCGCACGTTGCCGGCGCGAGCACCCGCTACACTGGATGTGTTGGCTCGTACCGGAAGTTTCCCCAGTTCAGAGCCCACGAAGCTCCGGGGCTATAGCTCAGCTGGAAGAGCACCTGCTTTGCAAGCAGGGGGTCAGGGGTTCGAGTCCCCTTAGCTCCACCGCACATTTACGACGCTCGCTTTCGATCGCGTGCCACTTTCGTGCCAGATCGGTCCCTCGCCTTCTTGGCGTCCCGGAGCTTTGCGCAGAACCCCGTCGGTGCTGACCGGCGGGGTTCTCGGTTCGGGCTAGCGCTGCTTGCGGCGCTTGATCCAGCGGATCAGGAGGTAGATCATCTGCGGTTCCTTCTTGAGCGGGCCGGTTACCAGAAACACGCTACGGAGCAGCCGGCTGGAACCGCGTCGGCCCGGAGCTTGACCCCAGGTGGAACTGTGCGGCTCCACCCATGGGTGGACACGAAACACATTAAAAACCGCTTTGGCCGAACGGCGGGTTGTCATCCCGTCCGGCTGGGTATGGATTCCCCACTTAGCTCCCCCGGCCCGGAGGTACCCGTATGGAAGCTAACGCCGACCAGTTTCTGCAACTAGTTCATCAGTTCGAGGATTTCACCGACGCTATTTCCCCAGAGCGCGCGCACATGGAGTTCGACGAGACCACGCTCCAGCTGTTCTGGATGCGGTGGCCGCAGCTGTCCTCCTGGGCGGGTTCGCTGTGGCGGTTGCTGTCGGAGGAACTGTCCGGACCGTCCGCTCCGCACTCCGACCCCGAGCTTGATGAGGTCGGTGAAGGTGGCTGAGAAGGCTGTGCTGCGCGACCTGATACGTGCCCAGGTCGTGTGCGTGGATCCCGATGACTCGGTGGCCTCCGCCGCCGCGGCGATGGTTCGGGCGAAGGCTGGATCGGCGCTCGTCATGCAGGGAAAGTTCCTGGCCGGCATCCTGACCGAGCGGGACGTGCTGCGTGCCGCCGCGTCCGGCGGTGAGCTGGCCACCACGCCGGTATCCGCGTGGATGACGAAGGATCCGGAAGCGGCGTCGCCGGACACCACGGTCGAGGACGCCGCACAGCTCATGCTGCTGCACGGGTTCCGTCACCTGCCGGTGGTGGAGCGCCGTGAGGTCCGCGGTGTGGTAAGCCTCCGCGACCTGTTCGCCGCCCGGATCAGGCGCGGCTAGACCGGTACCGCGTAGTCGCTGGCCTCTTCTCGGGCCGGCGTGTCTTTTCGGGTGGCCGCCAAGTACCCGACGAGCAGCACGAAGATAATCGAGGTGACCAGCGCCACCGGACCGTGTCCGATCGCGACACCGCCGGCCTCCTTCGGGAAGCCCAGGTAGTCGGCGAACGAGGCGCCGATCGGGCGGGTGAGGATGTACGCGGTCCAGAACGCCGCGACCCCGTTCAGGCCGAACCGGTACGCCGCCGCCGGAATGACGATCAGCGCGGTGAACGCAAGGCCTGAGGTCAGATAGCCAAGGTGGAAGGTGGTGGCCATCAGGTCGCCGGTCGCGGTGCCCAGGGCGAACGTGGACACCACGGTCGCCCAGTAAAAGAACTCGCGGCGCGGTGTGGTGATGCTGTGGATCGACAGCGTGTGCTCGGTCGCGTACCAGGCGACCAGGATCACCGCGACCGCGACGATGAACAACGACGCGGAGACCTTGTACGTGATGTGCAGGCCGACGTGCATCGCGTCGGCGACCATCGTGCCGAATATCGCGACCATGGCGACCGTGGTCCAGTACAGCCACGTGATGTACCGGCGGGCCGAGAACTGCGCGACGATCGCGATGCTGAACGCGACGAAGCCCAGGAAGACCGCCAGATACGGGTTGAACCGGTGCACCAGGAAGTCCGAGATGGCCTCGCCCATCGCGGTGCTCAGCACCTTGACGATCCAGAACCAGGCGGTGACCTGGGGTACCTTGCTGATCCCGGCGCGGAGCCCGGTTACGTCGTCGCGGTGGCGTCCTGCCGACATACGACAAGAGTATCTACTGCCGTGTCGTTGTTACCGTCCTTGGGCACGATGCGGCGGACTTGTTGCGCGCGTAGTACGGTCAGGCCCGCTAGTTCGGCGCGGAGACCCTCGACCGTGTAGAGGACCGCCGGATCCTGCGGTCCGCCAGTGCCCTCGGTCAGGTTCGCTAGGTCGTGGCCGACCAGGAACAAGGTTCCGCCCGGTGCGAGCGCCGCGGCGGCGCGGCCGAGCACCAGGGCCCGAGCCGGTGCCTCAAGCTGCAGGTAAGCGATCAGCACGAGGTCGAAGGCGCCTGCCGCGGGGCTGTAGTCAAGCAGGTCGGCGACGACCCAGTCCACATCCACCCCGCGTTCGGCGGCGAGCTTGCGGCCCTTGGTCAGACCGACCCGGGAGAAGTCCACCGCGGTGACGCGCCACCCGCGCCCGGCGAGCCAGACCGAATTGCGCCCCTCGCCCGCGGCCAGGTCCAGGGCCCGGCCCGGCTGCAGGTCCGCGAGTTCGGCCGCCACGAACTGGTTCGGCTCGGTCTTCCACGTGTACCCGTCGGCGGAGTAGCGCTCGTCCCACGCCCGGCTATCCATAGCGCCAGCTTAGGAGCTAGCGCGACACGCCGCCCGTGACTCCGCTGCCCGTGAACACAGCTGCGTAAGGATGCAAGCTCGGCGGGCCGGGCTGGCCGGTAGCGTACGCGGGCCGCCGACGCTGGATCGGCGTCGTCGAGCCGGTGGAGGCGGATCGGTGTGCCGCCGGGGTTGTGATACAGCCGGATGCCGTCGCCGAGCAGAACCGGCACGATGTGGATGTCGATCTCGTCGATCAGCCCGAGCTCGAGTAGCTGAGCGCCGATCGTGGGCGAGAACACCCCGAGGTTCTTTCCGCCGGCCGCGGCCAGCCCGATGCGTACCGCCTCGGCAACGTCACAGCTGAGGAACGTGACCCCGTCGGCGGGCGTGGCGTCTTGCGGGTGGTGGGTGAGCACGAAGATCGGTCCGTGCCAGGCGCCGCCCCACGGGCGGTGCTTACCCACCATCGCGTCCCAGCCGGCCCGGCCGCCCAGCACCGCACCGGTACTGTCGATGTACTTCTGGATCAGGTCTGGACGGGCGGTGAACCCCGTCATCCAGCCCATCCCGTGGTCCGGTGCGGCCACGAAGCCGTCCAGGGACATCGTGAAGGTCCAGAGCACGCTCATTGGTTGCCTCCTCCGGCTAGTTGTAGTAGCGGCGGGCGCTGGACCCGATCCGGGTGATATCCGTGCCGTAGATGTGCAGGCTGATCGCGGTGCGTGATCCGGTGTTGCGGATCCGGTGGATGTCACCGGGCGGGGCGAACCCGCTGACCTCGCCCGGATAGCTGTCCCGCGCACCGATGAGGCTGAGTTCGTCGTCGTAGAGTTCCTCGTGCTCGACACCCGCCAGGACGCCCACCACGCACCAGGTGATGTGGTCGTGGATCCGGGTGCTCTGGCCGGGTCGCCAGACCAGGCCGAGGATGGAGAACGTACCGTCGGGTTCGGCGTGCAGGACGTGACCGGCGGGCCGGCCGGGCTGACCGCGGCGCTGGCCTGGGGTCAAGACGCCGGGGTCGGGCAGGTTGGCGCGGAGCTGACCGGCGACGAGCGTCGCGGTGCGTGCCCAATCGGCCCGCGCGTCGATCACGCGGCGCACCCCTTCGACGAGATCCATGAGTGCGGGCGCCGGGCGGGCGGGTGCGGTAATTGTCATGAGTTCAGCGTCCCGCCGGGATGACTCATTCGTCCAATGACAATCTTCTCGCCAACCCATGAGTAAACTTTATTGATGCTGGATATCGCCCGGTTGCGGATTCTCGCGGCGATCGCCGCCCACGGCTCGGTCACCAAGGCCGCCCGACACCTGAACTACTCCCAGCCAGCGGTGAGTCACCAGCTGGCCCGGCTGGAGGCCGAGACCGGCGCCCGGCTTGTCCAGCGGGTCGGCCGGGGAATCCGGCTCACGCCGGAAGGCGAGCACCTCGCCCGCCGTGCGGCCGAGATCGTCGGCCGGGTCGACGTCGCGGCCGCGGAACTGTCCGCGATGGTGGGCATGCGCACCGGCCGGGTCCGGGTGGCCGGCTTCCAGTCGGCGCTCGCCACCCTGGTACCGCACGCCGCGGCAACGCTACGCCGCGACCACCCCGGCATCGAACTGCATCTCGCCGACGCTCACCCGCAGGTGGCCCTGGACCTGCTGCGGACCGGCGAAGTCGACGCCGCCCTCATCTTCCGCTACGACGACACGACACCGGACGACATCCGCGTCACCCACCTGTTCGACGACCCGATGCACCTGCTCAGCCTTGAACCCGGCCAAACCCTGCGGGACCACCGCGACTCAGCCTGGATCGCCGGCTGTGAACACTGCCGTCGCGAGTTCGTCGACGCGTGCGCGAGGGCCGGCTTCACCCCGCGGATCGCCTACACCAGCGACGACGTAATCGTCGAGCAGGCCCTCGTCGCCGCCGGCATGGGCGTGACAACCATGCCCGGGCTGGCCTTGCGCGCGCATCGGGCACCCGGGCTCGCGGCCACCGCGCTACACGACTTCCGGCGGCGCGTCTACCTGGCCACCTACGGCGAGCCGCCCGATCCCCCGGCGACCACGGCCTTCGTCACCGCGCTGCGGCACGCCGTCGAGCAGACCCGGCCTGGCGAGCCGGGGGCTAGCTGAGACCGGGCTAGCTGAGGTGGTGGCGGGCGGCGAAGTCCGAGATCTGGTCGAGCTGCTCTGACAGGTTCGGTGACGCGGGGCCGAAGACCAGCCGGGTGACGCCGTTGCTCACGTGGGCCTCGACATCCTCGGCCGTCATGCCGATCGATCCCCAGCGGGTGTACTCGAGCGTTTCCGGGTTCCTGCCCGCCCCGACCGCCGCCGCGCGCATGATCTGGATCTGCGCGGAACGTTCCGCGCTGGTCAGCCTGCCACCGGGGAAGTAGCCGTCGCCGCGCTGCCCCGCGCGGCGCGCCGCCGCGTCGCTCGATCCGCCGACGTGCACCGGCAGAGACGTGCCGTTGAACGGCTTGGGAAAGACGCATGCTCGCTCGAGCGAGAAGAACTCGCCGTCGAAGCTCACGCCGTCTTCGCCGCCCGCCCACAGCAGCCGAAGCACGTCGATCGCCTCATCCGCGCGGCGGCCGCGCGTGCGGAAGTCGACGCCAACCGCCGCCGCTTCACCCGGCAGGACACCCAATCCGACGGTGAGCAGCCGAAGACGGCCCTTCGACAGCAGGTCGATCGTGGCCAGCCGCTTGGCCAGCACAACCGGATCGTGGTACGGCAACAGCAGGACACCGGTACCGAGCAGGAGCCGCGACGTGCTCGCGGCCACGAAACTCAGGCACTCCAGCGGATCGGAGACCGCGAGCGAGGGCGGGAACTCGATCGCGCCCGACTTCGCGCCGGGATACAGCACGATGTGCTCGGAGAAGTAGAACGACTCGAAGCCGCTCCGCTCGGCGTGCTGGGCCACCGCCGTGATGTGGTCCGGGTCGGTGCCCATCAAGCCGGTGTTATAGGTAAGGCCGAACTTCATCGTGGCTCCTCGCGCAGGGACGGCTTAGCCCAGTTAGCTGGGCTGAGCCGCCGATATTACGCGAGCCAAACCGCGGAACTAGCGCTGCGGGAACAAGGGCTCGTTGCCCTTCGGCGTCGGCCAGGCCTGCGCGTGGGGGAAGGCCCCGATCAGGCTCTCCCACATCTGGTTGGCCGCGACCCTGCCGCCCGAGATGTGCATGAAGTTGAGGGTCAGGGCGCCGCCCGGGGCGTTGGCCTGGAGCACGACCGCCGCGCCCTTGCTCGCCGCGACGTTGACGAACGGCTCGAAGTCGCCGACGTGGTCACGGTACACGCCGATCCACAGCGTGCCCTTCTGGGCCTCCCACATCGGGGCGGGCTGGCCGTTGGTCGGCGCGCCGCAGTACTGGAGCGCGGCCCGCGCGCCGACGGACGGCGACGACACGCCAAGGCAGTCACCGGTCAGCGCGCCGCGCGGCGCGTAGGAAAACTCGTAAACGATCTCTTCCCCGTACGTGGCAGCCAGCGCCTTCGGAATCTGACCAGCCTGAGCAAGCTCGGCAACGGTGCCAACCGGCAGTCCGATGAAGTCTTCGTGCGCATTGAAGCCCGGCGCCATCAGCACGCCGCCAGTCCCGGACACCGCGATCTCTTGCCCGGTGCCGAGGCTCTGCGAGGCCATCGTGACGCAGTAGCTCCCGCACGCCTCGGTCGCCGCACGCGCGGATCCAGTGGTGACGAGTGCGACGGCGCTAATCGCGGCTGCGCCGGCGAGTGCGAGCGCGGCAATGGGCTTGAGCTTGAGTGACATGCGAGCATCTCCTTCAAGTGTGTCGATGTGCCCAAGGAGGACAGCGCGCACCAGCCCGCAACACCGGTGGCATGCATCGGTTCACTATGGGACGGCCTCGGGGCCCGAGGCGACAGCGAACCTGATTACCAACAAAAAACTACTAAAAGACCGAGTCCTGCGTCCACCCGTAAGCGCGTTACAGCACGCTGTTTCCCAGTTGTTATCCAGTGTCCGTCGCGCGCGTGTTTGATGCTGTCGAGGAGTTAACACTCGATGACGTTCACGGCGAGGCCGCCGCGCGACGTCTCCTTGTACTTGTGATGCATGTCGCGGCCGGTGGCGCGCATCGTCTTGATCGCCTTGTCGAGCGCCACGAAGTGCCGTCCGTCGCCGCGCAGCGCGATCCGCGCTGCGTTGATCGCGGTGATCGATGCCACGGCGTTCCGCTCGATGCACGGCACCTGAACCAGGCCGCCGATCGGGTCGCAGGTCAGCCCCAGGTGATGCTCGATGCCGACCTCGGCCGCGTTCTCCACCTGCTCGGGCGTCCCGCCGAGCAGTTCGGTGAGCGCGCCGGCCGCCATCGAGCACGCGGAGCCGACCTCGCCTTGGCAGCCGACCTCGGCGCCGGAGATCGACGCGCCCTCCTTGAACAGCATCCCGATCGCGCCGGCGGTAAGCAGAAACCGGTACACGCTGTCGTCGGTGGTGCTCGGTACAAACCGCTGGCAATAGTGCAGCACCGCGGGGATGATGCCCGCCGCGCCGTTGGTCGGCGCGGTGACGACGCGGCCGCCGGCCGCGTTCTCCTCGTTGACGGCCAGCGCGAACATCGTCACCCAGTCCATTGCCTTGAGCGGGTCACTGCCGCCGGCGGGCTCGCAGGTGAGCTGGCGGTACAGCCGCGGCGCGCGGCGCTGCACCTTCAGCCCGCCGGGCAGCATGCCGTCGGTGTCGCAGCCGCGGGCCACGCACTCCCGCATCACCCGCCACAGATCCGCGAGCCCGGCCTTGATCTCTTCGGTGGACCTGCCGAACGCACGCTCGTTGGCGAGCATCACGCCCGATATCGGCAGGCCGGTGGCGTTGGTGTGCGCCAGCAGTTCGGCGGCGGTGCGGAACGGATACGGGAGCACGGTCTGGTCGGGCACGATCGTGCCGCGCTCGTCCGTGACAAAGCCGCCGCCAACCGAGTAGTACACGCCCTCGCGCAGCGGCTCGCCGCTAGCGCTATCAGCGCCGTCAGCAGCGCCGCGGTAAGCGGTGAACCGCATGCCGTTCGGATGCTCGCTGAGCGTCTTCTTCCGGTTGAACTCCAGGTCGCCGGCCAGCGTGAACGGGATCTTGTGCTCGCCGAGGACGTTCAGCGTGCCGGTTTCCGCGATCGCCTCCAGGCGCGCGGGGATCGTGTCCACGTCGACCGTGGCCGGCAGCGAGCCCTCGAGACCGAGCAGCACCGCCTTGTCGCTGCCGTGCCCCTTGCCCGTGAGTCCGAGCGAGCCGTAAAGGACCACGCTGATCCGGCCAACGTCGCCCAGCAGCCCGTCCGTCTGCAGTCCGAGCGCGAACATCCGGGCGGCGGTCATCGGCCCCACCGTGTGCGAGCTGGACGGGCCGATCCCGATCTTGAACAGGTCGAAAACGCTGATAGCCATTAATGAAAGACTACGGTGCGATCGTCGTTAAGCAGGATTCGGTGCTCCGCGTGCCAGGTCACCGCCCTGGCAAGCACCTGTGCCTCGACGTCCCGGCCGGCCTCGGCCAGCCGTTCGGCAGAAAGGGTGTGGTTCACCCGGATCACGTCCTGCTCGATGATCGGGCCCTCGTCCAGGTCTGGGGTCACGTAGTGTGCGGTCGCCCCGATCAGCTTGACGCCGCGCGCGTGTGCCTGGTGGTACGGTTTGGCACCTTTGAAGCTCGGCAGGAACGAGTGGTGGATGTTGATCATTCGTCCTCGGGTCAGCTTGCACATGTCCGGAGACAGCACCTGCATGTACCGGGCCAGCACGATGAGCTCCACGCGGTCGGCGTCGATGATGTCCGCGAGCCGCTCCTCGGCCTCGACCTTGGTCGCCGCCGTCACCGGGACGTGGTGAAACGGCAGCCGGCAGGACAGGGTCAGCACGTACTCGGCCGGCACCGCTAGTCCCCCAGCTCGCGACGGCGCCTGGTGACAAACTCGTCCAGCTCGGTGCGGATCGCGTCGTCCAGCGGCGGCGGCTCGAACTCGGCGAGCTTGGCCTGCCAGATGTCGGTGGCGCGGGCCGCGGTGTCCTTGCCGCCCAGGCGAAGCCAGCGCTCGAAGTTGGATGTCGAGGACAGCAGCGGGCGGTAGAAGCACTCGCGGAACCGCTCCATGGTGTGCGCCGCGCCGAGGAAGTGCCCGCCGTGGCCCACCTCCTCGTGCGCGCCGAACGCCAGGGACTCCTCGGTAATCTCCAGCGGGGTGAACTCCACCTGGAGCATGCGCAGCAGCTCGATGTCGATGATGAACTTCTCGTAGCAGCTGACCAGGCCGCCCTCCAGCCAGCCGGCCGCGTGCATGACGAAGTTCGTGCCGGCCAGGAACGTGGGCAGCAGCGTCATCAGCGCCTCGTAGGCCGACTGCGCGTCCGCGGTCTGCGCGGAGTTCAGCCCGCCGCCGGTGCGGAACGGCAGCCCGTAGTGCCGGGCAAGCTGGCCCGTGCACAGCAGGCCGAGCGCCGACTCCGGGGTGCCGAACGACGGCGACCCGGACTGCATGTCGATGTTCGACAGGAACGAGCCGAAGATCACCGGGCAGCCCGGCCTGATCAGCTGCGCCAGCGCGATGCCGGACAGCGCCTCGGCGAGCTGCTGGGTCAGCGCGGCCGGGATCGTCACCGGCGACATGGCGCCCATCAGCAGGAACGGGGTCAGCACCACGGGCTGGGCGGCGGCACAGTACTCGAACTGCGCGTCCAGCATCCGGTCGTCCCAGCGCAGCGGCGAGTTGCAGTTGATCAGCGAGATCGTGGCCGGGGTCCGCTCGATCGCCGCGCGCCCGCCGAACAGGATCGACGTCATCGCGATCGTGTCCGCCGCGTTCGGACCCGACACGACGTTGCCCATGTAGAACTTGTCGGTGAGCGTCTGGAGCGCGTAGATCATGTCCAGATGCCGGGAGTCGAGCGGCGCGTCGTTCGGCTCGCAGATGACCCCGCCGGCGGAGTCGAGCTGCGGAAAGACCTGCGACAGCGAGACCAGGTTCCGGAAGTCCTCGAGCGTCGCGTCCCGCCGCACGTCGCCCTGGCGCACGAACGGGCAGCCGTACACCGAGCTGAACACCATCTGGTCGCCGCCGATGCGGACGTTGTTCGCGGGATTGCGGGCCTGCACGTCGAACTCGCGCGGCGCCTTGGCGACCTGCTCGAGCACGAACTCCGGATCAAGGTAGACGACCTCGCCGTCCGTCTTCTGTCCCGCCTTGGCGAACAATTCGACGGCTTCCGGCTTCGCGAACTGGATGCCGATTTCGGAAACGATCCTGCGCCAGCCGCGATCGAGGACCGTCACGGCGTCCGCGGAGAGGATCTCGTACCGCGGCATCTTGTTCTCGAACATTGACCGATCATAAGCCGGCGAATTACGATTCACATAGTGATACTTCGTCCCATAACGTGGAACTTTAGGACAACCGCATGGGTAACCAGAACGGCACTCAGGCCGTGGACCGGGCGGCTCGCCTGCTCGCCGAGGTGGTGCATTCGGCCGACCCGATGACGTTCACCGGGCTGAGCGCGGCGACCGGGCTGGCGAAGTCGACCACCAGCCGGCTGCTGCTCGCGCTGGAACGCAACCGCCTGGTCCGCCGGGACGACCACGGCCGTTTCCTGCCCGGCGAGATGTTCGTCAGCTTCGCCTGGCGCGGCGGCGCGGAGGCCGGCCTGGTCGCGGTGGCACGGCCGTTCCTGGAGAAGCTGGGCAAGGCCACCGGAGAGACCATCAACCTGGGCGTGGCCAGCAACGGCATGGTCGAGCAGATCGATCAGGTGGAGACCACCTACCTGATCGGCGGCACGAACTGGATCGGCCTGTCCGTGCCGCTGCACTGCTCCGCGTCCGGCAAGGTGCTGCTCGCACACGGCGCCGCGCACCTGGCGCCGGGCGGCAGGCTTGAGCGCCGCACCGACAAGACCATCACCACCGAGGCCGCGCTCAAGCAGGACCTGGCCGCCGTCCGGACCCGCGGTTACGCGGTGACCGACGAGGAACTCGAGCCGGGCCTGGTCGCGATCGCGGCCCCGATCCACGGCCTCGACGGCACGGTGGTCGCGGCGCTCTCGGTTTCCGCGCCCACCACCCGGATGACGAAGGAACGCGCCATGCAGGCCGCCGAGCGCTGCATGGAAGAGGCCGCCGGCCTGTCCGCGGTGCTCGGCTACCGGCAGCGCGGGGCGAGGAACAGGAAAGCAGGAGCCGCATGACCCGTGAGGATCTCCTCAAAGACCTCTACGACAAGACGCTGACCGGCAACGGCGCCGCCGTGCTCGAGCTGACCAACGACGGGCTCGCGATGGGCCTCGGGCCCGAGGAACTGCTCTACGAGGCGCTCATCCCGTCGCTGGAGGAGGTCGGCGCCCGGTTCGAGCGCGGCGACTTCTTCGTGCCGGAGATGCTGATCGCCGGCAAGGCGATGGCCGGCGCGCTGGAGATCCTGCGGCCGCTGCTGGCCGAGACCGGCGCGGAGACCATCGGCCGGATCGTGATGGGCACGGTCAAGGGCGACGTGCACGACATCGGCAAGAACCTGGTGAACATCATGTTCGAGGGCGCCGGCTTCGAGGTCATCGACCTGGGCGTGCAGGTGGCGCCGGAGAAGTTCGTCGACGCGATCAGGACCCACAAGCCGGACATCGTCGGGTTCTCCGCATTCCTCACCACGACCATGCCGATGTTCAAGGCGAACATCAACGCGCTGACCAAGTCCGGGCTGCGTGACCAGGTGATCGTCATGGTCGGCGGCGCGCCGGTCACCCAGGAGTACGCGGACGTGGTCGGCGCCGACGGCTACGCCGCGGACGCGAGCGCCGCCGTGGTCAAGGCCAAAGAGCTGCTCAAGAAGCGCCGCGCCATGGTTAACGTCTGATGCATACGGTTCTTTCCTCAGGCGGCAGGACCGTCACGATCGGCCACGACCAGCCGTTCGCGATCATCGGCGAGCGGATCAACCCGACCGGCCGGAAGATCTTCCAGCAGCAGCTGCGCAACGGCGACCTGTCCCGGGTGGAGATCGACGTGCGCGAGCAGGTCGACGGCGGCGCCATGCTGCTCGACGTCAACATGGGCGCGCCGCTCGCCGACGAAGCCGCGCTCATGGCCCAGGCCGTACGGCTCATCCAGAAGCGAACCGACCTGCCGCTGGTCATCGACTCCTCGATCGTCGAGGTGCTCGACGCCGGCCTGGCCGCCTACGAGGGCAAGGCGCTGGTCAACTCCGTCACCGCGGAGGACGAACGCCTCGACGCCATCCTTCCCCTGGTCAAGAAGTACGGCGCCGCGGTCATCGGGCTGCCGAACGACGAGGAGGAGATCCCGACCGAGCCCGCGCGCCGCCTGGAGCTGACCCGCAAGCTCATCCACGTCGCCACCGAGAAGTACGGCATGGACATATCCGACATCGTGATCGACCCGCTGGCGATGCCGGTCGGCGCCGACACCCTGCACCCCACCCGCACCATCGAGACGATCGCGATGATCCGCGACGAGTTCGGCGTGAACATGACGCTCGGCGCGTCGAACGTGAGCTTCGGCATGCCGGACCGGCACACGATCAGCGCGGCGTTCCTGCCGGCCGCCATGTCACACGGCCTGACCAGCGCGATCATGGACGCTCGCACGCCGCAGATCGTCCGCGCGGTCAAGGCCGCTGACCTCGTGCTCGGCCGTGACGACTGGGGCGCGAACTGGATCCGTGCCTTCCGCGCCCAGCAACAGCAATGACAGCGGAACAAGCACCCCAGCCCGTTCGGGTAAATCTGCTTTTCAATCAACGGCCCGTCCGGGTGCCGTACGGCGTGACGCTGTTCGACGCGGCGAGCTGGAACGGCATCGCGATCGACTCGACCTGCGGCGGGCACGGGACCTGCAAAAAGTGCCGGATAAGGGTTGACGGCGACGCTCCGACGCCGACCAGCCTGGACATCCGGGCGTACAGCGCCGAAGAACTCAAGGCCGGCTGGCGGCTCGCCTGCCGCACGTCGGCCACGCGGGACACCACGGTCGAGGTGCCGCCGCTCACCACCCGGCCGAAGGCGGCCACCGTCGGCGTGGGCAGGCAGGTCATCCTCCGCCCGGCCGTGGTGAAGCGCTACCTGGAACTGGCCGAGCCGACGCTCCAGGACCAGGCCACCGACCTGGAGCGGGTGCTCGCCCAGCTCGACGACCTCGAGCCGCGCGCGGATCTCGCGGTGCTGCGCACCCTCGGGCGCACGCTGCGCGAGGCCGACTACAAGGTCACCGCCGTCGTGGTGGACGATGTGCTGATCGCGGTGGAGCCCGGTGACACGACTGAATCCCGGTACGGCATCGCGTTCGACCTCGGCACCACCACGGTCGTCGCCACGTTGCTTGACTTGTCCACAGGTGCGCCCGTGGCTGTGGATTCCATGTTGAATAAGCAGCAGCCGTTCGGCGCCGACGTGATCACCAGGATCAGCGCGACGATGATGGATAGCGGGGCGCTGGACAAGCTGCGCGATCTCGCGCGCGAAACGCTCGCCGAGCTTGCGGCGGCCGTGTGCGCGGCGGGCAACGTCGACCCCCGCCACGTGTACGAGATCGCGGTGGCGGGCAACGCCACGATGACGCACATCGCGCTCGGCATCGATCCCGAGCCGCTCGGCATGGCCCCCTTCATCATGGCCACCCGGCTGTACCCCGAGGTGCTGGCGGCCGACCTCGGCGTCGTCGCGCACGAGCGGGCTCGCGCCGTGGTATTTCCGGCCTTCGGCGCCTATGTCGGCGGCGATATCACGGCCGGCCTGCTGGCCAGCGGCATGGACCGGGATCCGCGGCTGCGGCTGTTCGTGGACATCGGCACGAACTGCGAGATCGTGCTCGGCAACCGGGACTGGCTGCTGGCCACCGCCGCGCCGGCCGGCCCCGCGTTCGAGGGCGCGGCGATCCGCTGCGGCATGCGGGCCGCGCCCGGCGCGATCGAGGTCGTCACGATGACGCCCTCGACACTGGAGCTGAAGACCATCGGTGACGTGCCGCCCGAGGGCCTGTGCGGCTCGGGCCTGGTCGACGCCGTCACCTGCCTGGTCAAGCTCGGCCTGCTGGACAGCTCCGGGCGCTTCGTGCCTGTGGACGAGGCTGTGGAAAAGGCGCCAGGGCTGGCGGACCGGCTCACCAAGCTCGGTGCCGAGCGGGTCTTCTACCTCACCGACGACGTCTACCTGTCTCAGCGGGACGTCCGCGAGCTCCAGTTCGCGAAGGCGGCCATCGCCACCGGCTGGCGCATCCTGCTGGAGGAGGCCGGCCTGACCGAGGCCGACGTCAAGCAGGTGCTGCTGGCCGGCTCGTTCGGCAGCTACCTGTCCCCGGCGTCCGCGATCCGGATCGGGCTCGTGCCCTCGGTACCGGTGCAGCGGGTCGTGAGCGCCGGCAACGTGGCCGGTGAGGGCGCGAAGATGGCGCTGCTCAGCCTGCGCGAGCGGGCCGGCGGCCTGGCGCTGCTTGAGGAGGTGAGGTATGTCGAGCTCTCCGACCGCGCCGACTTCAACGACCGCTTCGTCGACCAGTTGTCGTTCCCGGGTTGACGTGGTTGCCTGTGGTGCCCTCGCCGGCCACCTGCGGGAGATCGCGGCGCGCCGCCGGTGGCCGGTGTCCGTCCGTAGCCTTCCCGCGGTTCTCCACAACCGTCCAGAGAAAATCCCCAGCATCGCGGAACGAGCTGTGGTTTCAGCCCTGGCCACCGGGCATCGTGTCGCATTGGCATACGCCGACTGTGGCAGTTACGGCGCGCTCGACGGCTTGTGTTCGAAATATGGCCTGACGCGGCTGAGCGGGCTGCACTGTTACGACGTTTTCGCCGGACCGTCGCGGCTCGAGGCGATGTTCGCCGAGGAACCGGGCACCTATGTGCTCACCGATTTCCTGCTGCGCGGGTTCGACCGGCTCGTCGTCCACAGCCTGGGGCTAGACCGCCATCCACAGCTGTGGACAGACTACTTCGGGCATTACCGGCGGCTGGTGTGGCTGACCCAGGGTTCGGCCGATCCGTTGCTGGCCGCGGAGGCGGCGCGGGTGGCGGAGCTGTTCGGCCTGCCGCTGGTGCGCGTCGAGACGGGGACGGGGCGGCTGGAGCGCGAGCTGGAACGGCTGGTGTGCCCGTGCTAGCCACCATGCGGTTCGAGGTGATCCCCGCCAAAGGCACCGAGCAGGCGGTGCTCGACTGGGTGCCATCCGGGTCGACGGTCACGGTGACCGCCTCCCCCACCAAGGGGCTCGAGCCCACGGTTGACCTCGCCGTCCGGCTGGCCGGCCACGGCTACCGCGTCGTGCCGCACATCGCGGCGCGTTCGGTCGCCGACGACGCGCACCTGTCCGATGTGGTGGACCGGCTGAAGGCGGCCGGGATCGACGACGTGTTCGTCCCCGGCGGCGACGCGACCCACCCGGCGGGGCGGTTCGACGCCGCGCTGCCGCTGCTGGAACGGCTGGCGGAGATCGGTGCGCCGTTCGGCCGGGTGGGCATCACCGGCTACCCGGAGAGCCACCCCAAGATCAGCGACGACGTCACGATCCAGGCGATGTGGGACAAGCGCCGGTACGCCACGTACCTGGTGTCCAACGTGTGCTTCGACCCCGTGCGACTGCGCGGGTGGGTCAGCCGGATCCGGGCGCGCGGCATCACGCTGCCGCTCTATGTGGGGCTGGCCGGGCCCGCCGAGCGCTCGCGCCTGCTGAAGATGGCGGCGATCGCCGGGGCCGCCGAGTCGGCGCGGTTCATCACCCGCCACCCCGGCTGGATCCTGCGGTTCTGGCTGCCCGGGGGCTATGACCCAAGCCGCTTCCTCGATCGCGCGTCGGCTGTGCTGGCCGACCCGGCGGCGGGAGTGGCCGGCCTGCATCTGTTCACGTTCAACCAGCTCCAGCAGTGCGCGCAGTGGCTTGCTGAAAGGACCACGAATGACAGCCATTCCGTCGCGAGCTAGCGCCGTCGTCATCGGCGCGGGCATCGTCGGCAACAGCCTCGTCCATCACCTGGCCCTGCTCGGCTGGCGCGACGTCGTCCTGGTGGACAAGGGCCCGATGCCCAACCCGGGCGGCTCCACCGGGCACGCGTCGAACTTCATCTTCCCCATCGAGTACTCGAAGATGATGTTCGAGCTGACCCGTGATTCGACCGAGCAGTACCAGGCGCTTGGCGTGTTCACCCAGAGCGGCGGCATCGAGGTGGCCCGTGTCCCCGGCAGAATGATCGAGCTGAGGCGTCGCGTCACGCAGGCCAAGTCCTGGGGGATCCCCGCATCGGTGATCACCCCCGCTGAGGTGCGCAAGCTGGTGCCGTACCTGGACGACTCGGTGATCCTGGGCGGCGGGTACTTCCCCACGGTCGGCGTCGTGGACTCGTTGCGGGCGGGCACGCTGATGCGTGACGCGGCGGTGGCGTCCGGGGCACTGACCGTGCTCGCGAACACGGAGGTGCGCGGCATCACGGTGACCGACGGCCGGGTGCGGGCGGTGACCACAAGTCAGGGTGAGATCGTCACCGGCAACGTGGTGATCTGCTGCGGCGTCTGGTCGCCGCGGATCGCCCGGATGGCGGGCGCGCGGCTGGCGCTCACCCCGTGCGTGCACCAGATGATCAGCGTCGGCCCGATCGCGCTGTTCGCCGACACCCCCGGCGAGATCTCCTACCCGATCGTCCGCGACGTGGACACGAACATGTACGAGCGACAGCACGGCGGGGACATGGAGGTCGGCTCGTACGCGCACCGGCCGATCATCGTGCCGCCGGACGACATCCCGTCCATCGAGGAGTCGGCGCTGTCCCCGACGGAGCTGCCGTTCACCCAGGACGACTTCGACCCGCAGCTCGCCGAGGCGCTCGAGCTGATGCCGGAACTGCTCGGCGACGAGAAGGCCGGCATCCGGTACGCGATCAACGGCCTGATCTCGATGACCCCGGACGGCCACCCGTTGCTGGGTGCGATGCCCGAGGCGCGGGGACTGTGGGCAGCGGCCGCGTCGTGGATCAAGGAGGGGCCCGGCTGCGGCCGCGCGGTGGCGGAGCTGATGTCCGGCAACGTCACCACCGTCGACGTGCACGAGGCCGACGCGGCGCGGTTCTACCCGCACCAGCAGACGGTCGCGCACGTCCGCGCCCGAGCGCGCGAGGGCTTCAACAAGATGTACGGCATCGTCCATCCGGGCGAGCAGTGGGAGTCCGGCCGGCCGCAGCGGGTCAGCCCGATGTACGAGCGGGAACGCGACCTCGGCGCGGTGTTCTTCGAGACCGCGGGCTGGGAGCGGCCGTTCTGGTATGCGTCCAATTCGGGCCTGACCGGCAAGTACGCGGGGCTGCTGATGGACCGGCCCGCGGAGTGGGAGTCCCGCTGGTGGTCGCCGGTGATCAATGCCGAGCACCTGGCCATGCGGGAAAGCTGCGCGATTGTCGACCTTTCCGCGTTCGCGGTCTTCGAGGTATCCGGCCCGGGCGCCCTGGCCGCGGTCCAGTCGCTGGCCGTCGCGCAGCTCGACGTGGCGATCGGGCGGGTCGTGTACACCTCGTTCCTGAACTCCGCCGGTGGTTTCGTCGCGGACCTCACCGTGATGCGATTGGCCGCGGACCGGTTCCGGATCGTCACCGGCGGCGCGACCGGCCAGGCGGACGCTGCGTGGATCCGCGGTCACCTGCCGCCGGATGCCTTCCTCGCCGACCTCACCTCGGGCTGGACCACGATCGGGCTGTGGGGGTCGCGCGCCCGCGACGTGCTTTGTTCTAGTACAGCGGATGACGTGTCGCATCTTGGGTTCGGTTTCGGGACCTGCCGCGAGATCGAGGTCGGCGGCACCGTGGTGCTCGCGTCCCGGATCTCCTACGTGGGCGAGCTGGGCTGGGAGCTGCACGTGCCGATCGAGCAGGGTGCCCGGCTGTGGGACACGCTGTGGACGGCGGGCAAGCCGTACGGCATGGTGCCGGCCGGCATCGGCGTGTACGGCACAACCGGTCGGCTGGAGAAGGGGTACCGCGCGTTCGGCGCGGAGCTGACCCCGGACTACAACCTGGTCGAGGCGGGCATGACCCGGCCCAAGGTCAAGGAGCAGGCGTTCGTCGGCAAGGACGCGTACCTGCGGCAGCGGCAGGAGCCGCCGTGCGCGCTGATGTGCACGCTGACCGTGGACTCGCATGAGTCGGCCGACGGCACGCCGCGCTACATGCTCGGCGGCGAACCGATCCTGTCGCTGGACGGCTCGCTGCTGGTCGACGCGAAGGGCAGACCCTCCTACGTCACCAGCGCGGGCTCCGGGCCGTCGGTGGGCAAGCACCTGCTGATGGCCTACCTGCCGGCCTCGTCTGCGGTCGAGGGCACATCGCTGCTCGTGGAGTACATGGGCGAGACGTTCCCGGTCACGGTCGCCCGGGCGTCGTCGGTCCCGCTGTTCGACCCCGAGAACTCCCGGATCCGGAGCTAGCGCAGTGGAGCCTATCGGCCCCGGCACCGGCGCAATCGCGTGGTTGTGGCAACCAGGCGGTTCTATGCGCGTGGTTGCCACAACCACGCGCATCGACTGCGCGTCGAGGGAGGCGTGATGGACATTCTCGTCTGCGTGAAGCGGGTGCCAACGGTTGGCGGCAAGATCACGCTGACCGAAGACGGGCAGGAGGTCGACACCCGGATGTCCGGGTTCACGGTCAGCCCGCACGAGGAATGCGCGGTGGAGGAAGCGGTCCAGCTCACCGAGCGGCTCGGCGGCACGGTGTCGGTGCTGACCCTCGGTGCCGAGATCGCGATCGAGCAGCTTCGCGACGCGCTGGCGCTCGGTGCCGGCCGCGCTGTGCTGCTTGACACCGGGGGGAACCGTCCCCCCGGACCCCCGCGGGAAACCGGGGGGAACCGTCCCCCCGGACCCCCGCGGGAAACCGGGGGGCGCGAGTACGGGCCCATCGCCACCGCCGCCGCGATCGCCGCCGAGGTGCGGGCGCACGGGTACGACCTGGTACTGCTCGGCAACGAGGCGTCGGACACCGGCGACTACCAGGTGGGGATCCGGGTGGCGCACGAGCTGGGCTGGCCGGTGGCGACCGGGATCAAGAACCTGGCGGTGACCGACGGCGTTGTCGTCGCGCGGCGTGAGTACCGCGGTGTCGAGGAGGCGTACACGCTGCCCCTGCCGGCCGTGGTCACCGTGAAGGAGGGCATCAACCTGCCCCGCTATCCGTCGCTGCCCGGCCGGCTGCGCGCCAAGCGCGCCCAGATCGAGCGGGTGCCGGTGCCGTGGCGAGCCGACGGGCTGCGTAAGCAGAAGCTGCGCGTGCCCGACTCGGTGAAACACCAGGCGGAGGTCCTCGGCTCCGTACCCGACCTGGTCCGCGTGCTGGACGAGATGGGGGTGCTGTAAGTGACGGTCTTGGTCTTGATCGAGATGGACGGAGCCGAGGCCGCGGACGCGTCGCTGCGCGCGGTCACCCTGGCCCGCGGGCTCGGCGACGTGAGCGCGGTGATGTTCGGCGCCGCGGCACCCGCGGTCGGCGGCGTGACGGATGTGTACCTGATCGATCCCGCGGTGACCGGCGGATACGCCCCCGTCGCCTGGGCCAGGACGCTGGCCGGCCTGGTGACCGAGACCGGGGCCACCGCGGTGCTCGCGGCCGGCACCGAACGGGGCAACGAGGTACTCGCCCACCTCGGCGCGATCACCGGCCTGCCGATGGCGGCGAACTGCGTCGCGGTGCGCGCGGCTAGCGACGGGACACATGAGCTGGTCCGGCACCGGTGGGCCGGGCTGCTGCTCGAAGACGCCGTCCTCGAGGCGTCCGTGGCCCTGTGCACCGTTGCCACGGACGGGATCGCCGCGCAACCCGACGAGCCGGGTCCGGCCGTGGTGCACGAGCACAAGCCCGAGCTGACCGACGCCGACCTCGCGGTGCGCGCGACCGAATCCGCCGCGAGCGCGGGCGGTGTCTCGCTGGCCACCGCCCGGGTGGTGGTCGGCGGCGGCCGCGGCGTCGGCAGCGCCGACGGTTTCGCCCCGCTCGAGGAGCTGGCCGAACTGCTCGGCGGCGTGGTCGGCGTGTCCCGGGTCGTCACCTCCGAGGGCTGGCGGCCGCACCGTCAGCAGGTCGGCCAGACCGGCACCAAGATCACCCCCGAGCTGTACCTGGCCTGCGGCATCAGCGGCGCGATCCAGCACATCGCCGGCTGCGCCGGCGCCAAGCACATCGTCGCGATCAACACCGATCCGGGCGCCCCGATCCTCGCCCACGCCGACTACGCCGTCATCGGCGACCTCCACCAGATCGTCCCCGACCTGATAGCCGCCCTCCGCGCCCGCTAGACCCCCCGCCCGCTAAGCCCCGCGCACCGCGCCCCGCGCGCTAGGGCTCGGGCCGCCCAGGCCCGTCAGCAACGTGGACGATTTCCCTTTTGTGGAGGATCGACCCCCGTACGCGAGGGCCGCGTTACCACGAAGGGCAAAAACACCACGTTACCGGGGCCGTCGCCGCCCATCGAAGCCATCCGCTGCCCCGCCGGGCGGCCGGCGAACCGGGCCAGCGGCGGTGGCCGTCCTCGGCTCGGTGTCCCATGGTAAGTTCGGGCGCAGTGCAAAACGTATACACACCGCTGCGAAACGGCAGGTCCCCGACATCAAGTCGCGGGATCTTCCGGCGGGTGCAGGAGACGCTCGCGGAGCTGTTCCCTGAGGCACCCGCGGCGGACCGGCCACGCCAGCGGCGATGGCTCGTCGCGCTCGTCAGCGTACTCGCCGTAATCGCGGGCGCGGCCGTGTCGCTG
The DNA here is from genome assembly GCA_035651595.1 of Streptosporangiaceae bacterium. GTDB lineage: Bacteria > Actinomycetota > Actinomycetes > Streptosporangiales > Streptosporangiaceae > JAFARZ01. The sequence goes on along the minus strand of DASRFJ010000332.1, from coordinate 6,301 downwards.
GCCCGGTACACCGGCACACCGTCGTGGAAGAGCGTGTACGCCGAGGACTACCCGGTGTACCTGATCGAGGCGCTGGCACACCCCTGGCATAGCGTCTTCACCGCCTACGCCGGATACGAGCAGCTGGTTCCCCGGCTGATCGGGCAGTTCGTGTCGTTCCTTCCGCTGGCGGACGCGGCGGCGGCGTTCGCGATCATCGGGGCGCTGGTCACCGCCGGGGTCGCGGTGTTCGTCTACTTCGTCAGCGCAGGCCATGTGCGCGGCACGCTGGCCCGGGTGCTGCTCGCGCTGTCCGTGCTGCTGCTGCCGAACGCACTGCTCCAACTCGGCAACAGTGGCGTGAATACCCCGTGGTACCTGGAGATCGCGCTGTTCTGGGCGCTGCTGTGGCGGCCGCGGTCCTGGACCGGGCTCGTCGCCGCGGCCATGATCGGATTCCTCACCGCGTCGTCCAACATCACCGCGACGGTGTTCGTGGTGCTCGTCGCGATCCGGGTGGTGGCGCTGCCCCGGGTAAAGGAGCACGCGGTCACGGCGGGCTGGCTCGCCGGGTGCCTGGTCCAGCTGCCCTACTTCCTGCACTCCAGCTCACAGTCCTCGTCGCGGCTGTCTCACCTGGCCACGCCCGGCCAGACGCTCGGGTTCTACGGGCACGACGTGCTGCTGTCTGCCTTCGGCTGGCACCTGTCGTGGCTGCTGCGGCACTGGGTGGACCAGAACTACGGGGTGCTGATCACCGGCGGGCTCATCGCGATCGGCACCGTGGTCGCGCTGATCACCGGCACCCGGCGGGTCCGGGTGTTCGTGGTTACCGCGCTCGCGTTCGGGTTCATCTTCGCCGCGTTCGCCGCGACCGTCACCTGGTGGGTGACGGTCAACCGGGTGAAGTTCGACGCCGAGCCCGGTGCCCGGTATACCGCGCTGCCCATCCTGCTGCTGACCGCCGCGGCCATCGTCGCGGTGGACGCCAAGTTCGGTCCCCGCCTGTCCCGGACAAGCCTGTCCCGGGAAAGCGTCCCGGGGATTGTCGCGTCGCTGACCCTGATCGCGGTGCTGTGCGTGGGCTGGATTCCGGACTTCCGCTACCAGGCTCAGCGGGACGAGACTCCGCTGTGGGCACCGATCGTGACCCAGTGGCACCAGGTTTGCCAGCATCACCCGGTCGCCCACTACTACAAGGACGGCTACGCGGACAACACCACGTTCACGATTCCCTGCTCCCGCCTGCGCTGAAGCCCACTACTAGCCGTTCAGTACTCCGGGAGCTTGATGCCGGTCGCCGTGCGGGTCGAGAGGGACCTGATCATGCGGCTCGCCATCGGCAGGTACGGCAGCATGCGGAAGAACCGGTCCCGCTGGCGGATCTTCTGCCGCGTCGGCGGCGCGAGGAACGCCGCACCGCCCTTGGCCTGCTGCTGGCCCTTGGCGACGTACGGCCGCAGCAGCCGCTCGTACCGGGCGAACGCGGTCTCGTACGGCGCGCGTGCCAGCTCGCCGGCCAGCACGTAGGCGGCGACCACCGCGTTGCCGCTGTCGGCGAGACCGACCCCAACGTGTGGGCGGCGACGTTCGACATGGTCACCGTCGCCCAGCGGGATCCCGACGTGCGCGCGGTCGTCGCGGACGGGCTGGCGGACGGCCGGCTGATGTGGGCCCGCACTCTCCTCGGCGAAAGCGGAGAAGACGACAGGGGCGTCGGCGCGTTCTTCCAGGCGCTGCTCAGCGGCGTGCTCGCCCAGTGCCTGATCGACCCCGAGCGGGCCCCGACAGCGGCCGACCTCGCCCATGCCCTCGCGGCGATCGCGGCGAGGATTACGACCCCGTGAGGCGTGAAGCTTCGATAAATGGGAAACTGTAGCTTCGATCATGGCGACAGTGTTGAACGGGGAAACGTTGAGTGATGGTTCGGGCGGCCCGGGTGAGGTGTGGCCCGGGGACAGTTATCCCCTGGGTGCGACGTACGACGGGGCCGGCACCAACTTCGCGCTGTTCTCCGAGGCCGCCGAGCGGGTAGAGCTTTGCCTGTTCGACGACAAGGGTGTCGAAACCCGGGTCGAGCTGCACGAGGTGGACGGGTTCGTGTGGCACGGCTACCTGCCCGGGATCAGCCCAGGGCAGCGTTACGGCTACCGGGTCCACGGTCCGTACGAGCCGGCCGAAGGGCACCGATGCAACCCCGCCAAGCTGCTCATCGACCCGTACGCCAAGGCGATCGAGGGGGCGATGGACTGGGACCCGGCGGTGTTCTCCTACGCGTTCGCCGCCCCGGACCAGCGCAACAACGACGACTCCGCCAAGCACGTGCCGCGCTGCGTGGTGGTCAACCCGTTCTTCGACTGGAACCTGGACCGCCCGCCGCGCACGCCGTATTACCAGACCGTGATCTACGAGGCGCACGTCCGCGGCCTCACCATGCGCCACCCCGGCATTCCGGCGGACCAGCGCGGCACCTACCTGGCCCTGGCGCATCCCGCGATCATCGCGCACCTGCACGGCCTCGGCGTCACGGCGATCGAGCTGATGCCGGTGCACCAGTTCGTCACCGACTCCGTGCTGGAGGAGCGTGGCCTCGCCAACTACTGGGGATACAACACGATCGGTTACTTCGCGCCGCACAACGCCTATTCCGCAGGCGGCGGACGGGGCGAGCAGGTGCAGGAGTTCAAGTCGATGGTGCGGACCCTGCACGAGGCGGGGATCGAGGTGATCCTCGACGTCGTCTACAACCACACGGCCGAGGGCAACCACCTGGGTCCGACGCTGTCGTTCCGCGGCATCGACAACTCCGCGTACTACCGGCTCACCGACGAGGACCGCCGTTACTACCTGGACACCACCGGCACCGGCAACAGCCTCAACGTCCGCCACCCGCACGTGCTCCAGATGATCATGGACTCGCTGCGCTACTGGGTGCTCGAGATGCACGTGGACGGTTTCCGGTTCGACCTGGCCTCGGCGCTGGCCAGGCAGTTCCACGAGGTCGACCGGCTGTCCGCGTTCTTCGACCTGGTCCAGCAGGACCCGGTGGTGTCCCAGGTGAAGCTCATCGCCGAGCCGTGGGACGTGGGCGACGGCGGCTACCAGGTCGGCAACTTCCCGCCGCTGTGGACCGAATGGAACGGCAAGTACCGGGACACGATCAGGGACTTCTGGCGCGGCGAGCACGCCACGCTGCCCGAGTTCGCCTCGCGGTTCACCGGATCGAGCGACCTGTACCAGGCGGACAGCCGCCGTCCGGTCGCCAGCGTCAACTTCGTGACCTGCCACGACGGGTTCACGCTCGCCGACCTCGTGTCCTACAACAACAAGCACAACAAGGCGAACGGGGAGGACGGCCGGGACGGCACGGACGACAACAGGTCGTGGAACTGCGGTGCCGAGGGGCCGACCGCCGACCCGGACATCCTCGCGCTGCGGCAGCGGCAGAAGCGGAACTTCCTGACCACGCTGCTGCTTTCCCAGGGCGTCCCGATGCTGCTGGCCGGCGACGAGATGGGCCGCACCCAGGCCGGCAACAACAACGCCTACTGCCAGGACAGCTCGGTGTCCTGGCTGGACTGGGGCGTGGCCGCCGCCGAGCAGGACCTGCTCCAGTTCACCGAGACGCTGGCCGGCCTGCGTCGCGACCACGCGGTGTTCCGGAGACGCCGGTTCTTCCTCGGTCAGGTCCCCGGCGACGAGAAGGGCGACATCGTCTGGCTGACCCCGGCCGGGGGGGTGATGACCGACGCGGACTGGGGGGCCGGCTACGCCAAGTCACTGGGGGTCTTCCTCAACGGCGACGCGATCAGCGAGCCCGACCCGCGCGGCGGGAAGATCACCGACGACAGCTTCCTGCTGCTGTTCAACGCGCACAGCAACCCGCTCACGTTCACCCTGCCCGACGGCAGCTACGCGGCCGGCTGGGAGGTCGTCATCGACACCGCCAGGAAGACGCCACCAGAGCCGGGGACGGTCCGCCCGAAGGACGAGATCGAGGTCCGCGACCGCGCCGTCGTCGTGCTACGTTCCTGCGCGTGACCCTGCGCCAGCTGCTCCCCGTCGCCCCGGACTCCCCCGGCCTGACCGCCGCCGGCCTGGCCGCGCTGTACGCCTACCCGGACGGCCGGTGGCTGCGGGCGAACATGGTGGCGAGCGCGGACGGCGCCGCGAGCCTGGCCGGGGCCTCGGCCGGGCTGTCCTCGGACACCGACCGGCGGCTGTTCGCGCTGCTGCGCACGCTGTCCGACGTCATCCTGGTGGGTGCCGCGACCGTGCGCACCGAGCGCTACAAGCCGGCCCGGGCTCCCCAGGACGCCTGGCGTGACCTGCGGGAAGGCCGCGCGCTGACCCCGCCGATCGCAGTGGTCACCCGGCGGCTCGACCTCGACCCTGACAGCCCGCTGATCACCGCGGCCCCGGCGGACGCCCGCACCATCGTCATCACCACCGCCCAGGCCCCGCCGGACATCAGGGACGCCCTCGAGCCGCACGCCGACGTGATCGTGGCCGGCGAGGAGGGCGTCGACTTCCAGGCCGCCGTGGCCGCCCTGGCCGAACGGGGTCACCGGCGCCTGCTCGCCGAGGGCGGCCCGCACCTGCTGGCCGAGCTGCTCGCGGCCGGCCTGCTCGACGAGCTCTGCCTGACCACCGGCCCGCTGCTGGCGGGGCCGGGCCCGGGCCGGATCGTGACCGGTCCCCAGCCCGGCGGCGCCCTGCCGCTCGACCTGGCGCACGTGCTAGAAGAGGACGGCTTCCTGTTCTGCCGCTACACCAGGAGAACCCAAGACCATTAGGCAGAACGGGGTGGCGCGCGCGCCCGGCTCACCCGCGCGTCAGGGGCGGGGCAGCAGGCCCCGCTCAAAACCGGTGGCCACGGCGGCGGCCCGGTCGTTGACGCCGAGCTTGGCGTAGATGTGCAGCACGTGGGTCTTGACCGTGGCCTCGCTGATGAACAGCCGGGACGCGGCCTCGCGGTTGGAGCAGCCCTGCGCGATCAGGCCGAGGATGTCCAGCTCACGCTGGCTCAGCGGCTCCCTGGCCGGCTGCCTGACCTGGCCCAGCAGCCGGGTGGCGACCGAGGGCGACAGGACGGCCTCGCCCCGGGCCGCGGCCCGCACGCCGCGCCGCAGCTCGTCAGGCGGAGAGTCCTTGAGCAGGTAGCCGGTGGCGCCGGCCTCGATCGCGGGCACCACGTCGGTGTCGGTGTCGAAGGTGGTGAGCACGAGCACCCGCGCGCTGACGCCCCGCTGCGCGAGCAGCTTGATCGCGCTCACCCCGTCGAGCACCGGCATGCGCAGGTCCATCAGCACCACGTCGGGCTGGAGCGCGGCGGCCCGGTCGACCGCCTCCCGGCCGTTGGCGGCCTCCCCCGCGACCTCGAACTCGCCGCTGGCCTCGAAGATGCCGCGCAGCCCGTCGCGGACCACCGGGTGATCGTCGGCGATCAGCAGCCGGATCGTGTCGCTCACTTAGGCTCCTCTGCCTTGGCCGCCCGCGGCGACGGGCCCAGCGGGATCGCGGGCAGGCTGGCCGATACGGCCGTGCCCGACCCCGGTTCCGATTCGATCTCCAGCTGCCCGGCCAGCCGGGTGACCCGCTGCCGCATCGCGATCAGGCCGAAGCCTCCCGCGGCCGGGTCCCCGTGGCTCTCGCCGCTGTGGTGCCCGTCGGATTCTGTCACGGCGAACCCGGCGCCGTCGTCGCGTACGTCCAGGCTCACCAGGTCCTCCATGTAGGACAGGGTGACGCCGGCCCGGGCGGCGCCGGCGTGCTTGGCCACGTTGGCCAGCGCCTCCTGCGCGACGCGCAGCAGCGTCACCTCGATCTCCGGGTGCAGCAGCCGGGCTTCCCCGGTGGTCTCCATCTCCCCGGCCACGCCGCTGGTGGCCGACCAGCGGGCCACCTCCTCGGCCAGCGCCTCGGGGAGCCTGCTGTCCTCCAGCGCCTGCGGCCGCAGCGCCTGGACCGAGCGGCGGGCCTCGGCCAGGCTGTCGCGGGCGAGCCGCTTGGCGTTGCTGATCCGCCGCTCGCGTTCGTCCTCGCTGCCGGTCTGCTGGGCCGCCTCGAGCTGGGTGACGATCCCGGTCAGGCCCTGGGCCAGGGTGTCGTGGATCTCCCTGGCCATCCGCTGCCGCTCGTCCCCGGCCCCCGCCTCCCTGGCCTGGGTGAGCAGCTGGGCCTGCAGGCCGGTGTTCTCGGCGATCATCTCCTCGAGGCGATGATTGGCCTCGGCGAGCTCGGCGATCATCTGCTTGCGCGCCTTGTTCTGCTCCTCGGTCTTCATGCCGAGCAGCGTGAAGACGCCGATGAGAACCATGTC
>DASRFJ010000331.1:0-4256 GCA_035651595.1 Streptosporangiaceae bacterium | reverse complement strand
CGTATCCGTCCGGCGAAGACACGTCGGCTCCGGCCCGGCGCGGCGGTCGAGCCAACCGCGGGCACATGAGCAGGCCAACGATATGCTGGGAATGGGGATGGCGGGATGCGCGTGTGCCGAAGGCAGAACGTGCGGGCGGCTGCCGCCACCACGTCGGGCTGGGCAGACAGGGCATGCCGGCGATCGTTGGGCGGATATGAACGTGAGGCCGGCGCGCAGCCGCACTCGGCGCGGCCCGATGGCCGCGGCCCGAGCAAGGGCGGCAAGCGGAGATAGTTCTGGGCTGGCTGGGCGAAGGGCTGGCGACGGGTGGGCAAGCAGGCGGCGCGTCGTCCGTCGCGTCACGAGCTGTCCGGCGGGTCCGCAGGCGGTGGCTGCCAGCGATCGGGGAGCCAGTCGCGAAGGACCTCCGCTGTTGGCTGAGGCTCGTGGGCCAGCCGCTCCAGGAGGTCCCGCAGGTAGGCGAACACATCCACGCCGTGCCGATGACAACTCGATGTCACCGTGAACAGCGTCGCCGCCGTCTCAGCGCCCTTGGCGCTGCCGGCAAACAACCAGTTTTTTCTGCCCACCGCGACGTGCCGCAGCGCGCGTTCGGCAACGTTGTTGTCGATGTCCAAAAAGCCGTCGGCAAGATAGCGCGTGAGCGCCTGCCAGTGCCGCAGCGCGTAGGCGATGGCCTGGCCCAGTAGACTCTTCGGCAAGACCTTCGGCCGCTCGGCCTCCAGCCATTGACGTAGCCTTGTCACTTCAACCAACGACCTCTCCCGACGCCACTGCCGCCGCAGCGCGTCGGCCGCGGCGCCGCCGAGGTCGTGCTCGGCAATGAGGTCGCGGGCCTCGGCCTCGACGGCGTACAACCGGCGGATATGGGCCAGCACGACGTGGGCGCGGGCGGGGTCGCTGTCCTTGGCGTCATAGAAGTGGCGGCGGCAGTGCGCCCAGCAACCGAGCTCGATGATCGTGCCGCCCGCGAACAGATGGTCGTACAGGTTCAGCGCGTCGGCGTTGAGATAGCCCTGATAACGGCCCAGCAGGAACGCGTCAATGCCGCTGGCCGAGTGGTCGCGGCAAAAGGCGAAGCAGTCGAAGGGATGGTCCCGATCGCCGACATAGGTCCACATCTGGCCGGACACCGTTTTGCCCGGCGCCTCGGGATCGACAAACGGCATCTTGGTGGCGTCGGTGTGCAAGGCCCGGGACTGACGCACGAGCGCGGCCATCGCCTCGACGACGGGCCGCAGCAGGCCGGCGACGTGGGCCATCCAGTCGCCCATGGTGGAACGCGCCAAGGTGATGCCGTGCCGCGCCAGGATGCGCTCCAGCCGGTGCAGCGGCAGGTGATCGGCGTACTTGCTGGCGGCAATTTGGGCCAGCAGGCCGGGGCCGGGCAGCCCCTTGTTGACGATGGCGATCGGCACGCGACCGACAGTGACATGGTCATGACACTTCGGGCACGCATACTTGAAGCGGACGTGCTGGCGCACGAACAGGCTGGCGGGGACGTAGTCGAGTTGCTCGCTGACGTCCTCGCCGAACTTCTGGCACACCACCTGGCAGCAAGGGCAGACCCGCTCGGCTTCCGTCAGGGTGTGCTCCTCACGCCGGCGGGGCAGATCCGGGGGCAGCGGTTTGCGACCATGACCCGGGCGCTTGGCCTTGGCCGTGGCGGCCTCATCATCGGCCGGCGGCGCGTCGGTCGCCGCCTCGGTGGCGGCGGCAGCCGGCGCCATCTCGGGGATCAGCCACGGCTGGTTGGGATCGAAGCGTTCCGCCTTCGGGCCATACAGCTTGCGCAAGAGCAGATCGAGGCGCTGGGCCAGGCCCTCGCGCTCACGCCGCGCCGCTTTGAGCGACTCCAGCAGTTCGCGAATCATCGCCTGCAGGACGGCAACATCATCGGGCAGCGGCGGCAGGGCGTCGTCAGGACAGGCGGGGTCGTGGACCGGCGCGGCGCTGGCCGCGGGGACGGGTTGCGGCGTGACCACCGTGCTGGCATGCTCCGTGCCCATGCCGGATTAAACACGGCGCGGCGACGAAAGTACTGGCGTGAAAGGGAAAGAACCGTGTTTTTTTGCCGGGCGCGCTGCCGGTCAGGGCGCCAGCGGCGGCCGCTGGTAGCGCCGGCGCCTCTGGGCGCCGGCCAGATCGATGCCATCGAGCAGCATGGCCAACTCCGCCGGCCGAATGATCAGGCCGTGGTCGCCCACCGTGGTCCGCTGGGCATCCGGCGTGGGAAAAACGAAGGCCCCTTCTTCGAGCCGCTTATACCAGATCGCCAGGCCGTCGCTGTCCCAGTACAGCAGCTTGAGGCGATCGCCGCGCTTGCTGCGAAAGACGAACAGGTCGCCGGCGAGCGGGTCCTGGCCGAGCTGCTGCTCGACCAGTCCCGCCAACGTGTCGAAGCTCCGGCGCATATCGGTCGGCAGCAGGCACAGGAACACGCGGCCCGGCAGGGACAGGCTCAGCATGTCGGCTCCTCCAGCACACGCAGCAGTTGTCGGAGGGTGGCCGGATCGAAGCCGGGATACAGGCGCACCAGGCGCCGTTGGCTCAGCACCAACTCGACGGCGGCGGAGGTGTCGGGCTCGGCCGCGAGCGACAGCTTGACGAAGGCCGGCGTGGCACGGGCGGGCGGGGCAGCGGGTCGCGCCGGGATCAGGCCGCGCCGCCGGAGCAAGCGGCGCCAGGCATAGAAACTCGGCTCACGGAGCCGGTGACGGGAACAGAACGCGCGGACGGTGAGCTGGGACTGCTGCCAGAGGCGAAAGAGCTCCAGCCACCGCTGTTGCTTGCCGGGGTCGGGACGGCGGGCCATGGCGGGCACCCCCTTTCCATGGCCCCCATGCTACCACCCGCCGCAAGGTGTGTTCGCCGGACGGATACAACTGTTCGGACATGGTTCGGCTCCTTCTGGTTTGTGGCGACGCGCTATGTGTCGCCGGAGCGGCCGGGCCGCCACACGCGGCCCTTCACTCATACAGTGGGGACGGACGTCGTCAGGTTACAAACCGGAGTGGTTTTTCTCCGGCGGCCTATCCCCCCACGGCCCGGCCAGCGGCCAGAAACGAGAAAACTCTTCCCCGGCGTGCAGGGCCTGCGTCGGGGGCAGGAGAAAGTCGTTCAGGAAAAGGCACACCTGCTCCAGCGCCGCGCCACCCACGTCCAGCTTGCTCTTCTTGAGGAACGCCTGCCACTGCTGCTTCTTGGTCGCGTCGTCGTAGAAGGTCGGCGTCCAGGCCAGCGGCGGCTTCGTCGGCAGGGCCGTCTTGCGCCGCACGAACGTGGCCCGGATCGCGCTGCCCAGCGTCGTGCCGGCGAAGGCGAACTGCCGGGCCAGCACCCAGATGTCGTAGAAGTCCTTCATGCGACTGTTGGCGATGCCGAGGGAGACCATCGCCTGGTACTTCTCGGCGACGACGGTCTCGCGCGGGTAGGCCCGCAAGGTCGGGGCCGGGAAGTCCAGCAGCGTGGGGAACACGACGGCGACCGCCGCCGGCGTGATGGCATCGCCGAAGCCGATATCGACCTGGATCGTTACCCTGGCCCGCTCCAGCAGCGCGATGCAGTGGATGCGTAGCCCCTCGTACTCCTGGTCCTCTCTGATCCGTTCGCCGCGGACCGAGTCCGGCTCGAACCGCAGGCCGTCATCGTCAACTGCCTGACCGCACACGTCGCGGAAGATTCCCTCGAACCGCTCGATGGAAAGTTCCCCGTAACCGAGCAGGTCGAGGTCCTTGGTGGGCCGGTGGGGCTGGTCGGTCCACAGGCGGAACAGCATCGCCCCCTTGAGCACGAACACGTCGCGGTGTGGCGATTGGCTCAGGCGGTAGAGCAGCCGCTCCAGCGCGTAGCGGGTGAGGACGAGTTGGAACTCCTCCCCCTGCTCGCGGGACCGCGTCAGCAGCCGCTGACGTACGGAGGCGGCCACGTTCCGGGGGCGGTCCTTGCTCACGTCAGCGACTCCAGGTATGGGCGGATGACCCGGCCCATGCGGCAGACCACAGCCGCCTGGTACAGCTCGTCCATCGTCGCCTTCCGCCTGCGCCAGCAGTCGCGGAGGGCCTCCAGGGCCACTTCCAGGCCGATTTTGTTGCGGTACTTGAAGCAGTCGGCAACCGTCTTGGCCGGGGAATAGACCTTGACCGGCACCCCCTCGATGGTGTGTTCCTCGACGCCGTAGGTCAGGGCCGCCCCCGAGTACCGCACGACCCGCAGGGGCGGGGACTGCACCCTGGGGCGGTGGGCGCTCTCCT
>DASRFJ010000330.1:0-9952 GCA_035651595.1 Streptosporangiaceae bacterium | reverse complement strand
CCCAGCGCCCCGCCCGCCCCCGCCGAGTCCTCAAACCCCGACAAATCGGGCATTTAGCCCATTCCGGGCGCGCCGTCAGGCGTGCCAGATTATTGCGGACAGTTACCCCCCCAAAGTGGGGGGGTAACTGTCCGCAATCTTCTCCGGAACGAGTACGGTCGCGACGCTGTCGTGAGTAACCGCCTGGCCGCAGTGCTGGCAGGTCAGCTGGAGGTCCAGCCGGTGTCCGCAGTCGTGCAGGACCTCGGTGACGGGGTTTGCCACGGCCCACTTGTCGCCCCACTCCTGGAGGGCGAGCAGCACGCGGTACAGGTCATGGCCGGCCTCGGTCAGGTGGTATTCGTAGCGCGGAGGATGCTCGCAGTACTGCCGCCGTTCGACGATCCCGGCGCTTTCCAGCTTGCGCAGCCGGTCGGCGAGCAGGTCACGCGAGGCGCCGGTGTAGGCGGCGATCCTGGCGAACCGGTGCACTCCGAAGCCGATTTCCCTGATGGCGAGCAGCGTCCATCGCTCGCCCAGGATCTCCAGCGAGGCCGCGACCGAACACGGCCGGACGCCGAGGGGCTGGTCGGCCATCACGCCCTGTGCTTCCATCGGATCCGTCCTGAGGCGAAGTGAGTTGCTTTTTCCAACTGACTACGCCTAGCATAGCGCTGACTCGGTTAGTTGGAAATCACAACACACTCGGAGGCTGCCGTCATGACCAAGCTCGCGGACTCGGTCGTCCTGATCACCGGCGCGAACGGGGGACTCGGGACCGAGTTCACCGTCCAGGCCCTGCGACGGGGCGCCAGGCGCGTCTACGCCACCGCGCGCACGCCGCGTTCGTGGGACGACCACCGGGTGGTGCGGCTCGCCCTGGATGTCACCGACGAGGCATCGGTAGCCGCCGCGGCGTTCGTCGCCACGGACACGACGATCGTGATCAACAACGCGGGGGTGGCCGCGGGACGCAGCCTGCTGACCATGCCCCTGGACCAGGTGCGCGCGGCGTACGAAACGAACGTGTTCGGGCCGATCGCGGTGGCGCAGGCATTCGCGCCGGTCCTGGCGAAGAACGGCGGCGGTGCTCTCGTCGACGTCCATTCCGCGCTGAGCTGGCTGGCCCAACCAGGCGTGTACCCCTCGACCAAGGCGGCGCTGTGGTCGGTGACCAACAGCCTCCGGCTAGAGCTGGCCGGCCAGGGAACCCAGGTCGTGGGTGCTCACCTCGGCTACGCGGATACGCCGATGACGGCGGGGCTGGACGTCGCCAAGGCGGACCCGCGGGACATCGTCGCCGCGATCTACGACGGACTCGAGGCCGGTGACCACGAGGTCCTCGCCGACGACGTCAGCCGCTGGGTCAAGCAGAACCTGTCGCAGCCGCTGTCCGCGCTTTACCCGGAGCTGGCCGCCGCGAAATAGCTCGCGAAGCGCTCCCGGACGGTCGCGGCGGTGGCGTCCGCGGGGGCGTCCCAGATCCGCTGGTTGAAGATCTCCACCTCGACGTATCCGGCATAGCCCGCCGCTTCGACGGCGGCGGCGATGGCGCGGAAGTCGATGACTCCGTCGCCGACATGACCGCGGCCGAGCAGGACGTCGGCCGGCAGCGGCAGCACCCAATCGGCCAGCTGGAAGCTGAAGATCCGTTCCCCGGCCCTGGCGATCTCCGCTGGCAGCCGGACGTCCCACCAGACGTGGTACGTGTCCACCACGACGCCGGCCACGTCCGCGGGAAACTGGCGCGCCAGGTCGGTGGCCTCGGCGAGCGTGCTGATCACGCACCGGTCCGCACAGTACATCGGATGCAGCGGCTCGATGCCGAGCCGCACCCCGGCCCGCTCGGCCACCGGTACCAGTTCGCCGATCGCGTCCGCGATCATCCCGCGGGCCAGCCCGATGTCCCGGCTGCCCGGCACCAGCCCGCCGCTCACCAGGATCAGCACGTCCGCGCCCAGTTCGGCCGCCGTCGCGATGGCGGCGCGATTGTCCGCCAGCGCCGCCGCCCTCGCGTCCGGTTCGGCGTGGGTGAAGAAGCCGCCCCGGCACAGGCTGGACACGTGCAGTCCGGCCCGGCGCACCGCTGCCGCGGCCTCGGCGACGCCGCACTCATCGACCTGTTCCCGCCACAGCCCGATCCCGCCGATCTCGTGCGTGGCGCACAGCGCGGCCGCCTCCGGCACCGAGAGGCGCTTGACCGTCGCCTGGTTGAGGGACAGCCGCCGGGCCTCGATCACGCCGCCTCCAGCAGCCGGGTCATCCGCATGACGGCCAGCTCTGGTTCGGTCAGCGCGCCGGCCGCGGCGGCCAGCTCGAAAACCCTTACCAGATGTCCGAACGACCGTTGGTGCTCCAGTCCGTCCAGCATCGAGAACTCCGGTTGGCGGCCGTTCAGCCAGGCGAGGAACGCCACTCCCACCTTGTAGTGGTAGGTCGGCGCCTCGAAGATCACCCGGCTCAGCGGCACGGTCGGCGTCATCGCCGCCTCGTATCCCGCGACGTCCCCGTCGTCGAGCGCGCGCAGCGCCGCGGCCGCCGGAGCGGCGATCGCCGCGAATATCCCGAGCAGCGCGTCGCTGTGCCCGGTCGCGTCGCCGCGGATCAGTTCCGCGTAGTTGAAGTCGTCGCCGGTGTACAGGCGGATGCCCTGGGGGAGCCGGCGCCGGAACTCGACCTCGCGTCCGGCGTCGAGCACGGAGAGCTTGATCCCGTCCACCTTCGGGCCGGCGCGTTCGATCAGCTCCAGGACCGTGTCCGCCGCCGCCGCGAAGTCGCTCCCGCCCCAGTAGCCGCGCAGCGCCGGGTCGAACGCCTCGCCGAGCCAGTGCAGGATCACCGGCCGTTCGGCCTGCTCGAGCAGTTCCACGTACACGTCGAGGTAGTCCGGTGCGCCGCGGGCGCTGGCCGCAAGTGCCCGGCTGGCCATGAGGATCACGTCGGCGCCCGCATCCTGCACGTAGTGGAGCTGCTCCTGGTAGGCGCGCACGATCGTGGCGAGCGAGTGGCGCTCGCCGTCGGCGAGCTGGTCGGTGCCGGCGCCGCACGCCAGCGCGGCACCCCGCGCACCTGTCGTTTGATGCTTGGCCAATCGCTCCGCCGACCGTGCGATCAGCTCGCGTGCTCGCGCCCAGGACAGCCCCATGCCGCGCTGCGCGGTGTCCATCGCCTCGGCGACCCCGAAGCCGTGCGCCCACAGGTGCTCGCGGAAGCCCATCGTGGCGTCCCAGTCGATGACGCCGCCCGCCCGCGCGGCGACGTGCGCGGCCGCGTAGACCCGGCGCGTCATGGGCGGCGGATAGCTGTCCGCCCAGCCGGGCCGGGTCACGGTGAGCGGCTCGTCGCGACCCGGCAGCACGATCCGCGCCTCGCCGGTCATCCGGCCCCGCCCTCCGGAACCGCCCCGCCCCCCGGAGCCGCCCCGCCTCCCGGAGCCGGCACGTCGATCCGTCGCCCCTCGTCCGAGGAGCGCTGCGCGAGCCCGGCCAGCAGCACCCCGCGTGCCCCCGCCGCCAGGTCCCAGCGGAACGGCGTGCCGGCCGCGGCCGCCGCGAGGAACAGTTCCCACTCGACCTTGAACCCGTTGCCGTAGTCCTCGGTATCCGGCACGTCGAGCCACTGCGCCTGGTAGTCGATCGGGTCCGGCAGGTCCGGGTTCCACACCGGCATGGGCGTGTTCACCCGCGGCTGCACCGCGCAGTTCCGCAGCCCGGCGACCGCGCTGCCGTGCGTGCCGTCCACCTGGATCTCCAGCAGTTCCCGCCGGTTGACCCGCACCGCCCAGGACGCGTTCACCGAGCCGAGCACCCCGCTGCCGAACTCCACCACCGCGTACACCGCGTCGTCCGCGGTCGCCTCATACGGCTCGCCGGATTCGTCCCAGCGCCGCGGCAGGTGCGTGACGTTCCGCGCGTACACCGCCGAGATCGGCCCGAACAGGTCTTCCAGCAGGTACTGCCAGTGCGGGAACATGTCCAGCACGATTCCGCCGCCGTCCTGCTTGCGGTAGTTCCACGACGGCCGCTGGGACGGCGGCCCGTCACCCTCGAACACCCAGTAGCCGAACTCCAGCCGCACCGACAGCACCCGGCCGAAGAAGCCCTCGCCGACCAGCCGCCGCAGCTTGACCATCCCGGGCAGGAACAGTTTGTCCTGCACCACGCCGCTGACGATGCCGTGCGCCGCCGCGGCCCGCGCGAGGGCGAGCGCGCCGTCCAGCGACTCGGCCACCGGCTTCTCCGTGTAGACGTGCTTGCCCGCCTCGATCGCGCGCAGCAGGCTCGCCTCGCGGGCGCTGGTGACCTGCGTGTCGAAGTACACCTCGACCTCGGGGTCGCCGAGCACCTCGTCCAGGCTGGTGGTCCACCGGTCGAGCCCGTGCCGCGCCGCGACCGCCCGCAGCCGTTCCTCGCTCCGGCCGACGAGGATCGGCTCGGGCATCAGCATGGCCCCGTCGGCGGCCCGCACGCCGCCCTGCTCCCGGATGGCGAGCAGCGACCTGACCAGGTGCTGCCGGTAGCCCATGCGGCCGGTGACACCGTTCATCGCGACGTTGATGACCTTGTGCGTCATGAATGCTCCTGCCAGACCTGGGAAAGCGCTTGCCAAGCGTAGGCTGGTCCAGAACCCTCGGTCAAGAGGCGTCAACCGGCGCGCGCGGCCGAGCAAGTCCTCCGCCGGCGGGGGCGCCCCCGCGTCGCTGACGGGTGCGCCCCCGCGTCGCCGACGGGTGCGCCGCCGCGTCGCCGACGGGTGCGCAGTCTGTGCCTGGAGTGCACTGTGCGGCTGTCGGGATGCGCGCGCATCGGCAGGCCCGCCAACAACGTGGACGATTTCCCCCTTGTGGAGGATCGACCCCCGTAATCGAGGGTCGCGTTACCACGAAAGGGAAATCCGCCACGCTATCGAGGCCCATCGAGGCCCATCGAGCCGATCCGCCCGCCCGCTTACCCACCGGGCGGCGGCTTACCCGCCGGGCGGCCGCTGTCCCGTCGGGCGGCGCGCTCTCGGGTGATCTTGCAGGCGTTGGCCTCTTGCGCGGAGGGCCGGCAGTGGGTTAGCGTTCGCACAAATCGGGAAAGCGCTTGCCAGCGATAAGAAACAGCATCGGACCAGGAAGCGGAGCGCATGGTGGGGTCGATCGAGGAGCAGCAGGCCGGACCGGTCCAGTGGAACGGGACGGTTTTCGTCGATGGCGAGTTCCGCAAGCCACGCGACAAAGGCACGCTGGACGTGCGGGACAAGGCGTCCGGCGAGGTCTTCGCCATCGCGGGCCAGGCCAGCGAGTCCGACGTGGACGCCGCGGCCGCCAGCGCGAGAAGAGCGCAGCCCGGCTGGGCGGAGACCACGTTCGCGGACCGTGCCAACGTGCTCAGAAACGCGGCGGCAGCGCTTTCCAACCGGGCCACGATGCTGCGCGAGCTCATCATGCGGGAGACCGGCTGCATCGGCGGAAAGGCCGACTACGAGATCGGCGCCGCGACCAGCGAACTGATCGAGGCGGCCGCGCTGGCGTCCCGTTCGCCCGGCGAACTCGTGCCGACCACGCACACCGGGCGGCTCTCCCTGTCCGAGCGAATCCCGCTCGGCCTGGTCGGCGTCATCACGCCGTGGAACTTCCCGCTGGTGCTCGGCATGCGGGTGATCGCGCCCGCGCTTGCGCTGGGCAACGCGGTGCTGCTCAAGCCGTCGCCGGAGACCCCGCTGTCCGGCGGGCTCGCGATCGCGACGCTGTTCGCGGACGCCGGGCTGCCGGCCGGCCTGTTCCAGGTACTGCCCGGCGACGTCGAGGTGGGCCAGCGCCTGGTCACCCACCCGGACATCGCGATGATCCACTTCACCGGCTCGACCGCGACCGGCAGGCAGATCGCGCAGACCGCGGGCGGGCTGCTGAAAAAGGTGTCGCTGGAGCTCGGCGGCAACAACGCGCTGATCGTCCTCGACGACGCCGACCTGGACCAGGCCACGATGATCGGTGCCTGGTCGAGCTTCCACTACCAGGGCCAGACCTGCATCACCGCGGGCCGCCACATCGTGACCGAAAACATCGCGCATGCCTACACCGAAGGACTGGCCAAGCGCGCGAACGCGATCACAACAGGCAACACGGTCACGCAAGACGTCGGCCTCGGCCCGATGATCAACCAGCGCCAGCTGGACCGCGCCGCCCGCCTGCTGGCCGACGCGGTAGACCAAGGCGCCACCGTCGTGGCCGGCGGCACCACGGACGGCCCGTTCTTCCGGCCGACCGTGGTGACGAACGTACGCTCGGACTCAAAGCTGTGGACCGAGGAGATCTTCGCACCCATCGCTCCCATCGCGGTGGTCAGGGACGCCGACGAAGCGGTCGCGCTCGCCAACGACACGGGTTACGGCCTTGTCGACTCGGTCCTGACCGCCGACCTGTTCCGGGGCAGCCAGGTCGCCCGGCGACTCCGGGCCGGCATGGTGCACGTGAACGACGCCACGCCACAGGACGAAGCACTGGCTCCGTTCGGCGGAATAGGACAGTCGGGGCTCGGCGGAAGGTCCGGCGGCGACGCCAACCTGGAGGAGTTCACCGAACGGCGCTGGCTCACCGTCAACCCCGGCGCTGTGCACTACCCCTACTGAAGGTGATCATATGAGCGTTCCGTTCACGGAGACCAAGGCGCCCGAATCGCCCGAACGGCTGCACCGCGGCGCGCTGCGGCTGATCGACATCTCCGCGTCCACGATGGCCAACATCGGCCCGGCGTACAGCTTCTACTTCAGCTACGGCTTCCTCGTGGTGACCGCGGGCATCGCCGCGCCGCTGACGATCGTCGCGGCCATCGTCGCGATCGCGCTGCTCGGTAACACGCTGGCGCAGTTCTCCCGCGCGCACCCGTCGACGGGCGGCTTCATCACGTTCGTCGGCAAGGCGTTCGGCGGGCGGAGCGCGGTAACCACGGCGCTGCTGGCCGGCGCCGGGTACATCATCGCGATCTCGTCGGTGCTGGTGATCTCCGGCGGCTTCCTGTCCCTGATCCTGAACTACTACTTCGGCTGGAACGTGCCGTGGGTCGTGTTCTCGATCATCCTCACCGCGGGCGCGATGGTGATGATGTTCCGCGGCGTGGGGGTCTCCACCAAGCTGGCCGGCTTCTTCTTCGGCTTCGAGCTGCTGATCCTGCTCGTCGTCGCGATCGCGACGCTGGCCACCAACGGCGGGCACATCAGCCTCTCGCCCTTCAACCCGCACCACATCACGAACGGCTTCACCGGCCTGGCGGCCGGCTTCCCGCTGGCCATCTACCTGTTCATCGGCTGGGAGAACTCGGCCGCGCTGGCCGAAGAGACCGGTGACCCGCGCCGCAACGTGCCGCGCGCGGTCTACCTGTCGATCGCGATGATGGGCGTCACGTACCTGTTCCTGGGCTTCTCCACCGTGATCGGCTTCCACGACAACGGCACCGCGCTGAGCAACGCGGGCATCCCGTTCATTTCGATCGCGCACGGGGTCGCGGCGTTCCTCGCCTTCCTCGCCTACCTGGCCGGCATGACCTCCACGCTCGGCGTGCTCATCGCCGCGGTGAACTCCCAGTGCCGGCTGCTGTTCAACGCCGGCCGGGAGGGCCTGCTGCCGCGCTGGATCGGCAAAGTGCACCCGGCCAGGCGCACCCCGGTCAACGCGATCATCGCGTTCGTCGGCATCGCCGTGCTGATCATCGCTGGCTGGGCCGTCGGCCACCTGATCGGCGGCAGCACCGGCGCGCTCAGCGCGACGACCTTCTACAACGAGTCCGCGACGATGGGCACGATCCTGGTGCTGTTCGTCTATTTCCTGGCAAACCTGGCGCTGCCGTTCTACTACCGCAAGCACCGCCCGGCCGAGTTCAGTGTCCTGAAGCACGCCGTGCTGCCCGTGCTCGGCATGCTCGCGATCGGCGTCCCGTTCTACTACCTCTGCAAGCCCGGCCAGGGCGATCCGTTCGACTGGTTCCCGTACCTGGCGCTGGGTATCGCGGTGGTGTCGGTGCTCTACTCGATCATGCTCACCAGGCGCGACCCGGGTCTGGGCGACCGGGTCGGCTCGATCATCGCCGACGAGTAAGGAGTCTTCGCTTATGCATCCGCTGGATCCGGCGACCGAGGCGGAGTACCTGGCCGGCCGCGACATCCTGTCCGCGGCCGGGCGGCTCGGCGATCCGGTGCGGTTCGCCTACTACGGGCTCGAGGAACCGCCGAAGGCGTCGGTGCAGGCCGGCGACGCGACCGACCGCCGGCTGCGCGCGTTCCTGCTCAACACCGAGACCGGCGAATCCGTCGATGCCGTCGTCTCGCTTCGTACGAATGCCGTGGTCAGCGTCAGGACGCTGGAGCCATCATCGGACGGCCAGCTGCCGATCGTCGGCTCGGAGTTCGCCCTGGTGGACGACATCACCAAGGCCGACCCCGGCTGGCTCGCCGCGATGGCCAAGCGCGGGCTGAACGACGTGACCAAGATTCGCACCTGTCCGATCACCATGGGGGTGCCCGACGGCTCCGGCGAAAAGCGCCGTTTCGTCCGGGTGCTCGCCTTCGTGCAGGCGCGCGAGCACGACCTGCCGTGGGCGCACCCGGTCGACGGCGTCACCGCCTACGTGGACCTGATCGAGAAGAAGGTCTTCCGCGTCGACGATGAGTTCGTCGCGCCGGTGCCAGTGGAGTCGGGGGACTACGACGACCCGTCGGTGCGGGGGCCGCACCGGACCACGCTGAAGCCGATCGAGATCACCCAGCCGGAGGGGCCAAGCTTCGTGCTGGATGGCAACCTGTTGCGCTGGCAGGACTGGGAACTCCGGGTGGGCTTCGACGCGCGCGAGGGCCTGACCCTGCACGAGATCTCCGTCGCCGGACGGCCGCTCATCTACCGCGCGTCCGTCGCGGAGATGGTCGTGCCGTACGGCGACCCGGTGTTCCGGTACTGGCAGACGTATTTCGATTCCGGCGAGTTCCTGGTCGGTGTCTACGCCAACTCGCTGGAGCTGGGCTGCGACTGCCTCGGCGAGATTGCTTACCTGGACGCTGTTGTGACGGACGAGCACGGGCAGCCGCGCGTCATCCGCAACGCGATCTGCATCCACGAGGAGGACTTCGGCATCCTCTGGAAGCACACCGACATCTTCAACGGCTCCGCCCAGTCTCGCCGCCAGCGCCGCCTGGTCGTCTCGTTCTTCACCACCGTCGGCAACTACGACTACGGCTTCTACTGGTACTTCTACCTCGACGGCACGATCGAGCTGGAGATCAAGGCGACCGGCGTGGTGTTCACCTCTTCTTTTACCTCGGGTGGGTACGCCACCGAGGTCGCACCCGGACTCGGCGCGCCGGTGCACCAGCACCTGTTCAGCGCGCGGCTGGACATGCAGGTCGACGGGGTTGCCAACGCCGTCGAAGAGGTCGACGTGCACGGCCTGCCGATCGGGCCTGCCAATCCCTATGGCAACGCGATCGGGCACACGGTCACCCGGTTGACTCGCGAGTCGCACGCCGCTCGGGTTAACGATGCCACCCGCGGCCGGACCTGGCGGGTGGTCAACCCGGAGAGCCTGAACCGGTATGGCCAGCCGGTGGGCTACACGCTCTACCCGGAGCCCGCCCCGGTCCTGCTCGCCGACCCGTCCGCGCCGCTGACCAGGCGGGCCGGGTTCGCCACCAGCCACCTGTGGGTGACGCGGTACGACCACGCCGAGCGTTACCCGGCCGGCGACTTCGTGAACCAGCATCCGGGTGGGGCGGGCCTGCCCGCCTGGACCGCCGCCGACCGGGACATCGACGGCCAGGACATCGTCCTGTGGCACACCTTCGGCCCCACGCACACCGTGCGGCCCGAGGATTGGCCGGTCATGCCCGTTGCCCGCTGCGGATTTGCGCTGAAGCCCACCGGCTTCTTCCCCCGCAACCCGACCCTGGACGTGCCGCCGCCCGCCGCCCACTGCTCCCACGACTGACCCCCGCCGCCCGATCCGCC
>DASRFJ010000329.1:0-1355 GCA_035651595.1 Streptosporangiaceae bacterium | reverse complement strand
CCGCATCGCGTTCACTGCGGTATCTCCCGTACTGGCCGACGTCCGGAGGTCTGCGTCGGATCAAGGAAGACGTGCGGGACCAGCGAGAGCCGGCTGCTGAGCTGCTGGTCGATCGCGTCCGCCACGTCTTCGGCCCGGTCGGCACTGATCCCGTCGTCGAACGCCACCCGGGCGGCGACGACGAGCCGGTCCGGCCCGAGATACATGGTGCGCAGGTCGACAAGCGCGTCCACGCCAGGGGTGTTCTCGATCTCGGCGCGGATCAGCTTCAGCTCCTCCGGACCGGCAGCCCGCCCGATGAGGTAGTCCCTGCTGTCCATACCGAGCCTGACGGCCACCGCCACGAGCAGGGCGCCGATGACGATGGAGGCCGCGCCGTCCCAGACCGAGGATCCGGTCACCTGGCGCAGCACCAGTCCGAGCCCGGCCAGCCCGAGGCCGGCCATCGCGACGCTGTCCTCGAACAAGGCGGCCTTGACCGTCGTGTCGGGGCTGTCGCGCACCTGGCCGAGGATGCCCGTGCGGGCGCGGCGGGCCTCGCCGCGCAGCTGGAACAGGACCCGGATCAGGGACGTGCCCTCGGCCACGGCGGACACCGCCAAGGCCACATAGGCGAACAGCGGATTCTCGCCGCCGCCCCGGCGGAGCGCGAGCACGCCCTCGAAGACCGAGAATCCGGCGCCAGCGATGAAGATGCCGAACGCCGCGAGCAGCGACCAGAAGTAGCGCTCCTGCCCGTATCCGAAGGGATGCCGGGCGTCGGCGGCCCGCTCGCCCCGGCGCACCGACAGCAGCAGGAAACCCTGGTTGAGGGTATCCGCGGCGGAATGCGCCGCCTCCGCGAGCATCGCGGAGGAGCCCACCATGACGCCGGCCACGAGCTTGACCGCGCAGACGAGGATGTTCGCCGCGCCAGCGATGAGTACGGTCCCGCGTGTCGACATCCGCCGTGTTCCGCTCATCACCTCAGCCTTCCGTGAGAATCCACGGTTATTCGCCGGAGCGGGAATCCGGCTAACTGAGCAGTTCGTACGCGACCGCGGTGGCGACGGCGTAGACCAGGTGATGCCAGGCGTCGACGCCGAGTTCCTTCATCCCCACTTGTGGGCCGGCGGCGGTCAGCTGCTTAACCTTGCTCATCGTCACTCCCGTCGCCGTGGTGCGGCCCATGGTGCTTCCCCGCAGGCCCGGGCGCCCCGTGATGGTGGGCGGGCGCGGCGGCCCGCTCGTCCGTTGCCGGGCCCGCGGTCTGGGCGCTAGCAACCTCCAGCTCGACCCGGCTGCCCACGGCTACCTGGCCACCGGGCCGCACGGAAAGCACCGTGCCGGGTGTTTCGCTGCCCGTCGGCTGCCAG
>DASRFJ010000328.1:0-2627 GCA_035651595.1 Streptosporangiaceae bacterium | reverse complement strand
GATCATGAAATGACCCGAGCTCCCGGGTCCCGCTCGCCGTGCAGGGACCGCGCATCTGATCAGCCACACCGCGCAGAACAACCACTACGAATCGGCCACGGCACAATCACAGCAGCTTCTCGAACTAATACCGAACGGCGGCAGTGTGTGCGCTGACCCCAGCCAGTGTGGACCACAGTGAGTGACAGCCACCGCGAGGGCGCGGGCGAACGCCGATTACGGCGTGCGTCGCACTGTTGCCGCTTGTAACAAGTGCGGCGCCCAGAATGCCGGTATATGCGCAGCAGCTGATCGATGCTGAAGGTGCCGTGTGCGCTGCCGCACTTGGCTCTCCTCGGCGACCTGCTGGTAGGTCCTGCCCAGCAGTATGCTCAGGCGAGCGCGAGATGCGCTTACGCATGAGCCCTGTCTCGGTTATCCCTGATGCCAGGGTCGGGTAGATCGCGCCGACGCGGCTCAGTCCCTGGCGGGCTGTCCCCGCGCTCGACTGCTCGCGTCGGATGACCGCCGCGACATAACGCTCAAGAAGAGCAGGGCTCCGAACGCGGCGGCCAGGGATATTGTGGCCGCCCCCGCCGCTGAGCTAATCGGCACGCCCGCCAAATGCCACCTAGAAGGACAACTAGGGCGATCCCGGCCGCACCCGTCTTCACCGCTATGCTTACCGGCCTGTTCGGGGCCAGGCTCCCGGGTGGCTCCGAAGCCGGAGCAGGCACCGGCGGCCGGACCAGATCCGGTCCGACCGCGCCTAGTGTGGAAGGAACCCGCGGTGCCGGGCGCGGTCCGGCGGGGATGTCGGCGGTGAGAGGGTCCAGGTCCGCGTAGGTGCGCGCCGCGAGCGCCCGGCCAATTCGGTCGTTGAGTTCGTCCTTGGTCAGCTGCTCCCGCACGAACGCGCTCTTGAGCACATCAATCACCTGGTCGCGGTCGGCACGCGAAGCCCGCATGCAAGCCCGGCCTTCCCCTCCTGCCATTGACTGGTCCCCGGGCCCGAGCATCTCCGGCGCCTCCGCCCAAACACGATCCACCGAAAGTGGAACTCCATCCGCTATCCGACACTACGGCCCGTGAGACCGGAGTCCGCTCTGGCGGATTTGGCACACCACTACAGAATTCCCGTTCAGTCGCGCCACACCTGGCGCTTGACCATGCGAACGCTACGCGCAGATCGGCGGCGCTGCGTGTCGGCCTGGAACTGGCCGTTCACTCAACGGGAGCGGAGGCGCTGGCGGCCTGGCCGATCGTGATCTTTCGGTTCTGCTGCGCGCGCCAGGCCACGAGGGCTGCAAGGTGTTGCGGGCTATGTGCGCCTGGAGACTGCCACGCCTGCAGCCCGCGGCAGCGGGGCGGCGTACGATCAAGGTCCGGGCTGAGGCATCAGCTGCCGCCGGTACTCGCGGAAGGGAACCTGGGTGGATCTGGGGCTGCATTACTGGACGTTCTCGACGCCGGCGGAGCAGGCGGCGATCGCGCCGACGCTGGCCGAGACGGCACGGATTGCCGAGGACGGTGGTATCGCGTCATTCACCGTGATGGACCACTATTTCCAGATGGAGCAAGCTGGCGCTGCCGGCGAGCCGATGATGGAGGCGTACGCGACACTCAGCTACGTCGCGGCGCTGACCCGCCGGATGACCCTCGGCGTGCTGGTGACCGGGGTAATGTACCGGCATCCGGGGCTGCTCGCCAAGATCGCCACCACGCTGGACGTCCTGTCGGGCGGGCGGGGACAGCTCGGCATCGGCGCGTCCTGGTACGAACGTGAGCAGCGCGGGCTGGGGGTGCCGGTGATCCCGGTGCCGGAGAGGTTCGAACGGCTTGAGGAGACGCTGCAGATCTGCCTGCAGATGTGGAGTGACGACGACGGACCGTACCAGGGTCGTCACTACCAGCTTGCCGAGACTCTCTGCTCGCCCCGTCCGCTCACCCTGCCGCACCCGCCGATCCGCATCGGAGGCGGCGGCGAGAGGAGAACACTGCAGCTGGTCGCCCGGTACGCCGACGCCTGCAACCTGTTCGCCAGCAGCCCAGACGAAGTCGCACACAAGCTCGATATGCTGCGGCGGCACTGCGACGACGAGGGCCGCGACTACCAGGACATCACCAAGACCGCCCTGTACGTCGGCCCGTCCGTGCTCGGCAGCACCGACCAGTTCCTCACCAGCGCCGAGCAGTACGCCAAGCTCGGCATCACCGAACTGGAGGTCATGCCCGACCGGCACCCAGCCGAGTTCGCCAGCCAGCTGGCCGAACGGGTAGTGCCCCGGACCAGCGCCATCGGATGAATGGCAACTCGCTATCCGCAGCCCATGCCACCCATGCCGACGTACCGGTAACGGTGCCGCAGTCACGGTAAACCCCCGCACCGATCACTCGTGCACGCGCGCTTCGGACGGCCATAATCGTCGGGGCATAGACATACATGGCTCACAAGACCATGGCTTCATGGTTTTCGAGCAGGCGCTCGTCGTCACCGCGAAGCCGGCCGGCGCGCACTGACGGCATGACAGTGCGCGTCCTGCCGTGAGACTGACACACTTTCCGGTATGGAGCGCGTACCCGGCCGCATGGGCACATCTGCGATGACAGGGCACATGGAGTGGACCTTCACCGGCGAGGTGATCAAG
>DASRFJ010000327.1:0-3023 GCA_035651595.1 Streptosporangiaceae bacterium | reverse complement strand
GTTCGGCCCGGCGCTGGCCGGCGTGGTCTCCCTGCCGTCGATCGTGTACACGTGGCGGGTACGCGCGTCGTAGTAGGCAAGGAAACCGCCACCGCCGATCCCGGCCACGAACGGGTCGGTCACGCCCAGCGTCGCCGCTACCGCCACGGCGGCGTCGACCGCGTTGCCGCCGTGCCGCAGCACTTCGGTCCCGGCCTGGGTGGCCTGCACGTTGTCCGAGGCCACCCCGCCTCCGGTGCCCACAGCCACCGCCTGCTGCGGTGGCGGAGCGGCCGCGGGCGCTGGGGTCGCCGCCGCCGAGCCGGCCGCCACGATCGTCACGGCCACGCCGAGGGTCGCCGTCAGGCACGCAATGCTGCTGCTACGCCGGTAAGCCATACGCTCACGCTCTCACACAAGCCACCGGAATTGAACCATCCGGACAGGCTGAGGCAGGTGGGGAACATGAGGCGCGCAGCGCATGCCGTTCTGTATATGTCCGAACGGCCGGCGGTTATACCTCAGCGCCGTGCAACCGCCGGTGGGATCGGGACAGCGGCTGGCCGGCCAGCCGGGCGGTGATGCCGGCGTTGAAGTTGGGGCATTGCGTGATGTCTTCGTGGCGGCAGCGCAGCCCGTGGCTGATGGCCTCGCGGGCGGCCTGAGCCCTGGCGATCTGCTCGTCGAGTTCGGTGAGCTTGCGCCGCATGAGCTGCCTGCGGTCGTCGGCGGTGCTGTCGCGCAGGGTCTTCTGCTCGGCGAGGGTGAACCCGGCGTCGCTGTACAGCAGGATGGCGGCGACGCGTCTGGCCGCCAGCTCGGAGTAGCGGCGCTGCCCGGAGATCCTGGCCGGTGCGGGGAGCAGGCCGAGGTCCTCGTAGTAGCGCACGGTCGACGTGGTGACGCCGGCCTGGCGGGCCAGTTCGCCGATCGTGAGCAGGCTGTTGACTTCAAGGGCGCTTGAAGGCGTTGACTGCCGGCCATGGGAATACGACATGAGGGAAGCATGGCACGGGCCGTGACCGCGGTCGTCGAGTACGGGGTGGCGCGTGCCGGGATCGCCGCCGTGCGCGCGCTGGACCGTGACGTCATCGGCCAGGCCCACAATCCCCGGGGTGCGGCCGGGCGCGTGGCCGCCTGGGAGATGGCCCACCGCCCGTCCAACCGCCAGCGCAGCCGGTGGGTGGTCTCGCTGCTTGACGTGCGGCCCGCCGATCGGGTGCTGGAGATCGGCTTCGGCCCCGGCGTGGCGGTCGCGGCCCTGGTCCGGGCCGGCGCGGGCCACGTCTACGGCATGGACCATTCCGGCGTGATGCTGCGGCAGGCGTCCCGGCGCAACGCCGCCGCCATCCGGGCCGGACGGGTCACGCTGATCCAGGCTTCGGCCGAGCAGATCCCGCCCGCGCTCGACGGGCCGTTCGACGCCATCCTCGCCGTCAACTCGCTCGCGTTCTGGCCCGCGCCGGCCGAGCAGCTCGCCGGACTGCGCCGCCGGCTCGCGCCCGGCGGGCGCATCGCCATCGCGTCCCAGCCCCGCTGCCCCGGGGCCACGGCGGAGACGTCCCGCGGCGCCGCCCGCGAGATCGAGGACCTGCTGCGGGCCGCCGGCTTCACGGACCTGAGCACGCGGACCCTTCCGCTCAGCCCGCCAGTGGCCTGCGTCCTCGCTAGATGAACCGGCAGATACTGAGGAAACCGAAGGCGAGGCAGTAGATGGCGAACGGGGTCAGCGTGCGGGTTTCGAACCACCGCATGATGAACCGCACGGACAGGTAGGCGGCGATGCCGCAGACGATGACGCCGAGGACGACCTGGCCGTGGATGTGGGCTCCGGCCGGGCCGAACAGCTCGGGAACCTTGAGCACGCCGGCGGCCAGGATGACCGGGGTGGCGAGCAGGAAGGCGAACCTGGCGGCGTCCTCGTGGTCCAGGCCGCGCCACAGCCCGCCGGCGATCGTGACCCCGGACCGGCTGATGCCGGCCAGCAGGGCGAGGATCTGCGTGGCCCCGACCGCGATGGCGTTGGCGTAGGAGAGCCTGGCGATGCGGGCGTCGGCGCGCTCGGCGGCGTCGATGTCCGCGGTTTCGCGGGCGCCGGCCGGCCTGGGTTGTGGCGCGGGCTGCGGCATCGGGACGGTGGTGTGCCCGGTGGCTCGTGTGGCGGGCGCCCACGGGGGGCCGGGTGCCGCGAACGCCTGAGCTGTCTGCCGGGCTTCGGCCGGGGCGCCGGCCGGCCGGCGACGGACCGCGTTTCGCCGCATGGCTTCGGCGCCGAGCAGGATCAGCCCGTTGATGAACAGCAGGATGGCCGCGGCCTCGGGCTTGGCGAACACGGTACGGAACGTGTGCTCCAGCGCGACGCCGACCAGCCCGACCGGGACGGTCGCGAAGATGATCATCCAGGCCAGCCGCTCGTCCTTGTCCGCGACGTCCAGCCGCGGCCGCCGGTCCTGGACGGTCAGCCGCACGCTGGCGGGCAGGCTGCGGACGAACCCGCGGATGAGCCTGATCCAGTCGGTGCGGAAGTACCACATCAGCGCCAGTGCGGTGGCGCAGTGCAGCGCCACGATGTAGGCCAGGTAGAACGAGCTGCCGCTGTCCTGCTGGGAAGACTGGGTGACCATGGTCTGCCAGCTGCCGCCGAACCACGCCGGGACAAGTACCGAATGGCCCAGGCTGGAGACGGGAAACAGTTCGGACACACCCTGGACGAGCGCGATCACGAATGCTTGCAGGTAGGTCATGCCCCTCCTCCGCCTCGCTGCGGCCGCCTGCCACCCGGCCCGGCGGCGCAGTAGTCTAATTTCTACATACAGGTAGATGTTGTCTCGTAGATGTTATCCGGCTCGGAGAGGACGTGCGGCCAGTTGGGCGGGGACCCGGCGACCAGCGCAAGGCTGACTGTAGCTGTTCACGAACCCGGCGCAGGCTAGTTTTCGGGTTTAGGTTGAGTAAGCGGACAGGCTTATCAATACCGGGGGGGTATGCGGTGTGGTTTGTCCTGCTATGCGGGGCCGTGTCCCCTCGGTTCGCGCGGCTCGTTT
>DASRFJ010000326.1:0-1551 GCA_035651595.1 Streptosporangiaceae bacterium | reverse complement strand
CGCCGGACGTGCACAGCTGTACCAGATCCACATCGGGCTGGGATTCCTCGCCACCGTGCGCAAGGACGGCGCGCCACGGGTGCATCCGGTGTGCCCGATCCTGAGCGACGCCGGCCTGCACGTGCTGGTCACCGCCGGGCCGAAGCAGGCGGACCTGCGCCGCGACGGACGGTACGCGCTGCACTCCGAGATGTGCCCGCCGCCGCGCGAAGACGACGGCTTCGCGGTATCCGGACGCGCGGCAGAGGTCACCGACGCGGAGACGAGCAAAGCCGTGCGGGACAAGATCCGCGCCGAGCGGAACGGCGTCGTGTGGCCCGCCTTCGACGACGATGTGCTGTTCGAGCTGCTGATCGACCGCTGCCTGCTGATGCTCACCCACGCCGACGGAGAGTTTCCGGCAGGCCCCACGATCTGGCACGCGCCATAACGGGCGTGCGCTAGACGTCGTCCCAGTGCGGCGGCCGGTCCTCGAGCAGGCGGCTGTCGTCGTCGCGCTCCAGCCGGTCGCCCCAGCCGGTGTCGGTCTCGTCCGTGCTCCGCGCCGGCAGCGACGGCAGCGCCGACGGATCCTCAGGTGGCATGACATCCAGTATGCCAGCGGTCGCGAATTGGACCGGAACTGCCGATGAGTCGGCTAGACCAGGGCGGACGCTCCTCAGCTATTGTTACCTAGCAGTACAAAAACACACGCCGGATGGGAGGGACCGCCAATGAGCCATCCGGCGGTACAGGACGGTGACCGCCACGCGTGGGCCACCCAAGGCATCGAAGATCTCGGCCACGGCGTGCACCGGATCCCGCTGCCGCTGCCGATGGCCGGGCTCAAGGCGGTCAACGTGTACGCCCTGGTCGACGACCACGGGGTGGACCTGATCGACGCCGGGATGGCGCTCGGCTACGCCAGGGACCGGCTCACCGCGGCGCTCAAGGAGCTGGACCGCGAGCCCGGCGACGTCGCGAACTACTTCATCACGCACGCGCACCGCGACCACTACACGCTCGCCGTGGAACTGCGCCGGTCCGGCTACGGTTCAATCGCGCTGGGCGCGGGGGAGCAGGCCAACCTGGTGGCCGCCAGGGAACTGGGCCACGGCGACGCCGGCGGCTTCCTCGCCGACCTCCAGCGGATGGGCGCGCTGGAGCTGGCCGCCAAACTCAGCGCCGGCCGGGACAAGGGCGAGCGGCCCCCCGGCGCCGACGAGTGGGAGGACCCGGACCGGTGGCTGGACGACGGCACCGAACTTGACGTCAGGTCGATGAAGCTGCGCGCCATTCACACGCCCGGCCACACCCGCGGCCATCTGGTCTTCCACGACGCCGCGTCCAGCCTGCTGTTCGCCGGTGACCACGTCCTGCCGCACATTACGCCGACGATCGGCTTCGAGCCCGCGCGGAACCGGCTAGCCTTGCGCGACTACATCGGCTCGCTTCGGCTCATCCTCACGCTGCCGGACGCGAAGCTGCTGCCCGCCCACGGTGCCGTCCAGGACAGCGCGCACAAGCGGGTGCACGAGCTGCTCGCGCATCACGAGCAGCGGCTCGACGAGA
>DASRFJ010000325.1:0-22334 GCA_035651595.1 Streptosporangiaceae bacterium | reverse complement strand
CCGCCTGCTGGGCCATCAGCCCGACGTTCGGAGTCGTCCCCATGGTCGCGGGATCGAACGCACCGTGTTCCCGGCAATCCCGCACAACCTCCGCGTAGACAGGCGCGTAGGAGTGGTCGGGGATCACGAACTTCGTGTCCTGCTGCTCGCCGTCCGAGTTCCACATCTGACCCGAGGACCGGACCGCAGCCGGCATCGATGCGTCGATGATCACGTCGCTCGGGACGTGCAGGTTGGTGATGCCGCGATCGGAGTCGACCATGGCCAGCGCCGGACCCGCTTGGAGCTCTTCTTTGAAGGACTCGCGGATTTCCTTTCCCTGAGGCAGCCCGTCGATGCCGCCGAAGATCGAGCCGAGGCCATCCTCGGCGTACAGCCCGGCGGCCGCCAGGCTGGTGCCGTACCTGGTGAACGTGTCCGGGAAGAAGGACCGTACCGCGTGCCCGAAGATGACCGGGTCGCTGACCTTCATCATCGTGGCCTTGAGGTGCAGCGAAAAGAGAACGTCGTTGTCCTTCGCGGCCTTGGCCTGGTCCGCGAGGAATTTCTCGAGGTCGGCCACGTGCATGACCGCGGTGTCCACGATCTCGCCTTGTGTTACCTGTACTCGCTCACGGAGCACGGTGAGGTCGCCGCTGGCTTCGGTCAGCTCGATGCGCAGCGTGTCGTCGGCCGGGATCACCATTGAGCGCTCGGTGTGCCGGAAGTCGCCGCTGGTCATCGTCGCGACTGTGGTTTTTGAGTTTTTCTCCCATGTGCCCATGCGGTGCGGGTGGGTCCTGGCGTAGTTCTTCACCGCGGCGGGGGCGCGGCGGTCGGAGTTGCCCTGGCGCAGCACCGGGTTGACCGCGCTGCCCTTGACCTTGTCGTACCGTTCCCGGATATCGCGCTCTTGCTCTGTTTTCGGGTCGTCCGGGTAACCGGGGAGCGCATAGCCGCTTTGCTTGAGCTCGGCGATCGCGGCCTTGAGCTGGGGCACCGAGGCGGAGATGTTCGGCAGCTTGATGATGTTCGCGCTCGGGTCCGCGGTCAGCTCACCGAGTTCGGTCAGCGCGTCCGGGATCTGCTGTTCTTCGGTCAGGTAGTCCGGGAAGAGCGCGAGGATGCGGCCGGCCAGTGAGATGTCGCGGGTGTCCACCGCGACGCCCGCTCTGGCCGCGTAAGCCTGGACGATCGGCAGGAACGAGTACGTTGCCAGCAGCGGCGCCTCGTCGGTGTGCGTGTAGATGATCGTCGAATCGGTCACGACAGCTCCGTCTTGTTTGCTTTTGCTTGACATCAAGATACCCGATGGCTGTTGCGCGCTGTTGCGTGCTGTTGGTGCTGTTGGTGCTGTTGCGGGCTTCAGGGCAGCCATATGGCGAGGCCCAGGACGCCGCCCCCGAGCAGCATAAACGCGAGCACGTCGACCGCCTTGCCGCGGGATGCCAGCTGGCCGGCGTAGCGCGGTGGCAGCGCCAGCCGGAGCAGCCCGGCGACCAGCAACGTGGTGCCGGCGATTCCGGCTCCCTTCGCGGTGTCGCGCCCGCCCTGGAACGCGACGAATACCCCGGCGCCGACTCCGGCCAGCACGAGCAGGTACGGGAGTACGCTGAGGGCGCCGCCTCGCGGTTCTCGACTGGCGCCGGTACGATGCCGCGCCGGCCGTTCCGGATTCTGCTGCACGACCCTCCTGATGATCCTCGGGCAGTTTACCTGCGCGAGCTGTGGGGGTAACCAGAAGGTGAGACAATACTTACGGCTCCGATAGACGGGAGGGTCCGCCGTGGATATACCGTTCCTCCGGATCGAGGACAGCGGCGACGTCATATCGCTTGCCGGCGAGGTGACGACGGTAGGCCGCGGGAACGGCGTCGACATCCGCCTGGACGACCCCAGCGTGTCCCGGCTGCACGCCGAACTGGTCCGGCGCGGGCCCTATGTCTACGTGGTCGACCTCGGTTTATCACGTAACGGGACACGGGTGAACGGACGGCCCGTCGCCCGCCGGGTGCTCGACGAGGGAGATGTACTGAGCTTCGGCGCTGCGCGGTGCCGCATCGGCGGGCTGCCCGCCGAGGACATCGGCGTCGAGGCCGAGATGCGCCGCTCCGCGGTGCCGGAGCTGACCAGGCGCGAGCTGGATGTGCTGACCTCGCTGTGCCGGCCCGCGCTGTCCGATGAGGCGTTCGCCACGCCCGCCACCGCCACCGAGATCGCCACCGACCTGGTGGTCACCGAGGCGGCGGTGAAGCAGCACCTGCTCCGGCTGTACCAGAAGTTCCGCATTCCGGAGGGGGCGAACCGGCGTACCCGGCTGGCGAACGAGGTCGTGGCGCTGGGGCTGGTCCGGCCCCTGCCGCTGGCCGACTTCGGCTCAGAGGCGGGCGTGCCCGGTCAGCCAGTTCGCCGCCGAAGTGACCAGCGAATGCAGTGACGGCAGCATCGGCAGGTGCGGGACGACCGCGGTGTGCGGCAGTACCGGCGCGATGACCGGCCAGAAGTACGGGGGCTGGGACAGCGCGAACGAGACGGCGGCCGCCGCCACCGCCCAGATGGCCAGCGCGGCGATCGTTGCCATCGACCGGGTCCGCGCCAGCGGTCCCATCATCCGCCTGAGCTGACGCCGCGGCCGGCGCGAGCCGGGACCGACGCCGTAGCAGACCACGATCGCGGCGGCGGCGAACGCGGGGGCGCGCGCGTCGTTCACGTGCTGAGCCATGATCATCGTGACGGCCCACGCCGCCGTGCCGCACAGCAGCGCGAACGGGGCGAGCAGCACGGTGGTGAGCAGCGCCCGGAACACGCTGAGCGGGGTCAGCAACGTGACGAGCAGCACGTCGCTCGGCCGCGGCCCGCGGACCTCGCGCCGGTTGCTCACCTGGTTCTGGGCGATGTCCGCGGCGCGCAGCACGGTGATGACCGCCAGCGAGACGAGCAGGCCGGCCACCGGCAGGACCACGGTCAGCGCGGCCGCGGCGATCGTGAACGCCAGGCCGAGCAGCGAGTGGATGTTCGCCGGGGCGTCTCGTCCTGTTGCGGCGCTTGGGTTTGCTCGGTCTGGGCGGCCTGCGCGGTCTGGGCGGCCTGACGGGGGATCTGCGGGGATGCCTGCCCGGCCGATCGGGCCGGGCGGGAGCAGCGGGACGTTGTTCAGTGGCGCGGGTGCGGGTGTGAACGAGGCCTGCTTCAACGGCGAGGCGCCCGGGCTGGCCGGGTACGACTGCCGGCGATCCAGCGGGTCGAGGGCGGTCAGCGTGCGGGGGTCCGCGCCGTTCCCGTTGCTTGTGGCGTGGATTCTCGCGGCCACGGACGCGGATGCCGGGTCCGCGGCGGCGTCGCTCAGCCAGGCGGCGGACGGCCGGCGGGCTGGATCGCGGTCCAGCGCCGCGGCGATCACCGGCACCAGCGTGGCCGGGACGCCCGCCAGGTCGGCCCGGCCGGCGATGACCCGGAAGAAGATCGTCTCGAACGAGCCGCTGCCGAACGGCTGGCGGCCCGTCGCGGCGTATGCCACCGTCGCGCCCCAGGCGTGCACGTCCGACGCCGGCGTGCTCGGCTTGCCCTCGATCACCTCCGGTGCGAGGTAGCCGGGCGTGCCCATGACCATGCCGGTCTGGGTGAGCCGGGTGGATTCGGGAGCCTGCGCGATGCCGAAGTCGATGACCACCGGCCGGCTGTCGCTGAGCATGACGTTGCCCGGCTTGAGGTCGCGGTGCACCACGCCGGCGGCATGGATTGCCTTCAGCGCTTCGGCCAGGCCGATGGCCAGGCGCTGCACTCCGGCATCGGACAGCGGGCCCTGCTTGCGGACCAGGTCGTCCAGCGTCGGCCCGGACACGAACCGGGTAACGATGTACGGGTACTCGCCGTTCACGTCCGCGTCCAGCACTTCGGCGACATACGGGCTGCGCACCCGGCGCATCGTGTCGACCTCGCGGATCAGCCGCCGACGTGCGTTGACGTCCTCGGCCACCCAGGGACGGAGCACCTTGAGGGCGACCAGACCGCCGTCTGGCGCGCACGCGAGATGAACTACCCCCATGCCGCCCTCACCGAGCCGGTCCTGGAGGCGGTACGGGCCCAGGGTGGCGGGCAGTCGTTCCGTCGCAGGCATACTGCCTTCAAGAGTACGGACGACTGGAGATTCTGGGGCCAATCCTGAGGTTACCGATTGGCAACCAACGGGCGTTTCAGGTGTGTCTACGGGTGCTTACCGACGCCTTCAGGTGCCCGCGACGAGCTTGCGCAGCGCCTGGGCGGCCTCCGCGTTACGCTCGGCGTGCGCGACAAGAGCGCTGGCCAGCGCCTGCGTCCACTCCCCCAGCGGCACGCTCTGCCGGGACAGCACCACGCCGCGCACCGCGCGGCAGATCTCCGCGACCGGCCTGCCGTTCGTGACGCTCAGCGTCATCTGCTGGTCGCCAAGTTGCACCGCGACCTTGGTGATTTCGCCGGGCCTGCCGCGCATCCGGTCGGACATCGACTGCTTGCGGTCCACCGTGACGCAGTCCGGCGGCAGCGCCTCACCCAGTGACTGAGTGAGCACCCGCGCGTATATCGCCACGTCGGTACTATCCGCCCGAAGGGCGGCGGTAACCATGTCCAGCGAAAGCGCGTCGTCATGCTCAGTCATCAGCCACTCCGTAACTCTCCGATGCCCGTGAGTCTAACGGCCTGCGCCTCATCCGGCACCGCCCCGTCGCGCACCGTACCGGTCGCACAACGCTCCTGCCTCGGTTCGGCCGAGCGGTGGGCCCGCGCGGCCGGTTTGGCGGGCCGCAGGCCCGGGCGGCTGGTCGGCGCCCCGGACTCTTGTCGATGCACCTCGGCTAGCCCGTCGGTAAGGCTACACCTGTCTTCTTACCCGAACGGAGGGGACAAAACAGGTCACATCACCCCGCGAGTGCCGACGAACGGGTAAGAAGACACGCATAGTGTTACGAGCCGCGCGCCCATATCCGGAAATGTCGGGTGTGGGGACCGCGCTAATGCGTGGCGCGGGGACCGCGCTGGTGCGCGGTGCGGGGATCGCGCTGTGCGTGGCGCGGGGACCGCGCTGGTGGTGACGCCGGGCTGGCACTCCCGCCGTGCGTCCCGGCCGCCGCCACCCCGGGCCCGGCCGCTCGATCCCCAGTCCCCAAATCGGACATCACGCGCAGATCAGATAGAACAAAGAGCCGCCTGAATCATTGCGGACACTTACCCCCCCGAACTGGGGGGGTAAGTGTCCGCAATAATCTGCTAGCCAGTCCGCCGCCCCACGACCCGAATCAGCGCTGGGGACTTATCGTGGCAGATGGTGAAATATCCGGCACGGCCGGCGCGGGGCGCGGGGGCGCGGGGGCGCGGAGCGCGGGGCGCGGCGCGCGGGGGCGCGGAGCGCGGGGGCGCGGCGCGCGGGGCGCGGCGCGCGGGGGTGCGGCGCGCGGGGCGCGGGTGCGGCTGCGGGGGACGCGGGGCGCGCGGGGCACGCGCGGCACGATGGCGGGTGGGGTTAGCGGGAGTTGAAGGTGGCTTTGTTGGGGCCGTTGGTGAGGAAGCTTTGCATGCCTTCGCGCTGGTCTTCGGTGGCGAACAGGGCAGCGAAGTGGACGCGTTCGTATTCCAGGCCGGTGGCGAGGTCCACGTCCAGGCCGTGGTCGATGGCCTGCTTCGCGGCACGCAGGGCCAGCCCGGGGCCGGACGTGTAACGGGACATCATCTCGACGCAAGTCGAGTACACGTCCGCGTCAGGCACGACGCGATCCACGAGACCAAGAGACAGGGCCTCGGCAGCGTCGACCATGCGGCCGCTGAACACCAGGTCCTTGGCACGGGACGGGCCGATCAGGCGGGGCAGCCGCTGGGTGCCGCCCGCGCCGGGGATGACGCCGAGCTGGATTTCCGGCTGGCCGACCCGGGCGCCCGAACCGCAGACCCGGAAGTCGCACGCCAGCGCCAGCTCGAGGCCGCCGCCGAGCGCGTAGCCGGTGATCGCGGCGACCACCGGCTTGCCGATCGCGGCCACCTGGCCGACCGCCGCCTGCAAACGACCAGAACGCACAACCATCTCGGCGTACCCAGCCGTGGCCATCTCCTTGATGTCCGCACCGGCGGCGAACACCTTCGGCCCCCCGTAGACGATCACGGCCCGCACCAGCGGGTCCGACTCCGCGTCAGACGCACACGAGGACAGCGACGCGACCAGCTCGTCGTTCAGCGCGTTGACCGGCGGCCGATCCAGGCGGATCGTGCCGATGCCGTCGGCTACCTCAAGGCGGACGAATGAACTCACCGCAGGTCTCCGTTCGTCATCGGCGCCGGCGCGGACGGGTATGTCACCAGGCCGAGCTCGGCGCGGCTGTCCAGCAGCGGGTTCCTCGGCAGCACCCGCACCGTGTAGCCGAACGAACCCGGCCGGTCCAACGGCACCGAGCCGGCGTAGCGCACCAAGTCGTCAGGAGTCGCGGAATCGTCCGCAACCGGCGAGAGGAACGCGTACGCGGGCGACACGATGTCGTCGGTGTCGTCCGGCCGGCCGTAGACCACCTCCACGCAGACGTCGTCGCGGCTCAGCGAGCCGAGTGCGACGTTCGCCCGGATCGCGAGCGAGGAGCCGACGCTGGGGCCGCCGGCGTCCGCTTCCACGTGCTCGATCCGCACCTCCGGCCACGCCGCGCGCACCCGGCGCTTCCACGCGGCCAGCTCGCGGGCCGGACCGAACGCCGACTCGGCCAGTCCGCGCGACGACTTGGCGGCGGGCACGTACAACGCACCCACGTATTCGCGGACCATGCGCTCGGCCTGGACCTTCGGGCCGAGCGTGCGGAAGGTGTGCCTGATCCGGTCCACCCAGGCCTCAGGCACGCCATCGGCAGAGGCCGAGTCGTAGAACAGCGGCGCCACGGACTTGGCGAACAGGTCGTACATGGCGGTGGCCTCAAGCTCGTCCCGCCGGCCCGGGTCACCGACACCGTCCGCCGACGGGATCTCCCAGCCGTTGCCGCCGTCGTACCACTCGTCCCACCAGCCGTCGCGCACCGAGACGTTGAGCCCGCCGTTCAGCGCCGCCTTCATCCCGGAGGTGCCGCACGCCTCCAGCGGGCGGAGCGGGTTGTTCAGCCACACGTCGCAGCCCTGCACGAGGAAGTGCGCCATCGCCATGTCGTAGTCCGGCAGGAACACGATCCGGCGGCGCACGTCGGCCGAGTCGGTGAACTGGACCATCTGCTGAATGAGCCGCTTGCCGCCCTCGTCGGCGGGATGCGCCTTGCCCGCCACGACCACCTGGATCGGCCGCTCCGGGTCGTTGAGCAGCAGGCCCAGCCGGGCAGGGTCGTTGAGCATCAGCGTGAGGCGCTTGTACGACGGCACCCGGCGGGCGAAGCCGATCGTGAGCACGTCGTCGTCGAGCACGTCGTCGATCCAGGTCAGCTCCGCGTCGGACGCGCCGCGCTGACGCCACGACGCGCGGAGCCGACGGCGGGTCTCCGCCACCAGCCGCGCGCGCAGCGCGCGACGGGCGCGCCAAATCGTCGCGGCCGGAGTGTCGGCGGCGGCCGCCCAGTCAGCACCGGCACCCGCCAGGTCCAGGATCTCCGGCGCGACCCAGGTCGGGGTGTGCACGCCGTTGGTGATCGAGCCGATCGGCACCTCGCTGGTGTCGAAGCCCGGCCACACGCCGGCGAACATCTCCCGGCTCACCTGGCCGTGCAGCAGCGACACGCCGTTCACGCGGGTGGCCAGCCGCATGCCCATCACGGCCATGTTGAACACCTCCGGGTCCCCGCCCGGGTAGGTCTCCGCGCCGAGCGCGAGCACCCGGTCCACCGGCAGGTGCAAGTCGCCGTCGAAGTGCCGCTGGATCAGGTCCCTGGGGAACCGGTCGATGCCGGCCGGCACCGGCGTGTGCGTGGTGAACACGGTGCCCGCGCGGCATACCTCGAGCGCCTCGTCGAACGAGAGCCCGCCGACGGCGTACTCGCGGATCCGCTCCAGGCCGAGGAAGCCGGCGTGGCCCTCGTTGGTGTGGAAGACCTCGGGCTCGGGGTGGCCGGTGGCCTTGCAGAACGCGCGGACCGCGCGGACGCCGCCGATGCCGAGCAGCAGCTCCTGGCGCAGCCGGTGCTCGGTGCCGCCGCCGTACAGCCGGTCGGTGACCTCGTGCAGGTCGGCCTCGTTCTCCTCCACGTACGAGTCGAGCAGCAGCAGCGGC
This sequence comes from Streptosporangiaceae bacterium, assembly GCA_035651595.1. GTDB lineage: Bacteria > Actinomycetota > Actinomycetes > Streptosporangiales > Streptosporangiaceae > JAFARZ01. The sequence goes on along the minus strand of DASRFJ010000325.1, from coordinate 14,158 downwards.
ACGCGGCCGACCTGGGCCACCCAGACCTGGGCCGCGAGGCCCTTGCCATCCGGCAGCGCGACCGCGACGTGCACCGCGGTGCCGGTGACCGGGTCCCGCAGCAGCTCAAGCGGCAGGCCGTTCGGATCGCCGGCCGGGTAGCGCTCGGCCTGCCAGCCGTCCCCGGACAGCGACTGGGTGAAGTACCCGTGCCGGTACAGCAGGCCGACCCCGATCAGCGGCACGCCGAGGTCGCTGGCCGACTTCAGGTGGTCGCCGGCCAGGATGCCCAGGCCGCCGGAGTACTGCGGCAGCGCGGCGGTGATGCCGTACTCCGGCGAGAAGTACGCGATCGCCCGCGGCGCCTGCCCGTTGGACCCGGCGTCGGTCGCGTACCAGCGCGGCGTGGAAAGGTACTCGCGCAGGTCATTCGCCGCGTCACGGAGCCGGGTCTGGAACCCGGCGTCGGCCGCAAGCTCCGCGATGCGTTCCCGTGGCAGCCCGCTCAGCATCGGAAAAGGATCTCCCCCGCTACGGCCCCATGCGTCCGGATCGATCGAGGCGAAGAGCCGGGCTGTCGGCTCGTGCCAGGACCACCGGAGGTTGAGCATCAGGTCGTGCAGCGGCGCCAGCTGCTCGGGCAGCGTGACGCGGACAGTGAATCGGCGAATGGCTCTCACACGGAGGGACCTTACTTGGCCGGCGGAGATCGTGCCCGCACCACGCGCGGGTTGATCCGGGCTCGGTGGCGTGAGACGGCCCTGGCTCGGTAGCGTGATAGGGGTGATTGGACGTATCCCGATCCTCGACGTCGCGCCGGCTGTGGACTGCGGCCGACGCCCCGCTAAAGCGGTTACCGGCGAATCTTTCCAGGTCAGCGCCACGGTGTTCCGAGAAGGCCACGGTGTCATCGGCGCCGGCGTGGTGCTGCGCGACCCAGCCGGCGGCCGCGGTCCGCTGATCCCGATGACCGAACTCGCTCCGGGCACCGACCGGTACGGCGCCGACGTGACTGTGGGCGAGACCACAGGGATGTGGCGGTTCCACGTAGAGGCCTGGGCCGATCCGATCGCGAGCTGGCACCACGACGCCGCGATCAAGGTGCCGCGCGGACAAGACGTGGAGCTGATGCTGAGCGAGGGCGCGCTGCTGTTCGACCGCGCCGCCAAGAACATCGTGGTCAAGCCCGGTTCGGCCCGGCTTGCCGCCGCCAAGCGGACGCTCAAGGACGTCGCGGCGCGGCTGCGTGACCGCGGCCTCGCCCCGTGGCACCGGCTGGCCGCCACCGAGGCGGCGCAGACCGCGGCGGTCCTGGCCGAATACCCGCTGCGCGACCTGGTCACCCGGTCCCGTTCGCTGCCTCTTCAGGTGGACAGGGAACGCGCACTCTACAGCGCGTGGTATGAGTTCTTTCCCAGGTCGGAGGGGGGCACGCTGCGCACAGCCGCCAAGCGGCTGGACGAGATCGCCCGGATGGGCTTCGACGTGGTGTACCTGCCGCCGGTTCACCCCATCGGCACCACGTTTCGCAAGGGCCGCAACAACACGCTGGTCGCCAAGCCCGAGGATCCGGGCTCGCCGTGGGCCATCGGCTCGCCGGACGGCGGCCACGACGCGCTGCACCCGGATCTGGGCACGATGGCGGACTTCGACAGCTTCGTCGCCAGGGCCGGCGAACTCGGCCTCGAGGTGGCGATCGACCTCGCGCTCCAGGCCTCCCCCGACCACCCGTGGGTGACCGAGCACCCGGAATGGTTCACCACCCGGGCCGACGGCAGCATCGCGTACGCCGAGAACCCGCCCAAGAAGTACCAGGACATCTATCCGCTGAATTTCGACAACGACCCCGAAGGTATTTACGCCGAGGTCCTGCGAATCGTGCGGCAGTGGATGGCGCATGGCGTACGAGTTTTCCGGGTGGATAACCCGCACACAAAGCCGTTGCGCTTCTGGGAACGCCTGCTCGCGGAAATCCGCGCGACCGATCCGGATGTGCTGTTCCTCGCCGAGGCATTCACCCGGCCGGCGATGATGCGGACTCTCGGCATGATCGGGTTCCACCAGTCGTACACGTACTTCACGTGGCGGAACACGGTCGAGGAGCTGACCGAGTACCTGACCGAATTGTCGGGTACCGAGGCCGCCTACATGCGACCGAATTTCTTCGCTAATACCCCGGATATCCTGCACGCGTACCTTCAGTATGGCGGCGTGGCGGCGTTCCGCATCCGCGCCGTGCTCGCCTCGATGCTGTCCCCTTCGTGGGGTATCTACTCCGGCTACGAACTTTGCGAGAACGTCCCGCTGCGGCCGGGCAGCGAGGAATACCTCGATTCAGAGAAATATCAGTACAAACCGCGTGACTGGGCTGCCGCGGAAAGTTCTGGGCTGAGCATCGCTGGTTTTATTTCCATGCTGAACGACATCAGGAATTCCCATCCTGCCCTGCGCCGGCTGCGGAATCTACGGTTCCATTACGTTGATCAGCCAGACATGCTCTGCTTCTCTAAGCGGGTGGGTACTATCAGCGGTGAGCAGGACACCGTCCTGGTGGTCATCAACCTGGACCCGCACCAGACCAGGGAGGCCACGGTCTGGCTCGATCTTCCCGCGCTCGGCGTCACCGGTGAGTTCACCGCATCCGATGAACTCAGCGGTGAGTCGTACCGCTGGGGTCTGGCCAACTACGTGCGCCTCGACCCGATGGAGCGGCCGGCCCATATCTTCAGCGTGAAAGCCGAGGGAAACCCGCAGTGACAGCAGAGTACGAGCCCGCCGGCACAGCCGGCCCCGCTGGCATCGTCGCTGACACCTTCGACGCGCCGCGCGACCCGGAGTGGTATAAACGCGCGGTCTTCTACGAGGTGCTGATCCGCGGCTTCGCCGACTCCGACGGCGACGGCACGGGCGACCTGCGCGGCCTGATCAGCAAGCTGGACTACCTGGAGTGGCTGGGCATCGACTGCATCTGGCTGCTGCCGATCTACACCTCGCCGCTGCGCGACGGCGGCTACGACATTTCCGATTACATGTCCGTACTCCCCGAGTACGGGCACATCGGCGACTTCGTGGCGCTGGTCGACGAGGCGCACAAGCGCGGCATCCGGATCATCGCCGACCTGGTGATGAACCACACGAGCGACCTCCACCCGTGGTTCCAGGCGTCCCGGACGGACCCGGAAGGGCCGTTCGGAGACTTCTACGTGTGGTCGGACACCGACGACAAGTACCCCGGCGCGCGGGTCATCTTCGTCGACACCGAGCAGTCCAACTGGACGTTCGACCCGGTGCGCGGCCAGTACTACTGGCACCGGTTCTTCTCCCACCAGCCGGACCTGAACTTCGAGAACCCGAAGGTCCAGGACGCGATGATCGAGGTGCTGCGGTTCTGGCTGGACCTCGGCATCGACGGCTTCCGGCTGGACGCGGTGCCCTACCTGTACGAGCGCGAGGGCACGAACTGCGAGAACCTGAAGGAAACGCACGAGTACCTGAAGCGGATCCGGGCCGAGGTGGACCGCCTGTACCCGGACCGGGTGCTGCTGGCCGAGGCCAACCAGTGGCCGGCCGACGTGATCGAGTACTTCGGCGACGCGGAGACCGGCGGCAACGAGTGCCACATGGCGTTCCACTTCCCGCTGATGCCGCGCATCTTCATGGCGGTCCGGCGCGAGCAGCGGTACCCGATCTCGGAAATCCTGTCCCAGACCCCGCCGATCCCGGCCGGCTGCCAGTGGGGGATCTTCCTGCGCAACCACGACGAGCTGACGCTGGAAATGGTCACCGACGACGAGCGGGACTACATGTACGCCGAGTACGCCAAGGACCCGCGGATGAAGGCGAACATCGGCATCCGGCGGCGGCTCGCCCCGCTGCTGGACAACGACAGGAACCAGCTCGAGCTGTTCACCGCGCTGCTGCTGTCGCTGCCCGGGTCGCCGGTGCTGTACTACGGCGACGAGATCGGCATGGGCGACAACATCTGGCTCGGCGACCGGGACGGCGTCCGCACCCCGATGCAGTGGACGCTGGACCGCAACGGCGGCTTTTCCGCCTCGGACCCGCAGCGGCTGTACCTGCCGCCGATCATGGACCCGATCTACGGGTACCAGTCGCTGAACGTCGAGTCCCAGCAGCGCAACTCCGGTTCGCTGCTGCACTGGACCAGGCGGATGATCGAGATCCGCAAGCGGCACCCGGTGTTCGGCACCGGGATCTACGAGGAGCTCACCTCGTCCAACCCCAGCGTGCTCGCGTTCGTCCGGCTGCCGTCGGCCGAGGACCCGGACTCCGACGGGTCGGACCGCATCCTGTGCGTCAACAACCTGTCCCGCTTTCCGCAGCCGGTGGAGCTGGACCTGCGCCGGTTCATCGGCGTGACGCCGGTCGAGTGCATGGGCGGCGTGGTGTTCCCGAGCATCGGCGAGCTGAGTTACCTGCTCACGCTGCCGGGCCACGGCTTCTACTGGTTCCAGCTGCCGGCGCCACGCGAAAGCCCCGCGCCCGCTCCCGCGAGCGAGGAATCGCGACATTGATCCCGATTTGCGGCCCGGAGCGTTTGGGCCGGGCCGCGTGGGGGATGTGCTAATCCTCATGACCTTCGAGAACATGCTGGCAACGTGGCTAGTCAAGCAGCGATGGTTCGCGGGCAAGGGGCGCACCGTCCATGACCTCGCCGTTGTGGCCGATACCGAGATCGTGTCCGGCGATCCGGCCCTGCGGCACCTGATCGTGACCGTGTCGCACGGCACCACCGTCGACTCGTACCAGCTCTTCATCGGGCTGCGCTCCCGGCTCCCGTCGGTCCTGCGGCACGCGAAGATCGGCGTCGACGCGGGCAAGCAGGTCTACGACGGGCTGCACGACGCGGAGCTGACCAGGCCGCTGCTGGAGGCGATCGCCGGGGAGGCGACGATCGGCCCGCTCCGGTTTGCCCGGGCGCCGGCCGCGGCGATCGAGACCGACGCGGACAGCCTGGTGCTGACCGGCGAGCAGAGCAACACCAGCCTGGTGTTCGGCGAGTCCGCGATCCTCAAGGTGTTCCGCCGGCCTGCGCCAGGCCCGAACCCGGACCTGGAGGTGGCCGCGGCGCTGGCCGAACTCGGCTCGCCGCATGTCGCCGAACCGTACGGCTGGATCGAGACCAGGATGGAAGGCGCGCCCACCGTGCTGGCCATCTTGTCCCGGTACCTGAAGGCGGCCTCCGACGGCTGGTCGCTGGCCGCCACCAGCGTGCGCGACCTGTACGCGAGCGCCAGCGCGGGCACAAGCGCCGCCGACGCCGGCGGTAACTTCGCGGGCGAGGCGCGGCGGCTCGGCATCGCGACCGCTCAGGTGCACGCCGACCTGGCGGACGCGTTCGGCACCGACGAGCTCGCGCCGGACGCCATCCGCGAGATGGCCGAGCAGATGTACCGCCGGCTGGACATGGCGGTCGCCGCCGTGCCGGAGCTGGCGCGGTACTGTGACATGATTGGTGCCGGCTATTCTGACCTGGCTAAGCTCAAGGCGCCGGTGCCCGCGCAGCGGGTGCACGGCGACTACCACCTCGGCCAGGTGATGCGTACCCAGACCGGCTGGGTCGTCCTCGACTTCGAGGGCGAGCCGGCCAGCCCGCTCGCGCAGCGGCGAGCCAGGTCCTCGCCGCTGCGCGACGTGGCCGGCATGCTACGCTCCTTTGACTACGCCGCCCGGCACCAGCTGATCAACCACCCGGAGGCGGTGCGGCTCGCCGCCGCGGCGAGCGACTGGGTGCGCCACAACAGCGAAGCGTTCTGCGCCGGGTACGCGGCCGCCGGCGGACCCGATCCGGAGGCGAACTCGGTGCTGCTGCGGGCATTGCAGATGGACAAGGCCGTGTACGAGGTCATGTACGAGGCACGGCACCGGCCGTCCTGGCTCGCGATCCCGCTCGAGTCGCTGGCCGAGTTCTGAGGGTTCTGAGGTGACGAGTCTCGGCGAGATCGAGCGGGTTGTTGCTGGGCAGCATCACGACCCGCATTCGGTACTTGGTGCGCATCCCGACGACGAGGGAACGATCACCATCCGTGCCCTCCGGCCGTTCGCGGAGAAGGTGGTCGTCGTAACGGATGACCACCGTCGTTATGATATGAAATCCCTGCATCAAGGGGTGTGGACCGTCACTCTGGATGACACGAGCACCATCCCGCTGTATCAGTTCGCCGTGACATATCCGGACGGGGAAGAGCACCTTCAAGAGGATTCGTACCGGTTCCTGCCGACACTCGGCGAGTTCGACCTGCACCTGATCGCGGAGGGGCGGCACGAGGAGCTGTGGCGGGTGCTCGGCGCGCACGTGCGCACCGTCGATGGGGTGGCGGGCACGTCGTTCGCGGTCTGGGCACCGAACGCGCGTGGCGTGCGGGTCTCGGGTGACTTCAACTACTGGCACGGCCGTGCGCATCCGATGCGGTCGCTCGGCGGGTCGGGCGTCTGGGAACTGTTCGTGCCGGGCGTCGGCGACGGGACGCGGTACAAATACTCGGTCTGCGGGCGGGACGGGGTCTGGCGGGAGAAGGCCGACCCGCTGGCCTTCGCGGCCGAGAAACCGCCGGCCACCGCATCGGTCGTCTACAGTTCCGGGTACTCGTGGGGGGACGGCGCGTTTATCGGCGCGCGGGCCTCGCGGGAGCCGCTGCGCGAGCCGATGAGCATCTACGAGGTGCACCTCGGGTCGTGGCGGCCGGGCCTGTCCTACCGCGAGCTGGCCGTCGAGCTGGTGGCCTACGTGACCGAGATGGGCTTCACGCACGTGGAGTTCCTGCCGGTCGCCGAGCATCCGTATGGCGGTTCCTGGGGCTACCAGGTGACCTCGTACTACGCGCCGACCTCACGGTACGGCTCGCCGGACGACTTCAGGTACCTGGTGGACGCGCTGCACCAGGCGGGGATCGGGGTGCTGCTCGACTGGGTGCCGGCGCACTTCCCGCGCGACGCCTGGGCGCTTGCCTCGTTCGACGGGACCACGCTGTACGAGCACGCCGACCCGCGGCGCGGCGAGCACCCGGACTGGGGCACGCTGATCTTCGACTACGGCCGGCCGGAGGTGCGCAACTTCCTGGTGGCCAACGCCATCTTCTGGCTGGAGGAGTTCCACATCGACGGGCTGCGGGTGGACGCGGTCGCGTCGATGCTGTACCTGGACTACTCGCGCAAGGACGGCGAGTGGACGCCCAACCAGTTCGGCGGGCGGGAGAACCTGGACGCGATCTCGTTTCTCCAGGAGGTCAACGCGACCTGCTACAAGCGGGTGCCGGGTATCGTGATGGTGGCCGAGGAGTCCACCGCGTGGCCCGGCGTGACGCGTCCGGTGCACCTGGGCGGGCTGGGGTTCGGGTTCAAGTGGAACATGGGGTGGATGCACGACACGCTGTCCTACCTGCGGCACGACCCGATCCACCGGCAGTATCACCACAACGAGATGACGTTCTCGCTGATCTACGCGTTCTCGGAGAACTTCGTGCTGCCGCTGTCGCACGACGAGGTGGTGCACGGCAAGGGGTCGCTGCTCGGCAAGATGCCGGGGGACGAATGGCGGCGGTTCGCCAGTTTGCGGTCGTTGCTGGCGTATATGTGGGCGCATCCGGGCAAGCAGCTGCTGTTCATGGGCTCGGAGTTCGGCCAGGGTTCGGAGTGGTCGGCGGACAACGGGCTGGACTGGTGGGTGCTGGAGTTCCACGTGCACCAGGGCATGCAGCGGCTGTCGCGGGAGCTGAACCGGGTGTACCGGTCGTGCCCCGCGTTGTGGGCGCTGGACACGGTTCCGGAGGGTTTCTCCTGGATCGACTCCAACGACGCGCAGGGGAACGTGTTCTCATTCCTGCGGTCTGACGGTTCCGGGTCCGTGCTGGCGTGCGTGGCGAACTTCTCGGCGGTGCCGCATGAGAACTACCGGCTCGGCCTGCCGGCCGGCGGCCGGTGGCGCGAGGTGCTGAACACCGACGCCGAGGTGTACGGCGGCAGCGGGGTCGGCAACCTGGGCAGCGTGTGGGCGACGGCCGAGCCGTGGCACGGCCGCCCGTTCTCCGCGGAGCTGACGGTCCCGCCGCTCGGCGTGCTGTGGCTCACCCCCGAAGCCTAGGCGCGCTTAGGCGCTCGCGAGCTGCCCGCCGTCGACCACCAGCACCTGGCCCGTCATGTAGGACGACGCGTCGCTGGCCAGGAACACCGCGGGTCCCGCCATCTCTTCGGCGCGGCCCCAGCGGCGCATCGGCACGTTGGCGACCGTCGCCGCCCCGCCGTCCGGGTTGTCCCATAGATTGCGGTTCAGGTCGGTGGCGGTCCATCCCGGGCACAGCGCGTTGACCCGCACCCCGGCGCCCGCCCACTCGACCGCCAGCGTCTTGGTCACGTTGATGACCGCGGCCTTGGCCGCGCCGTACGGCAGCAGCCCGGGTGCGGCCGACAGGCCGGCCACCGACGCGACGTTGATCACCGCGGCGTGCTCGCTCGCCGCCAGGTGCGGTCCCGCCGCCTTGCAGACGTACACGGTCGAGTCGAGGTTGAGCCGGAGCACCTTCTCCCAGCCGGCCAGCCGCAGGTCGTTGAACGCGGCGACGAAGTTGGATCCGCCGGCGTTGTTGACCACGATGTCCAGGTGACCGAGGTGCCCGACCCCCTCGTCCACGGCGGCCTGCACGTCGTCCGGCTTGGTCACGTCGAGCGGCAGCACGAAGGCCTTGCGGCCCAGTTCGGTCACGCCGCGCGCGGTCTGCTCGAGCCCGTCCACGCTGCGCGCGGCCAGCGCGACGTCGGCGCCGGCGGCCGCCAGCGCCACCGCGATCACCTGCCCGATTCCCCGTGACGCCCCGGTGACGAAGGCCTTCCGCCCAGTCAGGTCAAAAGCGCTCACTAGCTCTCCCATTCGGTCCGCAGCGGCACCGGCGCGTCCGGGTTCACCCGGCGCGTGATCTCGTTCAGCACAATACGCACATATGGCTCGCCAACCCAGAGGTGGCGGGCACCTTCCACGCCGATGACCTCGGCGTGCGGCACGCGCGCGAATCGCGCCGTCGCCTCCTCCGGCCGCAGGTAGTCGTCGCGTTCCGGCACCAAGGCGACGAGCGGCTTGCCCGACCCCGCCCATCGGTCCAGGTCAGCGTCGCCGGCCCGGCGCAGGGGCGGGGACAGCAGGATCGCGCCCGCTATGTCGGCGGCCTGGTCCAGGCCCCATTTCAGTGCCAGCTCGGTACCGAACGACCAGCCCAGCAACCACCGCCCCGGCAATCCGGCATCGACGGCGAACGCCACCGCGGCGGCCAGATCCCACCGCTCGGCCTCCCCGTCGCCGAAGCCGCCGTCGCTGGTCCCCCGCTCCGACGTCGTTCCGCGGGTATTGAACCGAAGCACTGCGATGTCCGCCAGCGCCGGCAGCCGGAACGACGCCTTGCGCAGCACATGGCTATCCATCATGCCGCCGTGCGTGGGCAGCGGATGCAGGCAGATCAGCGTCCCGGCCGGGTCGCGCGCCAGCGGCAGCGCCAGCTCCCCCACCAGGCTCAGTCCGTCCGACGTGTGCAGCGTGACCGGCTCCCGCTTGGCGGGAAGCACGGTCGCCGCCCTGATCTCACTCATCTGTCTCTCGCCTCCGCATCGTCTCAGCGCCGCCGGCGCAGCCGGTTGTGCCAGCATGGCGTGTGCCAGTGGCGGCGCTCCTCGACCCCTACCGTCCGGTCGGCCGGCCACGCCACCACGTGCGGCGTGCCCGGCACGATCTCCTGGTCACAGCCCGGGCACCGGTACGGCTTGGTCGTCGCCGCGCCGGTGACCGGCCGGACCGCCCACTCGCCGTCCGGCCAGCTCTCGGTGCGCTCGGTGCGCTCGGCCGGCTCGGACCCCGGCGCCGGCGAGGCCGCCGGGGCCGGACGGCGGTTCCGGCGCGGGCTCACGCCTGCCTACCTTATCCACCCAGTAGAGTTACTCCCCGTGCGGCTTGTCATCGCCAGGTGCAGCGTCGACTATGTCGGCCGGCTCACCGCTCACCTTCCTTCGGCCCTGCGGCTGCTGATCGTCAAGGCGGACGGCTCGGTGCTTGTCCACTCCGACGGCGGCTCGTACAAGCCGCTCAACTGGATGTCCCCGCCGTGCAAGCTCACCGAGGAACCCGGCACGTGGACGGTGGTCAACAAGGCCGGGGAGACGCTGCTCATCACCATCGAGGAAGTCCTCACCGACGTCAGCCACGAACTCGGCGTCGACCCGGGGCTGAAGAAAGACGGCGTCGAGGCTCACCTCCAGGAACTGCTCGCCGCCCAGCTCGAGCTGCTCGGCGACGGCTGGCGGCTGATCCGGCGCGAGTACCCGACCCCGATCGGCCCGGTCGACCTGATGTGCCGGAACGACGCGGGTGAGAGCGTCGCGATCGAGATCAAGCGCCGCGGCGAGATCGACGGCGTGGAGCAGCTCACCCGCTACCTCGACCTGCTCAACCGCGACCCGCTGCTCGCCCCGGTGCACGGCATCTTCGCCGCCCAGGAGATCAAGCCCCAGGCCCGCGTGCTCGCCACCGACCGCGGCATCCGGTGCGTCACGCTCAACTACGACACCATGCGCGGCATCGAACCGGACAACACCCTGTTCTAGCCCCGCCCCGCCCCGACCCCCGCACCCCGCACCCCCCGCACCCCCATTCGCGGGCTCACCCCATATCGGGATATTTCGCTTATTTCGGGTGAGCCGTCGGGGCCGCCAGATCATTGCGGACAGTTAGCCCCCCGGGTCCGGATCCTGCTGGCTTATCCGGGGCGAGCCCGGATCACTGGCCTCCCAGTGAGCCGGCGGCAGGCTCGATGGGCCTTGGATAACGTGGAAGTTTTCCCCATCGTGGTAGCGGGACCCCTGTTTACCAGGGTCGATCCTCCACAAAGGGGAAATCTTCCACGTTGTTGGGGGACCTGCCGGTACGCTCCTATCCCGGTAGCCGCACACTGCACTCCAGGCACAAGCAGCGCGCGGTCCTGCCGGCGATCCGGTACGGCCACGCGCGCAATTCGCCAAGCATGGTCCGACCGGGGGTAACTGTCCGCGATAATTTCTAGGACTCGACGTGGTCGCGCCAGGAGTGTTCGGGTTCGAAGCCGAGGTACTTGCGGGCGCGGTCGATGGACAGCAGCGTCTGGGTGCCGGTCACCCCGTCGCGGATCGGGACGCCAGGGAAGACCTCGGCCATCAGGTCCGCGGACGGGCGGGTCATCACGGTGTCCGCGGCCGCGATGATGAAGCTGTGCGCCCCGGTCAGGTCCGCTTGCAGGGCTAGACGGCAGGAGAGCGCCACGTCACGCTCGTCAATGTAGCCCCACAGGTTCCACTTCCTTTTCTGCGGGTCGTTCCAGAACTCCGGGAACTTCTGGTATGACTCGGGGCTCATGATGTTGGAGAAGCGGAGCGCGATGAACGGGATGCCCGACCACTTCGCGATCTCGGTCGCCACCGTCTCGCTGGCCACCTTGGACAGCGCGTACGTCGAGGTCGGCACCGGGTAGTGGTCCTCGTCGACCGGCGCGTAGCGGGGAGGCACGTCGAACGGCAGGCCCAGCGTGGTTTCGCTGGACGCCCACACCACGCGGGACAAGCCGAGGTTGGCCGCGGCCTGGAACACGTTGAAGTTCATCGTTATGTTCTGGTTGAACGTGGTGGCGGGCGTGGCCAGCCCGGGAGCCGGGATGTTGGCCAGGTGCACGACGGCGTCACAGCCGGTGAGCACCTCGACGGCCTGGCCGTAGTCCGCCAGGTCAGCACGGAGCACACCGGCCTCACGGTCCGCTCGGGTGACCGCGACGTCGGTGGCCGTCACGTCGTGCCCGTGCTCGGCCAGGTCTCGCACCACCGCCCGGCCGGCCAGTCCGCTAGCCCCGGTTACGCATACCTTCACGAGAATCCTCCTGTTCCTCAGCGCTCACGCTATCGCGATGGGTTTCGTGCGGACTCAGCACGCCGGCCACGGCGGCGACCAGCAGCGACAGCGCGGCCGGTATCAGCAACGCGTTGCGCAAGCCCACGCCCGCCGCCACCGCGCCGATCGCCACCGGACCGCAGAGCAGGCCCATGTAGGAGACAGCCGCGATCCGGCCGATGTTGCGGCCGGCGTGCTCCGGGTCGAGCTTGGCGGCCGACGACACCAGCTGCGGGAAGATGCCGGCCTGGCCGGCGCCGAGCAGCGCGAAGCCAGCGATGGCGGCGACCGGGCTGTGAATCAGCAGGCCGCCCGCCAGTCCGAGCCCCGCGATCAGGCCGCTGGCGCGAACCAGGGCCACCGACCCGAAGCGCGCCGCGAGCCGGTCACCGACCATCCGGCCGGCCGCCATCGTGACGGAGAACGCGGCGAGCCCGACGGCCGCGACGGCCGCGGAAGACCCGAGGCCGCGGATGTACACGGCGCTCCAGTCTCCCGCGACTCCCTCGCCCAGTTGTCCGCACAGGCCCAGCAGGCCGAGTATCCAGATGATGATCGCGATCTGCTTGGCGGTCAGCAGCACCGTCCCGTGGCCGCCGTCCGCTCGTTCGGCGGGCGGCGGCAGCACCACGAAGCGGCCGGCGACGAGCGCGAGCACGGCGAGGAGAACGGCCGCCGCGACGAACGTCAGCAGCGGTCCGATCGCCAGCAGCGCGAAGATGCCGCCGATGCCGGCGCCGGCCAGGCCGGCGATGCTGTAGCCGGCGTGCAGCGAAGACAGGATCGGGCGACGGTAAGCAAGCTCGAGCCGGGCGCCGCAGGCGTTCATCGACACATCGAGCAGGCCGGCCAGCGCGCCGTAGCACACCAGCGCCGCGATCCACCCCGGCAGGCTGTGGAGTTCGGGTCCGATGCCGACGGTCACCAGTGACACGGGCAGGCACAGACCCGCCACGCGCAGCACCCTGACCGCGCCGAACCGGTCGGTGATCTTGCCGCTGGCGATGAGCGTCACCACGCTGCCGGCCGGCACGGCGAACAGCGCCAGCCCCAGGCGATAGTCGCTCAGGTGCAACGCGGTCTTGATCGCCGGGAGCCTCGCGGCCCAGGTCGCCGTCGCGGCGCCGAGGATAAAGAAGTGCGCGAGAATCGCGATTCTGGAACGCCTCACGCGAGCACCACGTCAAGGCCCGCGTCGGTCAGCCACTCCCGGTCCGACGCTGCCAGCTCATCGGTGACGATGGTGCCGGCCACGCTCAGCCCGCCGATCCGCGCGAAGCCGACCTTGCCGAGTTTCGAGGAGTCGCACGCCACCACGCAGCGCCGGGCGCTGCGCAGCGCCACTTGCTTGACCGCGACGTCGTCCAGGCTGAAGTCGGTGAACCCGTCCTCGCGGGACACCCCGCCCACCGCCATCACGTAGGTGTCGAATCGCAGCCCCGCCAGCGCCGCCCGAGTCAGTTCGCCCACGAACATCTGCTCACCCTGCCGCACCTCTCCGCCGGGTACGAACAGCCGGATGCCAGGCCGGTCCGCGAGCTCGGCGGCCGCCTGCATGCTCAGCGGGCACACCAGCAGCTTCGACCGGTCGCGCAGCGCGCGGGCAACCTCGACGACCGTCGTGCCCGCATCGACGATGATCGTCTCCCCCGGCATGATCAGTTCGGCCACCCGGGCTCCGATGGCCCGCTTCGCCGCCTGCCGCTCGTACGCCCGCGCCGCGTAGGGCACCTCGAAGCTGCGCGACACGGTCGTCACGGCACCGCCGTGAAAGCGCCGGGCCAGGCCCTCCTGCTCCAGGAACTCCAGATCCCGCCGCGCCGTCATGTCCGAGACGGCCAGCCGCTCGCTCAGGTCCGCGACCGAAACCTGCCCCCGCTCCCGCAGCATCCGGACAATCTCCGCCCGCCGTTCCGCAACCTCCATATGACAGTTCTAACACAGTTCATGTTTATTTGAACATCGCCGCCGATGGAATCCTCATGGAGGGTGGCCGACCGCACTGCCGCGGGCAACCCTCCCGTGTTAAAAAAGTGCTTCGGGTGAGAAAAGGGTGCAGATCCGGCGCCTTTTCTGCCACGGAGCCCTTTTCTAACACGAAAAGTGCTGCGCCCATCGACATATCGGGACAAACCACCCGCGATCACGGCGTCGACCAGGGCCTGCGTCCGCGGGGTGCGGTTGGCGGTGCTGGAGTGGCGTGGTGCGCGGATGTGGCGCGGGTGGTCTGAGGTGGCGGGTGCGCGGGGCGGGTGGGTGCGCGGGGCG
>DASRFJ010000324.1:0-36411 GCA_035651595.1 Streptosporangiaceae bacterium | reverse complement strand
CCCGGTGATCTTCGCGGCCGGCCCGCGCGAGGTGCGCACCGCGGTGCTGCTGCCAACCGGGCACCAGCCCGGCGACCGCCGGCTTCCCGTGCTGCTCGACCCGTACGGCGGCCCGCACGCGCAGCGCGTGGTCGCCACCGGCGCCGCGTACCTGGAACCGCAGTGGTTCGCCGACCAGGGCTTCGCCGTGGTGATCGCGGACGGCCGCGGCACGTCCGGCCGCGGCCCGGAGTGGGAGCGCGCGGTGGCCGGCGACCTGGCCACCCCGGTGCTTGAGGACCAGGTGGCGGCGCTCGAGGCGGCCGCCGCGATGTTCCCGGACCTGGACACGGGAAAGGTGGCGATCAGGGGCTGGTCGTTCGGCGGGTACCTGGCAGCGCTGGCGGTGCTGCGCCGCCCGGATGTGTTCGGCGCCGCGATCGCCGGCGCGCCGGTCACCGACTGGCGGCTCTACGACACCCACTACACCGAGCGCTACCTGGGGCTGCCCGGGGAAGGCAGCGACGCGTACGACGGTTCTTCGCTGACCCATTTTCCCGAACGACCGCCGGTATCACGCCAGCGGCCGCTCCTCCTGATCCACGGTCTCGCCGACGACAATGTCGTGGTGGCGCACACCCTGCGGCTGTCGGGAGCCCTGCTCGCGGCCGGCTACCCGCACGAGGTGCTGCCGCTGACCGGGATCACGCATCTGGCTTCGTCGGAAACCGTCGCGGAGAACCTGCTCCTGCTCCAGCTCGCCTTCCTCCGCCGCTCCCTCGCGCTGTCTTGACAACCGCTGCTGACCAGTAAGGCCAGGCGGGTGACTTCGACCGTCACCTCCTGCTTGCCGAGCGGGGTGCCGTGGTAGATGCCCTTGAGCGGCGGCACGTCGGCGTAGTCGCGGCCGCGGCCGACGACCACGTGGCGCTCTGCGACAGCGGCGCCGCTGGTCGGGTCGCAGGCCCGCCATGAGCCAGCCCAGTACTCGGCCCAGGCGTGGCTCTGACCGGCCACGGTGCTCCCCGGCGCGGCGTCCGGGTCGGCATGCAGGTAGCCGGACACGTACCTGGCCGGCAGCCCGGCCGCGCGCATCAGCGAGATCGTGACGTGCGCCATGTCCTGGCACACACCCTGCCGCTGGTCCCACGCGTCCTGAGCGTTAGTGCGCACCCCGGTGGCTCCCGCCACGTAGCTGACGTGCGCGCGGACCAGCGCGGCGATCTGCTCGGCGGCCCTGACCGGGTCGGCGCCACGCACCTCGCTGAGCGCCGCAGCGGCGATCTCCGCGGTTACCGCGGTGAGCGGCGTCGGCAGCAGGTACTCGAGCAGCCGTCCGCCCGCGGCGCGCGCCGTCAGTTCGTCCCAGGACATGACTGGCGGCGCTGCGGCACCGGTGTCCTGATCGGTCTCCACCGTCGACTCGGCCCGGATTACCAGGGTCTCGTGCGACTCGGCGATGTCGAACACGGTGACATAGCTGCCCCAGTAGTCACAGTAGGTCCAGACCGGCACGCCACCGCCCACGCTCACCACGCTGCGCAGCGTGATCTGCGAAGGCAGCGTCAGTGGCGTCATTCGCGCTTCATTGAACGAGGCGCGGACCGCGTCCGCGTAGCTGACCCGCGTGGTGTGCACGATGCCGAGTCGCCACCCCATGCTCAGCCGCCCCTTTTCCAGGCCACCTGGGCCTCGTACTCGAAGTACCGCTTGGTGATCGCGTCGCAGGCCTCGACGCAGGTGAGCTGGAGGGTGTCCAGCAGCCCGGGGAGCTGGGCGGGCAGTTGTCCGGGATCTGCATACTCCAGCGCGGTGCGGAGCCGGCCCACCGGACGGCGGGCGGGATCATCCATGCCGATCCGCACCGGCCCCGGGTTCAGCGCGGTCAGGCAGGCCTCCGCGGTAACGAGCGAGTGCAGCACCGAGCGCGGGAACAGCCGGTCGAGCAGCAGGAACTCAGCGACCTGCGATGGATCGGCGGGACGGCCGATAGTTCGGATGAAGGACTCGTCGGCGCCGCATGCCCGCAACAGCACCGCCCAGCCGAAGCCCAGGTCGTCGGGTGCGGACAGCCGGGCGAGCAGTAGCCGGGCGGTCATGTCGGCGCGTTCCAGGGAGCGGCCGAGTACCAGGAACCGCCATGCGTCGTCATGACTCATCGTCGAGTCCGCCAGACCGAAGAACAGCGCGGCTCGCTCACTGACGAAGCGGAGGAACACGTGCGGTCCAAGACGTTCGGCGGACCGGCGCTGCCTGGCGAGATCGTGCACCGTCACGTTGAGGCACTGCCACATCTCACTGGAGATGACCTCACGGATGCCGCGGCCGCCGGTCCGGGCGGCGATCAACGCGCCGGTGATCGCGCTCGGGCTCCGCACGTCGTAGGCGAGCCGGGACAGCGCGAGCCCGGCATCGAGCTCGGTGTCCCCGCCGGGCTCGACGCCGAGGATGGCGAACAGCGCACCGCCGACCGCGGCCGTGCCCGCGCCCGGGTCGCCGAGCATCTGATGCACGTAGACGTCGATCAGCCGGGCGGTGTCGTCGGCGCGCTCGACATAGCGCCCGGTCCAGAACAAGCTCTCGGCGATCCGGCTGAGCAGGTCTTGGTTCACTGGTCCTGCCCCGGCGCTGTCTGACGCGTCGCACCGTAGACACGCTCTAGTGGGCTTGATTGCGCAATTGACACGCTAGCGGTCGATCTGGGGGCGGGTCTGCGGCCGGGGGCTAGCGGAACGGGAGGCGTCAGTACCCAGGTGTCCTTGGAGCCGCCGCCTTGGCTGGAATTGACGACAAGCTCGCCTTCGGGGAGCGCGACGCGGGTCAGCCCGCCGGGCAAAAGCCACACGTCGTGACCGTCGTTGATGGCGAACGGCCGCAGGTCTATGTGCCGGGGCGCGAACCTATCGCCGATCAGCACAGGGGAGGTGGACAGCGCGACCGGCCGCTGGGCGATCCACCCGCGCGGATCCGCGGCCACCCGCTCGCGCAGCGCGGCCAACTCGGCGGCGGTTGCGCGGGGGCCGATCACGATGCCGGCGCCGCCCGCTCCGTCGACCGGCTTGAGCACCAGCTCGTCAAGCGCACCGAGCACCCAGCCGAGCACGTCCGGGTCGTCGAGCCGGTACGACTCGACGTTGGGAAGCAGCGGTTCCTCGCCCAGGTAGTAGCGGATCAGGTCGGGGACGTAGGTGTACAGCAGCTTGTCGTCGGCCACGCCGTTGCCCGGCGCGTTGGCGATCGTGACGTTGCCCGCCCGGGCGGCGTTCACGATGCCGGGACAGCCGATCACCGAGTCCGGCCGGAAATGCAGCGGATCGAGGAAGTCGTCGTCGATCCGCCGGTAGATGACGTCGACCGGACGGCTGCCGCGGGTGGTGTGCACGAACACCTTGCCGTGGGCGCAGTACAGGTCGCGCCCCTCCACCAGCTCCACGCCCATCAGCCGGGCGAGCAGCGCGTGCTCGAAGTACGCGGCGTTGTGCACGCCCGGCGTGAGCACCACCACGTATGGGTCGCTGGCGCCGCGCGGGGCGGCCGCGCGCAGCGCGGCGAGCAGGCGGGACGGGTACTCGTCCACCTGGCAGACGCCCTGCCCGGCGAACAGTCCCGGGAACGTCCTGGTCATCGCCAGGCGGTTCTCCAGCACGTAGCTCACCCCGGACGGGACGCGCACGTTGTCCTCGAGTACGCAGAACCGGCCGTCCTCGTCCCGGACCAAGTCGATGCCCGCCACGTGGATGCGAACGCCGTTCGGCGGATCCAGGCTGGCCACCTCCCGGCAGAACCGCGGCGACGTGCAGACCAGGCGCCACGGCACCACGCCGTCGTCGAATGCACGGCCGGGACCGTAGACGTCGGCCAGGAACGCCTCGAGCGCGTGGACCCGCTGCCGCACGCCGCGCACCACCAGATCCCATTCCGCCGCGTCGATGACGCGCGGGATCAGATCGAGCGGGAACGGCCGCTCCTCCCCCGCGTAGTCGTAGGTGACGCCGCGCTCGGTGTAGACGCGAGCCAGCCGGTCTGCGCGGAACCGCAGCTCCGCGGGGTCCATCGGCTGGAGTAGAGCGGCCAGCACGTGGTATGGCGGACGGGGTCTGCCCGGCGCGGCGAACATCTCGTCCCAGGCTTCGGCAGGCTTGTACCCGTTGAAGATGTCCGCCACATCCGAAGCGTAAGCAGGGCGCGTTCCGCGCCGGTTACGTCAGATCACGGCGGTGTTTCAGGGGATCTGCGGCTCAGGGATTTCCGGCAGGACGTGCTCGAAGTATTCGCGGGCAGCGGCGGTGGTGCCGACGTCGCGGCCGGCGGCTTCTGAGGCGTACCAGCGGTGTTCGAGGATCTCGTGGAAGATCTCGGCCGGGGCGAGGCGGTCGCGCAGGCCGGGCGGGATCGCCTCGATGACCGGCTCGTAGACGTTTTCCAGCCAGCTGCTGGCTGCGACGACCTCGGAGATCGGGTGGCCCTGCTGCTGCTCCAGCCAGGCCCGGTAGCTGGCTATGTCGTTGAGCAGGCGGCGCGCCTGGTTCTCGCCGGCGTCGATGCCGGTGCGCAGGAACAGGCGGCGGCTGTGCTGGCCCTGCTCGGCGACGCGGGTCTTGATCCGGAGCCGGCTACCGCCGTCCGCGGTGCCGATCAGCTCGACCTCTTCGGCGTCGAAGCCGAGCTCGTTGAGCCGGCGCAGCCGCTCCGCGATGCGGTACCGCTGGTCTTGCGGGCGGAGGATCTCCTCGCGGGTCAGCTCGTTCCACAGGCCGGCGTAGCGGCGGCGGAGCTCGTCCGCGATGTGCATCGGGTCGACGCTTTCCGGCAGCAGGTCACCGGCCTCGAGGTCGAGCAGCTCGCCGAAGACCCGCTCGGTGGCCAGGTCCAGGTCGTACTCGCGCTGGCCGTTGCTGAGTCCTTCCGGGTGCAGTTCGCTGGTCTCGGCGTCCACCAGGTAGGCCTCGAGCATGCCGGCGTCGTACCGGAACAGCGTGTTGGACAGCGAGCAGTCGCCCCAGAAGTACCCGGTCAGGTGCAGCCGGGCGAGCAGCTCGACGAGCGCGTCGAGCAGCACGTCGGTGGGCTGGACGCCGCGCGGGTTCGAGAACACCGCGCGGTACGTGGTCGCGTAGGTGAGGAAGCGGGTCACCAGGACCGCGTCGAGGTCCGCTTTGCGATCTACCGCGATGCCGACCACCTCGACGGCCGGGATCTTGTGCTCGGCCAGCGCCCGGAGCAGGCGGTACTCGCGCCGGGCGAGCCGTTCGGGGATTTCCTTGAGCGCGTAGAGCGTGCCGTGGTCGGACACGAACCGGACCACGTGCCGCGAGATGCCGCGCTGGCGGATCGTGACCAGGCGTTCGTCGTCCCAGTCCTCAAGCGGCTGCTGCCACGGGAGGGTGAGCAGGCCGGCCGCCTCCTGGGCGGGCGGCGCGAAGACAAAACGCACAAGTCCCTAGATTACGGGCATGCGTCCGCCGCCGGCCAAGGGCGGACCTCGACGACCGCGTCGGTGTTGAGCGGGCTGTAGATGTGCGGGTAGGGCTTCGGCTGCCCGGGGACGTCGTCGTACTGGATCTTCGAGCCGACCTTGGCGGGGTCGATCACCAGCAGCACGAGGTCGGTTGCCCCGTTGTAGAAGAGATTCGCCACGCCGGCCACCTGGTCGGCTGTGGAGCAGTGGATGAAGCCCTCCTCGGCCAGCGTCCGGCCCCGGGTCGACATCGTGTACTCACCGTCACGCCGAGCCTGCTCCCAGTCCGATCGCGCGGCGATGTGATAAATCGTGTTCATGAGCGGCGGAGTGTAGCAAGGGTCACACACGCGATGAGGCTTGTGTCACTGCATCGGTGGGCCGGAGGGAATAAGTTCGTCGGGTTACCCTTACTTTCACCGAAGCAGCAAGGACGCTGAGGGATGACACAGGCACCTGAAGCCCCGGCCAGAACCCGTGCGCAGATTGGCCAGCGCACGCTCCGCACCGACAACTGGTGGCAGACACCACGGGTCGTCGCGACACTGCTCAGCATCTGGGTGATTTACGCGACCGTGCGCGTGTTCACCGGCCACTGGTATTTCGTGCCCAAGTATCACTACCTGACGCCGTTCTACTCGCCGTGCGTGAACGGCGAGTGCGTGCCCGGGTCGTCGACGCTGGGTCACTGGATTCCCTCGGTGCCGCCGATCATTCCTTACGCGTTCGTGTCGCTGGTGTTCGTCCTCGGCTTCCGGCTGTCCTGCTATTACTACCGCGGCGCGTACTACAAGGCGTTCTGGCAGGCACCGACGGCGTGCGCGGTCCGCGAGCCGCACGCGAAGTACACCGGCGAGACCCGGTTCCCGCTGATCATCCAGAACCTGCACCGCTACTTCTTCTGGATGGTGGTGCTGATCTCGGTGCTGAACACCTGGGACGCGGTGCAGGCGTTCCGCGGCCAGAACGGGACCTTCGGCATCGGCATCGGCTCGCTGATCATGGCGGCGAACGTCATCTTGCTGTGGTGCTACACGCTCGGCTGCCATTCCTGCCGGCACATCACCGGCGGGCGGCTGAAGAGCTTCTCCAGGCACCCGATCCGCTACTGGTTCTGGACGAAGGTCTCCTGGCTGAACGCCCGGCATATGCGGTTTGCCTGGATCACGCTGGGCACGCTGATGCTGACGGACCTCTACATCATGCTGGTCGCCAGCGGCGCCTTCTCCGATCCTCGAATCTTCAACTAGGAACCGGTTATGACTGAAGTAGATCGCTATTCCTACGACGTCGTCGTCATAGGGGCCGGCGGATCCGGGTTGCGGGCGGCGATCGAGGCACGGCTGCGCGGCAAGAAGACCGCGATCATCTCCAAGTCGCTGTTCGGCAAGGCGCACACGGTCATGGCCGAGGGCGGCTGCGCCGCCGCGATGGGCAACGCCAACCCGAACGACAACTGGCAGGTGCACTTCCGCGACACGATGCGCGGCGGGAAGTTCATGAACAGCTGGCGGATGGCCGAACTGCACGCCAAGGAGGCGCCGGAGCGGGTCTGGGAGCTTGAGGCGTGGGGCGCGCTGTTCGACCGGACGCCCGAGGGGAAGATCTCACAGAGGAACTTCGGCGGTCATGAGTATCCGCGGCTCGCGCACGTCGGCGACCGGACCGGCCTGGAGATCATCCGGACGCTCCAGCAGAAGGTCGTCGCGCTCCAGCAGGAAGACGCCGTGTCGCTGGGCGACCCGGAGGCGATGATCCGGGTGTTCGCGGAGACTACCGTGACGCGGTTGCTGAAGGACGGCGACCGCATTTCGGGAGCTTTCGGATATGTCCGTGACACCGGGCGGTTTGTCGTGTTCGAGGCGCCGAGCGTGGTGCTGGCCACCGGTGGCATCGGCAAGACGTTCAAGGTCACATCGAACTCCTGGGAGTACACCGGGGACGGGCACGCGCTCGCGCTGCTGGCCGGGGCGACGCTGCTGAACATGGAGTTCGTGCAGTTCCACCCCACCGGCATGGTGTGGCCGCCGTCGGTGCGCGGCATCCTGGTCACCGAGTCGGTCCGCGGCGACGGGGGGGTGCTGCGTAACTCCGAGGGCAAGCGGTTCATGTTCGACTACGTGCCTGACGTGTTCCGTGAGCAGTACGCGCAGACCGAGGAGGAGGGCGACCGCTGGTACACCGATCCGGACAACAACCGGCGCCCGCCCGAGCTGCTCCCCCGCGACGAGGTGGCCCGCGCGATCAACTCCGAGATCAAGGCGGGCCGCGGTTCGCCGCACGGCGGGGTCTTCCTGGACATCGCGTCCCGGCGCTCGCCGGACTACATCATGACGCGGCTGCCGTCGATGCATCACCAGTTCAAGGAGCTGGCCGACGTCGACATCACGACCGAGCCGATGGAGATCGGGCCGACCTGCCACTACGTGATGGGCGGCGTCGAGGTCGACCCGGACACCGGCGCCACCACGGTGCCGGGCCTGTTCGCGACCGGCGAGGTGTCCGGCGGGATGCACGGCTCGAACCGGCTGGGCGGTAACTCGCTGTCCGATCTGCTGGTATTCGGCCGACGGGCCGGGGCCGGCGCGGTTGACTACCTGGACGGGCTGAGCGCGCGGCCGGTCGTCGCTGACGCGTCCGTGGCGGCGGCCGAGACGGAGGCGCTGGCGCCGCTGGAGCGGGACGGCGGGGAAACCGCGTACGCGGTGCACGGCGAGCTACAGCAGATGATGAACGACCTGGTCGGACTCATCCGGCGCGAGGCCGAGGTGAAGCAGGCGCTGGCCGAGCTGGACAAGCTGCGGATCCGCGCGCAGTCGCTGATCGCGCCCGGCGGGCGGGCCTACAACCCGGGCTGGCACCTGGCCCTGGACCTGCGCAACATGCTGCTGATCGCCGAGTGCGTCGCGATGGCCGCGCTGGAGCGGCAGGAGTCGCGCGGCGGGCACACCCGGGAGGACTTCCCGGCGATGTCGCCGGAGTGGCGCAAGATCAACCTGGTGCTCACGCTGGACGGCGAGCACGTGGTGATGAAGCGCCAGCCACTGGTCCCGATGCGGCCCGATCTGCTCGCCCTTTTCGAGCGGTCCGAGCTCAAGAAGTACATGACCGACGACGAACTGGCCGGACTGGAGAATCACTGATGGGCTACAAGGCTGCGCTGCGGGTCTGGCGCGGGGACGCGGGTGCCGGCTCGCTCGCGGACTTCGAGGTCGAGGTCAACGAGGGCGAAGTGGTCCTCGACGTGCTGCACAGGCTCCAGGCCACCCAGGCCGGTGACCTGGCCATCCGGTGGAACTGCAAGGCCGGCAAGTGCGGGTCCTGCTCGATGGAGATCAACGGCCGGCCGCGGCTGGCGTGCATGACCCGGATGTCGATCTTCGCCGAGACCGAGACGCTGACGATCACGCCGCTGCGGACGTTCCCGGTGATCAGGGACCTGGTTACCGACGTGTCGTTCAACTATGCCAAGGCGCGGCAGATCCCGTCGTTCACGCCCGATCCTTCGGTGGGACTTGGCGAATTCCGGATGCAGCAGGTCGACGTGCAGCGGTCTCAGGAGTTCCGTAAGTGCATCGAATGCTACCTGTGCCAGAACACCTGCCACGTCATCCGCGACCACCCGGAGAACGAGGCGCCGTTCGCGGGCCCGCGGTTCCTGATGCGGGTCGCCGAGCTGGAGATGCACCCGTGCGACACCGCTGACCGGCGGGAGATCGCGCAGGACGACTTCGGGCTCGGCTACTGCAACATCACCAAGTGCTGCACCGAGGTATGCCCGGAGCACATCAAGATCACCGACAACGCGCTGATCCCGATGAAGGAGCGCGTGGCCGGGCGCAAGTACGACCCGCTGGTGTGGCTCGGCTCCAAGATCGGCCGTCGGACGCCTAAGGACACGCCGAAGATTCCCGAAGGGGCGGGGGGCGCGGGGGGTCGGCCCCCCGGGGCGTAGCCGGGGGGTGCGGGGGGTTGTCCCCCGCTGAATGACGCAGCTCCCGAAAAGCAGTAATTACTACTCGCCTGTAGAGGTACGCGTCGGCTACGATGGCTG
Source organism: Streptosporangiaceae bacterium (assembly GCA_035651595.1). Classification (GTDB taxonomy): domain Bacteria; phylum Actinomycetota; class Actinomycetes; order Streptosporangiales; family Streptosporangiaceae; genus JAFARZ01. The sequence continues at coordinate 26,920 of DASRFJ010000324.1, read as the reverse complement.
CGCTGAGACGATCCTGAGGGGCGGGCATGTCGCATCTGACGTTCGGAGAGGCCGGTGTCGTCGGCCTCCTCCAGGGAGTGACAGAACTTTTCCCGCTGTCCAGCCTGGGCCACGCCGTGCTGATCCCGGCGCTGGTGGGCGGGTCGTGGGCGCAGGATCTGAACGTCTCCAAGGACGAGTCCCCGTACCTCGCGTTCATCGTGGGCATGCACGTGGCAACGGCCCTGGCGATGATCATCTTCTTCTGGCGGGACTGGGTGCGGATCATCGGAGCGTTCTTCGCGTCGATCAAGCACGTCATCGCCCCCGAGCCCGGTACGCACCGGTTCCAGCCGCAGAGCACGGACCAGCTGCTGTCCTGGATGATCATCGTGGCGACCATTCCGGTGGGCATCGCGGGCCTGGCGCTGGAGCACGCGTTCCGTACCACGTTCAGCAAACCGATCCCGACCGCGGTGTTCCTGCTCGTCAACGGGTTCATCCTGCTCGGCGGCGAGCGGCTGCGCCGGCGCGGCGCCGACGAGGAGGCCCGGCAGATCGCGGCGGACGAGGCCGCGGTGCTGGCGGAGCGGGAGACGGCGGCGGTCGGGGCCGGTTCCGGGTCTAAGGTGGCCGGTGCCGCGGCAAGGCATTCGTCCGGGCAGCGGGCGCTGAAGCAGCAGCAGGCGAGCCTCGCGGTCCAGGCCGACGGGCGGCTCACCAGGCAGGGCTTCCTGGGTGCGTTCTTGCTTGGCGCGGTGCAGATCCTCGCGCTGCTGCCGGGTATCAGCCGGGACGGTATCGTCATGGTCGGCGGCATGGTCCGGGGTCTGACCAGGCAGGACGCGGCGCGGTTCTCGTTCTTGCTGTCCGCTCCGGTGATCTTCGCGGCCGGCGCGCTGAAGATCGGCGACCTGACCGGGCCGCTCGGCAACGGGATCCGCGGCCAGGTGCTGTTCGGCAGTATCCTGGCGGGCGTCGGGGCTTACCTGGCGCTTCGCTTCCTCGTGCGGTATCTGAGTGATCCTACGAAGACCCTGACGCCGTTCGGCATCTACTGCATCCTGGCGGGGCTGGGGAGCGCGATCTACCTGGCGTCATGACGTAAGCTCGGCTTTTATGGCGGGTCCGGGCGATTTGTCCCTTATGTCGTTGTGGCTGGCAGGCGAAGCCGGGCAAGTCAGCCTGGCGCGGTCCGGCGACTCGTCGGGGTTGCGTGCGGCGGTGGATCAGCACGTCGCGGAGGTGCGGGACGCGCTGGACGGCCGGCTGTCGGTCGGGGGCCTGATGAGCTACGCGCGCGGATTCGTCGACGCGGCCGTGGCGCGTGGCTGGTGGCCCCCGCACCGTGTGGCGCCTGATGCTGTAGTGGCGGATTGGCTGCCGGAACTCGACTGGGAGTCGCTCCGCCTGGCCGCCGTGTGCCGCATGTACACCGAGATCATGGAGCTGTGAGCGCGACCCCGGATCGACCCGCTGGGCGATACCTGACTTAAGGCGTTATGTCGGGCCTAGGTGCAAGGCTGATTCTGGTGGTCTATTCCGGTGGCCATGCCCGGAACGATGGTCGCGAGCCCGCCGCCCGCCGCCCGGCTGCCCGCCGCGCCGCCCGCCGTCCGGCTGCCCGCCGCCCGGCTGCGGCTAGCGGCTAGCAGGTCGGCGCAAGAGTCGAACAACGTGGCGGATTACCGCTTTGTGGTATCCTGACCCCCGGCTGCGGGGGTCAATCTTCCACGATGGGGCAATCCGCCACGCTCATGACGGGGCCGCTGATGCGCTCGGGTACTGCTAGTCACATGGGTGCACACGAGCCCCAATGTCACCAGCCAGTCGGACGCACACAATTAGACCGCCAGGATCAGGGCTACCCCGTAGACCGCCAGGATCAGGGCTACCCCGCCGGCGGGGCAGCCGAGGCGGCGCGGCGACGGACCGGCGGACTGGGCGATTCGCACTATTTGTTCGTTACGCCCCCAGTGCTGCGGTCGCTTCCGTGGCGAGAAAGGGCCCTGCGGTAGAAAAGGCGCCGGATTCGGCGCCTTGTGCAAAAGGGCCTCGATGGGCGCGACTTGACACGGCCTAGTGGGCTCAACTGCGCAATTGACACGATGGGTGCGGGGTGGGGCGATGGGCGGGGCGGGCGCGGACGCCGAGGCCGCCACGGGTGGGCGGCGGCGGGGCTCTCGGGGTTGCGGCCCGAGAAACCCCCCGTCGTTAGGAAGAAAGGTCGGTTTTAGCCTTGGGTTGGCGGCTCGGGCGTCGGAGTCTGGCCGGCCGGGGCGGGCGCCTGGACGGTGCCGGGTGCCGGGGCGGGCGCTTGCATGGCGTGCTCGCGGCCTTGCTGGTAGGCGGCCACGTGGCGGGTCGTCTCCTGCTCGGCCGCGTTCAGCATCCGCTCCCAGCGGGCCTGCATCGGCCGGACCAGGCCGCCGCCGACGCCGATCGCGACGATCGCGCCGATCGTGGCCAGGAAGAAGATCAGGATCGGCTCGGTGACAGTCGCGGCGATGCCGACCTGGTTCAGCGCGGCGATCGCGAACATCGCGATGATCAGAACGCTCGCCATCGTCGCCACGAACGGGCCGTAGGACAGCCCGCCGATGGCGCCGTTGATCAGGTCCTTGACGACCTTGGCGATCGCGGAACCGATGACGATCAGGACGATGGCGACGATGGCCTTCGGCAGCCAGCCGACGACCGCGTTCAGCATCGTGGAGATCGGGTTGGTGCCGAAAACCCCGAACGCGAGCTGCAGCGTCACCAGCAGCAGCATGTAGTAGACGACCTTGCCGATAAGGCCGGAAGCGTCATAGTTGCTGCGGGCCAGGGCGTCGCCGACGACCCCGCGCTGGGCGAAGCGGTCGAAGTGGACCTTCTTCAGCAACATGACGACGGCCTGCATGACGACCCTGGAGACGATCCAGCCGATCACCAGGATGACCAGGAACAGCACGATCTTCGGAATGTTGTGGAAAACCGTGTTGAGCAGGTTCTGCAGGCTCTGGCTCACGCTTACGTCGGCCAGTGTGTGATTCATGGACGGCTCTCTCCCCCCGAGTAACAGAGCGTGATCGCTCTTATACCCAGGAGATAAGCGTCTCAAGCGCGCGCGGCGCGAGCGCGCTGGCGGCCACGCTCCTTGGCATCCAGCGTCACCTTGCGCAGCCGCACGGCGGACGGGGTCACCTCGACGCACTCGTCGTCGGCACAGAACTCCAGGGCCTGCTCCAGGCTGAGCAGCCGGGGCGGGACGAGGCGCTCCAGCTCCTCCCCGGTGGACTGGCGCACGTTGGTGACCTTCCGCTCCCGGCAGATGTTGACGTCCATGTCGTCAGGCCGCGAGTTCTCGCCGACGATCATGCCCTCGTAGACCTCGGTGCCGGGCGGGACGAACAGCGAGCCGCGTTCCTGGAGGTTGAACATCGCGTAGGCGTTGGCGGTCCCGGTGCGGTCCGCGACCAGGGACCCGGTGGCGCGGCCGCGCATCGCCCCGGCCCACGGCTCGTAGCCGTCGAAGACGTGGTGGGCGATGCCGGTGCCGCGGGTGTCGGTGAGGAACTGGGTGCGGAACCCGATCAGGCCGCGGGCCGGGACCACGAACTCGAGCCGGACCCAGCCCGTGCCGTGGTTGGTCATCGTTTCCATTCGCCCGCGCCGTACCGAAACAAGGGCGGTGACCGCGCCGAGGTACTCCTCGGGGACGTCCACCGAGAGCCGCTCGACCGGCTCCTGTACCTTGCCGTCGACCTCCCTGGTCACCACCGTCGGGCGGCCCACGGTGAGCTCGTAACCCTCCCGGCGCATGGTCTCCACGAGGACGGCGAGGGCCAGTTCGCCGCGGCCCTGCACCTCCCAGGTGTCCGGGCGTTCGGTCGGCAGGACGGCCAGGGACACGTTGCCGACCAGCTCGCGGTCCAGCCGGTCCTTGACCATCCGGGCGGTGACCCGGGAACCCTTGTCCTTGCCGACCAGCGGCGAGGAGTTCACACCGATCGTCATCGCGATCGCGGGCTCGTCGACGGTGATCAGCGGCAGCGGGCGCGGGTCCTCGAGGTCGGCCAGCGTCTCGCCGATCATGATCTCCGGGATGCCGGCGATCGCCGCGATGTCGCCCGGGCGGGCCGCCTCGGCCGGCACCCGCTCCAGCGCCTCGGTGAGCAGCAGCTCGGAGATCTTCACGCGCTCTATCGAGCCGTCCCGGCGGCACCACGCGACCTGCTGGCCCTTACGCAGCTCACCGTTGTAGATCCGGCACAGCGCGATACGCCCGAGATAAGACGAGGCGTCCAGGTTGGTCACCTGGGCCTGGAGCGGCGCCTCAGGGTCGTAAGACGGGGCCGGGACCGTGTTCCTGAGGACCTCGAACAGCGGCTCAAGGTCGGGCGAATCGGGCAGTTCCCCGTCGGCGGGCCGGTTCAGCGACGCCCGCCCCGCCTTAGCCGCGGCGTAGACGATCGGGAACTCGATCTGCTGCTCGCTGGCGTCGAGGTCGATGAACAGCTCGTAGCACGCGTCCACGACCTCGGCGATCCGGGCATCGGACCGGTCCACCTTATTGATCACCAAGATCACCGGGAGACCGGCCTCCAGGGTCTTACGCAGCACGAACCTGGTCTGCGGCAGCGGGCCTTCGCTGGCGTCCACCAGCAGCAGCACCCCGTCCACCATGGACAGGCCGCGCTCCACCTCACCGCCGAAGTCCGCGTGCCCGGGGGTGTCCACGATGTTGATCGTCAGCCCGCCGTGCCGCACCGCGGTGTTCTTGGCCAGGATCGTGATGCCCTTCTCGCGCTCCAGGTCGCCTGAGTCGAGCACACGTTCGGCGACGTTGGCGTTCGCGCGGAACGCGCCGGACTGCCACAGCATGGCGTCGACCAGCGTTGTCTTGCCGTGGTCGACGTGCGCGACGATCGCGACGTTCCGGAGGTCATCGCGGGTGGCGATGGTTGCTGCAGGCATGCGTGAGTCTCATTTGCTCGGTTGTCTGGGATCGCCCAATTCTACGGGCTACCGGGGCTAAGCAGCGTCTAAGGCGGTCCAGGGCGGGCTTAGGACGGGCTTAGACCCCTCTTAGCCCCGAAGATAAGGCATTCGTCCGATGCCTGGGGTAGGGCCTTACGACGAATCTTAAGGGTGTCGGGAACCAGACGGGTTCCCGGAAAACCTTGGAGGAAGCATGAACCCGGAGATTCTCCGCCAGATCGCCAGCCAGCAGGTACGCGACCAGCGCGCCCGGGCCACCCGTGACCGTGTGGCTCGCACCATGGCCAAGGCCCTGCGTGGCGGCAACCTCGGCGTAGCTGAGTCCGACGGCTTCGTCATCCCGGCGATCCCGGACTACGTGGATGGCACGTTCGCGAACGCTGAGGTCGGCCTCCCGGCCGCTCGCACCGCCGCATAACCGGCGATGGCGACCCCGGAAAGCCTGGTCAAGCCAGGAATGTCTAGCAACGGTGGCACGCTTGGTATAGCAATGAGCGGGCGTGCCTCGAGCCCCGTCCTGGTGGGACGGAGCGAGCAGATGGCCGCCCTGGAGGGCGCTTTGGACAGCGTCCGCCAGGGCGGTCCGGCTGCTGTGCTGCTGGGCGGCGAGGCGGGGGTCGGCAAATCGAGGCTGATCAGCGAGTTCACCACGATCGCCCGGCGCAACGGCGCTCGGGTGCTGGCGGGCGGCTGCATGCAACTTGGCGCCGATGGGCTGCCGTTCGCGCCGTTCACCGCCGTACTGCGGGATCTGGTTCACGAGATGGGCACTGACGCGTTCGGCGCGCTGCTGCCCGGCCGGGCTACACGGGAGCTGGCCCGGCTCCTTCCCGAAGTGGGGGCCGCCCCGGAGGGCGGCGGCTCCGGGACCGCCAGGGCTCGCCTGTTTGAGGAGATGCTGGTCGTCCTGGACCAGTTGGGCAGCCGGTCGCCGGTTGTCCTGATCATCGAGGACGCGCACTGGGCCGACCGGTCCAGCCGCGATCTCCTTACGTTCCTGATCGGGAACCAGCGCACTCTCGGGGGCGTGCTGGTCCTGGTCACCTACCGGTCGGACGAGCTGCACCGGACCCATCCGCTGCGGCCGCTGCTGGCCACCCTGGACCGGATCGACTGGGTGGAACGGGTCGACCTGCCCCGGTTGACGCGCGCCGCGACGGTGGATCTGGCCTCGCGCATCATCGGCCACGACCCGTCGGCGCAGCTGGCCGACGTGCTGTACCGCCGGACCAGCGGCAACCCGCTGTTCATCGAGTCCTTGCTGTGCTGTGACAGCGAGAACGAGCTGAGCTGCGAGGTGCCGGAATCGCTCAGGGACCTGCTGCTGGAGAGCGTCCACCGGCTGCCCGAGGACACCCAGGAACTGTTGCGCACGGTGAGCGCCAGCCCCGGCGTCACCAGCCATGCCCTGCTCGCGGCCGTCACCGGGCGGGACGACACCGCGCTGAGCCGGGCGCTCCGCCCCGCGGTGACCGGCAACGTGCTGCGGGCCGAGGCGGCGGGCTACGCGTTCCGGCACGAACTGATCCGCGAGGCGGTGCACGAGGACCTGCTGCCCGGCGAGCACGGCCGGCTGCACAGCAAGTTCGCCGAGGCCATCGACGCGGACAACCGGCTCGTCCCGCCCGGCCGGGCCGCGATCGAGATGGCGTTCCACTGGAACGCGGCACACGACTCGACCTGGGCGCTGATCGCCGCGTGGCAGGCGGCTGCGCAGGCCGGCAAGGCGGTCGCGCCGGCCGAGCGGCTCTCGCTGCTCGCCCGGGTGCTGGAACTGTGGGATCAGGTGCCGGACGCGGCGTTGCGGATCGGGGCGGATCACGTCCGGGTGCTTGAAGAGGCCACCGCGGCGGCGCACGACGCGGACGAGTGGGAGCGCGGTATCGCGCTGGCTAGTTCGGCGCTGAAGGAGCTGGATGCGTCGGCCTCGCCGGTCCGCGCCGCGCGGCTGCTCGAGCAGCGCGGCCGGTACCGCATGCACATCGGCCGGCAGGGCAGCGCGGAGGACTTCGACGCGGGGCTTGGGCTGGTACCGGGTTCGCTTGACGTGCCGACCAGAGTCAAGTTGCTGCTGTCGATGGCGCGGTGCATCCCGTATCGCGAGTCCGACCGGAGCTATGCCGAGGAGGCGCTCGCGCTCGCTCGTTCGGCCGATGACACGATAAACGAGGCCAAGGCGCTGCTCATGCTCGCGATGTTCGACGGCGACGACGGACAGCAAGCCAGCCCGGGTTCGAGCGCCATCGAGCTGATCGCGCAGGCCCGCGCCCTCGGCCGGGAGGCGTCCGACCTTGGCATCTTGCTGGCCGCGGCGATCAACGAGTCGCATCTGCTGGAAGGCGCCGGGCTGCATGAGCTCGCCTTCGAGGCGGCGCGGAACGGCGTGCTGAGCGCGGATGCGCACGCACTGTCACGGACGTCGGGCAGCGTGCTCACGATCAACCAGGCCGAACCGCTGGTGGCCCTCGGTCGCTGGGACGAGGCGATGGCGGTGCTGGACGGCGGGCTCGACGTCGAGGTCATGCCGCGCCCGAGCCATCGCGCGCTGCTCCAGATCCTGAAGGGCACGATCGCCCTGTCCCGGGGCGACACCGAACTGGCCGCGCGGATGGCCACGCTGGCGGAGAGCCTGGTGCGGGACCAGACCTACAAGCTCCAGAACAAGCTGCCGCTGGTCCGCCTGGAGATCTTGCTGGCGCTGGCCTCCTCGCCCGGGGCGGGCGTCGCCGCGACGGTGCGCGCCATGGACGACAACGACCTCGCCAACGCGAACCCCAGGTACGCGTGGCCGATCCTGGTGGCCGGCGCCGCGGCGAGCGTGGCGGCGGCGCGGCAGGCGGCGGCCACGGAAGACGATGTTCTTAGCTACGAGGTCGCGGCGCTGCTCGAGCGGCTCCGGACGGTGGCGGAGAAGCTCCAGGTGTGCGGCCCGCTACAGCGGGCGCATCGGCTCGAGTTCGAGGCCGCGGACGCCACGGTCATGCAGCCCGGCGGCAGTGAGCCGCTGGCCGCGTGGGATGCGGCGAGTGCCGCGTGGGAGGAGTTGCGCGAGCCCTATCCCTTCGCCGCGGCTTTGCTGCGCGCCACGGAGTGCGCGCTCGCGGGCGGCGACAAGGAGGCGGCCGGCTCCCGGTTGCGGCGCGCGGCGGCGCTGGCTTCCGAGCTGGGCGCGGGACCGCTTGGCGCGGAAATCGCGACGTTGGCCAGGCGGGCGCGGATCGCGCTCTCCTCCGGGGCGGGTGCCGTGGCCGCGGAGCCCGATCTCGCGGCCGGGCTGACCGACCGCGAGGTGGAGGTGCTGCGGCTGGTCGCGGCCGGGCGCACCAACCGGGAGATCGCGGCCGAGCTGTTCATGTCGCCGAAGACCGCCAGCGTGCACGTCTCCAACATCTTGCGCAAGCTCGGCGTGGGCTCGCGCACCGAGGCCGCCGCCAAGGCCCACTCATTGCGTGTTGTCGGATAGGTGATTAACCGGCGGGTGGCCTTCACAAGAGGCCACCCGCCTTTGCCGTGCCGCGTCCGGTTCCTGACAATCCCGCGTTTACGCTATCGAGATGGCTCCGGCAGGTGCCATGTTGAAACGCTAGGGTAGCGAGTCCCTCGCCAGGACGTCGTATCTGAGGTCAGGAGTGCGCCCAATGGACGCAGGTGTAACCAGCGAACTCGGCCTTGACGGGGACGCTTCCGGGTTTTCCGGCGGGGTTCTCGGCGCCCGGCCGCAGCGGGCCGAGACGTTTCACGGCAACGACCCCGACAGCGTCGCCGCGCCCGCCATCTGCCGGCACACTCCGACGAAGTGCCAGGCACGCACGCGGCTGTACCGGAACGGGACCCTCGAGCTTGAGGGTTTCCCCGTCGCCGACATCAGTCAGTACATTGCCGACGAGGCGGTCACCGTCTGGCTCGACCTGCGTGATCCCGACCGGGACGACCTCACCGTGCTCAGCGAGGAATTCGGGCTGCATCCGCTGGCCATCGAGGATGCCGTATACGCGCATGAACGACCCAAGCTCGACCGTTATCGCAGTCACCTGTTCGTGACCGCCTACGGCGCGCAGCTGGACGCCAAGACCGGTGAACTCGTGACCAGCGAGCTGGCCGCCTTCGTCACCGCCCGTGCGCTGATCACGGTACGGAAGGACGACGGGCTGGACATCGGTGCGGTCGTCGCGCGCTGGGATGCCAGCCCTGACCTCGCCGGATCCGGTGTCGGCTACCTGCTGCACGGCCTGCTCGACTACATCGTCGACGGGCACTTCGAAACCGTGCAGAGCCTCGACGACGCCGTCGAGGTGCTCGAAGACCAGCTGTTCGCCGATACCGTACAGGACCTGCTGGTCCAGCGACGCAGCTTCCAGCTGCGCAAGAGCCTGGTGCTGCTGCGCCGGATCGTGATCCCCATGCGCGAGGTGGTCAATGCTCTGATGCGGCGCGACCTGCACGTCGTCAGCGACGAGCTGATGCCGTACTACCAGGATGTCTACGATCACGTGCTGCGGGCCGCCGAATGGACGGAAAGCCTGCGGGACCTGGTGAACAGCATCCTGGAGACGAACCTGACCATCCAGGGCAACCGGATGAACACGATCAGCAAGAAGGTCACCGGCTGGGCCGCGATCATCGCGGTGCCGACGTTCATCACCGGCTTCTACGGGATGAACGTGCCCTATCCCGGCTTCAGCCGGGAGGTCGGCTTCGCCAGCTCGATCGCCGTCATGATCGCCGCCGGGGTCATCCTCTACCTCGTCTTCAAGCGCAGAGACTGGCTGTAGCGTGCACTCATGAATTCCGTGGTCGTTGTCGGCTCCATCAACGAAGACGTGATGCTCCGGCTCGGCCGGCCCATCCGCCCCGGCGAGACCATCACCGCGCAGCGTGTCGAGCGGCGGCCGGGCGGCAAGGGCGCGAACCAAGCGGTCGCCGCCGCCGCGGCGGGAGCCGACGTCGCGATGCTGGGCGCCGTCGGGGACGACACCGCCGGGACACGCATGGTTGACGACCTGCGCCGCCGCGGCGTGCACACCGGATCGGTGCGGACGGTGGCCGGGGTGAGCACCGGCACCGCCTACGTCACCGTCACCCCCGATGGGGAGAACACCATCGTGCTCGACCCGGGCGCCAACGAGTTCGTGGACGCCGCCGCCGTCGAGGCGGCGTGGCCGTCGCTGCCGCCGGCGGGCGTGCTGCTCTCCTTGCTGGAGATCCCGCTGGCCGGCGTGATCGCCGCGATACGGCTGGCCGTGAAGACGAGCATGCGCCCGGTGGTGACGCTGGCGCCCGCGATGCCCGTTCCCGGCGAGCTGCTGTCCGGCCTGGACCCGCTGCTGGTCAACGAGCACGAGGCGGCGTTCCTGCTCGACGTCGGCGACCTGGACGGGGACGTCCTGGACGCCGCCGCCGCACTGCTGCGGCTCGGCCCGAAGTCCGCCGTGGTCACCGCCGGCGCGGCGGGAGCCGCGGTCGCTGACGCCGGCGGCGCGCGGCTGCTGCCGGCTGTCCCGGTGCGTGAGGTCGTCGACACCACCGGCGCCGGTGACGCGTTCGCCGGCGCGCTCGCCGCCGCGCTGGGCCGGGAAGCGGACCTCGATGCCGCCGTGACGGCCGGCCTGCGGGCCGGCGCCGAGGCGGTGCAGCGCGCCGGGGCTCGCTGAGAAGCTGCTAGTGTGCCGCCTGAGATTGGCCGTTGCTGGTTCGGGCTGAGCGCGCGTTGAAGCGGCCCTCGATACAGGGGGGTATGCGGTCTGGTTTGTCCTGCTATGTGGGCCTGCGTTCCGCTGGTTCGCGTGGCTTGTTTCATGATCATGAAGGGTTGTACGTGCTATAGGCCATAAAACCCTTCGTGATCATGAACTATATACCCCTAGAGGGTATAGAGATCGTTCACTCATTCGAATATTCCATTTCTACGCTTGGTGGACAGCTACGATAAAAGAGATTTCTCCGAACGACGGTGGTGGAACGGACCGAACCCGCTGCCGCTGCCGCTCCCGGCGCTAAGTCGTCGATTGCCTGGTAGGCGGCTGTCCAGAAGTCGTGGAGGATCGGCAGCGGAGGTGGTGCGGGTGCCCGCTGGATCATGAGAATTGTCGTCATGTCCTCGGGCGGGTCGTTGTACCAGCCGGTGCCGTAGATGCCGGGCCATCCGTAGCTCCCGGCCGAAGCCGCCCACGGATATGACACTCCCGGCGCAGGGCCGGGATGCGCACGCTGGGTGCGAACCGACATCCCGAAACCCCAGCCGATGTCGTCGAAGTAACCGGGCGTGAACCCGGAGACCGCCTTCTGCGCCGGCGTCAGATGATCGCTGGTCATCAGCATCACCGACGGCCGCGAGAGAACCCGCTCGCCGTGGTAGGTGCCGCCGGCGAGCAGCGCCGAGGCGAAGGCTAGGTAGTCGGTGGCGGTCGAGACGAGCCCGCCGCCCCCTGATTCGAACTCCGGCGGCTGGCTCCAGTATCCGTCGGGGCCGTCTTCGATGACGATCGCGCCGCTGGCCTCGTCGCGCGTGTACGCGGTCGCCAGCCGGCCGATGCTCTGACCGTCCACACTGAAGGCAGTGTCTTTCATCCCTAGCGGCACGCAGATCCGCTCGCGCATGGCGTCCCCGAACGACATGCCCGTGGCGCGGGCGATGAGCACGCCGGTCACGTCGGCGGCGGTGTGGTACATCCAGCGCTCACCCGGCTGGCAGACCAGCGGAAGCGCGCCGAGGCGGCGAATCCACTCATCCGGAGACGGCTGCGGCTCGAGCGCGTTCAGGGCGTCGGCGACCGGAACCGTCCCCGGCTCGGCGGGGACGATGCCGGTGCCGCAGGTGAAGGTGAGCAGGTCCCGCAGCGTGATCGGGCGCCCGGCCGGGACGGTGTCCTCCAGCGGCCCGCCCGGATCGGCGAGCACCCTCATGTCCGCCAGCTCAGGGAGGAACTCGTCGACCGGGTCATCGAGGCGGAGCGTGCAGTCCTCGACGAGCGTCATCGCGCACGCGGCGACGACCGGCTTGGTCATCGAGCCGACGCGGCAGATCGTATCGGCAGCCATCGGCGAGTCCGAGCCCGCGCCCTCGAAGGCGAGCTTGCCCGTTGCCACGACGTGGACCTCGCCGTTGCGGGCGACGACGGCGACCGCGCCAGGGACGTAGCCGGCGTCGACGTGGCGCTCCAGCACGTCTCGCACGCGGGCAAGCCGTTTCGACGAGAAGCCGCCTGTGGTCACTCGCTCCTCCTCCGCGGTAGGCAATCCAGCACAACATATGCCCGGCGCGGTACGCCGCAGGGCGTATTCCGCGCGCGCGTGGCCGTGCCGGCCGCCGGCAGTCCCGTCAGCAACGTGGACGATCGGCCCTTTGTGGTGGATCGACCCCCGTACGCGAGGGCCGTGTTACCACGAAAGGGTAATTCGCCACGTTAACCGAGGCCCATCGAGCCCGTAGCTGGCCCACTGGGCGGCCAGCGATCCGGGCAAGCCCCGGTGGTCCCTCCAGTAACCCTCTAGTCTGCCGGGGTGAGCGGGCGGAGGTAGTCGGCCGTGGCTTCCTGGCCGAAGTGCTCAGCCCAGCCGAGTGGTGTGGCGTTGAACCGGGCGTCGCGGATGCCCGGGTCCGCGCCGAGTTCGATGAGCATGCGGGCGGCGCCGCTGTCGCCGGTCCGCGCCGCCTCGTGCAGTGCGGTTTCCCACTGCTGCTCCATCGGGAAGTCGGTCCGGGCGCGGGCGTTCACGTCCCAGCCTAGCTCCGCTAGCAGCGGGATGGCGGGCCAGGCGCGCCGGCTGGCCGCCCATACGACGAGCCCGGGCCGCTCTGCCCGGGCCGCGTCGGCGTGCCGGGCGAGCCGGTCCGCCGTACGTCGGTCGCCGGCCAGCACGGCGGCGATGAGTCCGTCCGCCCCGTCGGCCGCGGGCCGCGGCACACGGCCGTGCTCGACCAGCCAGTCCAGCACGGTCGTGCAGCCGCAGATCGCCGCCACCTCGGCTGGCGTCCTGCCGTCACAGGCGTTCACGCATCTGACCAGCCTCTCCTCGTCAGCCTCGAACGGGGTCCGCAGGTCGGCGCCGTGCTCGGCGAGCAACCGCACCCGGTCGCGCATGTCGTGCGTGACCGCCCACCGCAGCTGTCCACGGATCAGCCCGGCCGGAGAGTCGGCCCGGTCGCCCAGGCGCCTCCGCCACGGTCCGCCGTCGCCGCGGCCGAGACCGTGGCTGAGCAGCAGCGCGAGGTGGCTATTGTCGCTGCCGAACTGCCGGTTGTACAGCGCCTGCCCGTCGTTGGGGTCCGCCCCGGCCGCCAGCAACGTCCTGGCCAGCGCGAGGCCGTGGGGATGCTGTGGCTGGCTGTCCTCACCGCCACCCAGCGCCCCGGTCAGCGCGGTGGTTGCGGGAATGAGCCCGTGCCACAAGTAGCCGGCGTTCGGGTCGGCGCCGTGCTCGAGCAGCAGCCTGGCCGACCTGACGGTCGCCTCCTCGCTGATCGACGGGTCATGCCGTGCGTGGGCGAGGTAGAGGATCGGCTCCCAGCGGTATGGCCCGCCCGCGGCGACGGCCAGTGCCGGGTCCTCGCCAAGCAGCGCCTCCAGCGCGTCGGCATCTGCCACGGCGGCGGCCGCGTGCACCGACGTCCGGGTGATCTCCGGGCGCTCGGCGAGCAGCCGGGCGGCACGCTGCCAGCGCGATGGCGAATCGTCGTCGCCGTAGCGCAGGCAGGCGAGCATGAGGAACTCATCGACAGGCTGGCCGGCACTGGCGACCTCGTCCGGTGCCCTGCGGTAGCGCTCGATCGTCAGGACATGCCGCCGGAGCGCGGCCCACGAGGAGAACCCGTAGTGCCGGGCGACGACAAGCTGCGCGCCGGCGAGGGAGACCGCGTGCGGCCCGTCAGGATGGTGTGCGCCCACCAGATCCAGGGCGCCCTGAAGGCCGGCCCGGCTCAGGTCGCGGACATCCTTCGCCTGCCTGCGCAGCTGCTCGAAGTTGGGGTCATCCGGAAGACGCGCGGTCGCCACAGCGACCTCCTCTCGTCGCCCGCGGTCCGCTACGTAGGCCGAAAGGAGGCTCGGTGGCCATGGAGCTTGGATTTGCTCGGGTGGGCTCAGCCCTGTCCGCGGACCGGCGGCGCCCCGGACGCCGAGAGCTAGTCTAGCGGCCGCGGCGGGATCCGCGCGGGTAAGGTCGGTGCCGTCGCCAAGTTCTTGGCAGGAGCGCAGTAACCGGTCCGAGCAACCCATGTCGTTCTCGCCATATTTTGAGAGCTGTCGAGAGCTGCCCGGCCCTTCCTGTGGCGATCTCGCTGCATCGCTAGGGGCCAGAGTTTATTGCGACGATTGCGGTGCCCGCTGCCGCACCGAATCCAGTGTTGTAGGTGAGGTTAGCGGACGTATCGAAGGCGCAGAGACCGACCTTGAAACTTTCGGCGGTGGAGGGAACAATCGTACCGCTGATGGTCTGCGTGACCCATTGGCCAACGGGCGCGGTGAAGTCGATGATTTCCCAGTTCGTGTTTGCAATCAGGCCGCCGCTGGCTGCCTGATAGCAGACACCGAGCCGACCGCTGACTGCCGCGCCGGTAGAGCTTCCGAGGATTACGGACCCGGTAATTACACTCCGAGAGCTGGTGTTGGCGAAGGACTCGGTGTCGGTGCCCGTTATCCATTGCCATGTGCTAGAGCCGCTGGTGATTGAGTTCTCTCCGGAGAAGCTGTTTACCAGGATGTCCGGGGTCGAGGCTCTCGCGATACCCGACGACGAACCGAATGCGAAAGCCGATACCGTGAGCAGTCCAGCAGCGGCGGCAGTCACGATGGCCTTCGTTATCGTGGTTCGCCCGAGCGACCTGCGATACAAAGGCTGGGGAGTTCCGGAGTCGGAGACTGGACTGGCGGTCATAGCGTTAGCTCTTTCCTGAGGGCTAGCCGAATGTCAACGCAATTTCTTTACGCCATAACACATATAACATCAATTGCCATCGGACGGCCAGTAGTCCTTTATGACTAATTAGCCGAGATATTCTGGCTCAGGCGCGGTCCGCAGAGTCGCCGATGGGTGCCCGCTGTTACTGGAGGGTTCAGCCGATGCTGCTGCACGGCCCGGGTGACCGGGTTCAGACCTTCCGCCAGCGGGCCTCGCAGAGCCCGTAGACACCGAAGATCACGAGGCCGAGCGCGGCCAGCATCATCAGGAACTCGCCAAACGGCTGATCGCGCAGTATCCGCAGCGCTCTGTCGATGCCGCCGGACTCAGCCGCCTTATGGGTGACCGCCGCGTCGATGACCAGCGCTCCGGCCAGGCCGAAGACCACACCTCGCGCGATGGTTCCCGTCATGCCGAGCAGTTTGACGACGCGACGCGTCCGGGCGCTCATCTGGGCCGTCCGCAGCTGCTTCATGAACTTCTTACGAGCACCCTCGACGACCAGGGTGATGCCACAGGCCACGATGACCAGCCCGGCGGCGCCGACAATTATCCGGCCGGACGGGTGCTGCATCGCAGTGGCCGTTATGTCCTGCTGCCGCCCAGACTGGCTGCGATCCGTGCCGGCGATCACCGTGAACGTCAGGTAGGACAAGCCCGTGTAGATGACCGCGCGGGCCAGCGACTTGAGCCTGGGACCGGCCCCGGGCCGCTCGCCGGTGACGCCGAACGCGGCCTCGCCCAGCCGCCACAACGCGTAGGCCGCGAAGCCGGCGCCGAGCAGCCACAGTGAGACTAGCCCGTAAGATTTACCTGCGAGCAGATGCAAGGCACCCTCCTGGTCTGCCTCGCGCGAGCTGTGCCCAAGTGCGACCAGCAACGCGACGAAGCCGACCAGGATGTAAATGACACCGCGTGCGGTCAGGCCCGCGCGTGCCAGCACGTGCGCCGCTGGGCTGCCAGAAGCCCGCCTCGCGGAGCGTATTACGTCCGGCGGTGATACAGAGTGCATACCCGTCGCTACCTTGCCAGCGGGCCGGCAAACACCGTGCATAGGCGTGAATCAATTCAGAATGGGCAGTAGAGGGGCCATGCCGGTCCCCGCCGCCTCCCGGCGCAGTCTCGCGCCTCTCGCCATCGTCACCGCGGCGGCCGCGCTATTCACTCTTCTGCTCCTGCTTGTCCGGCTGCGGTGGGCGCCGCTTGAGTCCGTCGATCACCACGCGGCAGCATGGCTGAACAGCCTCGTTGCTGGCCACGCCGCGGTAGTCAGCGTCATCAGCGCGGTCACCTGGCTGGGCAGCGGCGCCGTGCTGTGGACGCTGGTCGGCGCGAGCGCGGTCGTGCTCGCCGTCCTGCGGCGGTGGCGGCTCACGGTCTATCTCCTGGCAACCGGCGCGGGCGCTCTAGTGCTCGACCCGGTGCTCAAGGCGCTGGTCGGCAGGCTGCGCCCGGTGGTGGCACACCCGATCGCGCACGGCACTGGCAACAGCTTTCCGAGCGGGCATGCGCTTGGCTCGATCGTCTGCTACGGCGCGGTGTTCCTGGTCTTCCTCCCCGCGGTTCGCGGGATGTGGCGCCGTGTGCTCACCGCCGTGATCATCACACTGATCGGCGCGATCGGCATCAGCCGGCTGCTGCTCGGCGTGCACTATCTCTCCGACGTGCTCGGAGGGTGGGCGCTCGGCATCACGTGGCTGGGCATCACCGCCTTCGCCTTCGAACTATCCCGCCATATGGCCGGCGAACCGGTGACTCATCCGGTGACCGAAGGTCTTGAGCCCGAGGTCCGCGCCGATCTCCAGCCGATAGAACCGGAGACAGCCATGCGTCATGATCGCTCTCGTACCTACGGCCGCATCGCGGCCGGAGTAGTGGTGACGTGGGTGCTTATCGTCGGTGCCCTCGCCGGCATCGGCAAGCTCATCATGATCACCCGCAACGGAAACGGGAACCTGCTCGGCGATCATGCGATCCCGCACTGGTTCGCCGCGCGGCGGACGGCCACGCTGGATCACTGGAGCGCGATCGCCAGCAACCTCGGGGGAACCCAGGACATCCTCATCGTGAGCGTCGCAGCCTGCGTGGTGTTCGTCGTGGTCACCCGGCACTGGCGCCCGGCGACCTTCCTGGCCGTGGTCATGCTCGGCGAACTAGCCGCCTTCCTGGTGGTCGCCGCCATCGTCAAACGCCCGCGCCCTGACGTCCGCCACATGGACTCGCATCTGCCCACATCCGCGTTCCCGTCGGGCCACATGGCCGCCGCCACGTGCCTCTACGCAGGCATAGCCATCCTGGTCATCGGCCACGCCCGCGGCTGGTGGCGCTACCTGTTCCTGGTCCCCGCGATCGTCATGCCCGGCATAGTCGCCACGGCCCGCATGTACCGGGGGGAGCATCATCCGACCGACATCCTCGCGAGCGTGCTGTTCGCCGCGCTCTGGCTGACCGCGACCACGATGCTGATCAAGCCGAACAAGGCAGGCCTCGACCACACCGGCCGCAAGCGGCTCGGACTGCCACAGCGCAAGGCGGCCGATCACAGCCGGGAAACCACGCCCGCAACCCGTTAGAGGGTTCAGACCTCATGACTGGGACGCCAGTCGTTTCGCGGGCTCGAGCGAGTAGCGAAGGAGGATTTAGGTGGACATCGGGAGCACCTGGGAACGGATTGAACGCAATAAGCTACGTGGGCGGGAGCGGCGTGCGCGCCGTTACCGGCCGGGTGACCGCCCCGATCCCGCTCGCCCGGTCGGCACCGATCTGCTACCGCAGATCAGGCACATCGTCGTCTTGATGATGGAGAACCACTCATTCGACAACTATCTTGGCACCCTCGGCCGAGGGGAGGGTTTTCCGCTCGGCAGCGATGGAATGCCGGACGCTGAGAATCCCGACTCCGCGGGCAACATGATCCGCGCCTATCACGCGAGTTCCCCAGTGCAGGACAACGGCGTGGCCTGCCAGAGCTGGAGTGCGAGCCACGCGCAGTGGGCGGACGGAAAGCTGAACGGCTTCGTGGCCACCGCCGAGCAGTCCGCGTCCAAGGACAGGACGAGCGGGGCCATGGCCTACTGGACCGAACAGGATCTGCCCTTCTATCACGGACTGGCCCGGACCTTCCCGCTTGCCGACCACTGGTTCAGCTCGTGCCTTGGCCCGACGTTCCCGAACCGCCGGTTCCTGCTGGCTGGGACAGCCAACGGCTTGATGGATGACCTGCCCGTCAACCTGCTGGACCGGCCGAAAGCCGGCACGATCCTGGACCTGCTGACCCGGCACCATATCTCCTGGGTCAACTACCGGCCGGCCAGCAGCGACCAGTCCGAGTTCCGCCGCTTCGTGCAGTACCGGCGCCGCCGGACCCGGCACCACCTGGTCTCTCTCGGTCGTCCGCTGCGCAAGACAAGCGACGGGTTCAAGCGGGATCTCCAGTTCACGTCGGCTCTTTACCCGCTCGGGATGGCCGGCTACATGGCCCACGTCCGCAGCATTGAGCAGTTCTTCGCCGACGCCGACTCCGGCAACCTCCCGTCGTTCTGCATCGTCGACCCGGACTTCAGCAGCTTCTCGGAGGAGAACCCGCAGGACATCCGCAAGGGGGAAAGCTTCGCCGCCGAGGTGATCAACCGCGTCATGCACGGCCCCGGCTGGGCGGACACGCTGCTCATCTGGACCTATGACGAGCACGGCGGCTACTACGACCATGTCGTCCCGCCAGCGGCCGTGCCGCCGGACGACGTTCCCGGTCGCAGCCTGGTCGCACACCCGTCGCCGCTGCGCAGCCTGCTGAAGGTGTTGTTCCCCGGGTATGTGCGGCATGCCGAGCAGCTCGTCGCGGGCCCGAACGCCTACGACACCTACGGGTTCCGGGTGCCGGCCGTAATCGTGTCACCCTATGCGCGGCCGGACTGCGTGCTGTCCGACGTATTCGACCACACCTCGGTGCTGAAGCTGGTCGAGGAGAAGTGGAATCTACCCGCGCTGACCCGGCGGGACGCAGCGGCGGTTGCACCACTCGGCGCACTCGACCTGACGGCCCCGCCGGCCTTCCTGACGCCGCCGAAACTACCCGCACCGGCGCTTGCCTGGGGTACTTGGTAGTCGTCCATGTCAGCCGGACGGGTTAAGTACTGCCCGGCCGGGCAGCTATCGTGCCGGAGCGCCGCGGGCCGCTCGCTTCGGTGAGTGTCCGCGTGCGTGCCTGGGCGGCGCTGGGGCACGCACCACGGCGTCTGCGCAGCCGGGCGAGTAGCCCGTCTGAGCTTGACCGGACGACAGTGCTAGCTGCTTAATTTGAGGATTTCTGTAATGAACAGCTTCATGGCCGATGATCAGGCCTCAGCGAATGTTTCCAGGCTGCTGGCGTTCCGGGCTGAGAACGTGCGCTCGTTCCGGGACGGGCTGGAACTGCCGATGCTCGCGATGGCCCTTGCCGATGAGGGCGTGCCGCGCTCGGTGACCTGGCACGAGGGTGGCCGTCCCGTCCAGGTGCTCCCGGCCGCTGGCATCTTCGGGGCGAATGCCTCGGGGAAGAGCAACGTGCTCCGCGCCATGAGCGACATGCGCCGGCATGTGCTGTACTCGTTTAGCCACGGTGATCCGGAGAGCGGGATGTCGCGTAGCGCGTTCCGCCTGGATTCTGGCAAGGAGAAGGGTCCGTCGCGTTTTGAAGCAGACCTGATCCTTGACGGGATCTGGCACCAGTACGGCTTCGTCATCGATGACGTCCAGGTGCTTGAGGAGTGGGCATACCGTTATCCGCGCGGCAGGGCTGCGCTCGTGTTCCGCCGCGAGGGCTCCGATGTCACGCTCGGGCAGCGCAACCGCGCCAAGGGGCGCGCGGTCCTCGGAATCCTCCGGCCGAATTCCCTGCTCGTGTCTGCGGGAGCCGCCGCGAACCATCCAGACCTGGTACCGCTCCGGCGATGGTTCACAGACAATCTGCTGCTGGCCGAGGCCTCAAGCCGCGGCCGCCGCTGGGCCTACACCGCGGGCATGCTTCTGCACGAGCGGCACCGCGATCAGGTTCTCGGTCTCCTGCAGGCCGCGAACCTCGGAATCATCGACGCGCGAGTCCGCGAAGCCGACCCTGAGTTTCTCGAGCGCATCAAGCGTGCCGCGAGGTTCACCCAGGGAGCAGAGAACGAGCTCGAAGACACGAACTCCGAGGCCAGCATCCTTGAGCCGGGAGTGGTACTGAGCCATCGCGGACCGGCCGGAACCGTCGAGTTCGGCGCTGAGGAGGAATCGCATGGCACGATGGTGTGGTTCGGGCTCGCCGGCCCGGTGGTCCGCGCGCTCGCCAGCGGCAGCGTCCTGCTGGTCGATGAGATCGAGGCCGGCCTGCACCCTGCTCTGGTCAGGCAGCTAGTGCGACTGTTCCAGGACCCGGAAACCAACCCCAGAGGGGCGCAGCTCATCTTCAACTCACACGAGGTATCGCTGCTCGGTGACTCCGGCGAGGAACGCGTTCTCGGCCGCGACCAGGTCTGGTTCACCGAGAAAAGTGACGATGGCGCAAGCAGGCTGTACGCGCTTTCTGACTTGAGGCCGCGCATCGATGAGGCGATCGGCCGCAGGTACCTGGCAGGCAAGTACGGCGCCACCCCGATCCTCGCGGAAGACGACTTCGCGGAAGCCGCAATTAACGCTGCCGGCGACCCCGAGTAAGCCCAAGGGCAACAGCGTCGCCTTCTCCGGCGCGGCCCCGCTGCGCCATCCGGGAAGAGGCGACCGGCAGCGGTTCGTTCGGCGCAGGAGAGCCGGTGGTCCCGGTCTGTCGCATTGGCTTTGACCGGTGATGACAGCCGGGGTTGACTTGGCCGCGCAGCCTCAGCGGACGGCGGCCGGCATCCGGACGTCCTCTTATCCTGGCGTGATGAGCGGTGACGCGCTGTGGGATGCTTTCGTCGTCGCCATGCTCGGGATCGGCCCAGCCGTGGAATGCCGCTCTCGTTATGGCGACAAGCCGGTAACTAGTGCTGGAGATATTTGCCGTGACAGAGGACCATGAGCGGTGGCTTGCCGTTGCGATCGAGGAGGCCAGGCGCGGCCTGTCTGAGGGCGGAATCCCGATCGGCGCCGCCCTGGTTGTCGACGGCGAACTGATCGCAGCGGGCCGTAACCGGAGAGTCCAATGGGGCAGCGTCATCAGGCATGGGGAGACTGACTGTCTCGAGCAAGCCGGACGCCTCCCGGCCGCGACGTACGCGCGCGCCACCATGTACACGACCTTGTCACCATGCGACATGTGCGCAGGAGCCATACTCCTGTACGGAATACCGCAGGTCGTCATGGGAGAGAACACATCTTTCGTAGGCGCGGAACAAACCCTGCGCAGCCGAGGCGTGAAACTAACCAACCTGCAATCCAGGGTCTGCATGGATCTCATGGACGCGTTCACCAGCAAGCACCCCGACATCTGGAACGAGGACATCGGAAAGTTATCCGCTTTTCGTGACGTGAGGTAAGTCGCGCGAAGCCCCCTTTGAAAGGCTGGATCCTCTGCGAGTTCCGCCAGGAGGCTCCGCGCCTCGTCCTGCCGATCTCCGTAGGCGCCAGCCCATCTGCCGGGTCGCGCCGGGAGATATAGCCATGTCAGATTGCTAACGTCGCCGCTGTCAACCGCTGAGCGCCCGACGGGGCTGCGCCCGACGGGGCTGCGCCCGACGGGGCTGGGCCCGACGGGGCTGCCCGCTCATCGCGCCAGGACGGACAGGATCTTTCTCTTCTTCCTGTATTTCTCGGATATGAGTAGCATTTCCTGTCGCGTCAGCCTCTCCGGCGGCTTCGCACGGGGGTCCTCCATTCGCCGCCTGAGTGATTCCTCACCCTCTGCCTTTACCGCTGCAGCCTTCTGCGTGGCAGCTATCCGGCGCTCGTATTTCGCCCATCTCCTTGTTTCGAGGCTCGTCAAAATACCTGGCAACAGTCCATTCCCTCCACTGTGGTGCCGACTCCCTCAACTTTGACTGTAGATCGATGCCCGAAGTTTGCCGAGATGCCGCCCGCAGGTCGTGACAAAGGAATACTGACGTTAATTGCCGGGGCTGCGAGAAATACTTGCATACCACGGTGGCGATCGGTAGCAGCAGGCCATCCGGTAGTACCGGCGCCGACGACACAATGTAGTCCTTCGCCGTACTGCGACGAGATGGCCAGATCAAACCTGGCAAGGGCGATGATGACCGCTGCGGCGGCAGATCGCCGACTATTCGCGGTAGCCGGACTGACTGCTACTGTCGAGGCGCATGACGCTCACGGGGCCCGATGGCGGATCCGTGAGAGATTAGTCCTGGCGGAGCGATGGATCCGGGGCGAGTGGTCCGGCTGTGCGTCAAGACATGGCCGGAGCAGGCCGCCGGCACAACGGAGGCATGGATGACGCAGTACCTGATCTCGTTCGGTGCCCACGCGATGGACCACATCCCCGCCGATGACGCGCCCGCCGTGGGGCGGGCCGCGCACGCGGTGGTCCAGGAGGCCGTCAACGCCGGCGTGTATGTGTCCGCCGGCGGGCTGGAGAACCAGCCGGCGAGCATCGTGGCCACCGACGGGGCGGTCACCGACGGCCCGTACCCGGAGGCCATCGGCGGGTTCACGCTCATCGACGTGCCCTCACGCGAGGAGGCGCTGGCGTGGGCTGCCAAGATCGCTGTCGCCTGTCGCTGCGCGCAAGAGGTCCGGGAGATCGGGGCTGACCCCGAACTCGACGCGATGCTCCGCCAGGCTGACAGCCGGCGGTGACGCCCAGGCTGCGCCCCCACGGTGCTAGAAACAGGACTTGCCCTGGCGGCGCCCTGACAACGCGGGCCTGCGCACCGGCCCATGCCGATGCCGGCGGGTGCGGCCATGTGCGGCGGGCGTGAATCCTGGATCTGGCCCGCTCCCGCACCAGGGCGGGGTCCTGCGGTGCGTTCGTGCTGCCGTGCTGGACGTATCCGCGCGATCAGGACGGGGCGCGGACCGTGCGCAGGAAGGCCGGCAGGAGCCAGGGCCGGCGGCCGCTGACGACAACCTTCCCGGTCAGCACCGCGCGTGTCTTGCTGAGCCTGCCGAACATCATCATGTTGAGCGCTGCCGGGTCGAACCGGATCTTGATGTCGGTGCCCGAGCCTGCCGGCTCGGCGGTGACCTGGCCGTTGCGGACCACGATCGTGACCGGGGTGGTGAACCCCGAGCGGAACTCCACGGCGATGCGCCGGTCCACCGGGCGCTTGCTGCCATCGAGCAGCCGGCCCGGCTCTCCCTTCGCGAGCGCCACGTAGAACAGCTCGAAGAAGAACGCGGCATCCTCGCCAGCGACCGCCCACGGCACCTTGACCGCGCGGGCAATGTCGTATCCATGCTGGAGCAGCTCGTTGACCAGATGCGCCAGCAGCCCGGCCAGCGTCACCCTGGAGTCCGCGAGCCAGGCCACGGTCTGGCCCGGCTCGCGCGTGCGGCTGGCGGCCAGCATAAGATCCACGTGGCCGCTCAGCATCGCGGTGATCTTGCTCAGGTCGCGTTCGCGGAAGCAGTCAAGGACCCGGTCGTTGAGGCCGTGGACGCCGTCGACGGTGGTGGCCTGTATCGCTTCGGCCAGGCCAGGCATGGGGAATGGATCCGGCGTGGCCTCCAGCAGCGTGGTGTCTATCCAGGCGATGGCGGCCACATGCGCCGCGACATCGGCTGCCGACCACTTGCCCGCCACCTTGGTGCCCGGGTCAGAGACACAAGACATCAGCTCGCAAAACCGCCTTGCCGCCGTGCGCAAGGACTCGCGGACAGCATTCCATTGCTCTTCTGTAACAGACACGGCCATGCCGTTTCCCGCTTCTTCCCGCTTCTCGCGCGCCAGCAAGCTGACGCCGATTCTAGCGACGCGCACATAGCGCGTACACGCCATGCCGGCCTATTTCCCGCATGCAGTGGTGTGGCCGCATCGCGACACTGGCACGCAGATGTTCCGGTTCTGCACGGCCCTCCGCATCGGAGCAGGTGGTTCTCCTCGCGGCAGGAGCGGGCAGTCACGCCAAATGCGCCGATGCATAAAATACGGATCGGCTACTCCCACGTTGGGCCATTCTGGAGAGCGGTAGCGCGAGGCCCGCGTGTTACCGCGCGCAGTGTCGCCTTCTGTTCGGCCGCGGAAGTATCCGGCGGATTCCGGCCTGAGTGCTCGGTCGTAGCTAAGGAACCGTCCAGGCGGGCGCGGCGTCCGAGTGACATGCGCTGGATGCATGGATCCGCGGTGGTCTTGACGGTGCTGGCGGCCGGCGGCCTGATCACCGCCTGCGGGACGGCGAAGGCACCGGACGGCGTGCAGCCGTCAGCAGTCAGCGCGGCGAAGGCGTGCAAGCTGCCGGTGAACAAGGTGGCGCCCGTTCCGGGACAGGAGCTGGCCGGCCCTGCCGTCACCGACCTGACCGGCGGCGCGGCCGCGCGCGGCTTCTCGCTTGACGGTGGCAAGTTCTCAATTGCGCCGCCGGCCCGCGATGTGCCGCGCGTGTCGCGCGTGCAGGCAGAGTGCGAGGAGCAGGCCGCGGTCGGCGTCAACGGCTTCCCGGCCAGCCTCACCGGCCTGGGCTCGGGCCTGGCGATCGGCTACGGCCTGGTCACGGTGTCGTCCCGGCTGCCGGTCAACCCCTGGAACGGCTATTACCCGCAGATGACCGCGCCGACGCCCGCTGCCGCCTCGTACCGCGGCCGGCTCGCCTGGGTCGTTGTGTTCAGGCACGACCTAGTCGCATCGTGCCCGGCATCGACGTCGACCACGCCGCCGCCCGCCCAGCCGGCTTACAAGGGCTACTACTACAACGTGTTCATCGTCGACGCTGCCACCGGCGGGGACGCGCTCATCTACAGCGAGGCCGTGCCGTTCCCGTGCAACGGATACGGCATCACCCCGCCCAGCCTCACCATCCCGGTAGAGCTGACATCGGTGCCGTGGAAGCTGGACAGCCGCGCCGCGGATGGCTTCTGGGGTACGGCGACCGCGTACGTGCCATCATGCGATCAATACGACAGCGAGGCGAGGGTGATCCAGGGCACCGACGTCGTGCGGGTGCTCGCCTATGGCCAGGTCGGGCGGAACTGCGGCCCGCCGCGTCCGGTTACCGTGTATGTGCAGGCCGCCACGGTGTTCCAGCGGCTGCCGCGAACACTTGTGCACGCGCCGACCGGCCTGTACATCACGGATCCAGGCACACAGGCCAGCCCGGATCCGGCCACCGTGGACAAGATCGTGACGGTCGGGCCGGCCAACGCCGGCCAGACCATCACTGTGCACGTGGGGGACGTGATCGCGCCGGTCGCGTTCCCCGGCGATCCGCAGCGCTCGCCGCTGGTGCACTCGGGCAACCCCGCGGTGCTCGGCCTGCTTGGTCCGCCGCAGCTGCAGAACGGGTTCAGCGAGTTCCGCGCCTGGCGGCCGGGCCGCGCCACGCTCAGCGCCTCCTACCAAGGCTGGACGGTGCACATCGTCGTGCTGGCACGCTAAGCCGTTCTGCATAAACGAGCGGAACGCTCAGTCTGTGCAGGTTGAGTCCTGCTGTCCTGGCGGCGAGCTTGAGCCGGCAGAATTTGCCGCGTTGCCCGCCGCTGAGGGCTGCGCGGATGGCTGATCGAGGCCGGCGAGCCGGTCGCCGGGGCCGCCGGGTCAGGCGGGGCGAGCCTGCCACGCCCGCCCGATCTGGCGCATCAGGGCGGGGTAGACAATCAGGTGCCGGAAGGGCCTGATCAGCGCCATGTAGGTCGCGCCGAGCTTGCCCCTGGGCTTGACGTAGACGCCCATCTGCCCGCGGTGCCGGCCGTTGCCTTGCTCGACCCAGGCCAGGTGCAGCACGGCGTGGACGGTGCCGTTGGACAGCTCGGCGGCCCACTCGTCGCCGGTCCGGTACAGCGGAGTGAAGCCGGCCGGCCTCAGACCCAGCCCCGCCGCGCTGGCCCGCAGGTTCTCCGGAAGACGCTGGCTCAACGTCGTCTCGGTGCAGCCGGGGACCGGAAGCTGGCGGGCGGCATCGTCCCACCCGAACCAGGCTCCCAGCTGGTACCGCACCCGGAACAGGGCGCGGGTCAGTGCCGACTCGGCGTCGGCCCCATCCACGGCGGCCATGATCTTGAGCAGGGCGTCGAAGCCGTCCCGGCCTCCCTGCGCCGGCAGAGCCCAGGCATCTACCAGCTCGAAATCCGGTGCGATCTGGGCAATGACCCATGGATGCGCCGCATGCTCGGCATCGGGGAGCCTCATCCGCTACCTCCATACGGCGGCGTACGGATACTACGCCAGCTGGTTGCGCAGCCGGCACAAGACATTATCGCCGGCACGCAGAGCCGCGCGGCGGGGGCCCGCGGTTCTGGCGAGGCAGCTTCCCGGCGCGCGGATGAGGCCAGCTCGAGTCGCGTTGTTAACAGCAGACCTTATGCTCCAGCCCGGCACTTCGAATAAGGCACCCAGATCACCCATTCACGCGTGACAGTGACCGCCATGGAGGCCGGCGGTCACCGCGCGCAGATCGGCGGTTCGCGCGTCTGGACATCGCCTACGTCGGTGTCATTCCGGGCGTGCGGGGTCGCGGATGGCCTTGGCCACGCCGGGCCGGGCGAGGGACCTGGCTGGCCCGGCCGAGCCGCTAGTCGTGAGCGGGTTACCGGGCTGCTCCGGCGAGGTAGGCGGCGACGATGTAGGTGGCGTGCCGGTCCAGGCTGCCGCGGGCCCGGTCGTACCGCATCGTGGTGCGCGGGTCGGCGTGGGAGGCGGCTTCCTGCACATCACGCAGCGGCACCCCGGCATCGAGCGCCGCGGTGATAAACGCGTGCCGCAGCGTATGCGGCCCGATCTTCTTGCCAATCCCGGCGCGGCGGGCGACCCGGCGGACGATCCGGCTCGCGCCGTGCCGGTCCAGCCGCCGCCCGCCCGCGGACAGGAAGACCGGGCCGTCGCCGCGCTCACCGACGGCCAGGTCGATCGCCCTAGCTGCTCGATATCCGCGCCGGCAGCTTCGGAGACCCGCAGCCCGGTCAGGGCCAGCAAAGAGATCAGCGCATGCTCGATGGGCGGCCCCAGCCCGGCGGCGAC
>DASRFJ010000323.1:0-43797 GCA_035651595.1 Streptosporangiaceae bacterium | reverse complement strand
CTGGCGGGTCCGGCTGCACCAGATCCCCGACGGCGGCCAGGACTGCGACCACCGCTACCAATCCCAGGGATACCAGCCCGGCCCGGTCCTGCGGCGGCTGATCCAGATCAGGGACGGCGAATGCGCGATGCCCTGCTGCGCCCGCACCCCCCGGACCAGCGAATGGGAACACGCCATCCCCTGGCCCGCCGGCCGGACCTGCAGCTGCAACGGCGGACTGCACTGCAAACGCGACCACCTGATCAAGCAAGACCCCGGTGGAGCATCACCCAGAACCCGGACGCCACCCGCACCTGGACCACCCCCGCCGGCCTCACCTACACCAAACCCCGCAAGCAATACCCCACCTGAACGACCCGGCGAGAAGCAAGGCCGGGTGCGCCTAGCTGGCGAGCGCCGTGAACACGGCAGATGCCCGGCTCGTGACGTTGAGCTTTCGGTAGATGTGCTGAAGATGTTTGGCGACGGTGCGCGGGCTGACGTCGAGCGCGTGCGCGATGGCGGTGTTGGTGCGGCCGAGCGCCGCGAGGCGCAGAACATCGATCTCCCGGTCGGTGAGACCTCCAAGCACACTGAGGCTGGCCGTAGCGAGGCATTCCCGGGCGCGCTGCCGTTCCCGGGCGCGCTCGAGTGCGGTGCTCAGCGGGCAGCGCAGGACGTTGAGCAGGGCCCGGTCATCTTCGCTGAAATCGCTCCGAGCGCGGTTGAACGCGATGCCGATCACCTGGCCGCGCGGGCTCGGCAAGCTGAAAGCCATCTGGTATTCGATCCGGAGGTGCCGGAACACCTCCGCGTACAGGCCCAAGCAGTGGAAGCGCGGCTGGCTGAGGAAGTCGCTGATCTTGATCGGCCGTTCATCGCTAGTGCGCTGGCAGCGCCCGATCAGCGGGTGCTCATGGACGAGAGCGGCGAACCTGGCCAGCGTCTCGGGCGAGACGAGGTCGCGCGGATAGGCCGACACGGTCAACCGGTCCGGTCCAGGGCCGATCTCGCTGTAGCTGAGGCTGTCGCACCCGATCAGCTGGGCCAGGTGCGGGAGCGTAACGTCAGCGAAACCCGCGGGATCATCGAGGTCGGTGAGGCCGCCGACCAGTCGGACAGCCTCCTGCAAACCGCTCAGCGGAACGTACATGGCTGTCCCCCCCGGGAGCCTCGGCGTCCACTAACTATGAGATACGTGTATAAACACTGCCGCTACCTGGGGATATAGTCAAGGTCGCCGCGTGCGGAGGGCGGGCACCACGGTGCCCGCCCTCCGGTTTGCCCCCCCACCTGATCCGGTCAGTGGTTGGCTGAGATATGGATGCCGACGTGGGTGAACTTGTTGGTCCTCAGCCCGGCGGCCTTGACCGCCTTGCTGAGCCAGATGCCGATGTCATTGCTGAATATGTGATTGCGGGCGATCGTGACGCTCACCGGGCTTCCGGCGGAGAAGACAAGCACTCCGGTTGTCTTTGTGTCAGCGGGCCCGGGTGGGCCGTCGAGAGTGTCGCCATCGATATTGTTCGTCCCGATGACGTTGCCGACGATCACATTGCCGCTGAGGTCTTCGAACTGCCCTGGAGCGATGGTGTGAGCGTGCATCGTTACGCCGGATAGCCCGTTCCCGGCGATGTAATTGCCCTCGACCACGTTGTCGTAGGAGGCGGTGCCGGCTTGGGCGTTCGCGAAAAGCACTCCGGCGCCCTCGCCCTTCAGCCCGTTCCGGGTCACCACGTTGTCCCGGATGACATTGCGATAGACACCTGCAACCGAGGGTTGCGGCACGCCCGTGGGACTGAGCGCTTGAGGATTGTGCCCGGGGACCGTGATCCCGCAGTCCGACGCGTTGCCAGTGACGACGTTGTCCGCGATGACGTTGTCGTGGGTGGGTCCGATGTCATCGCTGAGCAGTATCCCGCCGGAGTTATTCGAAATGTAGTTGCTTCGTATCACCGAGTAGGCGACGGCGATGAAGTGAACGCCCTCCCCGCAGTCGCCGGGAACCGGTCCCGACGCCTGGCATTCGAAGTACGGTGAGCTGGGAGGGCCAAGGTCGTTGTGCGTGACGACGTTGTTCTTCACCCATACGTCGGAGATGTCCTTGCCTAGGCCCGCTGCCAGGACTCCCTCGCCCTGGGCATTCCTGACCGTGAAGCCGCCGAACCTCACATGGGAACTCACGACGACCACCGCGGCATAGATGGTCTGCGTTCCGATGCCGGGGATCGTTACCGCGAACGCGGGTGTGACGCCTTTCTCATCGATGATCGCCCGATGACCAACCAGCGAGAGCGGCTTGGATAGCACCACCTGCTCGTGATAGGTGCCGGGGCAGACGACGACCGTACCCCACGCCGGAGCGGCCTGTACCGCGGCCCCGATCGACCGGAATGCCGCCGAACCGCAGGACCTGTCACTATGGTGCGCCTTCGCCCACGGAGCGACGTACAACACGTGGTGATGGCCGTTGTTTCCCGCCACGCCGGCGGAAGCCACTCCTGTTTGGGCGATGAGCGCGCCGGTCACCAGCAGCGGTGCTGTCATGGCGCCCGCAAGCCGGAAAATCCGGTTGGTTCTCATGGTTCCCTCCCCTGAAATCTGTCCGGATCCTCAGGGGCAGAGACAGCGCCGGATCGAGCACAACGGCCCGAGTGGCGAGGAAAACAGCGCCAACCACAAACCCGCCAGCGCTGCTGCCCGCCAGCCGGAGTCCCTCTGCCCTTGTGCCGCATCGATACGTGCAGCTCACGACTAAACAGCACAGATCCGACCGCGTCTATACGCACTTTGCGCATACCAGAACAAACTGCTCGACGAGCCGCGGATAGTCATGAGCGCCGGAACCAGGCGCGCTGACCTGCGGAGCCCGAGCTACTCCTCCTTTTCACCCCACGCCGCGGTGTCGCGGTAGGTGTAGGGATTGCTGAGCACAGCGCTCTCCGGGATCTCTGGCGACATGCCCTCCGTCCACGCCTCGTCGCCGAGCTCGCCAAGCAGGTATGTCGTGGTCTCCTCGATCGCCCGTCGCGCATGGTCCAGGTCGACGCCGACCAGGCGGTGGTCGTACTTGACCACCCGGCCGTTCACCAGCACGGTGTGCACGTCGCCGCGCTGAGCCTGGAAGACCACGTGGCCGTAGGGGTTGAAGATGGGGAAGCTGACGGGGGAGTTGCGGTTCGCCACCAGCACCAGGTCGGCCTTCTTGCCCACCTCGACGCTGCCCACCGCCGAGTCGAGGCCGAGCGCCTTGGACCCGCCGCGGGTGGCGTAGTCGACGACGTTCTCGGCGCGCAGGTAGTGGTTGGTGACCGTGTTCCCGTCGGCGTGCGCCTCGAAGTGCTCCATGACCCGGTCGGCGTTGAGCGTCGCGCGCATCGCCGCGAAGATGTCGCCGCTCCACCAGACGCTCGTGTCCTGGGAAAGCGAGACCGGGATGCCGTACTTGCGCAGCCGCCAGGTGGGCGGATACCCCTGACCCGCGTTGCACTCGCTCTCGGTGGAGACCGAGACGAAGCCGCCGGTAGCGGCGATCTTGTGGTACGAGTCCGGCGACAACGACGAGGCGTGCACGTAGATCGTTCCCGGCGTGCAGAACCCGTTGTCGTACATCAGCTCGATGCCCTTGTCGCCCGTGACGCTCCACACGCCGGCGTGCGTGGTCACCGGCACGCCGAGTTCCCTGGCCGCCTCGAACGTGGCCTTCTCCGGGAACGCCTCGTCGCCCGGGATGTCGAAGGCGATCTGGAAGCCGAGCATGTCGCCCTTGCCGTCGATCCGGCGGATGTAGAAATCGCGGAACTCCGGCGTGGTAGACCACTCCCACGAGCCCTGCTGGATGTTGCCGTAGGCGAGCACGAACCGGCCCGGCACCGCCTCAAGCGCGTCCACAGCCGCCTCGGCGTGTTCGGTGGTCTGCAGCCCGTGTGACCAGTCGACCGTCGTCGTGACGCCGGCGTCGATCGATTCGATCGCGGACAGCAGGTTCCCGGCGTAGATGTCCTGGGGCCGGAACTTCTTGCCCCACTGGAGGTAGTACCAGACGAAGTACTGAGTCAGGGTCCAGTCGGCGCCGTACCCGCGCATCGCGGTCTGCCACATGTGCCGGTGCGTGTCGATCATGCCGGGCATGACGATGCCGCCGGAGGCGTCGATCTCCAGGGTGCCGTCCGGTACGGCCAGCGCGGGGCCGACCGCGGCGATCCGCTCGCCGGTGACGAGCACGTCGGCGCCAGTCAGCACCTGGTGCGCGTCGTCCATCGTCAGCACGGTCGCGTTCCGGAACACCACCGGACGCCCGGGTGCCAGGTCAGCTTCCGATGTCATAGCAGCCTCCCGGGATAGAAATGCGACGGACAGCTGTCCGCACGACGGTCACTTGACGTGTGAACCGAAGCGTTGCGCGGGTCCCGCCCGGCTGTCAAGGGGGACCCAGCCGGTGTCCGCTGTGCGGACAACCGGGCCAGACAGAGCTACAGTGCCGAGTAACACCGTTGGAGGGATGACCGTGGCACGCCGGGACAGCAGTCCGGACTTCATCGAGGCGATCGCGCGCGGTCTCGACGTTATCCGGGTCTTCCAGCCGCGGCGGCCGGTGATGCCGCTGAGCGCGGTGGCGGAGGCGGCGGGCCTGGCCCGGCCGACCGCCCGCCGCATCCTGCTCACCCTGGAGCAACTCGGCTACGTCCGGACGGCCGACGGCGGTTTCGAGCTGACCCCGCGCGTCCTGGACCTGGGCATGTCGTATGTGCTGTCCCGCGGCCTGTGGGAGATCGCCCGCCCGCACATGGAGAAGCTGGTCGCGCGGACCCACGAATCATCGTCGATCGCCCAGCTCGACGGCTCGGACATCGTCTACGTGGCCCGGGTCGCGGTGCCGAAGATCATCGCCCTGGCGGTCACGATCGGCACCCGTTTCCCGGCGATGCAGACCTCGCTCGGCAAGGTCCTGCTGGCCGCGCTGCCGCCGGACGAGGCGGAGCGGGTGCTCGCCGAACCGAGCCGGTCCGGCATCACCCCGCGCTGGCAGCCGGACGCTCGCGAGCGCGCGGCCACCCTGCGGGAGGTCCGGGCCCGCGGCTGGTCGCTCACCGACGAGCAGCTCGCCCCCGGCATCCGCTCGGTGGCCGCGCCGCTGCGCGACGGCGAGGGCAGGACGATCGCCGCGCTGAACGTTACCGTCCATGCCGCCGAGACCCCGGTCGACAAGCTGACCGCGGAGTACCTGCCGTGGCTGCTCCAGACCGCGAGCGCGATCAGCGCCGACTGGTCCGCCTACCAGGGCGTTCCGCATCTCAGCGTCGGCCGGCCAGCTTGACACCCGGAACCGGCCCTGAAGATACTCA
Organism: Streptosporangiaceae bacterium; assembly: GCA_035651595.1. Lineage (GTDB taxonomy): Bacteria > Actinomycetota > Actinomycetes > Streptosporangiales > Streptosporangiaceae > JAFARZ01. Next base: position 38,473 of record DASRFJ010000323.1, on the reverse strand, counting down.
ATTAACGGACAAGTGTCCGTCAGACGGACAAAACTGAAAGGCGAGCCACCAGCCGACATGAGCCAGCCGACTCCAGCGCAATCACGACCCGGACCCCTCGCCGGAATCCTGGTAGCGGACTTCTCCCGCGTCCTGGCCGGCCCGTACTGCACGATGCTGCTGGGCGACCTGGGCGCGGACGTGATCAAGGTGGAGAGCCCGGCTGGCGACGACACCAGAGCCTGGATGCCGCCAGCCACAACGGACGGCGAGTCCACCTACTTCCTCGGCGTCAACCGGAACAAGCGCTCGGTAGCCCTCGATCTCACTAAAGCCGAGGACCTGAGACTGGCCCGCACGCTGGCCGGACGCGCCGACGTCTTCGTGCAGAACTTCAAGCCGGGCGGGCTTGCCAAGTTCGGCCTGGACTACGCCTCGGTGCACAAAGGTAATCCGGGCATCATCTACGCCACGATCACCGGCTTCGGCACCACCGAGCGCGGCGCGGAGCTGCCCGGCTACGACCTGATGGTGCAGGCCATTTCCGGGTTGATGAGCCTGACCGGGTCGCCGGACGGGCCGCCGTACCGGGCGGGCATCTCGGTGTTCGACGTGATCGCCGGCCTGCACACCACGATCGCGATCCTCGCCGCGCTGCACCACCGGACCGCGACCGGCGAGGGTCAGCACGTCGAGGCAAGCCTGCTGGCGAGCGCGCTGTCCGGCATGGTCAACCAGTCCAGCGCATTCGTTGCTGGCAACACCGTCCCGTACCGGATGGGCAACTCCCATCCGAGCCTGTTCCCCTACGAGCCGCTGCCGACCGGCGACGGCGACCTGATCGTGACGTCTGGCAACAACGCCCAGTTCCGCAAGCTGTGCGAGGTACTCGGCGTGCCGGAGCTGGCCGACGATCCGTTGTTCGCGACCAATCCGGACCGCACCGCGAACCGCGACCAGCTAAGGCCCAAGCTCGTCGAGCGGCTCAAAGCCAAGTCGGCCAGACAGTGGTTCCCCGAGCTGATCGCCGCCGGCGTGCCCTGCGGACCGATCAACACGGTCGACGCCGGGGTCGCGTTCGCCGAGCAGATCGGCCTGAAGCCGGTGATCACCGCTGGTGAAGGCGACACACAGCGGCAGGCCGTCCGCCATCCGGTGACGTTCTCCCAGACCCCGGCCGACTACCCGCTGCCGCCCCCGTCCCTCGACGAACACGGCGACCAGATCCGCGCCTGGCTCGGCGGGGGCCAGGAATGACCGAGACGTACCAGACCTCGCTCGGCACCGCGGACCGTGACACGATCACGCTGCTCGGTGAGGACCTCGCGGGCAGCCTGATGGGCAAGGTCGGCTTCGGCGAGCTGGCGCTGTGGCTGATGACCCAGCGCCGCCCGTCAGCTTCGCAAACCCGGGTCTTCGAGGCGGTGCTCGTCGCGCTCGCCGACCATGGCTTCACGCCGACCGCGATCGCCGCCCGGCTGACCTACCTGAGCGCCCCGGACTCGGTGCAGGGTGCGATGGCGGCGGGCCTGCTCGGCGGCGGCTCCCGATTCCTCGGCGTGACCGAGGATGCCGGCCGCTTCCTCGCGAACATCCTGGCAGAAGCACAACCGCCGCCACTAAACGACGACGAGGCCTGGGACACCCTCGCGCTCGAAGCCGTCACCAAAGCGAAGCAGCAACACGCGATCATCCCCGGCCTCGGCCACCCGGTGCACAAGATCACCGACCCGCGCACCCCCGTGCTGATCGGCATCGCACGAGAAGAGGGACTGAGAGGAAACCATCTCGCCCTGTTCGAGGCGATCGGCCGCGTCCATCCTCAGGTGCTCGGCCGGACCCTGCCGCTCAACGGCGCCGGCGTCTGCGGTGCCGCCCTCGCCGACCTCGGCCTGGACCCCGAACTGCTCCGCGGCGTCGCGCTGCTGGCCCGGGCGGCCGGCCTGCTCGGCCAGATCGCCGAGGAACGGCGCCGCCCGATCGCCATGGACATGTACCGCTCCATCGACCGCAACGCCCAGTACGTGCTCCCAGCGGACCAAGAGGACGCAGAGAACCCAGAGGACCTAGAGGACTAACTATGGCCACAGTAGCGGCGGTCATCGCCTCGACCCATCATCCCTTCTATTACCGCGCCAGCACCGCCACCGGAGACGAGCGGCCACCGTTCGCAGACGGGTGGGTGGCCAAGATCGAGGCGTTCCGCCAGACTCTCACCCGCGCCCGCCCGGACGTGCTCGTGATGGTCGGCAGCGATCACTTCCACCAGATCTGGCTGGACAACATGCCGCAGTTCCTGGTCGGGAAGGCGCCGTACTACGACGGGAACTGGTACAACGAGGAGCGCGAATTCGGCTTGCCGCGGATGCGCATGCTGGGGCACGAGGACCTGTCGGCGTACCTGCTGCGCGAGGGCCTGGACCGGGGCTTCGACCTCGCGTTCAGCAACGAGTTGCGGGTAGACCACAGCGTCACCTGCCCGCTGATCACGCTTCGGCCGCAGACGGACCTGCCGATCGTGCCGGTCTACACGAACATCTTCGCGCCGCCCATGCCGCGGCCGAAACGCTTCGTGCAGCTCGGCCAGGCCATCCGCGAGATGGTCGAGGCCTGGCCAGGCAACGAGCGCGTGGCGATCATCGGCACCGGCCACCTCTCGCTTGAGCTGGGTGGCCCGCGCCAGTTCGGCCCGCACGGGCCCGATCCCGAGTTCGACCGCAAGGCCGTCGAGTGGATCGCGTCCGGCGACCTGGAATCCGCGCTGGCCGAAGTCAGCCTGGACAGCCTCCACACGCCCGGCAACGCCACCCACGGCTTCATGGACTTCATGCTGATGATGGGCGCCGCGGGCGCGAACGTGAAGGCCGACTACACGGACTCGCTCGACCTGTTTCACACCATGGAGGCCTACTTCACCTGGTACCCGAACGGAGCCGATGCCCAGTGAGCAAGTACCTGGTGAACAAGTTCCTGTTCACGATCGACCGTGACCCGGAACTGGTCGAGCGCTACCGAGAGGATCCGCGGGGCACCGTGGCGTGGTGGGAAGCCGAACGTGCCAACGCGATCCTGAACTGCCACGGCGACGAGTGCAGCACCTGGCTCGAGTTCACTGACGCCGAACGACAAGCGCTGGCCACTCACGACTACCCGGAATTGTTCCGCCTCGGCGCGCACAACTTCCTGACGTTGACCCTGTTCATCGCGATGTTCGAGCGTGACTACGCCGAACCGCTCGGCTTCCAGCGTGAATACGCCGCTCGCCTCAGCGGCTTCACGCTGCCCTATCCGGACATCTCCACCTGACGCCCGTTGCGTATCCTGCACTGGAACGTCCACTCCTGGAAGGACGCGGACGGAGCGCCGAACCGTGAGGCGGTGGCCGCGCTGATCCAGCGCACCGGGCCGGACGTCGTCTCCCTGACCGAGGTCAACGAGCCGTGGGGCGCGCCGCGCATCCTGGCAGACATAGCCAGCGAATCCGGCTATTCATGGATCTTCGTCCCGAGCATCGAATACGGCGCCGACCCCTCCGCACGCGGTTACGGCAACGCGCTGCTCACCAGGCTCCCGGTCACCGCGGTGCAGCAGCTCACCGTGCACGCACACCCGCACGGTTACGACGGCAGCGAACCGAGCGAAACCCGCTCCGTCGTTCTCGCCAAACTGGCAGAGCCGGCGGCATGGGTGGGCAGCACGCACTTCCCGGCCAGCCATCACTCGAGCCGCAAGGCCGCGGGCCGCCGGCTTCGCCAGCTGACCCTCCAGCTGAGCAATCCGTGGGTCATCTGCGGCGACTTCAACGCGCCGCCGGGGAAGCTGTTCGATGGCCTCAGCGACATCCGGGTTTTCCCGCGGCGCGCCGAGCCCACGTTCCCGACGCGCCGTCCGCGCACCGCGATCGACTACGTACTCGCCTCGCCCGGCGTCGAGATGACCGCCGAGGTCCTCCGCGTCCCGGGCTCAGACCACCTCCCGCTCCTCGCCGAGGTCACGCTCGGCCGAGTTCCGCGGTGAGCAGGTCCAGCGTCGCCTGGTCGAAGGCGACCAGCCGGATCAGCCGCACCTTGGCGGGCGTCTGGCTGACCGTCGCGACCGCTATCCGCGCCGCCTCCCGCGCCGGATAGCCGTAGATCCCGGTGGAGATCGCCGGGAACGCGATGCTCGCCACGCCCAGCTCGTCCGCGACCTCGAGGGACCGCTGGTAGCACGAGGCGAGCAGGTCAGGCTCGCCGCTGTCGCCGCCGCGCCACACCGGCCCGGCGGTGTGGATGATGTATTTCACCGGCGGGTCGAGGTCGAAGGCCGGCGTCGCCTTGGCATCTCCGGTCCGGCACGGGGCGAGCGCCGCCCCGGCCTCGGCGAGCCGCCTTCCCGCCGCCCGGTGGATCGCGCCGTCCACCCCGCTGCCGCCCCGGAGCGAGGAGTTGGCCGCGTTCACGATCGCGTCGACTCGCTCCTTGGTGATGTCACCGCGTACCGTCTCTATGGTCATAACGACAGTGGCTCAACGTCCGAGAACCTGGTTAGTTGTCATAGGCATCAGTATTAACGCCGCCGGCCACGGTGCCCAGACTGGCTAGCGTCACGGTGCCCAGGCCGCCGTTGACCGTGCCCGCGGTGTTCGTCCCGCCGCCGGGGAGCCCGCCGGAGGTGACGGCGATCGCCAGCGTGTTGTCTCCGCGCGGGTCGAGGATTCCGGTGGGCAGCACGAACGTGGTCTGCGGACCTACCCCGTTGATGTACTGGCCGAGGTTCCAGCCGTTGACGAAGATCAGCGCGCGGTAGGCCTTCGACGGATCGTCGGTGATCGTCAGGCCGAGCGAGGCGTCGACCCCGTCGGGAACGGCCAGCCGGAACCGCGTCCGGTACCAGGCGACGCCCGGCCTGCCGTCCGCGTGCGGCAGGGTGACGGTGGCCCAGGACCGGTCCGGGTAGCCGGGGAGGGACCAGCCGTTCCGCTCGCCGAACAGGCCGCCCGCGTTCAGCGGCCCGCGGACCGCGTCGGCGGCGTGCTCGCCGCCCAGGCTGCCCTGGATCCGCCAGTTCACTGCCGGGGCGGCACCAGCGAACGCGACCGCGGTCAGGCCGAGCGCGGTCTTGAAGGCGTTGTTGACCCCGCCGTCTTCCTGATGTGCCATCGGGCGGACCAGCACGGCGAGCACGTGTTTCCCGGGATTGCCGCTCTGCGCGCTCGCCGGCAGCGGCAGCGTGACCGCGGCGGTCCAGCCCTGGGTGGTGGCCTGGGCCGTCGTCGGGACGGGCATCTGGTGTGAGCCGAGGAACTGGCCGTCCAGCCAGGCAAGCAGCATGCCTTCCTGCCCGGTGCTGTACGTGAGGCTGACGGAGGTGACCGCGGCATCGTCCGCCCACGACCCCCGGTACCACACGTCGCCGTAGTGGAAGCCGTAGTCGTCGGCGAACAGCACCGGCTGCCCGGCCGGCACCGGGGTGACGCTGCTGGACGACGTCTTGTTCGCCACGGTCCAGGAGCTGTCGTCGAAACCCGGCTCTGCCTCGGGGTTCTCTGCGGCGTACCGCCACGGCCCGAGCGCTGGCAGCGACACCGCCGGCGGTCCAGGCAGCGGGAGCCGGGCGGCGACGCTCCCCGTGCCGGTTGCCGAGACCGGCACCGGTCTGCCGTTCCAGGTCAGCACCTTGACCCTGGTTGCCGCCCAGACCTCGAGCGGTGCGGGCCCGGCGGTGTCCCCGGTCAGCGCGAGAACCATGCCGCGGGTCGTCGCGGTCCGCACCAGTGCCGGGCCGTAGACGAGTACCGGCCCGGCGTCGGAATCGAGCCGCCAGAGTGCGGCGGCCGCGGTGTCGTCGACAATGAGCAACAGCAGCGCCGGCCCGGCCGGCGGCGTGATGAGCACGTCGGTGCGACCGTCGTGGGTGTAGTCGAGACGCAGGTCACCTGTGGCGGCATCCCATGCGACGGCGGGCCCGTTGCCCTGGACCACGGTGAGCTGTGGCTCCGCGGGGTAGCGCAGGACGGTCTCGCCACCCTCGCCGGGGTGGCCGGCGAGCACCATCAGGTCCGTGGCCATCGGTGCGTGGGTCATCAGGTGCGAGGTCGTGTAGACGAGGTGCTGCGACTCCGCCTGGTAGGCGGCCACGACCACCTTCATGTCCTTGCCGTTCAGCTCCAGCGGGACGGTGTACGTGCCGTCGGCGGTAGCGACAGGGACGGTGAAGGTCAGATCCGCCGTGTGGTCGTTGCGCAGGAAGAAGAAGTGCGATCCGGTGGCCGGGTTGGTCAGGTGGTACGCCTTGACCGCCGGGTCCGGCGGCGCCGGAGCGGCCGCCGGATCGAGCATCGCGACGTCGCCGACGGAGCTGAGGAAGTACCCCATCTGCTTCATCGCTGGGATCTTCGCGGTGAGCTGGCGCGCCTCGCTTATCGCCGCACCGTAGTCGTAGGAGGTGTAGACGACCGGCGCGGGCAGCCATCCCCACGAGGTCCCGCCGAAGGTCATGTACACGTTGTGGATCTTGATGCCGTTGGCGACGTTGGTCAGGTAGAAGGTCCGCTCGTACACCGGCCCGTCGAAGGCGCGCTCGAAGGCATAGCCCTGCCCGTGCCATGGCGCGCCGCCCCACGGGTCGAAGAAGCCGCCGCCGAACTCCGCCTCGAAGCCTGGCGTTGCCGGGCTGGCGGTGGACCCGCCGGTCGCGCCGCCGACCCCGAAATAGCCCCAGTCCGGCGGCGAGCCGCTGGCCGACGGATAGCCATCGAAGGCGTAGAGGTAGTCGCTCTCGCTACCAGGGAAGCTGCCCGGGATCCAGAAACCGTGGCGACCCTTGTCGTTGTGGTAAATGGGGACGGTGATGCCGTCGGTGCGGGCCTTCGCGTACAGGTGCGCCATGTAGTTGATGCCGGTCGGCGAGCCGATGAAGTTCGCGTACTCGTTCTCGATCTGGTACAGCAGGACGGTGCCGCGGCCGTCGGTGAGCTGGTGCCGGGCGAGGACAGCGTTGATCGCGGTCAGCCATTCGTCGGCGTAGCCGAGGTAGGTCGGGTCGTCGCTGCGCGCCAGCCCGGGAGTGGCGGCAAGCCAGCCGGGGAACCCGCCGCCGTTCACCTCGCCGTTGATGTAGGGACCTGGCCGGACCAGCACGTAGAGCCCGGTCTCCGCCGCCATGTCCAGTACCAGGTCCATGTCGCGGACGCCGCTGAAGTCGTAGTGGCCGGGTGCGGCGGAGTGGTAGTTCCAGCTGAAGTACATGCACACCGCGTTGTAGCCGCTGGCCTTCATCTTCTGCAGGATGTCCCGCCACAGCGGCGGGCTGGGCAGCCGGAACGGATGGAATTCGCCGGACCAGATGAACAGCCGCCTGCCGTCGATGATCAGCGAGTATTTGTCGAAGGCGATGGTGTGCCCGGCCGCGCGCCTGCCGGGAACGAGGGGCCGCGTGGCGGCCGTGGCCAGCTCTGGCCGTCCGGCTATGGTGCCCGCCGCGGCCAGTGTGATGGCACCGCTGAGCACCGCGCGCCGCGGCAGATGTGCACCTCGCATGGCAACACATCTAACATGCGCGGATATGTTTGTCTATGAGTGGAAAAGTCAGGTATCGGGCTCGCTGCGAATGCTTGCGTACAGCAGCATGTCCCGGGTGCAGCTCGGGGATCGTCCACGCGAACGTCGTCACCGCGACAAGCGCGGCGCGGGCGATGCCGCGACGGCGGGCGCTCGGCGCCACGGAGTAGCCAGCCCTTCGGCCAGCCGGCCGCGTTGCCGCTCGATCCAGTCCAGTGCGTCCTGGCGGTCCGCGTTCGCCGGCAGGGAGCCGATCGTCGGCACGTACGGGTCGGTCGCCCATTCCATCACCATCGGCACATCGGCATCGGAGAATGCCCGCAGCACCACGGGGCCGCCGGCGACCGGCATCGCCGGCCACGCCGGCATTTCTGGAAGCGGCCTCATCGCTTATATGCTCTCTGAGTGAAGCCTTCGGGGGCACGATGGCGGAGCGTCGGCGCGGCCGCCAGTTATCTCGCTGTTGCCGTTTTCTGCTGCGTGCTGGCTGCCCGCAGCGCGGGCCGGTTCTGCGACCTTCATGTCTACCGGGCTGGTGGACAAGACGTACTGAGCGGCACGCCGCTCAGCCAGGTGAACTACGCCGGGTACCTGCCGTTCACCTACCCGCCGGCCGCCGCACTCGTCTTCACTGTATTCGCGGTGCTGCCATGGACGGCCGCGGCGACGCTGATGACGGCGGCGAGCGCGATCGCGCTGCCCGCGGTGCTGTACTTCGCACTCCGGCTGCCGCCGGTCTCGTCCTGGCTGGCCCGGGGCACGGCGGCCAGGCTGGCCCTCGTCGGCGCGGTCGCCGCGCTCTGGCTTGAGCCGGTACGCACCACCCTTGCCTACGGCCAGGTCAACATCCTCCTAGCGCTGCTGATCACCTGGGACCTCAGCCGCCCGGACGGTGCCCGGCTGAAGGGAGCGGCGCTCGGGCTGGCCGCCGGGATCAAACTCACCCCGGCCATCTTCGTCATCTACCTGCTGCTCACCCGCCGCTATCGCGCCGCCGCCGTCGCGGCCGGGACGTTCGCCGCCACGATCGGCGCCGCATTCGCGATAGTGCCATCGAGTGCCGCCTGGTACTGGACCGGGGCGTTCCTCGATGCCGGTCGCGTCAGCACCGGTCCGCATCAGGCACTGACGATCAACCAGAGCCTGCTGGGCATGCTCGCCCGCGTGCGGCATACCACGAATGTTCCCGCGCCCTGGCTGGCCGTCGTCGTCCTGGTCGGCCTGGCCGGGCTCGCGCTCGCAGCCCGCGCCGGGCGGGCCGGGAACGAGGCGGCCGGTTTCTCGCTGAGCGCGATAACCGGACTGCTGATCAGCCCGGTTTCCTGGAGCCATCACTGGGTCATCGCGATACCCGCCCTGCTGCTCGCCGCGGTGACGGCATGGCACAACGGCGCGCCCCGCCGCCCGGCAGCGCTAGCCCGGCTGGCGGTCCTGGCCGCCGTCGCCGCGGTTGGCTGGACCGGCATCGTTCGCCACACGCCCTCGTCCGCCAGCCCGCTGCATTTCCTGCTCGGCAACGGCTACGTGCTGATCGCGCTCGCCACCCTGGCGCTCGCCGCCCGCCCGCTCGTGTCCGCACCCCACCGGTCTGGGCATTTCATCCGCGAGAAAAACGTGCCGCATCCTCGAACTTCAATGTTCGCTCGGCGGTGTCTAGCAGCGTGGCATAGGTGATGACCTCCACCCGCGAGAGGTGCGCATTGTACGACCGGATCGTCTGCTCGATGATGTGCTCGTCCGCGTGGTCCACGTGAGCGGGATGTCCAATGACGACCGTAGCGAACAACCGACGCATATCGTAGTCAACGCCCAGGTCATTACGGTAGACCGTGTTGAGCGTAGAACCAGTTTCATCGAGATTGCGCAGATAATTCATTGCTTGCGACGTCGCCTCGTGTACATCGGATCCGACAATCCAGTGATTGCGGTGCTTGCGTACGAGGTTCGGAATATTGGGCCCCTTGAGTTCGACAATATGCACCGTCCCGTCAGCGCCGATCAAAGGGATATCGTGCTGGTCGAGCGGGACAAGGTTGCGCTTGGCGGCGATTCCGACATACCGTCCGCCGAACAGCCAGTAAGCGTCGCCCAGAACCTGCTGGAGATGGCTTTCCGTCGTCGCCGGGTCTTCGGCCATCAGGCGAAGTCGGCGAACCAGATCCCGGCGCTGGCTGATAACAGCGCCCTGGGCGGCCGACAGCCCTTCTTCCGTCGTGGCCAGCCCAGCCACCAAAGCATCGAGATCTTTGCGCTGCGTAAGCGCGTCTACAAGGCTGTTCGTGTCTATGCCGGCGCTATCGATGAGCGTGGGCAGGGTCGCGGTCGAACTATCCGGGTCTGCGTCCGGGGTGCTGTCTACGGTTTGGGTAGCCGCTACGGCGCCTTCGCGCAAGAAGGCAAGCAGGCTCGCGGCGTCCTTATTCCGGAGCACCATGGTCCAAATGGGATCGTCGAGATTATACTGGCCGTCCGGTCGGCGGACCACAGTCCCGAAAGCAAAAACCAGCCTACTAGCTATCTTTGCTACGCGGTCACCATAGTAAGCAAGATGCACGACCGTCGCCGCGTCGCGGCCCCTCTTGACGATCTTGCTCCCTGGGCCGAACCAGCCAAACCTCTGTGGCCTAGGCCCGGATTGATCATCTCGCCTGTCCATGCGGATCTTTCCTTTGCCCGGAGGCGAGGCGGCCTGCTGCTTCAGATGTTCCAGGAGGACAAAGAGGACCTAAATGGGACTTATGAGACATGCGAGAGTAATCTCCAGCTTCTGAAAGAATGGGCTGTTCCCGAAAGTTTATCAGCCCGAAAATGCGCCTGACTATCGCTTTGCGATAGCAGGCCGCGCCGCCCCGGGGCGCTCCTCAGCCGGGTGGACGGTAAAATATCGAACTAATAAACGTTCCCGATACCCCACCTGGGTATATACTTCATGATCACGAAGGGTTTTACGTCCTCTAGCACGTAAAACCCTTCGTGATCATGAAAACGAGCCACGCGACCGACGGAACGTATCCCCGCATAGCAGAGCAAACCAGACCGCATACCCCCGGCGTTCCGCGCGGGGCGGATAGGCTGGCGGCAATGCATGTGATCGCCTGGTGGAGCGGGCTCAGCCGACGTCGCCGGACGTTGCTGGCCGCGGTGGTGCTCGTGGTGCTGGCGGGCGCGGTTGCCGGCGGGGTGAGCGCGGCGGCGGGCGGGGGGACGGGGCCGCTTCCCGCGGCGGCGGACAAGCCCGGTGACGTGCTGCTGGTCCCTGGGTACGGCGGGAACACCGGTTCGCTGGACGTGCTCGCGGCGAAGATCAGGGCGACCGGCCGGACCGCGGTCGTGGTCCACCTTGCCGGGAACGGGACGGGAGACCTTCAGGACCAGGCGAACGTGCTCAACGGCTACGTCAACCAGGCCCTGAGCGGCGGGTCCGGTCCGGTCACTGTCATCGGTTACTCGGCCGGCGGCGTGGTGGCCTGGCTGTGGGACGTCGACTACGACGGTGCGGCCAAAGCGCGCGACGTCATCACGCTGGGCTCCCCGCTGCACGGCACCAGCCTGGCCTCGCTCGGCGAAGCGTTCGTGCCGAGCGCCTGCCCGCAGGCCTGCGAGCAGCTCGTACCCGGCAGTGCCCTGCTGACGCGGCTGGCGGCCAGTCCGGCGGCACGCCCGCCGTGGCTCTCCTTGTGGACCACCGACGATCAGGTGGTCCAGCCGCCCGATTCGGCGCGGCTGCCCGGCGCGATCAACGTCGCGCTCCAGTCCGTCTGTCCCGGCGTCAGCATCCAGCACGACCAGCTCCCGAGCAACTCGCTGGTCATCGGCATCGTCCTGCGCGCGCTCGCCAGCGCGCACCTTGACGCGCCGTCTTCCGCAGCTTGCTTACCGGGGGGAGCCGTCCCCCGGACCCCCCTGGTGACACCGTCACGCCGTGATGTCTTTGGTGGCGAAGTTGGCCCAGGCGGCGGCAAGGAACACCGCCACGTAGACCGCCTGGATGGCGAAACCGCGCTGGATGTTCCGCCAGAAGATGGGATCGCGGAAGAAGTCCACCCAGGCGAGCCAGTACCTGGTCGGCAGGTACGGCTGGATGACGGTGGCGGCGTTCAGCGTGACCAGCACCTCGCTGGCGACCAGGGCGGCAAGCGAGCCCAGCGCCGCACCCAGCGCCGAGTCGGTGAACGTGGACAGGAACAGCGCGATCGCCGCGACGCCGAGCATCGACACGGTGATGAACGCCATCGCGCCCGCGATGCGTTCGAGCAGCTGGAGCGTGGTGAGCGGCGTGCCGGACAAGGACGTGATGGCACCGCCGCCGGTCTGCACCGCGCCGCCACCGCCGGACGTGCCGCCGCCGACCGAGCCGATCGATCCGGGGGGCAGGCCGGACCCGCCGGTGCCCGGCGGTGGCTGGCCCACCGCGGTTGCCCGGGACGGGCCGAGCAGGAAGACCCCGGTCACGTACGCCGTGACGGTGACCAGCAGCACGGCGAGCAGGACGTAGGTCGTCACGGAGATCAGCTTGGCGACCAGGAGCCGGGTCCGGCCGACCGGGCGCACCAGCAGGTACCGCAGCGTGCCGGCGTTCGCCTCGCCCGCGATCGAGTCGCCGGCCACCACCGCGACCGACACCGGCAGGAATACCGGCAGTACGATGGCGAGCGCCGCCGCCGGGAACAACGAGCCCTGATTGAGCACCGCGGACAGGAACGCGCTGCTCTGGCCGGGCGGTGGCGCGAGGTGCGTGACCGCGATGAACACCGCGACCGCGAACGGCAGCCCGCAGATCAGCGCCATGCTGACCCAGGTCCGCGCCCGCCGGATCAGCTTCCGCAGCTCGACGCCTATCACGAAATATCCGGATTTGGGGGCGGGGGAGGGGGCGCGGGTGGCGGATCCCGAGGCGGGGGAGGGGGCGCGGGTGCATCTACGTGGTCGGAGCCGGTGCCGATGACGGCCAGGACTACCTCTTCGAGCGTCTTGGCGTGCGGGGTGAGGGCGGAGACCTGGACGCCGGCGCCGACCAGGCGCGCGTTGAGCGCCGCCGGGTCGTCGCACCGGACGAGCAGCGTGGTGCCGTCACGATGTTCGATGGTGCCATCGAGCAGAGCGAGCGCTCGTTCCGCGTCGCGGGTTTCGACGAGAACCTGTCCGGTGGGAGCGCGGAGCGTGGCCAGGTCTTCTTGCAGCACCAGGCGGCCGTGGTCCATGATCCCGACCCGGGTGCAGAGCTGGTCGACTTCGGCGAGCTGGTGGCTGGACAAGAACACCGTCACGCCTTCGGCGTTCAGGTTGAGCAGGAGTTCGCGCAGGTCGGAGATGCCGCGCGGGTCCAGGCCGTTGCCGGGCTCGTCCAGGATCAGCAGGCTGGGACGGCGGATCAGCGCGCTGGCCAGCCCCAGCCGCTGGCGCATGCCGAGCGAGTACGCCTTGACCGGGCGACGGCCGACGCTGGCGAGGCCGACCTGCTCCAGCGCCGCGTCGATGCGCTGGTTCCGCGTCCGCCGCCCGGCGTCGGGTCCGCGCGGCCCGGCCGCGTCGAACAGCGACAGGTTGGCCTTAGCGGACAGGTGCGGATACGCGGCCGGCTCCTCGATCAGCGCGCCTATTCGCGGCAGCACGTCGTGCAGGCGCCGCGGCACCGGACATCCCATGATCGAGATCGAGCCGCTCGTCGCGTACACCAGGCCGAGGAGCATGCGGACCAGCGTGGTCTTGCCCGAGCCGTTCGGGCCGAGCAGGCCGTAGCGGTCGCCCTCGCGCACGTCGAGGTCGACCGACCGGACCGCCTGGACGGTGCCGAACCGCTTGCTCAGGCCCGACGTGGTGATCATGGCGGACTGCTGGTGAGCTCGACCGCCGCCTGCAACAGCAGCTTGCCGCTCACCGTCCCGGCGAGGAGGAACGTGTCCGCCGACCCGTCCTCCTGGACCACCACGGCATTGACCAGCGAAGCGCTGAGCAGGTAGCCGGTGCCGTGGGGGAAGCTGTACGGCGTGCCGCCGTCGGACCGCGCGTCGGCGATGAAGTTCCCGCCGCGGACGGCGAGCACGGTAAACAAGGCCAGGCCGCTGCCGTACACGCCGACGTTCGTGACCTGGCGGGACACCCGCTTCCGGCCGGCCAGGGTAACCGGCAGCAGCTCGAAGGAAAGGTTGTGCAGCGCGCTGTGGAGGTTGCTCGCGCTGGCCGTGGTGAACCCGGTGCCGGGCACGCGCGGCGGCGGCGTGAGCACGGTGCCGGCCGGGGTCCAGGGTCCGACCTGGAAGAACTGGCTCTGCAGCGCGGGAGTGCGCGCACCACGGCCGTACACCTCGACCATCAGCGGCAGCCCGGTCGACGGCTGCGCCCAGATGTCAACGGCCCCGATCGTCGATGCCGGATCCGTCGGCGTGACCCGCAGCCCCGCGGCGGCTTGGCCGGCGACGCGCACCGGCGGCAGCGTGCCGAACCGCGCGGCCGAGGTCCCCACCAGCGACAGCACCCGCTGAGCCAGTGACGTCGGCGTCAGGTCGGCCGCCCGGGGGAGCCGGATCGTGGGGAGACCGCGCGGGGCGGGCACCACCTCGGTGAGCAGCTGGGCACCGGAGTTCCATTCGTACCCGGCGGCGCCAAGCTGGTAGGTGTCGCGTTCGCCCGCGTCGGTGAGCACGTCCACCCGCCACCGTTGCGGCGCCGCCTGCCAGACTCGCATCTTCGTCACGCCGTCGAGCAGCGACGTCACGCTGTTCAGCCCGGCCAGCGGCGGCAGTCCGAACGTCGCGTTGCTCTCCGCGTAGCCGGAATACGACATGCTCGCCGACGCGAGGATCCGGGCCCGCAGCTGGCCGGCGGTGAGCTTGGGCACGTCCACCGGAAGCGCGCTGGCCAGCACCGGCAGCGCGCACAGCACGGCCACGCCGAGCGCGACCGCGGCCCACCTGCGCTGCGTCTGCGACCGGACCACGCCCACCTAACAACCATACGGACTTCGTTCAAGCCAGGTGGCCCTGATAGTCCCGCAGCGAGCTGCCGAACAAAGCGGACATCGCGTCCTCGTCCAGGCCGCCGTTCGAGGCCTTGGCGATCCAGACCATCAGCTCGCGGCGCAGCTCGGTCAGCTCGTGCGGCGCCGCCACCGTGGGCACGGCGCGGACGAACGTGCCCTGACCCGGCTTGCCTTCGGCGATGCCGCGGTGCTCGAGTTCGCGGTAGGCCTTCAGCACCGTGTTGGGGTTGATCGCCAGGTCCGCGACGGCGTCCTTCACCCGCGGCAGCTTGTCGCCCACCTTGAGGTAGCCGAGCCGCGCGGCCTGCTCGACCTGGCGGACGAGTTGCAGGTAGGTGGGCTCGCCGGACCCCGGATCCAGCCGGAAGCGAAGCGGGGAGTGATCCCCTTCGCCACGCTTACCTATGGTCATAGTTAAGAGGGTATCCCAGGGCAAGTACCGATGTCGTTCTGAAAAAAAGCAGTTAAAACCTGGCATGCTTGACGAGTGCTGGAAGAAGAACCACCACCTACGTTCGAAAGCCGCCTGGCGCGGCTGTGGAAGGCCGCGGACGTGCGCGGCGTCCCGTTGCGCACGATCGTCGCGACCGTCGCCGTGGTCGCCGCGACCTACCTGGCGGGCAAGCTCATCTACCGGCTGCGCGACGTCGTGCTGCTCGTCGTGGTGGCGGGCTTCATCGCGGTGCTGCTCAACCCCATGGTGGTCTTCCTCCAGCGACGGGTGGTGGCCCGTCGCGGGTTCGCCGTGACGATCGTCGCGATCTGGGCCCTGCTGGTGTTCATCGGCCTGGCCATCGCGTTCGGGTATCCGCTGGTCAATGGCATCACGCACCTGGCGGACCGGCTGCCGTCCTACGTCGCGAGCGCGGAGCACAACAAGGGCTGGATCGGCCACCTGGTGAACAAGTACCACGTGCAGAACTGGGTGCAGCGCAACGCGCCGAAGCTGATCACGTACGCACAGTCGCTCAGCGGTCCGGTGCTGTCCGCCGGCAAGGCCACGGTGTCGTTGATCATCGAGCTCACCACGATCTTCGTCCTGGTCCTGCTGCTTCTCCTCGAGGGGCCGAAGATGCGGCGCGGCCTGCTCGGCCAGCTCAACCCCAAGCGCGCGGAGCGGGTTACCCGGGTCGCCGGCGAGGTGAACCGCGCGGTTACCGGCTACATGCTCGGCAACCTGCTGACCTCGCTGATCGCCGGCGTCGTCGTGTTCGTCACGCTGCTCGTCGTGGGCGTGCCGTTCCCGTTCCTGTGGGGCCTGTGGGTGGCGCTGGTCGACTTCCTGCCGATGATCGGCGGCGCGCTGGCCGGGATTCCGACCATCCTGTTCGCGTTCGGCTCCGGCCTGGGCCCCGGGATCACCACGCTCGTGGTGTTCCTGGTGTACACCCAGGTGGAAAACCACGTGCTGAATCCGATCGTGATGAGCAAGACGGTGCGGATCAGCCCGCTGCTTGTGCTGCTGGCCGTTTTGGTGTCGGCGTCCGTGGGCAGCCTGGTGGGCGGGCTGTTCGGCGGTTTCGTGGCGGCGCTGCTCGCCATCCCGGCGGCGGGCGCGCTCCAGGTGCTGGTCAGAGAGGTCTGGCAAGCAACCGGTAGCCCGCACGACCACGACCCGTAACCCGAGCCCGTTAGGCTCGTCTCAGGAGAAAACGACTGGAGGGCCCGGCATGACAGACGGCGCGTCGGTTCTGGGGATCGTGCTGGCGGGCGGAGCGGGCACCCGGCTGTCCCCGCTCACCGCCGACCGGGCCAAGCCCGCCGTGCCGTTCGGCGGCTTGTACCGGCTGATCGACTTCGCGTTGTCCAACCTCGCCAACGGCCAGATCCGGAAGATCTGCGTGCTCACCCAGTACAAGAGCCACAGCCTGGACCGGCACATCTCGACCACGTGGCGGATGAGCTCGCTGCTCGGCAACTACGTGACGCCGGTGCCCGCCCAGCAGCGGCTCGGCCCGTACTGGTACACCGGCTCCGCCGACGCTATCTACCAGTCGATGAACCTGATCAACGACGAGAACCCCGAGCTGGTCATGGTGATCGGCGCGGATCACGTGTACCGGATGGACCCGATGCAGATGGTCGACCACCACGTGCGGCACGGGGCCGGCGTGACGATCGCGGCGATCCCGGTGCCCCGGGAGGAGGCGTCGGCGTTCGGCATCGTGGGGGTCGGCGCGGACGGCCGGACGGTCACCGAGTTCCTCGAGAAGCCCGCTTCGCCGCCGCCGATGCCCGGTGATCCCACGATGTGCTACGCCTCGATGGGCAACTACGTCTTCGACACCAATGTCCTGGTCGACGCGTTGCGGAAGGATGCGGACGACGACGACAGCCGCCACGACATGGGCGGCAACATCATCCCGATGCTGGTCCGGGACGGCGTGGCGCAGGCGTATGACTTCAGCACCAACCGGGTGCCGGGGGCCCTGCCGGAGGACGAGGCCTACTGGCGCGACGTCGGGTCGCTGGACGCGTATTTCGAGGCGCACATGGACCTGTGCGCGGTCCAGCCGCTGTTCAACCTGTACAACGACAAGTGGCCGATCCTGACCCACGTGCCGTCCCTGCCGCCGGCCAAGTTCGTGCACGACGACGGCGTCAACCGGGTCGGCCGGGCGATCTCCAGCCTGGTCAGCCCCGGCGTGATCGTGTCCGGCGGCCTGGTGCGGATGTCCGTGCTGTCGCCTGGGGTGCGGGTGAACTCCTGGGCCGAGGTGGACCGGTCGGTGCTGCTGCACAACACCAAGATCGGACGGCACGCGGTGGTCAAGAACGCGATCATCGACAAGAACGTGACCGTGCCGGACGGCGCGGTGATCGGGGTCGACTCCGAACACGACCGCAAGCGCGGCTTCGTCGTCTCCAAGGGCGGCATCACGGTGGTCGGCAAGGGTCAAGAGGTCGTGCTGTGACCCGGGTGGCCCTGCTGACCAGGGAGTACCCGCCGGATGTGTACGGCGGCGCCGGGGTGCACGTAACGTACCTGGCCAGGGAGCTGTCGCGGCTGGTCGACCTGACCGTGCACTGCTTCGGTTCGTCCCGCCCCGGCGCTGTTGCGCACGAGCCGTGGTCGTCGCTTTCCGACACCTCGTTGCGGGTGGTTTCTACCGACTTGGCCATGGCTGAGGGCGTGGGCGGGGCGGACCTGGTGCACTCGCACACGTGGTACGCCAACCTGGCGGGTCTGCTCGCCTCGAAGTTGTACGACGTCCCGCACGTGGTCACCACGCACTCGCTGGAACCCCTGCGCCCGTGGAAGGCCGAGCAGCTCGGCGGGGGTTACGCGGTCTCGTCCTGGTGCGAGGAGGTTTCTGTGACCTCCGCCGCCGCGGTGGTGGCCGTCTCCGAGGCCATGCGCGCCGACCTCATGACCGCTTACCCCGCTACTAAGGCCGAACGAATCTCGGTTATCCGTAACGGCATCGATACTTCGGAATACACGGCGGACGCTGGGACGGACGTACTGTCCTCGTATGGCGTGGATCCGTCGCGGCCGTACGTGGTGTTCGTGGGGCGGATCACCAGGCAGAAGGGGCTTCCCGTGCTGCTCCGGGCCGCCTTCTCACTTGATCCGTCGGCCCAGCTGGTGGTGTGCGCCGGGCAGGCGGACACACCCGAACTGGCCGCCGAGGTCTCTTCGCTCGTCGACGCGCTGGACCAGGACCGGATCGTGTGGATCCCGAAGATGCTGGAGAAGCGCGAGGTCATCCAGCTGCTGTCGCACGCCGCGGTGTTCGCGTGCCCGTCGCTGTACGAGCCGCTGGGCATCGTGAACCTGGAGGCGATGGCCTGCGGAACCGCTGTCGTCGCGTCCCGGGTGGGCGGCATCCCCGAGGTCGTGGCCGACGGTGAAACCGGGCTGCTGGTCCCGGCCGACGATCCTTCGGCGCTCGCTGATGCGCTGAATTCGGTGCTCGGGGATCCCGCGCGGGCGCGCGCGATGGGAGCGGTCGGCCGGGAACGCGCGGTGGCCGAGTTCTCCTGGACCGCCGTCGCCGCCCAGACGGCAGCGCTCTACGCGAACGTGCTCGAGTCGCGCTAACGAGTGGTGGCTTATCGCCTGCCGCGCCGGCCGTCGGCGCGTCGCCGCGGCCCAGGTCCGCGGGCGTGCATCGTGTGCCTGGAGCGCCGTATGTGGCTGCCGGGATAGGAGCGCATCAACCGGCCCGCCTGCAACGTGGACGATTACCCCTCGTGGAGGATCCACCCCGTAACCGAGGGCCGCGTTACCACAAAAGGGTAATCGACCACGTTATCGAAGCCGATCGAGCCTATCGAGGCCGTCCGCTGACCCGCGCTGAGGTCAGGAACTCGGCGTCGGGACGGGTGAGGCCAGCGGTGCGGCCGAGTCGAGGCCGGTGGAGGCCAGCGGATCGGGGAGCGGGGTGGCGGTGTTCGTCGAGCAGTCCGTCGCGGACGGTGTCGGCGATGGCGTATCGGTGGGTGTCGCAGTCGGTGTCGACGTGTCGGTAGGTGTTGCGGTCGGCGTGGCCGAGGCCGACGGGCACACGGATACCGACGGAGAGGGGGACGGAGACGGGCACGGCGTAGCGCTCGCGGAGGCCGACGGTGACGCGGATGCGCTGGCGGACGGCGATGTTGATGGGCACGCTGTGGGGGAGGGCTCCGCTGCTGGCGCGGCCGCTACATGCCAGAGCGTGTCACCCTGGTTGCACTGGTGCGGCAGCGGGGCGCGGAACTCGGCGTAGTCGATCTTCCCGGTCTGCTGGTTGACGCACAGGAACACATACTGGCCAGCGGGCTGGATAGCCATACCCGCACGGGACGACGCGACCGCCATGCCTGTACCAACCCCGATCCCAGCGACCGCGACCGCCGCGACCGCCGCGATGATCTTGATTCTGGGTGCAGCCGTTGCCAATGGCAGGGGCATGGGTCATCCTTCCCGGTCGGTGGTGCGGTCAGCGGCCGGGCCTCGCGGGCGCGTTCGTCATCGCGCCCGCAATCACTTAAGCCCCGCATGACCCGTACATTAAATCGCCGCAGCAGCGCCGCCTAGAGCCGAGACCGAATCGTGACATTCGCGGTGCCGGCAGTGACCGAGTCTCCGGATTGCCGGAGAATTCGGGTCTTCCGCCCTCTGTGATTCTTCTGATATTCCTAAGCCGAACGCTGTCCGTGAGGCAATGATCATCATCTGTTGCGGTTTGCGTGAACGGGAGAGCGCCGTTGATGAAGCGCGCTGGGTTCGTGATCGTGACCGCCGCGATCGCGGTGCTGGCGACCGGGTGCTCGTCTCCGCGGGCTAAGCCAGCGCCGCCGCCACCGCCGACGGGGGTGCTCCGACTCGGGTTTACCGCGGACCTCGCGGATGCTCCGGCGCTGGCCGGGTTGCAGCTCGGGTACTTCGCCGCCGATCTGGGTCAGGTGACACTGGACCCGGTGCCGTTCACCAGCACGCTGGCCGAGGCGCAGGCGCTGCGACGCGGTGAGCTGGACGCCGCTTACCTGGATCCGATGGCAGCGGTCGCGGTCTGGCAGGCAGACCAGGATGGCGGCCTCAAGATCGTCGCCGGGACCGCTTCGGGTGGCGCGGAACTGGTGACTCGTCCCGGAATCACCAGCGCGCGCCAGCTAGCCCATGCCCGGGTCGCCGCGCCCGCTGGGAGCGCCCAGGAGGTCGCCCTGGACTGGTGGCTGCGGCAGAACAGCGTGCCGGACACCGGGCCGGGGAACGCGACGATGAGCGCCGCCTACCTGTCATCGGCCCTGCGGTCCGGGCGGCTGGATGCGGCGTGGGAGCCCGCCCCGCTGGACGCCGAGATCACCGCCGCCGGAGGGCATGTGCTGGTGAACGAGGCGAGCTTGTGGCCAAGCGGCCAGTTTGCTACCGCCGTGCTGGTCGTCACGACCAGCTTCCTGACTCGGCACGCTGCCGCGGTCGGCCTGCTGCTGCGCGGTCAGGTCCGGGCCGAGGAGTTCGCCGCGACCGACAAGACCGGGGCAGCGGCTGCGGCGAACCGCGAGATCGCGGTCACCGCGGGTCCGGCGCTGCCGCCAGCGGTGCTGGCGCAGGCCTTCGCCCAGCTGGAGTTCACCAACGATCCGCTCACTACCACGATCCTGGCCGAGGCCCAGCATGGCGCCGCTGCGGGCCTCCTCAACCAGGTGACCAGCCTTGACGGTTTGTTCGACCTACAACCCCTGAACGTCCTGTTGAAGGCTTCCGGACTTCGCCAGGTCACCGGCTGACGCCACTGACAGACGGCCCATTAGCCCACAGCCGCGAGGCGGCGCGAGGTGCCCCAGGAAGGGCGGCGGAGATGACGCTGCACGGCTCGCACTGGCAGATGCTGGCACGGTTCTCAGGACACCGGACCGGGGCGCGGCTGAGACGGCTGGCCCGCCGGGTCAGGGAGGTGGTCGCCGCCGCCCTCGGCCCGGTACTGGCAGCGGCGGGCGCGGTCCTTCCGTCGGTTCCCGTCCCGGTCGTGGCGGCCGGCGTGGTCGCGGCAGCCGCTGCGACGAGCGTGGCGGCCGCGTCGCCTGCGAAGGCCGCGACAGGGGCGCCGGTGCTGGTGCTGTTGCAGAATGGCGAGACCACCGCACCGGAGGCGACCGCGCTCCAGGCAGCAGGATACTCGGTGACCCAGGCGACACCCGCGACGTGGCTGGCCATGACCGCCGCCCAATTCGAGGGGTACGCGGCGCTGGTGATCGTCGATCCCTCCGCGGGACAGTCTTGTTCGGCGCTGACGCCGTCGGCGGGCACGACAGGCAGCGACGCGATCGGCAGCACCTGGTGGCAGGCTGTGACCGGAAACGTCGCGGTGCTCGGCACGGCGCCCGCCCTGGCTGGCAGCACCGCCGCGACCGCGCTGATCACTGACTCGGTGGGGTACGCCGCCACGAGCTGGAACTCCGCCCAGTCTGGCACCGCGGCGTCGGGCACGGGACTCTATGTATCGCTGAACTGCGAGGACTCCACCGCTTCGGCCGGTACCGAGATCGCGCTGCTGGCTGGGGTGGAGAACATCGGCTCGGATGGCGGCTTGGGCGTACAGGGGAATCTGGCATGCAGCGACCCGGGGACCGTCAA
This sequence comes from Streptosporangiaceae bacterium, assembly GCA_035651595.1. Lineage (GTDB taxonomy): Bacteria > Actinomycetota > Actinomycetes > Streptosporangiales > Streptosporangiaceae > JAFARZ01. Next base: position 16,911 of record DASRFJ010000323.1, on the reverse strand, counting down.
TACGTGGGAGGCCGCGAAGGCGGGCACTTTCAGCGGGTTCACCAGCAACTCGCTGACCGTCTCGTCGTGGGGGTCCGGGTGCCCGGTCGACGAGGCATTCGGGTCCTGGCCGGCCATGTTCACGCCCGTCGCTTACGACGCGGCTTCCGACGCCACGGCCGACTTCACCGCTTCAGACGGCGCTACTGGTCAGCCTTACGTCCTGCTCGGTGCCCCGGTCAGCGGCGCGACCGCGGCGCTGGCCCCCACTTCCGGCGGTGAAGTGCTCAGCGGCACCACGGCAGGCGGCACATCCAACCCGGCGGCGCCGGGGGTGCACCAGGCGTCCGCCGGCGACCCAGTGAACACCGAGAACGGCGACTTCACCGAGACGAACACGGACCTGTCCCTGCCCGGTTTCGGACCTGCCCTGGACTTCACCCGCAGCTACGACGCGATCCAGGCGCAGAAGCAGACGCAGACCGGGACGCCTGGCCCGATGGGATACGGGTGGACCGACAACTGGGCCACCTCGCTCGCGGAGGCGCAGCCGGTCCCCGGCGACATCTACGCGGCCGAAGGGATGCGTACTGACAGCGGCGATGGCGGCCCAGCGAATCCCTCGATCGTGAATGCCCCCTACGGGGTCACCGTCGACAGCGCCGGCGATGTGTACTTCTCCGACACCGCCGACAACCGGGTTCAAGAGATCGCCGGGCCGAGGCCCCGGCGGAGGCTGGGATCCCTGGGGTGCCATGGCCAGGGCGCTTGAGGTCACGGCCACCGCGGCGGGCGTCGCCGCGGCGGCGTTGAAGGCTGTGGCGGGCTGCAAAGGCCCAGTTTGCGTACCGTCGTGAGAGGAGCATCGGTTTGGCGCTGCCGTGGCTGGAGGAAATGAGGGTGACCCTCATCGCCGAGATTACTTCGGCGGAAGAGTTCGCGGTCAGGTCGAGAGAGTGGTTTACCGGAACGCTCACCGAGGTGCTGCCAGGGTTGTACGAGGGCCTGCAGACCCGGCCGGCAGCCAGGCTGCCATCGGATATCCCGGGCAGGTCGTGGGGTGAGCCTGGCCAGGTGATGGGGATCCTTAGGATGGGCCTAGAGGATCCGGTGCTTGGCCAGCGGAGGACAGCATATTCGGACAAGGCCTTCCGGCGGTTTCTGGACCGACTGGCAGAGTACCCGTTCTCTGCAACCATCGAGATCATCCCGCTTGACGCCCAAGGTGACGAGCTACACAAGGAAGCTACGGCATACGCCCGCGTGGAACGGGACGTGCTGTCGCCGTCGTGGACGACATTTGAGTTCATCGCTCCCGCGGTGGATACGGGATGGCCTGAGTCGCGGGATATGCAAGACAGGTGGGCGGAGTTCGTCAAGGGACAAGCGGCGCGTGCCGGTGCGTGCGCGGGGGGGATGGCCGATGACGACCCGTTCTCGCTCGAGATCGCTACCGGCGGCTGGACCTGGATCAAGGACACGTGCCAGGCGCTGCGCGGTTATACGTGGGTGACAGTGGTTCCCGCCAACCTGGCAGCGCGGCTGGGCGGAGTGGGAGCGCTGCGGGCGTCGGGTGCCTTCTGCGAAGTCAGCCAGCTGCCGAACGGTTCGGTGTGGCTGCGTGCCACGCCGGCCATCAACGACTTCACCGGCGACCGGATTCGCCGGGTGTTCGAGACGCTGGCTCCAGTGCTGCTCACCGGGGTCCCCCGGTTCGACCGCAATCAGCGGAACCGGATCATCGAGGGCATCGACGCGGCCGGCTATCAGTAACCGACGGCGCGGTCTGGTACTCGCCGCATACGACGGCAACCGCTCCATTTCGCGTCGTTCAGGGGCTGTTGCAGATTCCGAGCCGGCCGCCCCGTCCTGCTCACGTCGCGGACAACGTGGAGTTCTAGCTCTTCGTGGTACTCTGGCCCCTGTTTTGGAGGGTCAGAGTACCACGATAGGCTAATCCGGCACGTTATCCGGAAACGCGTCACTGCCAGTCGGGAGCAACCGGCTACACCGCGCCCCGCAGGGCGCCGGCCGCCGCACCGGTCCGGGCACCACCCTCCGCACGCGCCTGCCAGAGCCGTCCAGCGGCAATCGTGCGCGCAACCCGACGGAATTCCGCAACAGCCCCTTCAGTCGCCGGAACAGCCCCAGAAAGCGATCTCGGTCGGCGATCCGTTGGTCCACAGCACCGCGGCTCGCCCGGTCCATCGCCCGCCGGTGATGCATTCATGGAGCCGTTCTGAGCCGGACAGGACGGTGAAGTCGGCGTGGCTAGGCTGTTCGACCCCGAAGAGTTCTATATATTCGGCTGCCGAGAGCGGCCTGATCGTGCCGTACTCTTCACCCGTGAAGCCGGCAGGCATGATCGCGTGGACGTCGATGATCGAATGGGTGCCGCATGTCCCCATGAACTCCCAGTACTGCTCCTGCGTAAGATCATCAACCGAGCCGGGTTCCGGAAGGTCATCGAACGCGTCATCGACCAGGTGCGGCTGGACGTAATCGCCGCTGGCGAACACCTCCCGGCGAAGCGCGTCGAGCGCGAGACCGAGATCCTGCTGGTAGGGCACGATATACTTCCAGCCGGACGCTCCCATGAGACTTAACCTCCGTTGACTGCCATCGGTCGTCAGCCTAGTGATTGCGGCGGCGCGCCGCGCGGCGATCCACCCGGCCGGTCTGCCTAGCGGGCCTGGCCGTGGATACCGAGTTGTAATACGCGACCGGCCGCGGACACGTGCGCTTCACCGCTCAAGGGACCAAGGCCCTCTCTGGGCGGTGCGCTGGGTTTTCCAATGAGATCTGGGTGCACACGGTCAACGGCGAATACTGACTGCGATCCTGGTGCGGCATCGCGAACGATCGTCGCCCGCTGAACCAGCGTGCGTGACCTGCGCTGGAGCCTGCTGTAACGGTTCTGCTATCCAAAGGTGATCAATTTGGCGTAAATCGTGCTCTGTGTACGGAGCGTCTGCTAGGACAAGTGGGGGAGCGGACCACGTATACGGAGGCACTTGAACTAATGCGAAGCATGAAGCGTATGACGATCGCGACCGCTGCCTTCGGCGTGGTCGTGGCCGGCACCGTAACCGGGTTGGCCCTCACCGGCGGCACGGCCGCGCGCGCTGGCCAGATTTCCAGCTGCGCTGGTACGACGAACAGCCCTGCGTCGTGCACCCTCACCGGCGTCGTTGTCACGAGCCCGATCACCATTGAGCTGCGCGCGAGCTTCAGCCCGGGCAGCCTGAGCACCGAGTTCAAGTGGGCGACGGACTGCACGTTGAGTGGCAACGACACCATGAGCTCCGGGGACAATACGGTCAGGAGCGAGCCGGCCTGGGATGTGCTCGACTTCAAGGTCTCCAATCCGGATCAGTGCACGGTGACCGCCACCGCGACCGTGGTGGGCACACCGCCCTCCGGCACTACTGCCAGCCTCAGCGATTTCGAAATCGACTCCAACCAGAACTCGCCCAGCGCGTCACCGAGCGCCTCCTCGTCGAGCACCGGCTCGACGAACAGGACCGTGCACCAGTCGCATGGCTTCGACGGCACCTGCATGGACGACAAGGGCAACAGCTCCGCGCTGCGCGCCAGGGTTCAGATCTGGACCTGCAACTCCACCGACATGGCGCAAAACTGGTCGTACACGCACTCGGAGTTGCGTCACGGCAACATGTGCCTCAACGCCAAGGGCAACGGGAAGCAAGGCAGCAAGCTCATCCTCTGGGATTGCACCGGCGCGGCGAACGAGATCTTCATCCACCGCTCAAACGGCGAGATGGTGGAGAAGGCCAACGGCTACAAGTTCTGCATCGACGACCCGGGCTACTCGACCAGGAACGGCACGCAGCTCATCGTCTACGCCTGCCACAACACGCCGAACCAGCACTGGTCGGCGCCGTAACAGGCTCGCTAGGAAAGACAGCACCTGAGGCCATCCTCGCTCCTGGGCGGCGTCGTCAGCGGCGCGGCTGCCGCCCAGGCGGAGAACATCGCCGTTGAAGTCCGTGCCCGTGGTCGCTCCGGGCTGGTACGGATACGTGCCGACGAGGTGCCCGGCGCCGGGATAGATCAGGCTTCGATGCGCGTAGCGGTCATGTGCGGCGTCCAGCTCGTTGGCGATCGTCTGTACCGACGGTGCCGACGGCCACAGTTCGTCGTCGGCTCCGGCGATCGCGAGCACCGGGCCGTTGATCAGTGACACGGGAATGGGCGAACCCACGGGTACCGGTTTGCCCTGGTATCTCCACGCGACGCCGCTCGGCAGACCAGGGTGCACCATGTCCGCGGGGGAGTAGACGATCACGCCGTGAATCAGGCTGGAATAGTCCGCGCCGAGCAGCAGCGCAGCCTCGCTGCCCCGCGAGTACCCGCACGCCACGATGTGCGCTGGGTCGACACCTGGCTCGGACGCGAGCAGCCGCGCCGCCCGCGCGAAGTACTCCAGCGGGATGTTCTGCAGCGTAGGCGGCAGTCCCGGCGTGTCGAAATAGGCCAGCGACAGCGCCGGGTAGCCGTGCGACGCGAGCACCGCCGCGCCGAACTCCTGTGAGTCGCCGCCCTCCGAGCCGCCGAAGATCAGCACGGCCGGATGCCGTGCGGTGCCCTTCGGAGGCAGGAAGAGCTGGCCGGAGACGCTGTCCGCGGCCAGCGTGACCGGTGCGCCGCGCACGCCGCGTCCCATCCACTCACGGGTCAGTGTCCGCTGGGCGAGCCGGGTACCGTGCGCGGTGACCGTAAGCCGCACCGGGACCGCCGGCAACGCGCCGTCGACAAGTGCCGATTCGTACGACGGTATGAAGCCCGGATCTGCCGAGCCGGGAGGCGGGTTCATCGACCAGAACAGGCCCATGCCGTCCACCCCCGAGTAGCTGCCGGACAGCGGGGCTGTTTTGCTGAGATCGAGATCGCCATGGCTGTCGGCCAGAAACGTCGCGTGACTCTGCCACCGCTGGTCGTGGAAGTCGGTGGCGGTTCCGGTCACGGTGATCGTGTCGCCCGGCGCGAGGCCGCTGACGGTAATCCGCAGCGCCTGGTCGGCCAGGCTCGTCGGTGCGTTCACGGTGATCGTGGCGTGGGCGCTGGCGGCCGATCCGCCGCCTGTGCAGCCAGCGAGTGTCGTCAGACCGAGCGCGGCGACCGCGCCAACCGCCGAGAAGAGCGTCCCGTGCCCCGATTTCCCCATAGTCTCTCCCACAATGAATGCGGCCGGTCGCCAACGCCAGGCACATGGGTGGCCGGGGGAGCGGGGCGGAGGCAGACTGTGAGCATGACGACACACGGACATGCGGAAGACGCGGCGTGCGCGGTGGCACATGGGGCGCACGAGCACGAGCACCGGACCGGGGAGCGCACGCTGGTCGCGGTGTTCGCCTCGCCGGTGGCCGGGTACCTGCTGCGTTACGGCGCCGATCTCGGGTATACGGGGCTGCTGCTCGAGCCGGACGCCGCGCGGGCCGCGGCCGCCTCGGTGCTGGGGTTCCCGGTGCTCGCCGAGGTGCCGTCCGACCTCGACGACGGAACGGATGTGGTGCTGACCGACCATCACCGCGACGAGCTTGGCGTGGTGCTGCGCGATGCACTGGCGACCAAGGCCCGGTGGATCGGGATCATGGGGAACCCGCGGCACGCCGGGCCGCATGTCGCGGCGCTCACCGAGCTGGGTGTGGCGTCGGCCGGGATCGCCCGGGTGCACCGGCCGATCGGGCTCAACATCGGGTCCCGGACGCCGCCGGAGATCGCCATCGCGACGCTGGCCGGCTTGCTCGCCGACCGCAACGGGCGACCGGGCGGCCTCGAATTCTTAGTCGCCGGGTGCGCGTTGACACGCTCTAGTGGGCTCAACTGCGCAATTGACACGGTGACGGCGGCAGTGGGGGCGGGGCCGATGGCGGTGGGGTGGTGACGGCGGTGGGGGCGATGGCGGTGGGGGCGATGGCGGTGGGGGCGAGGCGCGCGTCGGCACGCTGGTCGCATTCACTCGCTGCGGCCACGGCAGTACTACTTATAGGCGCTGTCTATGTAAGGCATAGGCAAGCGTGCTGTAACGATATGTCCACCAGTGATCGAAATGCCGGGCGATTCGGGATAACGTACCCGGCAGGGGTGGGGCAAAACGGGGGGACCAGGCATTACTACTTATCCAGTAGGGTTAACCGGAAATGTCGGGACGATAAAGAGGCTACGCATGCGCATGATCCGTCTGGCTGCCGCTGTCGGGGCAGCACTCACGCTGACGCTTTCCGCGGCGGCGTGCAGCAGCAGTAAGAGCAGCGGCCCGGGCGGTTCCGCCGCGGGCACACCGAAGCACGGGGGTTCGGTCACGGTCGCGTGGATCGACGCGGAGCCGAACTTCATCTTCCCGTTCGCGCCGGCCACCAACACCGACGGATACAACCAGAACCTCACGCTGCCGCTATGGCCGGCGCTCACCTACGACGGTGACGGCGGGCAGTCCATCGTCAACCAGAAGGAGAGCCTGTGGAGCAACCTCTCCTTCAGCAACGGCAACAAGACGGCGACGATGACGCTGAAGCCGTGGAAATGGTCCGACGGCGCCCCGATCACCAGCCGCGACTTCACGTTCGTGTACAACCTGCTCAAGACCAATTACAAGAACTGGAACCTCTACCTGCCGGGTACGTTCCCGACCGACGTGCAGAGCGTGACCGCCACCGACGAGCACACCGTGGTGATCAACCTCACGGCGGCCACCAGCCCGGACTTCTTCACCGAAGACGTGCTGAACAACGTGCAGCTGATACCCCAGCACGCGTGGGACAAGACCTCGGACAGCCAGGCGGTCGGCAACTACGACCAGACCCCGTCCGGCGCCACGGCGGTGTACAACTACCTGCAGAAGGCAGGCAGCCAGATCAGCACGTTCACGACCAACCCGCTGTGGAAGGTCGTGGCCGGACCGTGGAAGCTGAACGACTTCAACAGTGACGGCACGCTCTACGGCTACGTGCCGAACAAGAACTACTCCGGCCCGGTCAAGCCGTACCTCTCCCGCTGGGAGAACCAGGCGTTCACCACGGACTCCGCGATGCTGGACGCGATGCGAGCCGGCCGCACGGTGACGGTGGGGTCGCTGCCGCTGAACGACGCCAACCAGCTCGGCGCGCTCAAGGCGGCGGGTTACTCGAGCGTGCAGTTGCCGATCGCGGGTGTCACCGGTATCACGCCCAACCTCTACAACGCCCAGGACGGTACGATCTTCCAGCAGCTCTACGTCCGGCAGGCGATGGAGCAGCTGATCAACCGCAACCAGATCGTGCAGAAGGTCTACAACGGCTACGCGGACCCGGGTGTCGGCCCGGTCCCGGTCACCGCGATCCCGAACATGGCCTCACCGCTGGAGAAGTCGGGCGGGCCGTACCCGTACAATCCGACGGCGGCCATCAATCTGCTCAAGCAGCACGGCTGGAACGTGGTGCCGAACGGGGTGACCACCTGCCAGAGCGCCGGCAGCGGCCCGACCCAGTGCGGCGCCGGGATCAAGGCGGGGCAGCGGATGGAGTTCCAGCTCCTGTACCCATCCGGTCGCACCACCACGGAGGAGCAGGAGGCCGCGATCCAGGCCTCGGAGGCTCAGGCCGGCATCAAGCTCGACCTCAAATCAGAGCCGTTCAACACGCTGATCGGCACCACCGGCGTGTGCACCGCCAGCAGCCACTCGCAGAACTGCGGCTGGCAGCTCGTTGACCTCGGCTACACGCCGTATCTGCCGTACCCGAGCGACCAGGGCGTGTTCGTGACCGGCGGCTCGTCGAACTTCGGCGGCTACTCCGATCCGACCGAGGACAGGCTCATCAACGAGACCGAAACCGCGTCCAGCCAGCAGACGTTCTTCCAGTACGAGGACTACACCGCGCGGCAGCTGCCCATGCTGTTCACGCCGCTGCGGGCGGGCATCGTCCTCTACCAGAGCAGTCTGCATGGCCTGTCGCCGCTGAACCCGTTCTCGGCCGATAACACCGAAGAGACCTGGTACTTCACCAAGTGAGTTGGTACCTGGTCCGGCGGGTCGGGCAAGCCATCGTGGTCGTGATCGGCGTCATGGTCTTGACGTTCATCTTGATCCACATGGAGCCCGGCAGCGTGGCCCGGTCCATTCTCGGGATCCGGGCCACCGCCAGCCGGATGGCCATCTTCAACGCCACGTACGGCCTGAACCAGCCGCTGTACAAGCAGTTCATCGACTACGTGAATCAGGTCGTGCACGGCAACCTCGGTACGTCGTACTACCTGCAGCAACCCGTGTCCTCGCTGTTCGCGCAGCGGCTGCCGAGGGACCTGTTCCTGCTGGGCACGTCCACCGTGCTCGCGCTGCTGATCTCGATTCCGATGGGCATCTACCAGGCCGTGCGGCGCGGCGGCATCGGGGACAACACGCTCAGCGCGGTGACGTTCACGCTGTACTGCATGCCGGCCTTCTGGTTCGCGGTCATGCTGGTGGCGGTGTTCGCCATCCAGCTCCACATCTTCGCGCCGCTAGCGCCGACCGGCACGTCGCTCGGGTCGATGCTGACCCAGCCGCGGGCGCTGGTGCTGCCGATCCTGACGCTGACCCTGATCCAGGTGGCCGGCTTCAGCAGGTACATGCGCTCGTCGGCCATCGACACGCTGGCCCAGGACTACCTGCGGGTGGCGCGGGCCAAGGGCCTGCCGGAGCGCCTGGTGCTGGCCCGGCACGTGCTGCGCAATTCGCTGCTGCCGATCGTCACGATCGTCGGCCTGTCCCTGCCGGGCCTGGTCACCGGCGCGATCGTGGTCGAAGAGGTCTTCAATTACCAGGGCATGGGGCTGCTGTTCTACAGCGCCGCCACGCGGCACGACTTCCCGATACTGCTCGGATCCACGCTGATCGTGGGGGTGGCCACCGTCGTCGGCAACCTGGCCGCCGACATCGCGTACGGGATCCTCGACCCGAGGGTGCGTTATGTCAGCGACTGACCTCACCCCGCTCGTGCCGTCCGCGGCCGGCCGCGCGGCACCCGCGGGCGGCCCGGTCGGCGAGCGAGTATCCGGGTGGCTGATCCTGCGGGCGTTCGTCAGCAACTGGCAGGCGAGGACCGGCGTCGCGGTAGTCGTGGCCCTGGTGCTGTTCTGCTTCCTCGGGCCGGTCTTCTACCACACCAACCAGGGCACGATAGGCCTGAACCTGAACCTGAAGGACCTCGCGCCGGGGAACGCCCACCCGCTGGGCACCGACGACACCGGGTACGACGTGCTCGGCCGGCTCATGGTCGGCGGGCAGTCCTCGCTGGAGCTGGGGTTCGCGGTCGCGATCGCGACGACGCTGGTGGGCACCATCTACGGCGCGATCGCGGGGATCGCGGGCGGCATCGTCGACGGCATCATGATGCGGATCGTCGACACCATGCTGGCCATCCCGTGGCTGGTCGCGCTGCTCATCATGGTCAACATCTTCACCCCGGACCTGCTCACGATCATCTTGCTGCTGACGCTGCTGTCCTGGCTGGGCGTCGCCCGGCTGGTGCGCGGTGAGGTGATCTCGCTGCGCACCAGGGACTTCGTCCTGGCGGCGCGCTCGATGGGCAGCAAGACTACGCGGATCATGTGGCGGCACATGGTGCCGAACGCGATCGGTGTGATCGTGGTCAACGCCACGTTCAGCGTCGCCGATGCGATCATCGCGCTGTCGACGCTCAGCTTCCTCGGGCTCGGTATCCCGCCGCCCCACGCGGACTGGGGCCAGATGCTCACCAGCGGCCTCGACGATCTCTACAACGGCTACTGGTGGCTGGTGTATCCCTCGGCGGTCCTGCTGATCGTCACGATCATCGCGTTCAGCCTCATCGGTGACGCGGTGCGCGACTCGCTGGATGTACGCCTTCAGCGGAGGTAGCCTCCGGATGCGTTAACCTTGTTGTATGGACGGGGGTTTCGTCCGGCATCATGGCCTGATCGCGCTTTCGGTTGGCGGTGCGATGGCCGAAACCGCGCTGCTGTCGCTCGTCGTACCGGGCGCCCGGATACTGGGGCCGCAGGTGACCGCGCTGCCACCGCTGGCCGCGTACCACGACCTGCGCTGGCTGTTCGCCTTCGGCCAGTCGTGGGCGGCCTTTGCCGGGGTGCTGACTGGCATGCTTGTCGTGCGCGCCGCGCTGGACGCGGCGCTGGTGCTACTGGCATGGCCCTCACGCCGGGGGGGTCCGGGGGGAGCGCCCCTCGGTCAGGGAATGCCACCGCGGTTCCGGACCGCCTTCTGGTCGTGTGCGGTCCTCACGCTGCTCGTCTGGGTGCTGCTGTCGCCGGTCGTCACGCTGATGTTCGGCGTGGCGCTGGTGCCGTTCTCGTGGCCCTTCCTCGGCGCCGTGCCGGTGCTGCTCGGCTGCGCGATCGCGCTGAGCCACGGCGGGGTGGGGCGTGCCTGGTGGCGGCGGCTGCCGGCGGCGGGCACCGCCGGCTGGCTGCTGGGCGGCTTCGTGCTGCTGTCCGCCGTGGCCGTCGTATCACCGCGGCTGGATGTCGCGGAGTTCCTCGCGGTGGCCGCGCTGGCCGGGCTGCTGAACGCCCGGACCTGGTACGGGGTGACGACCGCCGCGGCACGGTATGCCCCGGTGGCCGAGGCACCCGCCTGGCACTGGCGCGCGATGCTGTGGCAGGTCCGGCGGATCCTCAGGCGCCGGACCAGCTGGGTGCCGATGGCACCGGTGGCGGCGCTGCTCGTGCTGGTGCTCATGGTCTGGCTCGCCCGGCTCGCGTTCACCGGAACGGTGCACCTGTCACCCAGCACCGCAGGTGCTGTCGCCGCCGGGCTCGCCCCGGCCCAGGGGGTCTGGGGGGAGGGTTCCCCCCAGTCGAAGGGGGGGTCTAGGGGGGATGGTCCCCCCTCCGGAACCCTCGTCGTGGCTGGCTGGGGCTCCAACTGCTGCAACGACGCCAACACATTGCGCGCCGATGAGCCGGGCATGCTGGTGCGGCAGTTCTCCTACCTCGGCCTGACCGCCAGCGGCCAGCCGATCGCTTACTCGAAGGCCGCCGACCTGCCGATCCAGGAGCTTGGGGACCGGATGGCGGCCCAGGTCCAGTGGCTGCACGCGCACGTCAACGGGCCGGTGAACATCGTTGCGGAGAGCGAGGGCACGCTCGGCCTGTACGCCATGCTGGCCAGGCACAAGGGGCTGCCGATCGGCTCCGTGGTGCTGCTGAGCCCGATCGTGGAGCCCGGTCAGGTGGGGCAGGGCGGGGTACCCGGCGAAGCGCTGATCACCCTGAACAACCTGATCGGCCAGATGTCGCCGTACGGCAGTTCCGGGGCGCGGGAGCTGATCGAGTCGGTGGGGGAGTTCGGCGCCCAGTACTTCGCGGCCACCGCCAAGGTTCGCGGGCTGCACTGGCTGGCCATCGTCCCGCTGGCCGACGCGGTAACCATGCCGGTCTGCCACTACCCGGGGAACCTGGTCGTCATCGAGGCCTTCCACGGCGGCCTGCTCGGCGACGGGCAAGTCCAGCAGATGGTGGTCCAGTTCCTCGCCGGGCAGTACGCCGTGCACGGCGACCAGCGCCTGAAGACCGCCGCAGAGCTGATCGCCGCCGCGGCATCGGCATGGCGCATGCCTGATCTGCATCCCGCCTGCCCCGCCGCGTGATAGGTTGAGCGTCATGACGCGACTAGTCCAGCAATGGTGGCGCCGCCAGTAGGCGGCTGCATAGTCTCGCGTCTGACAGCGAAGCGACCGCCCCCCGGACGGCGGTCGCCCCTGCTGAACAAGCAGAACGTTGCCCGCCCCCGGGCCTGACACCTGAGGGGCCCCCACCATGGATATCACCCGGACCGCCGAGTCCTTCGATCCGGCCGAACTCGAGCGGATCGCCGCCGTCGTAGATGAGCGGCGCGGCGGCGTGCTCAGCTCCGGCATGGAGTACCCGGGCCGGTACAGCCGCTGGGTCATGGCCTATATCGACCCGCCGGTCGAGATCGTGGCCACCGGCCGGACGCTCACCGCGCGGGCGCTGAACGCGCGCGGCGAGGTCATCCTGCCGGCGGTCCTGGCCGCCATGCGCAAGGCGGGGGAGCCGTCTGGGCCGGGGGCCATCACCATCCCGGAACCGGACGGGGACTTCCCCGAGGAGGAGCGGACCCGGCGGCCCACCGTGTTCAGCGCGCTGCGCGAGGTCCTGGCAGCGTTTCGCGTCGAGGATCCGCATCTGGGCCTGTACGGCGCGTTCGGCTATGACCTGTCGTTCCAGTTCGAGCCGGTCCGTCCGCGGATCGAGCGGGATCGCGCCCAGCGTGACCTGGTGCTGCACCTGCCGGACCAGATCTGGGTGCTGGACCGCAAGCGCGAGGAAGCCACCAGGTTCAGCTACGAGTTCGCGGACGGCGGCGTCTCCACCGCTGGGCTGAGCAGGCTGACGGAACAGACACCCCAGATCGTTCCGAGCAGAGAACTGCCTGAGCCACCGCGGACGGGCAGCTATGCGGAGGTTGTGGAGCAGGCCCGGGAGCGGTTCGTCTGCGGCGACCTGTTCGAGGTGGTGCCCAGCCACGTCTTCCACGGCCGGTGCGAGTCGCCGGCCGCGTTCTACGAGCTGCTGCGGCAGCGGAATCCCGCGCCGTACGAGTTCCTGTTCAACCTCGGGGACGGAGAATACCTGGTCGGCGCGTCGCCGGAGATGTACGTCCGGGTGACCGAGGGGAACCGGGTGGAAACCTGCCCGATCGCCGGCACGATCGCCCGGGGCGAGGGGCCGCTGGAGGACGCTGCTAACATCGCCACGCTGCTCGGCTCCGCGAAGGAGGAGTCCGAGCTGACCATGTGCACTGACGTGGACCGCAACGACAAGGCGCGGGTCTGCGAGCCGGGCTCGGTGCGGGTGATCGGGCGGCGGCAGATCGAGATGTACAGCCGGCTGATCCACACCGTCGACCACATCGAGGGGCGGCTGCGCCCGGAGTTCGACGCGCTGGACGCGTTTCTCACCCATATGTGGGCGGTCACCGTGACCGGCGCGCCGAAGACCTGGGCGATGCAGTTCATCGAGGACCACGAGGCCACGCCGCGGCGCTGGTACGGCGGCGCGGTCGGCAAGATCGGGTTCGACGGGTCGATGAACACCGGGCTGACGCTGCGCACCGCGCACATCGTGAACGGCGTCGCCGCGGTGCGGGCCGGGGCGACGCTGCTGTACGACTCGGTGCCGGAGGCGGAGGAGCGGGAAACCCACATCAAGGCCCGAGCCCTGCTCGAGACCCTGGCCGAGGCCAGCCGGCCCGCCCCTTCTGGGGCCCAGGGGGTGCGGGGGGAGGGTTCCCCCCGCTCGCAGGGGGGGTCCTGGGGGGATCGTCCCCCCCGGGTAGTACTGGTCGACCATCAGGACTCGTTCGTGCACACGCTGGGGGATTACTTCCGGCAGGAAGGCGCGTCTGTCACCACGCTGCGCTTCGGTTTCCCGGTGGACTTGCTGGACACATATGCGCCCGACCTGGTTGTGCTGTCGCCGGGGCCGGGGGAACCGTCGGACTTCGGCTGCGCCGCTTTGCTGGACGAGCTGTACCGGCGGGAACTGCCGGTGTTCGGCGTGTGCCTGGGGCTTCAGGCCATGGTGGAGCACGCCGGCGGGAAGCTGTTCGTGCTGCCCGAGCCGGCGCACGGCAAGCCCGGCGTGGTGCGGGTGTCCGGCGGCTCGCTGCTCGACGGGCTGGGACCGGAGTTCACCGCTGGCCGCTACCACTCGCTGTACGCGCCCGCCTTCGAGGTCCGGGGCGGCTTCACCGTGACCGCCGCGACGGCGGACGGGGTGGTGATGGCCATCGAGGACCCGGCGGCCAAGCGGTTCGCGGTCCAGTTCCATCCCGAGTCCATCCTGACCGCCTCGGGCCGGACCGGGCACAAGGTCATCGCCAACGTGCTAGACCTGTGCCGCCGCCCCGAGCTACTCGCGGATCCCGATCGCCTCGACCGGGCGCGTGCGTAGCGCCCGCCGCGTTGGTACCGACAGGGCGACCAGGGCCAGCAGCGCCGAGACGCCGAGGATCGCGGCGAGCCAGCCGGCCGGCACGTACGGCCGGTACCCGCCGGTGAGCGCGTGGCTCAGTGGCAGCAGCGCGGTGGCCGCGATCGCCAGGCCGGTGCCGAGGCCGATGGCGATGATCAGGACGGCCTCCCAGCGCGCCATGGACCGGACCTGGCGTTTGGTGGCGCCGGTGAGCCGCAGCAGCGCCAGCTCGCGGCGGCGCCGGAGTGCGATCATGACCAGCGTGTTGATGACGGCGATGGACGTGAACGCGAAGATCATCGCGACGAAGAACGGACCGAGCCAGTTGTTCAGCTCGTCGTTGGCGGCGTTCGCGGTGACGAGCGAGGCGCTGTCGCTCACGTGGAGTCCGGGATAGCGCTGCGCCAGCCCTAGCAGGCGCTTGGCCACCACGGGCGCCGGCTGGTCGGTCAGCACGAGGATCTCGTTGAGCAGCGGAATGGTCTGGTGGCCGGCGGCGAGCTCGGGGGCGAGCAGGGCGTCCCCGAACGCCAGATCGCGGCCGTAGATCGCGACGACGGTCGCGTGCGTGCGGGTGCCGTCGCCCAGCATGATCCCCACGCGGTCGCCGACGCGGGCCCGCACGGCATCGGCGCGGTGCCGGCCGAGGGCGATCGCGTCGCCGTGCAGGTCGTTCAGGGATCCCGCCTGAACGTCGGCGTCCAGGCCGCCGCCTTGCCCGCCGGTGAGGATCTGAACGGCGATGGTGTCACTGGCAACGCCCAGGCTGGGGCCCAGCATGGTGGACGTCAGCGCGACCGCCGAGCGGACGCCCGGTGTGCCGCGTGCGTCGGCGAGCGCGGCGGCCGGCAGCCCCGATCCGGCGGTGGTGATGGCGAGCTGGCCGGTCAGCGCGGCGCGCTGTTGCTGGGTGATGGCGTGTTCCACGGTGGTGGAGCCGAAGAAAAGCGTGCAGCTCAGGCCGACGGTGAGCACCAGCGGCGTGCTGGCGGAGGAGAAGAGCCGGGTGGCGGCGCCCAGGTTCGCGGCGGCAAGGAACCCGCCGACCGGAGAGAGCGCGGCAAGCGCACGTGCCAGCAGCCGGGCGACGGCGTACGCCACGACCGGGCCGAAGCAGGCGGCCGCCACCACGAGAAAGACCGCGTTCAGCTCCGACGTCGCCGCGGCCGTCTGCGCGGCGGTCGTGGTGGTCGAGACCGCGAACAGCGGGACCGCACCGGCGAGCGCGATCAGCCCGCCGATGACGCGCCCGGGTCCGAGCCGCCGCGGCTCGGCCGCCGCGTCGGCGAGCGCGAGCGTCGCCGGGACGCGGGCCGCACGCCGGCCGGCCGCCAGCACCGCGAGCAGCGCGGTGAGGACGCCGCCACCGACGGACGCGGCGGCCGGCGGCCAGTCGACGCCGAGAGTGAGGTTCGGCGGCATGATGCCGTGACCGACGAGCGCATGGCCGAGCGCCCGCCCTGCCACGATGCCGGGCCAGATCCCGGCCGCCGAGCCGGCCAGCGCGACGATCGACGCCTCCCACGCGATCATGCGCCGGATCTGACCGGGTGTCACGGCAACGGCGCGCAGCAGCGCGATCTCGCGCTCACGCTGCTGGATCGACAGGCCCAGCGTGCTGGCCACGACGAACATCGCGATGAACATCGCCAGCCCGCCGAACGCCGCCGTGACCGGGATCATGACCTTGCGGGTCCGCTCGATCTGCGGGTTTTCGGCCGCGCCGCGAGCGCCGCCGGTCAGGACCTGCGCCCCGCCGGCCGCCGCGCTCAGCCGCGATACGTCGAAGCCTGGGCCGGCGAGCACGCCGATCGCGTCGACCCAGCCCGGATGACCGGCCAGCCGCGTCGCTTCGGCGTCGGTCAGGAAGATCGCCGTCTGCTGGGTGACCGGGAGGCGGGGCACGGCGACGCCGACCACGGTGACCGTGCGCGCGGGCTCGGCGGCCGCGAGGGTCAGCCGGGCACCGAGCGGGGCGGGGTAGCCAGAGACCACCTCACCCGGCCCCGCGGGCGGACGCCCGGCGGTCAGCACATACGGCGTCAGCGCGGCGCTGCTCCAGCCGTGCGCGGTGACCGTCCGGCCGCCGAGCAGCGCGGGCACCGACACGTCGCCGATCGCCGCGCGGATGCCGGGTACGGCCGCCAGCCGCGGGGCAAGTGCGGCGCTCACCCGCGCGCGCTCGCCCAGCAGGACATCGCCTTTATGGCCGGTGTTCTGCTGCCCCGCCACGACGGCCGCGGCGCTGGCGTAGCGTTCGACGGGCGGATGGGTGCGCAGCAGCGACTCCAGTTGCATGCCCCAGGCCATCGACAGTACGGCCGCGGCGAAGAGCGCGACGAACGCGCCGGTGAACGTGCCGAGACGGCCCCGAGCGCTGAGCACGGCCAGACGCAGCATCGCTCACGCCCCCAGCCGCGCGAGACGCTCCGCGACCTGGTCGGCGGTCGGCGCGTCGAGCGTGCCGGCCACCCGCCCGTCGGCGAGCAGCATGACGCGGTCGGCGTACGCCGCGGCGACCGGGTCGTGGGTGACCATCACCACCGTATGCCCCTCCTCGTTGACGACCTCGCGGAGCAACGCGAGCACCCCGTGTCCGGTCCGGGTGTCCAGCGCGCCGGTTGGCTCGTCGGCGAACACCACCCACGGCCGGGTGATGAGCGCCCGGGCGATCGCGACCCGCTGCTGCTGGCCGCCGGAGAGCTCGGATGGACGATGGCGCAGGCGCTGGTCGAGCCCGACGCGCGCCGCGACCTCGCGCACCTCGGAACGCCGCGGGCGGCGGCCGTCCAAGCGCAGCGGCAGGCCGATGTTCTGGGTGACCGTGAGCGACGGCATCAGGTTGAACGCCTGGAAGACGAACCCGATCCGCTCTCGCCTGAGGATCGTCAGCCGCCGCTCGCTGAGCCTGGCCAGGTCCATGTCGCCGAGCGTGACCGTGCCGGATGTGGGCCGGTC
>DASRFJ010000322.1:0-1943 GCA_035651595.1 Streptosporangiaceae bacterium | reverse complement strand
GCCGGTGCACCAGGCGATGCGCGACCTGGCCGGCTGGGGGCTCCCGATCGGCGAATGCGGCGCGGCCCCGCTCGCGGCGCTCCGCGCGCTGCGCGGCCCGCGCGGCCACTTCGGCCTAGGACCCGCCTCCCGCGTCCTACTCCTAGCCACCGAAGGCATCACCGACCCCGACAGCTACCGTGCGGTTGTCTCATGAGTGAGCCCGGCCTGTTAATTCAGTTGCCTCGCCGGCGGCCCCCGTGGCAACGTTGGCCGCAGCGCTGGCCGATGCCAGCTGAGTGGAGGGAGGAGAGCCAGATGTCTAGGCCCGTCGTGGGCGCATCTTCGCGTGCCCTTTCCCCCATTCAGCTGAGGAGCTTCACCAGTGCGCGACTTCTCCGATGGAGAGTTCTCTGCCCGTCCCCGCCGCGGTAAGTGGCGTTTCGACGACGACGTTAGTTTCGTCAAGCGTGACCGGCATCGCCAGACGCTGCCGGACGAGGATGCCTTCGATGCGGGCCCGCCCGAGGGTGACCGGTGGTCCACCTGGGATCAGTCGACCCCGACCGAGCGCGGACCGCGACCCCGCCCGGCCTGGCTGGTTACCGACCTGGCCGCCGTCGACTACGAGCTTGGCGTGCTCAAGACCGGCAAGGAAGCCGACGTATTCCTGCTCCGCCGGGGCGTGCCGGACACCGGCAATTCCTGCCTGCTCGCGGCCAAGCGGTACCGGTCGACCGACCACCGGATGTTCCAGCGCGACAGCGGGTACCTGGAAGGCCGGCGGACCAGGGACTCCCGGGTGAACCGGGCGGTGGCCAGCCGGAGCGCGTTCGGCCGGGAGGCGATCGCCGGCCAGTGGGCGAACGCGGAGTTCGCCGCGCTCAGCCGACTGTACGCGGCCGGCGTCCCGGTCCCCTATCCGGTCCAGATCACCGGCACCGAAGTGCTGCTTGAGTTCATCGGTTCACCAGACGGCACGGCGGCGCCGCGGCTCGCCGAGACCAGGCTCGCGCCCAAGGAACTCGTCTCGGTCTGGGAACAGCTGGTCGACGCGCTGGTGCACCTGGCGCGCGACGGTGTGGCGCACGGCGACCTGTCCGCGTACAACCTGCTGGTGGACGACGGGCGGCTGCTCCTGATCGACCTGCCGCAGATCGTCGACGTGATCGCCAACCCGCGCGGATCGTGGTTCCTCGAGCGCGACGCGACGAACGTGGGCCGCTGGTTCAGCTCACACGGCCTGGACGGCACGGACACCGACGTCGCACCGGCGGACCTCCCGGCACTGCTCCGCCGGGAGGCACGCCTTGGCTAGCAGACCAGGACCTAGCAGGCCACGCCGTTCACGGAGAAGCTGGAATGCCGCACCGGAGAGGGTGACCGCGCACGCGGCAAGCGCGGTCCGGACTGTACGCCGGCGGAACCTGGGCAAAAGCATGTGCAACAGCGAATCCGCGGTCGCGGGATCACGTCAAGACGCGGCAGCGGCCATCAGGCCACGGGTACCAAAGTGGCACCTGTAAATTTCACTCAGGCAACCGGCCGTCCCAGGGCGCGCTACCTCGATGGGCCCTCGATAACGTGGTGGGTTGCCTCTTCGTGGTAGCGGGACCCTTGTTTACGAGGGTCGATCTACCACAAGGGGGCTATCGTCCACGTTGTTACGGACCTGCCGATGCGCTCGTATCCCGGCAGCCACACTCGGCACTCCAGGCACACGCCACGCACCCGCGGCGGCTGGCTGGCGGCCGGCGCATGGCTAATCCGGGCGGGCGTCCGGGTCTTCGGGCTCGGTGAGCGCGGACGGTTCTGGCCGCGCAGTCCCGGCCGACTCCAGCAGGCCGAACTGGGCGGCCAGCCGCCCGAGGTTGGGCGTCCAGCCGACGCCGAACACCGACGGCGACCAGAACTTACCGGTCGGGTCCCACAGTTTCCGCTTGGCGCCGTCCACGGTGGGCGGG
>DASRFJ010000321.1:0-44422 GCA_035651595.1 Streptosporangiaceae bacterium | reverse complement strand
GCACACCGTGCTCTTGCCGATCCCCGGCGCCCCGAGCACCGCGACCGCTCCGGGCTGCGTGTCCAGCCACGCACCCGTCAGCGCCGCCACCTCCGCATCCCGGCCCACCACCGCCGGCCGCGCGGGCAGCCCGGTTGTTCCCGGACGCTCCGCCGTCCGGTCATCCGCTCCTCGGGACTCAGCGCCGGAGAACGTGGCCGCGGTGACCCCGCTGTCGCGCAGCCGGGCCCGGAACGCCCACTGCCGGTCCCGCAGCTCCGCGCTCCCGTCCATCAGCCGGGATGCCGGGATCGGCACCACCGCGTCCTCGTCGAGCAACAACACCAGCCGGACCAGGCCCGCGTCGGTCGCGGTCTCGAACTCAAGCTCCGTGTACGACAGGCCCGGCTCGTCCCGCACCGGCGACCCGTACCGCAACCCGATCAGCCCGACGTACACCTCGCAGTTCCGCACCGCCTTCCGGCAGTACTCGGCCGGCTTCTCGTCCCGCGCGGTGAAATACGCCATGTCCGCGACCGCGTCCCCCGCCTCCGCCACATCCCGACGCTACCCCCAACGACCATCAGAACGGCCATCAGAACCGGTAGTTGAGTGGCATGGCCTGTAGCTCGCCGATGGGAATCTGGGTCAGCACGTACTGCCAGCCTCCTGGCGGCAGCCGGTGGTCCGGGTCCAGTAGCGCCGGGTACGGGTTCACCCCGCCGTGGGCCGCCTCGTACGGCCGCGGGTCCTCGGCCATCGTGACGACCGCGCCGCCCTTGTCGGTGAGAATGAGCCCGTACTGCTGCATCGCCCTGGCGATGGTCCGCGCCGCGGGGCTGTACAGCGTGCTCACGTCGAACGACGGGTTGAGCCGGAACCGCTGCCCCTCGCACGGGATGTGGCGGCCCGCGGTGTTGCCGTCGTCGCGCGAGGCCGGCCAGGAGAAGCAGCCGGCCCGGGTGCTCGGCACGATCAGGTTGATCGCGTGGTCGATGCGGCCGCGCTGCAACTCCGAGATCCGGATGGTGAACGCGCCGAGCGGCAGGCCGGAAGCGGACGCGCCCAGCGGGTTCTTGAAGATCCCGGGATTCTTCGAGTAGTGCTTGATCTCGCCGCCCCAGCACGCCGACCAGTGACCGCTGGCGTCCTTCTGCGCGCGCCAGAAGTCCCAGTAGGTGTCGGTGGACGGCTCGTAGATCGTGGTCGACTCGTCGGTGCCCTGCGACACGATGAGGTTCGCGGGGGTGGGCACCGCGGCCAGCGAGGGCGCGATCACGGACGCGAGCTGGGGCATGTTCTGGCAGTCCGAATACGTCCAGCGCTGCACGGGGGTATGCCGCCCGACGTAGAAGACCGGCGTGGAGTACGTGTCGGTGTTCAGGCCCCAGATGCCGAAGTGGGTCTGCTGGTCGTGCGCGATGCTGGCCACGATCGCCGCGGAGTCCTTCGCCAGCGGCACGTGGGCAGGCAACGGCTTGTTCCACGGACCGGTCCGCGCGAAGCCGTTATCCGGCCGGCTGTGCCGGGCGGCGCCTCCCGCCTGGCTGGCCAGCGCGGGAGCCGCGCAGACAGTCAGCGTGAGCGAGACCGCCGCCGCCGCAACGGATATCCATTTCCCGGGTGCCCGCATGTGCCGGAGCGTACCCCGGGCCGGGCGTCCCGCCCAGGGGTTGACTTCCGCGGGCCGGGACATACGATCGCCCGGACTTAACCGGTAAAGCGGATTGTCCGCCGGGGAGGAACTCATGTCCGGACCACGTCGGCGCTGGCCTAGCCTGATCACCGCAATCGTGCTGGGGGTGGCGACCGTGGTCATCGGCGTCGTGGTGACGGCGCCCGCCGCGCCGGCCGACACGGGGGCCGCCTGCGGTGCAACTTTCACGATCGGGTGGCAGACGCCGTCCAACAGCCCGCCGGATTTCGGCGCCACGGTGACGGTCACGAACAACGCGTCGTACACGATCCAGACCTGGACGGTCAGCTGGACGTTCACCGGCGGCCAGACGATCGTGGCCGGCTCGCCGTACAGCGCCACGGTGACGCAGACCGGGACAAGCGTGACGGCCACACCAGGCGGGACGTACAACGCGGTGCTCTCCCCCGGCCAGTCCGCGACGTTCGGCTTCAACGGCGACTACAACGGCACGTCGAACCCGGTTCCGGCGGTCTCGTGCGCCGGGCCTTCGGAGGGCACGGGCAGCGCCACGCTGACCGGCTCGCTGGATCCCCTCGGGGTCAACACCGCATCCTGGGACAGCAACTTCCCCGACGCGTCCATCGCCACCAGCCTGTCGTCGGCCGGCACCGGCCTGATCCGGTATCCCGGCGGTTCCTACGCCGACGGGTACCTGTGGCAGCCCAACACGTTCAACGGCACCACCGACCCGGTCGACTTCGCGCAGTACGCCAAGCAGGTCGACGCGATCACCAGCGGCCAGAAGTTCGTCACGGTCAACTACGGCTCCGACACCCCGCAGGACGCCGCCGCCTGGGTCACCCAGTCCGCGACGTCCGGCGAGGGCGTCTCGCTGTGGGAGATCGGCAACGAGGAGTACGGCTCGTGGGAGACCGACAACCACGCCAACCCGCACACCGCAGCGTCCTACGCCAGCAACGGCCTGAGCTATATGCAGGCGATGAAGGCCGCGAACCCGAACGCCCAGATCTGCTACGACTACGGGATGGACGGTAACCTCGCGCCGGGGTCCGGGGTCACCAACTACCAGCAGTGGAACAGCACGATCCTGTCCGCCGACGCGGCCGACATCAACTGCGCCGACGTGCACTGGTACCCGATCAACGGGCTGCCCACCGAGAGCGTCCAGTCGATCATGTCGCTGGTCGACAACATCCCGGCGGCGGCCGCGGAGGTGCACAGCGCGCTGGCCACCTACGATCCCAGCGCGTACTTCGTGGTGGGCGAGACGAACATGTCGCAGACGGCGAACGCCTGGAACGAGCAGCCGGTCGGCGCGCTGTTCGCGGCGGCCAACGCGATGGAATGGCTCTCGTTCGGCGCGCAGTCCGTGGACTGGTGGGACGTGCACAACTACGGCACCCCGACCGCGGACTTCGGCATGTTCTCCTCCGGCAGCAGCGGCGAACCGGCCGCCGACACCCCGTACCCGCCGTACTACGGCTACGCGCTGGCCGCCAAGCTCGCGGTCAAGGGCGCGAAGGTCGGCACGCTGCTGGTGCCGACGCCGAACGTCTACGCCTACTACTCCCAGCAGTCCGGCGGCGGCTACTCCGTGATGCTGGTCAACGCGGATCCCGCCAACGGGTACACGATCAGCATGTCCAGCCTCGGCATCACGAGCGCCACCGAGACCGAGTACACCTACTCCGCGGCCAGTCCGGCCATCGCCACCGGCAGCCTCTCAGGACAAGCGGTGAATGTGCCCGCGGAAAGCATCGTCGTTCTGACCAATGGCAGCGGGCAGCCGTCGCCGACCCCGACGCGCACGCCAACGCCCGCCGGCGGCTGCCAGGCGACCTGGTCGGTGGCCACCTCGTGGTCCGGCGGGTTCCAGCTCGGGTTCACCGTGACGAACTCCGGCACGGCCGCGACGACCGGGTGGACGGTGGGCTACTCGTGGCCGGGGTCGCAGACGATCTCGCAGATCTGGAACGCCAGCGAGACCCAGTCCGGCGCCGCGGTCAGCGTCGGCAACCTCAGCTACGACGGCGCGATACCCGCGGGCGGCTCGACCACGTTCGGCCTGATCGGCACCGGCGCCGTGCCGAGTTCCCTGCCGAGCCTGACGTGTACCGCTAGGGCATGAGCAGTTGCCGCGTGTCGAACGGCTGCTTCAGCATCCTTGCCTGGAGCATCGCGTCCGCGACCTGCTGGAGGCGGGCCTGGTTCAGCGAGGTGGGATAGGAGTCCAGATGCGCGGCGGCGTCGAGCTGCGGTGACATCCCCGGGATGTACGTCGGCAAGGCCTGCTCGACGACGGACCGGGTCGCGGCCAGTGCCTGGGCCTGCTCGATCGCTCGCTGGAACGCGGCGACCACCGACGGGTGCTGCCGCGAGTAATCCGTGAGCGCCGCGTACCCGGCGATCGGGAAGTTCGTCATCGAGCCGTTCGCGGTATCGGCCAGTTGCTCGGCGCCGATCTGCTCGCCCGACTGCGTGATGAACGGCTCGGCCATCCACGCCGCGTCCACAGAATGATCTTGAAGAGCGGCAGTCATCAGCGGAAACGCGACAACTTTAAATGTCACCGAATTCACCGGGACACCATAGGTCTGCAGCGTCGAATCGACCATCAGGGATCCGATGTTGCCAAGCGCGTTCACGGCTATCAACTTCCCGCGCAGGTCGGCGACGTTGCGGATCGCCGAGCCCTTCGCGATCATGATCACATTCGTGTCGGGTAGCGTCTGGGCGCCATCGGCCACAATGCGAAGTTTCGCCCCCTGACTCACGGCCAAGATGGTTGTGACGTAATTGCTGAACGCGAACTGGAGTTTTCCGGAAAGCAGTTCCTGCGTGGCGGCCTCGCCGCTGTTCAGGACCTGCGGCGTGACGTCGAGACCCTGCGCCCGGAACAGGCCGTGCTGCAAGGCGATGAACACCGGCGCGTCGTCGATAATCGGGAGAACGCCCACGTCAATGTGGGTGAGCCCGGATGCGCCGGCGCCTCCGCCTGCACTTCCGCCTTCGTTTCCGCCGGGCGTCGCGGCGGACGACGTGCAGCCGGCCACCGCGACGATCGCGAGTCCGGCTACCAGGGCAGCTGGGGCGACTTGGGTAAACCTTACGAAATGGCGAATTTTCATGACTCTCACCGAAAGCGTAGGGGCTCGGGGCGTATCACCTAACGAGAAATACCGATATTGTTTGCGATGCTCATGTCATGACTTTTGCGAGTATCTCACCCGAGACCGGACTAGAATGGCGAAGCGGACATATTTCCGTGATTCGGACGGAGTTAGGCCTGGGTTGGTCCGTTTTTACGCGCAACCAGCGAGGACATCAACGATGGGGCATCCCGAGGTAGCCACGGCCAAACCGCCGCCCGCTCATGCCGTCCGGCAGATGCGCCTGCCCGGGCCTGGGCTCGCTTGGCGCAACTGGCCGGTGTCGTGGCGGCTCGCGGCCATTGTGGTGATCGCCGTCGTCCTGGACGGGGTGCTGGGCGGCCTGCGCCTGGCGGCCGCCGCCGACAGCCACGCTCAGTTCGGCCGGGTGACGCAACTAGCCGTCCTCGGGCAGCAGGTCACCGGACTCGCCCACGCGATGGAAGACGAACGCGACCTGACCGCTGGCTTCATCGCGGCCGGCCGCCCCGCGGCTGGGGTGCCGGCTGTCCAGCAGGAGTACGCCGCGACCAATGCCGCGGCGACGAAGGTCCAGCAGGCGGCGGCGGGTATCGGCGCTTCATTCCCGTCGAGCACGCAGGCCAAGGTGACCGCCGTGCTCGACCGGATCAAGGATCTCGCCGGGCTGCGGGTCGCGGCACTGCACACCGAGCTTCCGTCGCTGCCGCTGATCACCGACTACTCGGAGTCCATCGCCGACCTGTTCTCGCTGAACGACGAGATCGCACAGTCCAGCGCCGACTCGACGCTCGAGGACAGCGTCCGGACACTCGGCTCGCTGTCCCGGATGGTGGAAGACGCTTCGGCGCAGCGGGCGCTCCTGTATGCGGCGTTTACCGAGAACGAGTTTGAGCCCGGCGCGCTGCAGGACCTCATCACGGAGCAGGCCGCGCAGGTCAGTGACCTGACCTCGTTCCAGGCCTCGGCCCCGCTCGCCGAACGCCAGGTCTTCGGCAACACGGTGACCGGGGCGCCGAACGACCGGGCGCTGCTCCTGGAGCAGCACGCGATTCAGGTCGGGAGTCCGCAGACCGCCGACCTCGGAATCGGCGGGGCGGCGGCGCCACAGGCCTGGTATTCCGCGATGTCGGGGACGATCGGCCAGATGCGGCAGGTCGAGGCGGGGCTGGCCGGTTCGGTTGCCGCGCAGAGCCGGGCCCTCCAAGGCGGTCCGGAGCGATCCGCGCTGCTCACCGGCATCTTGACCGGAACGATCCTGCTGCTCGTGCTGTTCGCGACGCTGGTCTTCGCCCGGTCGCTGGTCCAGCCGCTGCGGCGGCTGCGCGCGGGCGCACTGGACATCGCCACGTCGAGCCTGCCGGCTCGGGTGCGAGAACTCGGTGACATCAGCGACCCCTCCGCGCACCTTGAGGTCCAGCCGATCGGCGTGGACTCCACCGACGAGATCGGCCAGGTCGCTCGCGCCTTCGACCAGGTGCACGCCGAGGCGGTGCGGCTCGCGGGCAACGAGGCGATCCTGCGCCGCAACGTCAGCGCGATGTTCGTCAGCCTGTCCCGGCGCAGCCAGTCGCTTACCGAGCGGCTGGGGCAGATGATGCAGTCCGCGTCCGCCGGGTCTGCCGGGACTGCCGGGTCTGCCGGGCAGGGTCCCGGCGGGCGTCCCGACTTCGCCGCTATGGAGCACCTGATCCTGCGGATGCGCCGGAATTCGGAAAACCTGCTCGTGCTGGCCGGCTACGAGGCCGTCCGCCGGTGGAGCGGGTCAAGCTCGCTCGACGAACTGGTGCGGGCCGCGGTGTCGGAGATCGAACAGCACGGCAGGGTGGACCTGGACATCCGGCCAGGGATCGTCGTTGCCGGTCAGGCGGCCAGCGACCTGGAGCACCTGGTCACCGAGCTCGTCGAGAACGCTACCAAGTTCTCGCCGCGGGACACCAGGGTTCAGGTGTCGGGCTACGAGGTGACCAGCGGCGGCGTGCTCATCGAGATTCACGACAGCGGGCTCGGGGTCTCTCCCGACCGGCTGGCCGAGATGAACCGGCGGCTCGACAACCCGCCGATGGCCGACGAGTCGGTACTGCGGCACATGGGCTTGTTCGCGGTCGCCCATCTGGCTGCGCGGCACGGGGTGCGCGTCCGCCTGCATGGGACGCCACCCGGCGGCCTGACCGCTCTCGTGTGGCTGCCGAGCGGCATCACCGGCCGGGAAGAGGTTGCTCCGCGGGTTGCGGTCCCGGGGATGGCAGGGGTGGCGGACCAGCAGCTGCGGGTAGGCGGCTACCTGCGGACCGACGTCCGCCGCCGGCGACCGGCCCACGAGCTGCTGGCAGGCGCGCTTCCCCAGCGGCTGGCCGCGGAGGCACCGGCCGCGGAGGCACCGGCCGCGCCGGTTCCGGGCGGCCTCACCTCAGCCGGGCTGCCGTCCCGCATCCCGCAGGCAAACCGCATCCGCGGGTTCCCGGACGCGATGCCACGTACCGCGGCACCACTGCCCGCTCCACCACAGCCAGCAGCGCCGACCCGGTCGGCCGAAGCGGCGCGCGCTCGCCTGGGCGGACTCCAGCGCGGAACGCGTCGCGCCGAACAACGGACACCACGCGCCGGAGAGGGCGCGGATAACGAAAGGGTGATTCATTGAGTCAGCCCCGTCTTGACTGGCTGGTCACCGATTTCACCGAACGAGTGGCTCATGTGGCGCATGCCATCGTGGTGTCCACCGACGGGGTGACGCTAGCGAGGTCCGCCGGCATCCCGGAAGATCGTGCCGGACAGCTCGCCGCGATCACTTGCGGGCTGAGCAGCCTGATGGACGGCGCGGCGCGCTTGTTCGACGCCGGGACGCCCATCCAGGCGCTGGTAGAGATGCACGGCGGGCTGATGCTGATCAAGTCGGTGAGCAACGCGGCCGTCCTGGCCGCCCTCGCGGCACCCGAGTGCGACATGGACCAGGTGGCGTACGAGATGACCGTGCTCGTCGAGGAAGTCGGCGAGGCACTGACGCCCCCCACCCGCGTCGGTTCCGCCTAGCGTGCGAGACCGCGTGATGACGCACCCTTTCTGGGGCTACACGTGTAGCGATACGGTTGTCTTTTTACCCGTTCGGAGGGCCGTGCGGCCCAATTTGTCCCGGTATGGGGTCGACGTTCGGGTAAGAAGACACGTGTAGCGTAAAGGGAGTTGCGCGTGTGACTGGAGGGTGAGGACGGCTGTGGGGGCGGGTATGCGGGTGGGCGGTGCGGGGGTGGGCGGTGCGGGGACTCGTCTAGGCGTCGCGGCGGCGGAGGATGACGAACGCGGCGGCGATGAGGGCCGCGGCCAGGAGGAGGTAGATACCCGTCTCGATGCCCTGGAACGGCCAGTAGCGGCTGGCGGGCTGGTACGTGGCGAAACCGCGCCAGCCGTGGGCCTGCATGCACGAGAACACGGCGCTAACCGAAGAGCCGGACTTCGACGTCGGGGTCCCCGGCAGCAGACTCTGGCAAACGGCCGGCAGCGCGGGATACAGGTCGCCCCATCCCGCCGCCACCACCCGCCCGGTAGGGCTGAGTCCGCCCTGGGCGAGGATCCAGGCTTGTCCCGGCGGGGTGAACGAACCCGTCACGGGATAGTAGGTCGTGATCGCGGCCAGGTAGTGCGGCCGGAGGAAGTCGCTGATCACCAGGCGCAGGCCGATGAAACCGCCGAGCACGACGGCTATCGCGGGGAGGGTCCGGCGCGCCGCGGTGCCAGCGGCTATGCCGAGGGCCATGGCGAACACCGCGTACCCGATGGGGACGATGCCCTGGGTGTCGAACTGGCCTGGCGTGAACGCGCTCGCGAACTTCGCGTTGATCGGCCCGGACCACCAGGTGACCAGGGCGGCGACCGCGCCGCCGCAGGCGGCCGCGGCGAGCAGCAGCGCGCCCGCCTTCGCGGCCAGCCAGCGCGTCCGGGTGACACTTTGCGTCCATGCGAAATCGCTGGTGCGGGCCTCTAGTTCGTGCGCCACGAGCGGGGCGCCCCACAGCAAGCCGAGCACGACCGGCACGATCATGCTGAGGTAGGGCAGATCGCTCACCACGCCGTTGACCAGCGGTGACGCCTGTTGCAGGCACGTGCTGTTCCCCGCGCACGCGGCGATCGTCGAGTGCCAGTGCGACGCGATCTGGATACCGTCGGCGATTATCACGGCGGTCACGGCCGCGAGCAACGCGAACGCGATCGCGGCCTGCGCGCGGTACTGGCGCCAGACGAGCCAGGTCATGATTCCTCTCCAACCGCCGTGAGGTGCTTGTCCGCGGACGCCTCATCGGCACCCATGTACGCCAGCACCAGTTCCTCGAGGGTCACGTCCTCGACCTGGTACGCGGGGTCAACGGCCGGGCCGTTGAGGCGGACGAGCAGGGTCGACTGCCGGGCTGTCGTCACCGCGTGCACCACCGTGTGCGTCCGCTCGACCGGCTTGGTGTCCGTGCGCGGACCGATCAGGACCTTGTGCTCGGCCAGCAACGCGTCGATGTCACCGCAGATCTGGACGCGGGATCCGGCCAGCAGCATGAGATGGTCGCAGACCCGCTCCAGGTCGGTGATCAGGTGCGAGGACAGCACGACGGTGAGGCCGCCCTCGGCGTCCGCCATCGCCGCGGTCAGCGTGGCGAGGAAGTTCCGCCGTGCCAGCGGATCCAGCGCCGCGACCGGCTCGTCCAGCAGCAGCAGCCGCGGCCGTTTGGCCAATGTCAACGCAAGCGCCACCTGAGCCCGCTGACCGCCGGACAGCGTGCCTACGCGCTGGTCAAGCGGAATACGCAGCTCTTTCAACCGCGTGCGCACCAGCGAGGCATCCCAGTGCGGGTTCAGGTGCGCCCCGATCCGGATGTGATCCTCGGCGGTGAACCGCCGGTACAGCGGGATCTCCTGAGCCAGGTACCCGATCTCGGCGAGGAAGGCCGGATCCTGCCGCGGCGTGCCGCCCAGTACCGACGCCGTGCCGCCGGTCGGGCTGGCCAGCCCGGCGAGCATGCGGAGCAGGGTGGTTTTGCCCGCGCCGTTCGGCCCGACCAGTGCGGAAACCCGGCCCTCGGGCACGACGACCGTGCAATCGGTCAGCGCGCCGACCCGCCGGTAACGCTTGGACAGCTCACGTGTCTCGATCGCGGCGCTCAAGCGATCTGCTCCGATCCGGAATCCGCCCGCAGCGTGATCCGCAGCAGCGATTCCATCGACTCGTCGTCAAGCCCGGCGTCGCGGGCCTCGCGGACCCAGCGGGCCAGGCTCCGGCCGAGCCGGGAGTGGGTGCCGGGGGGCGGCCCCGGCGGCCGGCTCCTGACGAACGTGCCCTGGCCCGCGCGCGCCTCGACCAGGCCCGCGCGCTCCAGGTCCCGGTAGGCCTTGAGCACCGTGTTCGGGTTGACCGCAACCGCGGCCACCACCTCCCGCACGGTCGGGAGCTGGTCACCCACGTCAAGGACGCCCATCCGCAGTGCCTGCCGTACCTGCTGCACGATCTGCAGGTACGGCGGCACCCCGGACCGCCCGTCGACCCGGAAGCTGATCATGTCTTATCCGTCCAGTGTCTTAGGTAACTAGTACTTTAGATAACTGGAAGGTCCGGCGTCAACTCAGGCGGCGCGGCGGCGGACTAGCCACACCGTTGTCGCGATGAGCAGCACTGACAGCGCGAGCAGCCAGCCGCCCTCGATCCACTGGAAGAGCCAGAACCGGCTGCCGGGCTGATATCTGGTCCATGACGTGTAGCCGTGCTGGGTGAGGTAGTGCGGCAGGTCGACGGTCACTACCCGCGTCTTTTGTGCCCTGCTGTGCACCACCGGCGCGATCCGCTCGAACGTGGACTGGATGACCTGGTTCATCGTGCCCTGACTGACAGTCGTGCCGCTCCTGGTCCACCACTGGCTCATGATCCACGCGTCAGCGGGCACGTTGAGCTGGCTGGTGACAACCGGCCTCGCATAGTGCTGCTGGAGATACAGGTCGGTCGTGAGGACGAGGCCGGCGTAGACGGCCAGGGTGGCGGCGATCGCGGGGACGACGCGGCGGATCAGCATGCCGGCCAGGGCGCCGGTCGCGAAGGCGGCCAGCGTCCAGGCGGCGAACGCGACCCCGCGCAGCCCGAACAGCTCCGGATCGAGCGGGATCCGCGAGCCTTCGGCGAAGAACGGCTGGAAGTACCAGGAGAACAGCAGGCTGAACACCCCGGCGGCCGCCGCGACCACGATCGCGAGCGGCACCAGCTTGGCGAGTGTCCAGCGCCATCTGCCGAAGCCGAGCGTCCAGGCGTACCGGAACGTACCGGTTTCCAGCTCCCGGGCCAGCACCGGCGCCCCGACGAACGCCCCGATCAGCACGGGCACCACGTGCAGCAGGGCCACGATCGTCTGCGCCGGCGAGCTATAGCTGCCATCGAAGTTCTCCATCATGTTCTGGCAAGCCACTGAGCTGGCCGGCTGGCACGCGGTCGCTACGGCGTAGGCGTGGTGCAACTGCAGGCCGGCCACCCACAAGTACACCGCCAGCACGCCCAGCAGTGTGGCCACCCCGGCCAGCGCGACGCGATGGTGCCGCCAGGTGACCCAGGCCATCCGCCGCCACGGCAGCGGGGCCGGCCCGGCCAGCGCGGTCATTTGGTCACCCCGGCCGTGTTCTCGCGCAGGTAAGCCAGGGCGAGTTCTTCCAGACCTGCCTGGCGGTGGCTGGCTAGCAGGTCGCTCACCGTCCCGGCGAGCCGCACCTGTCCACGCGACAGCAGGATGAGGTAGCTGGCAACCCGCTCCAGCTCGGTAAGCACGTGCGACGACAGCAGCACCGCGACGCCAGTGCCGGCGGCGGCGAGCACCGTGGCCATGAAGTCGTGCCGGGCAATCGGGTCGAGCATGGCCACCGGCTCGTCCAGCACCAGCAGCCGCGGCCGGCGGGCCAGCGCAAGGGTCAGCGCCAGCTGCGCCTGCTGGCCGCCGGACAGCTTCCCCGTTTTCCGCTTGACCGGGATACCGAGCTCGTCCAGCCGGGTTTGCGCGTAGTGCTGGTCGAAATGCCGGGTCAGGTTGCGGGTCAGGTGCATCATGTCCGCGGCCGACAGGTTCTTGTACAGCGGGGTGTCCTGGGCGACGAACGCGATGCCGTCCAGAGCGGCCGGCGATCCGGCGGGCCGGCCGCCGAGCACCGTCACCCCGCCCGCGGACGGTGCCGTCAGGCCGACGGCCAGGTTCAGCAGCGTGGACTTGCCCGCGCCGTTCGGCCCCACCAGCGCGGCCACGTGACCGGCGGGGACCTCCAGTGTGCAGTCGCGCAGCGCCCAGGTGCCGCCGTAGCGCTTGCCTAGGCCGCTGGCTTCGATGATGTTCATGCTCATGCGACAAGGCATATGCCGCCGGGCGTCACACGGACATCAAGCGCGGCGCCGTTCCCGCGGCCCGCCGCGGGAACGGCGTCGCGGGAAAGGCCAGGTCGGGAGCTGGCGGCTGGGGCGGCCTGACGGCGTCATGTGATGCACGTGTGATCCCCTGCGAGGCATCATGACCCTATGCGTGTGCTGGTGGTCGAGGATCAGGCCGAGCTGGCGGACGACATCGCCGACGGCCTTCGTGACCAGGGCATCGGCGCGGACGTGGCCTATGACGGGCCGACTGGGATCGAGAAGGCGCTGATGAACACCTACGACGTGGTGGTCCTCGACCGGGACCTGCCCAAGATCCACGGCGATGCGGTCTGCGCCACGCTGATCGGGTCCCGCTCGGCGGCGCGCATCCTGATGCTGACCGCGGCCGCCACGGTGGGCGACCGGGTGCAGGGTCTCAACCTCGGCGCCGACGACTACCTGG
This sequence comes from Streptosporangiaceae bacterium, assembly GCA_035651595.1. Classification (GTDB taxonomy): domain Bacteria; phylum Actinomycetota; class Actinomycetes; order Streptosporangiales; family Streptosporangiaceae; genus JAFARZ01. Next base: position 31,838 of record DASRFJ010000321.1, on the reverse strand, counting down.
GCAAGCCGTTCGCGTTCGAGGAGCTTGTCGCCAGGGTCCGGTCGCTGGCCCGGCGTGCCCCGGCCGCCGCCCCGGTGATCGCGCACGGCGACATCGTGTTCGACCGGGCCCGCCGCCGGGTGAGCCGGGCGGGCCGGCCGCTGTCACTCACCCGCAAGGAGATGGGGATACTCGAGGAGCTGCTGGTCGCCGACGGGGGCGTGGTCAGCACCGAGGACCTGCTCGAACGGGTCTGGGACGAGAACGCCGACCCGTTCACCCGCACGGTAACGGTGACGATCGGCCGGCTGCGGCGCAAGCTAGGCGAACCCGACCCGATCGACACCGTGGTCGGCTGCGGTTACCGGCTGCCGTGACCCCGCGCCCGGTCCGCAGGTTCTGGCCGCAGAAGGTCAGGACCCGGCTCACGTTGCTGTACGCCATGCTGTTCTTCGCCGCCGGGTCGGCATTGCTCGCCCTCACCTATGCGCTGGTCGCGAATAGCCTTCCCACGCATCCCCCGGCGACGGTGAGCAGTCAGGAGCTGAACGACCTGAGGCAGGCGTGCCAACCGGCGGGGTTCGCGCCAATCGGAACGCCCAAGCACGTGATCTCTATCCCGACGCAGCTTATGTTCGCGTGCAAGCAGTTGATGGGGGCCTACTACGCCGGCACCGCCTCGGGCTGGCAGGCGCAGCGCCAAGGCGCGCTGAGCAGCCTGCTGGCGTTCTCCCTCGCCGGTCTCGGCGTCATGACAGTGGCGTCGGGCGGCCTGGGCTGGTTCATGTCCGGCCGCGTGCTCCGCCCAGTGCGAGTGATCACCGGAACCGCCCGCCGCGCCTCCGAGCAGCACCTCGGCGAGCGGCTGGCGCTGACCGGGCCCAGGGACGAGCTCAAGGAGCTGGCCGACACCTTCGACGACATGCTCGAGCGACTCGACGCGGCGTTCGCCGCCCAACGCCGCTTCGTCGCCAACGCCTCGCACGAACTACGCACGCCACTGACCGTGATGCGCACGGCGATCGACGTGGCCCTGGCCAAGCCATCCCCGACGGCGGGACAGCTCACCGACATGGCCGTGCGGGTGCGGCGTTCGGTCGACCGGGCGGAGAGCATGATCGAGGCGCTGCTCACCCTGGCCGTGAGCGACCAGGGCACGCTCAGCACCGAGTTCACCGACCTGGCTACCTGGGCAGAGGACGCGATCGACGCCGCCGCCGCGGAGATCGAACGCCTGGATCTGCGGATCGATTCGAAGCTGGACCCGGCCGAGACAACCGGAGACCCTCAGCTGCTGGAGCGGATGATCTCGAACCTGATCGACAACGCGGTCCGGCACAACGAACCCGGCGGCTGGATCAGGCTGCGCACCGGCAGCAATGATCGGTCCGTCTACCTCGAAGTCGCCAACAGCGGCCCGTTCATCGCGGACGAGGCCGTGCCCTCGCTGTTCGAGCCGTTCCGGCGCATGACGGCTCGGACCGGTGTCCGTGACGGTGTCGGCCTTGGTCTTTCCATCGCGAGGTCGGTCGGCACCGCACACCATGCGGCCCTCACCGCGCGGAGCCAGCCTGCCGGGGGCCTCACCATCTCGGTGGTGATTCCCCGCGACCCGTTTCCGCCCGGTACGTTCGGCGGTAGCTTTCGATCTAGAAGGCGTTTCGAAATTATTGCGGACACTTACCCTCCCATTTTGGGGGGGTAAGTGTCCGCAATAATCTGGCCCGCCTGTCGGCGCGCCCGGAATGGGCTAAATGTTCCGGTTCATTCGGCGCGGGCAGCGGAAGCACGGCCCTCAGGACGCCGAGGGGCGACCGCCGAACGATCCCTTAGCCGGGGTTGCGGGCGGCACCGCAGTAGGCCCAGACGCGATCCGCGTTGTGGTCCGGCTGACCGGAGTCGGGGCGCCAGTAGGACGCGATCACGACCCCGGGATCGATCAGGTCCCAGCCGTTGAACATCCGCTGGATCGCCGCCTTGCCCCGGCCGACGAAGACCGTGCCCCGCTTCTCGTATTCCGCCGTGATCTCGTGCATCCGGTCGGGGGCGAGTTCGTCCGTGGCGTGGGAGATGACCAGGTAACTCCCGGGCGCGAGCGCCGACAGGTAGCGGGCGACGATGCCCGCGGGGTCGTCGGTATCGGGGATGTTGTGCAGGCACGCCACGAACAGCAAGCCCACGGGCTTGGTGAAGTCGAGCAGCTTGCCAGCCGCCGCGAGAACCTCGGAGACGTCACGCAGATCGGCACGGACTACCGTGGTGGTCTGGTTGTCGGCCATCAGCGATTCGGCGTGCAGGAAGACGACGGGATCGTTGTCGACATAGACGACCCGGGCCTCGGGGTGCCCCAACTGGGCTACCTCGTAGGTGTTCGGGCTGGTCGGCAGCCCGGTCCCCACGTCGAGGAACTGGCGGATTCCGCTGTCGCGCAGGAACTCCACAGCGCGGATAAGGAACTTGCGGTTGGCACGCGCGCTGTCCAGGACCTCCGGGGAGATCCTGAGCGACATATCCGCCGCCTCCCGGTCGGCGGCGAAGTTGTCCTTGCCGCCAAGCAGGTAGTCGTAGACCCGTGCCGGATGCGGTATGTCCGTGCGGATGCCGAGCGCCTGCCAATGGTCTTGGCGGCGCAGCTCGTCCTGTTCGGCCATTGCCACCTTTCTCCCCGATTTCTCCCCCGATTTACGTGTTGATCATTCCATACCGCGTGCGGACAGCACGGACCGGCGGTCGCCCTGGGCCACTGCCCAGGACGACCGCCGGACCCTGTCAGAATTCAAACACAAGAGCGCTAACTCACGTTGACGGCGGTGTCGTCGATGACGAACGAGGTCTGCAGCTCGAAGTCCTCGCTGCCGGTGAACTTCAGCGTGATGTGCTGTCCGGCGTACGCGCTCAGCGAGAAGCTGCGCTGGGTGTACCCGGTGTTGTGGTCGAGGTTGGAGTATGTGTGCAGGGTGGCCAGCACCGTCCCGGAGCTGTTGAGCACCTGAACGGTCAGCTTGTCGAACTGCGTGGTTGTGGACGTTTCCGCGGTGTTGATATGCAGCCAGAAGCTGAAGTTGTAGTTGGTGCACCCGGTGGGCAGCGTGACCGATTGCGACAGCGTGTCTGTCGTCGTCTTGCCCCAGCCGTCGAGCCAGGCATCCCAGGTGCCACTGTGCGGCGGTTCCGAGGAGCTGCTGTTGATCACCTCGACCGGGGTGTGGGTAGAGGTCACCGCCCACGGTCCTGGGTTGCTGCTGCCGTTCTCGAAACCGGGGTTGCCGAGCAGCTGCGCCGCGGTGCAGCCACCGCCGGCCGGCGTGGCGCTAGCCTCGTTGCTCTGCGTGCCCTCGCCGATCGCGTTCACGGCGCTGACCTTGTAGAAGTAGGCCTGCCCGCTGGTCAAGCCGGTGTCGGTACACGAGGTCACCGCGCCCAGGCCGCTGCAGCCACCGGACGTCAGCAGCGTCTCGGTGCCGCTCGACGTGCCGCGGTACACCCGGTACGACGTGATGTTGACGCCGCCGTTGCTCGCGGGCGGTGTCCAGCTCAGCGAGACCTGGCCGGTACCCGCGGTCGCGGTCAGCCCGGTGGGCGCGCCGGGCGGCGTCCCCTGCACGGGTGAGGCGGTGATCGTGACGGTCGACGTGGCCGTCTTGACCGGGGACGAGCTGTCGGTCACGGTCAACGTCGCGGTGTAGGTACCGGCCGCGCTATAGGTGTGGCTGGGGTTCTGCGCCGTGCTCGACGACCCGTCACCGAAGTTCCAGCTGTACGAATACGGCGGATTCCCGCCGGTGGCGGTGCCGGTGAAGGCGACCCCCAGCGGGATCTGGCCCGAGGTCGGCACCGCCGAGGCGGTGGCGGCCAGCGGGTTGCCGACGGCGCTGACCGTGACGGTGGCCGTCGCCGTGGCCGTCTTGGCCGGCGACGAGCTGTCGGTCACCGTCAGCGTCGCCGTGAAGGTACCGGCGGAACTGTACGTGTGGCTGGGGTTCTGCGCCGTGCTCGACGACCCGTCACCGAAGTTCCAGCTGTACGAATACGGCGCCGTCCCGCCGGTGGCCGATCCGGTAAACGACACGCTCAACGGGGCGTTGCCGGTGGTCGGCGAGGCGCCCGCGGCGGCGGTCAGCGGGGTGGAGCCCTGGATCCAGAAGTCCTCCAGCGGGTCGCCGAGGGCCGCCTGGTCCGCGGTCGTCATCGGGAACGTGGACAGACCGAGGTTGTCGTTGGGGTCGATGGCGCCGGCGTGCACGTTCTGCATAACCCGCTCCATCGCGGCCAGCACGTTGCTCGTCGTGTACGCGACGTGCGAGAGGTAGTGCTGCTTCATGTACGTCGGCGACGCGATGACGACCAGTGGCACGCGGAAGGTGTTGCTGACGTGGTCCGGGCCATTGTTACCGTTCTGCGTGTCGTCCTCGGTCACGATGATCAGCGTGTTGTTCGCGTAGGCCGAGTTGCCCATGATCGTGTCGACGATCTGCTTGGTCACCGAGTCGTTGGTCGGGATGTCCTGGAATGTGCCCGGGTGGTCGTTGAACAGTTCCACGTACGAGTAGGCCGGCAGGCCGTTGGCGGCCACGGAGCTCAGATAGTCGTTCGCGACGGTTGTGTCAGGGATGTTCTGCCCGGAGCAGGTGTACTCGTTGTAGTGCAGTTCCTCCGGGATCGTCGTGCCGGGGCGGTCGACCGGCAGGACTTCGAGCTTGCCGGTCGCGGGGTCGCGCCAGTACCCGCTGCCGCTGTTCAGCATCCAGTAGAAGTCACCGTTCAGGGACATCGTGTACGGACTGCTGCCGCTGCCCGAACTGGTCTGCGCGGTGCAGGCGTTGGTGCCCTCGCCGCCGGAGGGGCCGGTGTCGCCGTTAAGGAAGCGGTCGAACGCCGTGCCGGTGGCCGAGGGGTAGGACTGCTGCTGCGAGCTGGACGACGACTGGGCGGAGAACAGCCACCAGTGGTTCGGGCCGCTCGGCGGCTGGGTGCCCGTGCTGTAGGAGTCGTCCAGCGCGTACTGCTTGGCGAGCGCGTGCAGCTGGGGAACCGAGCTGATGTGGTTCGTGCTCTCCACCTGGCCGTTGCAGCCGGCCTGGACCGTGGTGGCGCAGTCGCCGAGGTAGTCGTCGAAGGTGTGGTTCTCCCGGTAAAGGATCACGAAGTGGGTGAACGGCGGGAAGTACGGCGCCAGCGGATTGGTCGCCGCGGCGGGCCGCCACACTGCCTGCTTTTGCATGGTGCAGGCCCCCGCCTGGCAGACGCGCGTCTGCTGGGACGTGTGCACGTCGGTGACGTGGAAGTTGCGCGGCTGCGGGAACTTGGCGAATTCGACGCCCGGCGCGGCGAACTTCGCGCCGTTGCAGTCGTAGTTGTCGGGTATGTACGTCTGGTGCCGGTCGCCGACGGGAAGGTCCTTGGCGTCTTCCGGGTCAGTGCCGGGGTTCCAGCCCTTGAGCGTGCACGAGCCGACGCCCGAAGCCGGGTGTCCCGCGCCGGAGGCCGGGTTTACCGGGCTGAGCAAAAACCCGGGGATAGTCAGAACGACGATGGCGATGGCGGCAGCGCATAGCTTTTTCCACCCGATCATGAAACCCTCCAGGCCCTGAGAGAAGCTCACGCGTGGTACACGGATAACCACTCACCCGTATCGTCCCACGGACCAAGCCGAACACAAGGGCCCAAAATCGCTATTCACTCACCATTCGGGCGTAGTTAGCGCTCCGCGGCGGCCTTCATCGCGCCCAGGGTGGCGCTCATGTTGGCCCGCAGCGCGTCCAGCCTGGCGGCGATGATCTCATCGGCCCGGTCCGGCGCCTTCCCGGCGATGATCCGCAGGAAGCTGGTGCCTGGTCCGTGGACAAAGCGCTGCCGGACGAAGCTGCCGCCGCCCGGGAGCGCGTCGATCCGGTACCGCCACAGCGAGGACGGGCGGGCCGGGTCAGCGCTGTCGTCATCCAGCACCACCCAGGCGAACGTGCGGGGCCGGTCCGCTTCGGTGACCACACAGGTCACCTGCCACTCGAATCCGTCCGGGAACCGGTTACGCCCGGTAAACCTGGCGCCGGGCCGCGGCAGGCCGGGCTCGGTGAGCCAGGCCGCCCCGATGCACTCCGGGCTCCACCCGCCAACCTGGGTGACGTCCGCGACCATGTCCCACACCTGCTCCGGACTGGCGGCGACCACCTCCTCCGCGACTGCCACCAGCCCGGTTACGTCAAGAGTCACTGCCAGTTCCCTCCATCTCGAGCCGGCGCACGCAGATCAAGTCGAGCCCGAGGTCCCGGACCCTGGTCAGCAGCCCGTGCAGCGCGGGCTGATCGGGCAGCAGGCCGCGGATGACCGTCTCGTCGCCATGGCCGCTGACCTGGAGGCCGTTGAACCAGGTGGCCCACCGGTCGTCCAGCGCACCCGCCACGCGGATCTCATACCAGGCCGGCTGTGCTCTCGTCATCTCTGGACGGTAAGCGCGGACGCGGCGGCGGCGCGTCACCCGAAGGTGCTATCACGGTGGAATCTCGGTGCACCCGCCCGGCGGGGTACCGTCGTGCTGTGGAGGACGTCCTGCTGGCCACCAAGCTGCACCTGCCGTGGCCGCCGCCGGGTTTCGTGCCGCGCCCGCGTCTGGTGCGGGCACTCAGCCAGGGTGCGGCGCGGGGCCGGGTGCTGGTGTGCGCTCCGGCCGGTTCCGGCAAGACGGCGCTGCTGGCCGACTGGGCCCGCAGTGGCGAGCGGCAGGTGGCGTGGCTGGGTCTGGATGCCGACGACAGCGACCCGGCGCGGTTCTGGCGCTATGCGGTGGCCGCGCTGGACCGGGTCCGGCCAGGGCTGGCCGCCCAGGTGGGCCCGCTGCTCGGACCGTCGGCCCCGGGTTCGGTTACCGCCCTGGTGACGGCCGTGATCAACGAGCTGGCCGCCCAGCCCGACAACGGCGAGCTGCTGCTCGTGCTGGACGACTACCACCTCGTCGATTCCGCGCCGGTGCACGAGTCCGTGGCGTTCCTGCTGGAAAACCTGCCCCCGACCCTGGGCGTCGTGGTCTCCAGCCGGGCGGACCCGCCGCTGCCGCTGGCGCGGCTCCGGGCCCGCGGCCAGCTGGCCGAACTGCGCGTCGCCGAGCTCCGGTTCACTGCCGAGGAGGCGGCCGCGCTGCTGGCCGAGGCGGCGGCGCCGGGCCTGCCCGGCCCGGCGGTGGCCGCGCTGACGGCCCGCACCGAAGGATGGGCCGCTGGACTGCAGCTCGCCGCGCTGTCACTGCGCGGACAGGCGGATCCGGCCGGTTTCGTGGCGGCGTTCAGCGGCAGCCACCGCTTTGTGCTTGACTACCTGGCCGACGAGGTCCTGGACGGCCAGACCGAGCAGGTGCGCACGTTCCTGCTGGAGACCTCGGTGCTTGAGCGCCTGTCCGGGGAGCTGTGCGATGCGGTCACCGGCCGCACCGGCAGCCAGGCGATGCTCCAGGACATCGAGCGGGCGGGCCTGTTCCTGGTGCCGCTGGATCAGGTGCGCGGCTGGTGGCGGTACCACCACCTGTTCGCCGACCTGCTCCGCGTCCGGCTGCGGGCTGAGCAGCCCGGCCGTGCGCTGGCCCTGCACCGGGCCGCGGCCGCCTGGTGCGACGAGCACGACCTGGCCGACGACGCGGTGCGGCACGCGCTCGCGGCGCAGGACGCCGTCTGGGCGGCCCGGCTCGTCGAGCGGAACGTTGAGATCCTGCTCGGCCGCGGCGAGGGCGTGACCCTGCGCCGCTGGCTTTCCGCGCTGCCGGCCGAGGCGGTGCGCGACCGCCCGCGGATATACCTGGCCCAGGCGTACGGCGCCGCGATGGGATTCCAGCTGGACGCCCTCGAGGCCCTGGTGGATGGCGCCGACCGCGCCTTCGCGGACGGCGGCGACGAACCGTTCGAGCCGCCCGGCGGGCGGCCGGCGAGCGTGCTGGCCAACGTTCCCGCGGCGATCGCGCTGCTGCGCGCCGTGCTCGCGCGGCTTCGGGGGAACACCGCACTCGCCGCCGACCGCAACCGGCAGGCGCTGGCCGAGCTGGGCGACGACGACTGGCTGATGCGCTCGTTTGTGCGCTGGAACCAGGCGGTGGCGGACTGGCAGTGCGGCCGGCTCGCGTCGGCCGAGCGCGGCCTTTCAGAAGTTCTGGCCGAACGACGGGAGGCTGACGCGTTCTTCGCCGGCTTTCTCGCCATGCGGGCCGGCTACGACCTCGGTGAGGTACAGCGCGCCCTGGGCAACCTGGACGCGGCGCTGGCGACCTGCCAGCAAGCGCTGGCCGCAGCCGACGAGAGCAGCGCCGGCATGGCCCATGTGGGCCTGGCTCAGATCCGGTACGAGCGGAACGAGCTGACCGCCGCCCTTGACCACGCCACCCAGGGGATCGCGCTGTGCCGCCAGCTCGCCTACAAGACGCCGCTGGGCACCGGCCTGGCCACGCTGGCCAGGATCCGGCAGGCGCAGGGCGACCCGGCCGGGGCTCTGGCCGCGCTCGACGAGGCCGGGCAGCTCGAGCTGAGTCCGCAGGTGATCGCCATGCTCAACCCGGTGCGCGCGCGGCTGCTGCTGGCCCAGGGCGACGTGCCCGCGGCCGCCCAGTGGGCGAAGGCGGCAGGCCTGAGCCCGGACGACGAGCCGGATTACCGGCGGGAGGCGGAGTACCTGGTGCTGACCCGGGTGCTGCTCGCCCAGCACGACACCGGTCAGGCGCTGACGCTGCTGCGGCGGCTGCTCGACGCCGCGGTCAGCCAGGAACGCACCGCGAGCATCATTGAGATCCAGGCGCTGCGGGCGCTCGCCCTCGCCGCCAACGGCGAGCGCACCGACGCCCTCGACGCGCTGACCGAGGCGGTGACGCTCGCCCGCCGGCCCGGCTACGTCCGGGTCTTCGCCGACGAGGGCGCGCCGATGCACGCACTGCTGTCCGCCGCGCCGGCCGACCGCGTGGACCCCGGCTACCTGGACACGCTCCGGCGCGCCTGCGGCCAGGTACCGCCAAGGCGAGCCGCCACGGCGCCGCCCGGCCTGGCCGAACCGCTCACCGACCGCGAGCTTGACGTGCTGCGGCTGATCGCCGCGGGCAGGTCGAATCAGCGCATCGCCCACGAACTGGTGGTGGCGCTCGACACGGTCAAGAAGCACGTGACCCACGTGCTGGGCAAGCTCGGCGCCGCCAACCGGACCGAAGCCGCCGCGCGCGCCCGCGAACTCGGCCTGCTCCCCTAGCACCCGCCTCATCCCCCAGCACCCGCCTCATCCCCCAGCACCCGCCCCATCCCCCAGCACCCGCCCCGCGCCGGATATATCCGCATATTCCGGGCACGCATCAGGCTGGCGCGATTATTGCGGACAGTTACCCACCCAGTTCGGGGGGGTAACTGTCCGCAATCTTTCGTCAGCCGGGGGCTCGGGCGGGCGCTAGCACTTTCGGGTTAGCGGGGGACCTTCCACCGGGTGGGCACCTTTGGGTGACGCCTTGCCGGGGCCGGAATTCTTACCGTTCCGGCATGAACTGGTCGATAGCAAACTTTGTGGTGCGGCGCGCCCGGCTGGTGCTGGTCGCGGCCTTGCTGGCGGTGATCGGGTTCGGCGTGCTCGGGGTCGGCGCGTTCGGCAAGCTGAAGACCGGCGGTTTCCAGGATCCGGGCGCCGATTCGACCGTCGCGCAGACGCTGACTGACCAGCGCTTCGGAGGAAGCACCGGCGTCGTTCTGCTGGTCCATGCCGAAGCCGGGACGGTGGATGGTGCGCCGGCCAGAGCGGCGGGGGCCGAGGCGGCGCGCCGTCTCGCGAAGGTGCCGGGCGTGTCGGACGTGGTGTCCTACTGGCAGACGGGAAACCCCGGCCTGCGATCGACGGACGGGAAGTACGCGCTCGTCCTTGGCAGCACCAGGAGCGACCTCGATCTCAGCTCGGCGCAGCTGGCGGGCCTGCGATCACACAGCGGGCAGGTCGACGTCACGGTCGGCGGCGACGCGGCGATCGGCAACGACATCGTCGGACAGGTCTTCAAGAGCCTGGGCTCCGCGGAGGGAATCGCGGTGCCGGTCACGCTGGCGCTGCTGGTGTTCGCGTTCGGCAGCGTCGTGGCCGCGCTGCTGCCACTGGCGATCGGGATGATCGCGATCCTCGGCACGTTCGCCGAGCTGTCCGTGCTCGGCTCGGTGACCAGCGTGGCGATCTACGCGATCAACCTGACCACCGCGCTCGGCCTGGCGCTGGCCATCGACTACGCGCTGCTGATGATCAGCCGCTTCCGCGAGGAGCTGGGGCGCGGGCAGGAACCAGCTCAGGCGGTACTGCGCAGCCTGCGGACGGCCGGGCGCACGATCGTGTTCAGCGGCGCGACGGTCGTGGCCGCGCTCGCCGTGCTGCTGGTGTTCCCGCTGTACTTCCTGCGCTCGTTCGCGTACGCGGGGATCGGCGTGGTGCTGATCTCGATGGTCGCCGCGGTCGTGGTGCTGCCCGCGATGCTGGCCGTGCTCGGCCGGCGCGTGAACGCCGGCCGGCTGCCGTGGGCGCGCACGCGCGAGCCGTCCACCGCGGCGCCGTTCTGGGGCCGGCTCGCCGGGCAGGCGATGCGGCGCCCGGCGGTGATCGCGATACCGGTGCTCGCCGTGCTCGTGCTGATCGCGCTGCCGCTGCGGCACATCGCGTTCGGCACGCCGGACGACCGGGTGCTGCCGACTGCCACCCAGAGCAGGACGGTGGGCGACGTGCTGCGCTCCGACTTCACCGGCGACAGCGCCACCGCGCTCAACGTCGTCGCCGACGGTCCGCTGGACCGCGCCGCGGTGACCTCGTACGCTGTCCGCCTTTCCGGCCTGGCCGGCGTCGCGCGGGTCGAGACCAGCGTCGCGACGTTCGTCCACGGGAAAGCCTTGGCCGGTTCCGCCGACCCTGCCCTCGCGCGGCCCACCGCGCAGCGGCTGTCCGTGGTGAGCGCGGCCGACCCGCGCTCAGCCGTCGCTCAGGACCTGGTCCGCACCGTCCGCGGGCTCGCCGGCCCGTCCGGCGCCCGGGTGTACGTCGGCGGGCAGACCGCCGAGCTGATCGACACCAAGCACGCGATCGGCACCCGGCTGCCGTTGGCCGCGCTGCTGATCGTGCTGACCACGCTCACCGTGCTGTTCCTGTTCACCGGTTCGGTGGTGCAGCCGATCCGCTCCCTCCTGCTCAACGCGATCACGCTCGCCGCGACCGCGGGGCTGACGGTGTGGATCTTCCAGCAGGGGCACCTGTCCGGGGTCCTGGGGTTCACCGCGTTGCCGGTGGACACCAGCATGCTGGTGCTGCTGTTCTGCATCGCGTTCGGCCTGTCGATGGACTACGAGGTCATCGTGCTCAGCCGCATCAAGGAACTGCACGACCAGGGTCTGGACAATCGCGCGGCGGTGACCGAAGGGCTGACCCGCAGCGGACGCATCGTCACCACCGCCGCGTCGCTGATCGCGGTGACGCTGTTCGCCCTCGGGTCCGCTTCGGTGAGCTTCCTCCAGCTGTTCGGCGTCGGCGCGGGATTCGCGGTGATCGTCGACGCGACGCTGGTCCGCGCCGTGCTGGTGCCGGCCTGCCAGCGGCTACTCGGCCGGGCCGCGTGGTACGCGCCCGCGCCGCTGCGCCGGCTCCAGACCCGCGTCGGCCTGACCGAGGCCGACGTGATCCGGACGTGATCGGCACGGTATCGGACTCCCGCATGCTCAAGGAACGGGAGTGTCTCATCTAGCGCAGAGGGGTGCAATATGCGTTCGTTTTCCAGACGCGCCGTCTATATCCTCGGGGTCGCATTCGCCATAGCGGCTCTCGCATTGCCCGCCAGCGCGGCGAGCGCCGCGACCGGGTCAGCGATTCAGTCAGCCGTGGTGCCGTTCAGCGCTACCGGCTGTGCCCCCGACGGATATCCGGAAGTCCTGGTGCAACAATGCACTCAAGTGATAGGCGGAGGCCTCAAGGTCGATGCGATAAGCGGAAAATCCATCAACTCGTCAGACGCCGCCCTCAACAACCTCCATGTCGAGATCTACGGCCCGGACGGGACCATCAAGAACTGCCCGCAGTTCAACCTGCCCGCATACAAGACCGGCCCGCAATGCAACTGGAACAACCCGGTGCCGCAGTATGACGTTACTCCCGGAAACTACTGCAGCAGAACCTGGCTATACAACGGCAGGGACTACGTCATCATGGGCATCTTCTGCATCGACGTGCACGCCTGACGCTGCTCGGCGCATAGGTCGCAACGGTGCCCCGCGCTGGCCGGCCTGACCAGCGTGGGCACCTAGGCGCCGATCCAGACGGACTTGGCGTTGCAGAACTCGCGGATGCCGTGGACGGAAAGCTCGCGGCCGTGGCCCGAGGTCTTGACGCCGCCGAACGGCAGCTGCGGATATGACGTCACGTTGCCGTTGACGAAGACCATGCCTGCGGCAAGATCGCGGATGAACCGGGCCTGCTCGGCCGCGTCGCTGGTCCAGGCGTTGGCACCGAGGCCGAACGCCGTGGCGTTGGCAAGCTCGATGGCCGCGTCGATGTCCGGCACGCGGTACAAGGTGGCCACCGGGCCGAAGACTTCCTCGGTGTGCACGCGCATCTGTTCGGTGATATCGGTCAGCACGGTGGGCGGGTAGTAGAAGCCGGGTGCTTCGGGCGCGGCGCCACCGCACAGCGCGCGGGCGCCCTTGGCCACCGCGTCGGCGACGAGGTGCTCGACGTCGTCGCGCTGCTGTTCGGAGGCGAGCGGGCCGACGTCGGTCTCTTCCGCCATGGGGTCGCCGACCTTCTTGCCCGCCATCTGCGCCGTGAACAGCCGCTCGAACTCGTCGTAGACCGCGTCGTGGACGATGAAGCGCTTGGCCGCGATGCAGGACTGGCCGTTGTTCAGGCAGCGCGCCACGGCGGCGACCTCGGCGGCCCTGGTCAGGTCGGCGGACGGCATGACCACGAACGGGTCGCTGCCGCCGAGTTCGAGTACGACCTTCTTGACCTCGCTGCCGGCGATCGCGGCCACCGAGGATCCGGCCGGTCCGGAGCCGGTGAGCGTGGCGGCCACCACCCGCGGATCGCGCAGGATCGCCTCGACCCGGGCGGAGCCGACCAGCAGGGTCTGGAAGGTCCCGGCGGGAAACCCGGCCCGGGCGAACAGGTCCTGGAGGAACAGCGCGGTCTGCGGCACGTTCGAGGCGTGCTTGAGCAGCCCGGTGTTACCGGCCATCAGGGCGGGCGCGGCGAACCGCATCGCCTGCCAGAGCGGGAAGTTCCACGGCATGATGGCCAGCACCGGCCCCAGCGGCTGATAGCTGACGTAGGCGCGGTGCGCGCCGATGGCTTGCGCGTCGGCGGGTTCGTCGGCGAGGAACCGTTCGGCGTGTTCGGCGTAGTACCGGCACGCGGTGGCGCACTTGGCCGCCTCCTGCTTGGCGGCGGCCAGGGTTTTGCCCATCTCGGTGGTCATCATGGCCGCGACCTGGTCCTGTTCCGCGTCCAGGATCGCGGCCGCGTTCCGCATCCACTCGGATCGGTCGGCGAAGGTGGTCAGCCGGTAGCTGGCGTGGGCCGTCGCCGCGGCGGCCAGGCAGCGCTCGACGTCCGCCTCGCTCATCTCGTCGTAGGTCTTAACGGTCTCCCCGGTCGCGGGGTTGACGGTCGCGATCGCCACGGTGTCCTCCTTGCCGCGTGTTGCCGCCTTGCGACGTCGTTGCCGCCGCCTGTGCGGCGTCGTTGCCGCCGCCTGTGCGGCGTCGAGAACCCTGCCCGGATCGCGCGGCCCCACACCTGATGTCCCGCTCGCGCCCGAGTGCCGGGCGAACCGGGCATTTGACTCGTGTTGGCGAATTGCGCGCGCATGACCCCGGGCCGCCGCCTGGTCTGGCCGCCGGCACGCGCAGCCTGTGCCTGGAGTGCAGTGTGCGGCTACCGGGACAGGAGTGCACGGCAGTCCCGTCAACAACGTGGACGATTTCCCCTTTGTGGTGGATCGGCCCTCGTGAACGGGGGTCCCGCTACCACAAAGGGGAAAACCACCACGCTACCGAGGCCCATCGGGCCAGCCGAGTCGCGGACATCAAGGTCCGGGACCGTGCTCGCGGTCATGTCAAGGGCGCCCCGTAAGACTGGCACGTCTTGCGACTATTGTGGCGCGTTTTGCCCCGTCCGCGCTATCACGCTCGTCAGTATCACCAGTTGCTGGGTTGCCCGGGTCATCGCGACATAGCGGTCCACCGCTCCTTCGATGCCCTCGCCGAACTTCTCCGGCTCGACGAGCACCACCAGGTCGAACTCGAGCCCTTTGGCCAGTTCCGGGGGCAGCGCCCGGACCCGCGGCGTTGCCTGGAACCCGAGATCGCCAACGCCGATGACGCAGGCGATGCCCTCGCCTTCGGCGTTGGCGGCGAGCCACGCGTCGAGGATCTCGCCGAGATCCGCGACGGATCCGTGCACGACCGGAACGCCGCCGCTGCGGATGGAGGTGGGCACGTTGGCGTCCGGGAGCACGGCCCGGATGACCGGTTCTGCTTGCGCCATGACCTCTTCCGGGGTCCGGTAGTTGATCGTCAGCGAAGCGATGTTGACCCGGTCGAATCCGACCCGTGCCAGGCGGTCCCGCCACGACTCGGTGAACCCGTGCCTGGCCTGAGCCCGGTCCCCGACGATCGTGAAGCTCCGGGACGGGCAGCGGAGCAGCAGCATCTGCCATTCCGCGTCGGTCAGTTCCTGGGCCTCGTCCACGATGATGTGCGCGAACGGGCCGGCGAGCAGGTCCGGGTCGGCGCTGGGCAGTGCGGCCTGGTCGACCAGGGCCTCCTTGAAGTCCTCGCCGCGCAGCATCGTCACCAGGCCGAAGCCGTACTCGTCGTCGGCCGCCTCGATGAGGTTGTCCACCACCTGGGCCATCTGCTCACGTTCGGCGGCGATGGCGGCGCCACGCTGGCGCAGGCGCCGCGCGGCCGTTGGATCGCCGACCCGCTGGCGTGCCGCGTCGAGCAGCGGCAGGTCGGACACCGTCCAGGCGCGGGCGTCCTGACGCTGAAGCTTCCTGATCTCCTCGGAGCTGAGCCAGGGAGCGCACTTGCGCAGGTAGGCAGGCACGGACCACAGGTCGCCGACGATGTCGGTCGCGTCGAGCAGCGGCCACGCCCGGCTGAACGTGGTGCGCAGCTCCTCGTTCCGCTGCAACGACTTGCGCAGTTGCTGTTCCGGGACGTCCTCGCCGTCGTACTTGTCGACCAGGATCGCGAGCAGTTCGTCCCAGACCTGGTACCGCGCCTCGTTGTGCGGCGTTCCGGGCTCCGGTGCCTCGAACGCCTCGGTCCAGTCCTCGGCGCTGAGGTAGATGTCGGACCAGTGGGTCTGGACCGTTATGCCTGTGGCGGGCGGCTGCTCGTAGAACGTGACGGCCGCCTCGATCGCCCGCACGAGGTCCGCGGATGACTTCAGCCGGGCCACCTCCGGGTCGGGCTCGGCCGCCGCCGCGGCGCCCTCGGGGAGGAGGTCCCGCAGGGTGCAGGTCTGCACGCCCTCCTCACCGAGGCTCGGGAGCACGTCGGCGACGTAGGCCAGGTAGGGCTGGTGCGGGCCGATGAACAGCACGCCGCCCCGGTGGTGCCCGAGGCGGGGATCGGAGTAGAGCAGGTAGGCGGCACGGTGCAACGCGACGACCGTCTTCCCGGTACCCGGACCGCCGTCGACGACGAGCGCGCCACGGGAGCCCGCGCGGATGATCGCGTCCTGGTCGGCCGCGATCGTGCCGAGCACGTCCCGCATCCGGTCCGACCGGCTGCCGCCCAGGCTGGCGATGAACGCGGACTGGTCATCGAGCGCGGCGTGCCCCTCCAGCCCGTCAGGGGTGAACACCTCGTCCCAGTAATCGTTGATCCGCCCGCGAGTCCAGCGATACCTGCGGCGGCTCGCCAGACCCATCGGATTGCCATGGGTCGCGCCGAAGAACGGCTCCGCCGCGGGAGAACGCCAGTCGAGCAGCAGCCGCCGGCCGCCGGAATCTCGCAGGCCGAGCCGTCCGATGTACACGGGCTCGCCCGTGGTGCCGGTGCCAGCGTCCGCGCGCACGATGCGGCCGAGGCACAGGTCCAGGCCGAAGCGCCGCAGGGCGCGCAGGCGCGCGGTCATCCGGTGGATCTCCATGTCCCGGTCCAGCGCCTTCTGGCCGATGCCGCCGGGTGCTTTGCGTTCGGCGTCCAGGCGCTCGGTCAGGTCGGCGATCGACTCCGCCAGGCTTTGCGCGATGGCCGCGAAGTGCCGTTCGTCGTCGGCGATCAGCGCCGGGTCAGCCTTGGCGGCGAGCCGCTCGGGAAGGTCAAACGCGCTGGTCGTTACCCGCAATTCGGGTCCCCCATCTCTGCAGGTTTTGGCCTCGGTCGCCCATTGTGCGCCATGACCTGGGTCTTGCGGCAAGCCCCCGGGTCCGCTATAGATTGAAAGTGGAGGGGTATGCGCGATCTGCGCGGGGGTCGGGATCGGGGTCGGTCGGCCTAAGCATCAACGTGGAAGATAGACCGTTCGTGCCGGATTGCCCCCCGGATCGGGGGGTCGTTTTACCACAATGGGAAAACTCGCCACGTTACCCGGCTGGCCCGCCCTCGGGATGAGGGCGGGCGCCGGGCACGGCGGGCGAGCCCCCGATCGGCTCAGAACAGGTGGTACGAGCCGAGCACCGTCATCTCCGCGCTGGCGGGGCCCTCCCGCCACGGCTCGAACTCGTGCAACAGTTCGGTGTACTCGGGGATGTCCTGGAGCGGATGCGGCTGGCCGGGCTCCATCTCCAGGAACGCGAGAATCGTGACGCCGTCGTTGAGCCTGGTCACCGCGTACCGAACGCCGGCGGGCTGCGCCCGCTCGAGCGCCGCGATGAGCTTGTCGACCGACGCCTGCGCGTTCGCGGCGTATTCTTCCTTGACCTTCGAGGTCACCATCAGCATGCTGCTCATGGACCGTTCCTTTCCGTTCGCGGACTCTCGTCAAGACCACGAACGGGCTGTCCCTCGGGGGACAGCTCCTCGACTTGCCGGGCCAGGAACCGCCGCTCGGGAACCGAGGAGGCCAGTTCCAGAGCGCGGCGGTACGCCGCCGCGGCCTCGGCGTCCCGGCCGAGCTGCCGCAGCAGCCAGCCGCGGGTCGAGTGGAGATACAGGTAGCCGTCCAGGTCGAGGCCCTCGACGACGCGCAGCGCGTCCGCCACAGAGCCGACCTTGCCGAGGGCCACGGCCCGGTTGAGCTCGACCACCAGGGAGCCGGTCAGCGCAGCCAGCCGCCGGTACAGCTCGGCGACCTGCGGCCAGTCGATGGGGTCGGCGGACTGGAGCGAGGCGATCGCCGCCTGGAGGACGTACGCGCCGCGGCCGCCGAGCGCGACCGCCCGGTCGAGCGCCGCCCGGCCGGCCGCGACCTGGGCCATGTCCCACAGCGAACGGTCCTGGTCCTCCAGCAGCACGAGATCCTGGCCGGCGAACCGGGCCCGCTGCCGGGCATGGTGGATCGTCATCAGCGCGAGCAGCCCGTGTGCCTCCGCCTCGTCCGGCATGAGCGTGGCGAGCACCTGGGCCAGGCGGATCGCTTCGGCCGCGAGGTCGCCCCGGCCGCCGTATCCCTCGTTGAAGATCAGGTAGATGACGGCAAGCACCGCGTCGAGGCGGTCGGGCAGCAGGCGCGCGCCGGGCACGGCGAACGGGATCCCGGTCGCCTTGATCTTGTTCTTGGCGCGGGTCAGCCGCCGTTTCATGGTCTCCTCGGAGACCAGGAACGCCCGCGCGATCTCGGCAGTCTCCAGGCCGCCGAGGGCCCGCAGCGTGAGCGCCACCTGCCCGTCCAGCGGCAGCGCCGGGTGACAGCAGGTGAAGATCAGCTCGAGCCGCTCGTCCTTGATCACCGTGTCGTCGAAGATCGCCGAGTCGTCGAACTCGTCCATCACGGCCTCCGGTTCCGACAGCAGGTGGATCTTCCCGGCCAGCGTGCGCTCCCGGCGGATCCGGTCGATCGCGCGGTTGCGGGCCGTCGTCACCAGCCACCCGCCGGGATTGGGCGGTACGCCCGACGCCGGCCAGCGCTCCGCGGCGATCGCGAACGCCTCCTGCGTGGCCTCCTCGGCCTTGTCGAAGTCACCGAGGAACCCGACCAGCGAGGCCAGCACCCGGCCCCACTCGTCACGGAAGATCTGCTCGAGCGCGCTCAGCGGGTCATCACCGGCCTGATCTCCACCGAGCAGCCTCGACGGGCTGCAACTGCGCGTGGCCGAAGCACCTCGGGTCATCGGCCAGCGCCTGGAACTCCGCGCTCGCCGCGGCGCGGTCCGCGGCGGACAGCGACTCGTCCAGGCCTGGTTCGGCGTAGATCATCAGGGCGTACTGCATCGGAACCTCCGCGGTCAGTTGCTCCTACCTCACTACGAACGAGCGACCGCGCAGGGGACGCGAACCAAGCACCACCGGCCGTTCGGGATAAATATTTACTCCGAACGGCCGGTGGTTACTGTTTCCGGGCCCTCAGTCGGACAGCATGGGCCTGCCCACGGGAAGCCTGAGCCGACTGCCCATCCCGTTGACGACGCCGGCCGCCGAGGTGTACCAGGCGACGACTGCGGTGAGGATGCCGATGTAGCCGGCCACCTTGACCATGCCGGTGGGATCGGCGTGCGCGCCGGCGTTGAAGTTGGCGATGGCGCCGACGATCTCGGTGAGCTCCAGGGTGAGGAAGACCAGGAAGACGGCCATGTTGACCTGAGTGCTGGCGATCAGCATGTACGTGTTGAAGACGGCGAAGGCGAGCAGGATCCAGCCCAGGTCGTGGTTGAAGTCCGCGATAGCGCCCTTGGCGAGCAGGCCGCCGCCGACGTCCTTGATGTAGAAGTAGACGCCGATCCAGAAGGCGCCGTAGGAGGCGAACGCGGTGGCGCCGAATACGTTGCGGTTGCGGAATTCCCACATGCCGGCGAGCAGCTGGACGATGCCGCCGTAGGCCAAGGCGTAGCCGAGGAACGTCAGCCCGCTGGAGTGCGACATCCAGTTGGCGTTCTTGGCCGAAAGCATGAAGGTGGTGAGGGCGAAACCGGCGAGGCCTAGCGGGGCCGGGTCCGCGATCGAGGACGAGACAGTGGCGGGAGCCTGGACGGTAGGGGCTACGTCGGCCATATATTCCTCCGTTGCGTCAATGCCGAAGGCACTTGGCGGGGACGATATGGCGTCCCGCGGTCGCGCAGCGCGGCCATGCGATGAACGTCACCGCCGGCGCGCGGAAAGGGACCGTGCGTGCGAGGAACGGTCATATCCGGCCGGCGAGCGGTCGGTATTCCTGGTCGCATTCCGATGTCACGTCCGCTGGTTTATAGTGCGGCGATGGCGGTCCTCGCGGTTGTGCTCGTCTCGGGTGCCGCCGTGCTGTGCGGGGCGGTGCTGTTCTGGCGATGGAGCTCACGCCGGGTGGACACGCCGCAGCGGGCCACCTACGAGGCGCTGCACACGGCCAGCGAGGCCGTTTCCGTGCTGCGCGAGGGCCTCACGCCCGGCGCGGCGGTCAAGGCCGCGCCGAGCCTGCGCCAGCTGCTCGGCACCCCGGCCGTGGCCATCGCCGACCGAACCGGCCTGCTCGCCTGTCACGGTTCTGACCTGCACTCCGACGCGCTTGACCGGCATCTGCACGGCGTGGTGACCTCCGGCCGGGCGCAACTGCTGTCCGCCGCGGACCTGGGCTGCCTGCACGGCAGCGACTGCCCGATGCGGACCGGGGTGGCCGTGCCGATCGCGGTGGACGGCGCGGTCATCGGCGCCCTGGCGGCGCTCGGACCGTCCGCGGACGCGGGGCTGATGCGGACCGCCGCCGAGGTCGCCAGGTTCGTGTCCACGCACCTGGCGCTCGCCGAGCTGGACGCGTCACGCACCCGCACGGTGCAGGCCCAGCTGAACTTCCTCCGCGCCCAGATCAGCCCGCACTTCATCTACAACGCGCTCACCGCGATCGAGTCGTTCGTCCGCTCTGATCCGGACCGGGCGAGGGACCTGCTCGTCGGCTTCGCGGAGTTCATCCGCTGGGCATTCCGCGAGCACAGCCAGTACGCCACGCTGGCCGAAGAGCTGCGGTTCGTCGACACCTACCTGGAGCTTGAGCGGGCCCGGTTCGGCGACCGGCTGGCGGTCAGCCTGCGCGTGGCGCCCGAGGTGCTCCCGGTGCGGGTGCCGTCCCTCGTCCTCCAGCCGCTGGTCGAGAACGCCATCCGGCACGGCCTCGAGCAGTTCCCCGGCCCCGCCCAGCTGCGGATATCGGCGCTCGACGGCGGCCACGAAGCGATCGTCACGGTCGAGGACCAGGGCGTCGGTGTCGATCCCGCGCGGCTCGCCGACGTGCTCGCGGGCCGTAGCGGCGACCAGTCGGTCGGGCTGCGCAACGTCGATGAGCGGCTGCGTACCACGTTCGGCGACGACCACGGGCTGACGATTGAAACCGGGGTGGGCGCGGGCACGAAGGTCACCATGCACCTGCCGAAGTACTTCCCGGCGGTGAGCGCGACATGACCGTATCCGCGTTGGTGATCGACGACGAGGGGCCGGCCCTCGACGAACTCAGCTACCTGCTCCGTACCGCGTTTTCTGTGGCGCCGGTCGATGCCGTGCGCAATTCCAGGGACGCGTTCCGGTATCTGCACGAGCGCACGTATGACGTGGTTTTCCTCGACGTCCGGATGCCCACGCTCAACGGCATCGAGCTTGGCAATGTGCTGCGCAAGTTCGCCGAACCGCCGGCCATTGTCTTCGTCACCGCGTATGAGGAATACGCGGTCCGGGCTTTCGATCTCGGTGCGTGCGACTACTTGCTCAAGCCGGTATCCCGGACTCGCTTGGGCACCGCGCTCGACCGGGCGCTCAACCATCCGGCCGGCCGTCTTCAGTCGTCGCGATCGGATGACGACCCGGCCGCCACGATCGCGGTGGAGACCGCCGGGCGGGTCCGGTTCATCCCCAGGGACAAGGTGCGCTGGGTCGAGGCGGAGGGCGACTATGTGCGGCTGCACACCACCGACGGCAGTGCCCACCTGGTCCGCATGCCGATATCCCACCTGGAGGAGCGGTGGGCGGCGTTCGGCTTCATCCGGATCCACCGCGGTTATCTCGTCCCGATCCGGCACATCACCGAGTTCTCCGTGACCAACGGCGTGCACGCGGTGACCGTGGACGGCCAGTCGCTGCCGGTCAGCCGCCGCCACGTGCGGGACGTCCGGGACCGTATCCTGCGGTCGGGGCGGCGCAATTGAGTGTGCCTGGGCCGGGGCCGGGGCCTGGGGCGGGGGCGGGGCCGGGGCCTGCGCCGCGCCGGCAGGTCGTCGTGTGGCGGCACGATCAGGTCCGGGTTCAGCGCGACGTGCCGGGGCTCGGTGACCTGCGCGAGGACACCAAGCACGGCCGGCTGCTCGGCGAGTCGTACCTGCGCGCGCAGCTCGGCCTGTCGCTGATGTGCCTCACGCTCGCGCTGCTGCTGGCGGCCTCGTACCCGGTGCTCGCGGCCCTGGTGCCCGCGGTGCGGCGGGCCAGCGTCGCGGGCCTGCCGGTCACGCTGATCGTGCTCGGCTTCGCGTTCTATCCGGTGCTGCTCGGCATCGGCTGGTTCTACAACCGGCAGGCGCGGCATCTCGAAGCCAGGTTCACCGAGCTGGTCGACCCGCCGAACGTGCCGCCCGATGCCTGACGCAGCCATAGGCGCGATCGCCTTCGTCACCCTGCTGACGATCATGGTGGGCGCCCGCGGCATCCGGGTGGCCAGGACGACCGACGACTTCATGGTCGCCGCCCGGCAGGTTCCGCCCGCGCTGAACGCGGCCGCGATCTCGGGTGAGTACCTTTCCGCCGCCTCGTTCCTCGGCATCGCCGGGCTGGTCGTGGCGCAGGGCCTGGGCGGGCTGTGGTACTCGGTCGGCTATACCGCCGGC
This sequence comes from Streptosporangiaceae bacterium, assembly GCA_035651595.1. Taxonomy (GTDB): domain Bacteria; phylum Actinomycetota; class Actinomycetes; order Streptosporangiales; family Streptosporangiaceae; genus JAFARZ01. The sequence continues at coordinate 9,952 of DASRFJ010000321.1, read as the reverse complement.
TACCTGGTGCTGCTCCTGCTGGTGGCGGCACCGCTGCGGCGGTTCGGCGCGTACACGATCCCGGACTTCGCGGCCGGCCGGCTCGGCTCGGCCGGCCTGCGCCAGGCCGCGACCGCCCTCGTGCTCGTCATCGGGTGGTTCTACCTGCTGCCGCAGATGAAGGGCGCCGGGATCACGCTGCAGTGGGTGCTCGGCACGCCGTACTGGGTGGGCGTGGTGACACTCGGCGTGGTGGTGAGCTGCAACATCGCGATGGGCGGGATGAAGGGGATCACGATCGTCCAGTGCTTTCAGTACTGGCTCAAGCTGTGTGCCATCGGCATCCCGGCGCTCGTGCTGCTGTTCGCCGCCGGCCACTCCCGGGCCTTGGCGCCGGACCGCTCCCAGGTGTTCACCAGCGCCACCACGGTCAGCCTGCCGCAGGCCACGTCCTTCACGCTGCGCCGCCCCGCCGAGGTGACGGTGACCGGCCTGCTCGACCAGCGCCAGTACCGTGGCCAGCGGACCGTGCTGTGTGCGTGCCGCCACTCGGCCGGGGCGGGGACGCGGCTCGGCTTCGGCGCCGGCGCTCCGGTACCGGTCAGCCTGGCCATGGCACCGTCGTCGGTATCGCCGTGGGACTCGCCGTTCCTGACGTCGGGCACGAACGGCGCGCATCCGGTGGCGGCGACGTACGGCGTGATCATCGCCACGTTCTTCGGCGCGATCGGGCTGCCGCACATCCTGGTACGGTTCTACACCAACCCGGACGGCGAGGCGGCCCGGCGGACGACGCTGATCGTGGTCGCGCTGCTGAGCGCGTTCTACCTGTTTCCGGCCATTCTCGCGGTGCTGGCCCGGCTGCACGCGCCCGCGCTCTACCTGTCGGCTGACTCGGACGACGTCGTGCTAGCGCTGCCGTCGCTGCTGCTGCCCGGGCCGCCGGGATCGCTGCTCGCGGCGCTCGTCGCCGCCGGGGCCTTCGCCGCCTTCCTGTCCACCTCGTCGGGCTTGCTGGTCAGCGTCGCCGGCGCGCTTTCCCATGATTTGCTTGACGGCGGCGTGGCCGCGTTCCGCTGGTGCGCGGTACTCGCGGGCGCGGTGGGCGTCGCCGTCGCGCTGCTGATCGAGCGCTTCTCGCTGGCGCTGCTCGTCGGCTGGGCCTTCGCGATCGCCGCCTCGTCGTTCTGCCCGCTGATGGTCCTCGGCATCTGGTGGCGCCGCCTGACCAGGGTTGGCGCGGCGACCGGGCTCGTGGTCGGCGGCGGTTGCTGCCTGGCGGCCATCCTGGCCACGATGTTCGGCGCCGCTGGCGGCGGCTGGGGAGCGGTGCTGCTCGGCCAGCCGGCCATCTGGACCGTGCCGCTGGCGTTCACCGTCATGGTCGTCGTGTCCTTGCTCACCCAGCGGACCGTCCCCAGCAACGTCGGCCAGGTCATGTTGCGCATGCACCTCCCCGAAGCCCTCAGCCGCCAGGCCTACCGCGTCCCGTTAAACCCGTTCCCCGCCCCGCCCCGCCCCGCGCCCCCGCGCCCCACGCGCGCCCCCAAATCCGGATATATGCCCATATTTCCGGTGGGTCGTCGAGCGCGCCGGATTATTGCGGACAGTTACCCCCCCCGGTTTGGGGGGGTAACTGTCCGCAATCTTTTTGGGACTGCCTCCGGAGCCCTGGGCGAGCGCGTAGGCGTCCCGGCATACCGGACATTGCGGGCAGGCGTGCTGGGCCGCGGCCCTCAGGCACCGGCCGATGATGCTTGGCCGACCGCGGCGAGCGCGCCTAGGACGGCGGTGGTGGGTGGTGCTGGCTGGGCTTGACCGGCCGGGTACCAGGCGGCGACGTGGCGGCCGCCGAGCTGGGGCAGCGCGCAGATGGTCACCGGTGCCTGGGTCAGCGCCAGCCGGGGAACGATGGCCGCGCCGCGTCCGGCGGCGACCAGGGCCAGGACGGAGGGAAACTCGACGCAGACGTCGCCGTCCGGGATGGCGATGCCCGCCTGCGCCGCGAGCCGCCGCAGGGCGTGATCGCAGGCGGTGCCGGGCGGCCCGGCTACCCATGGCCGGTCAGCCAGGTCGCCGAGACCGCGGGGCGCCAGCTGCCACTCTAGGGGGATGACCAGGAGGTATGGGTCGTACACCAGCGGACGCAGGCCGAGTCCTGGCTGGGCGGGTGGCGGGCTCGCCGCGTCGTATTCGGTGAGCACGATGTCCAGGTCACCGAGGCGCAGTCCGGCTACGGCTCCGGGGCCGTAGCGTTCGGTGATCACGGGCTGGATCGCGGGGTGAGCGGCGGCGAGGTCGCGCAACGCGGGAGCGATCAGCGCGGACATGATGCTCTGGAAGGCCGCGATCCGAACCGGTCCGGCCGCCTGGCCGGTGAGCTCGGCGAGGTCGCGTTCGGCCTGGCGCAGCTGCGCGGCGATGCGCTCGCCGTGGGCGGCCAGCAGCCGGCCGGCCGCGGTCAGGGCGACCTGCTTGCCCGAGCGGTCGATGAGGCTGGCGCCGGTCTCTCGTTCCAGGGCCAGCAGCTGCTGGGAGACCGCTGGCGGGGTCAGACGGAGCGCCTGGGCGGCCGCGGCCACGCTGCCGTGCGCGGCAACCGCCGCCAGTACCCGAAGCCTGCGCGGGTCGATCATCCGAAAGCTATGCTTTCGCCTGACGGTAGATAGTTCACCTTTACTTCTCCACTTCGACCCGGCCAGGATAACTGCCATGACAGAAGCGAGGGAACTGACCGCCAGGACCTGGTCGGCCACCGCCACTAGCGCGGGGGCCACGGAGTACAGCAGCTACTTCGCCGGCACGCTGCTGCCGCGGCTGCGCGAGCTGCCCGGATTCGCCGGTGCGTACCTGCTCCGCCGCGACCTCGACGGCACGGAGTCCGTCGAGCTGACCGCCCACACCCTCTGGGAGTCACACGCGGCGATCGCCGCCTTCGCCGGGGATGACATCACGATGGCCATCGTCGAGCCGGAAGCACAGGCGATGCTGCTGGACTTCGACCGCACGGCGACACACCGCAGCGTGGTTGTCAGCGCCCGGGGCGAGTCCTAGCGGAACGGATTCTCTATCGCCAGCGCACCGAAGCGGCGCCCGTCCTGGAGATCTTCCGATAGCAGCCGTTCCGCGCCAGCCTGGATGGCTGCCTGAACGATCAGCGCATCCCAGAACGCCAGGGTGTGCTCCTCCTCAAGTCTGCTCGCCGACACTATGAGCTGTGGATCGGTGGCGACGGCGCACCATTCCCCGTAAGCCGCCACGATGGCCCGCGCCTTCGGCCGCGGCATGGCCGGCTTAAACTTCCTGGTCACGACCGCGTAGAACTCTTGCAATACCTGGGTGCTGAGGAAGCCGCTCCGGTTGTCCCACAGCCTGGCAAGGAGCACTTTTGCCGCGGCATGTCGATCGCCAGCGTCGGTGTCGTGCGCATACACAAGGACATTTGTATCGATGAAGGTCCTCACAGCTCGTAAAGCTCCTCGCGACTCCAACTGGGCGTTCCGCCGCTAGCAGCCTCGGCGAGCGCTCCGAGCGCGACCGCCCGGGCTCGTTCGTATCGCTGGTCGGCCTTTGCCAGCTCGTCAAGCTGCTGGGCGACAAGGCTGCTCAGCGACATTCCGCGGCGGGCGGCCACGATCTTCGCGTGCCGGATGGTCGCCTCGTCGAGCTGGATGGTCAGATTACGCTTGGCCACGTCCACAGTGTATTACGTGGACCACGCAATATCCACGTGAGCCTTGCTCAGGCCACCTCGGGGGCGGCGCGGGTGTTGATCACTCGCTCCGGGCCGATACCGAACCGCTCCGCACGGGCGCAGCCGCCGTCCAGCCAGTCGAGCTGGCCGGGTGCGTGCGCGTCGGTGTCGATGGCGAACACGCAGCCGATCTCCACGGCCAGCCGCAGCAGGTCATCGGGCGGATCCTGGCGTTCGGGCCGGCAGTTGATCTCCACCGCGACGTCGTGGTCGCGGCAGGCGGTGAACACGGCCTCGGCGTCGAACGCCGACTGCGGGCGGCCGCGACCGACGATTATCCGGCCGGTGCAGTGGCCGAGCACGTCGGTATGCGGGTTCCGGATGGCGGCGATCATCCGCTCGGTCATCGGCGCGGATGGCATCCGCAGCTTGGAATGCACGCTGGCCACCACGACGTCGAGCTGCCCGAGCAGTTCGTCCGTCTGGTCGAGCGAGCCGTCATCGAGGATGTCGACCTCGATACCGGACAAGATGCGGAACGGCGCGAGGTCGGCGTTCAGCGCACCGATGAGCTCAAGCTGGGCACGGAGCCGGTCGACGGACAGCCCGTTGGCCACGGTGAGCCGGGGCGAATGATCGGTGAGCGCCAGCCACTGGTGCCCCAGGTCCCGTGCGGCGAGCGCCATCTCCAGCGGGGGGCTGCCGCCGTCGGACCAGTCCGAGTGGGCGTGGCAGTCACCCCGCATCGCCGCGCGCAGCGCGGCCGGCGGAGCTGGTGGCCCGCCGCCGAGCAGCCGGGTCAGGTACTCCGGCTCCTGACCGGTCACCGCCTGGGCGATCACCTGGGCGGTGGTATCGCCGATCCCGGGCAGTTGCCGCAGCGTCCCGGCCTGGACCCGGCGGGCCAGCTCATCGGGACCCAGCGCGGCTACCACCTCCGCGGCGCGCCGGAACGCACGGACCCGGTATGTCGGCGCACCGGACCGCTCGAGCTGGAAAGCGATCTGCCGCAGCGCCCATCCCGGATCCACACCGGCCAGCTTATGAACCGCGACCGCCGCTCGCGGCGGCCGGCTACTTCCTGCGCAGCAGCGCGGCCTGGTTCTGTGGCAGCGACCCGGTGGTAACCGGGTCGCTGCCCCATTGATCCGCGGGGTCGCGGGGTCAGCGGGTGGCGGGCTGGAGCGCCTCGGCGGCCGGGACGGGCTCGTGGCTGGGCCAGGACTTGCGGGCGGGGCGCTGGCGGATGGCGAGGGCGACGATCCCGCCGATCAGCGACAGCCCGGCTGCCACGGCGAGCGCCGGACGGTAGCCCGAGGTCACGCTGGCCGCCGAGCCGAGGTGGCCGTGCGCGCTGAACACCGCGGTGGCGATCGCGATGCCGAACGCGCCGCCGAACCGCTGGAGCGTGTTGACCACGCCCGACGCGCGCCCGATGTCCGCGGGCTCGACCGCGCCGAGCGCGGCCGCGGTCACGGTCGGTATGGACATCGAGATGCCGACGCCGGCGATCATCAGCGGCAGCACGAAACGGGCGTAGCCACCGCCGGCGCTGGCGATGCCGGCCACCCAGGCCAGGCCGGCCGCCTGGAGCAGCAGGCCGGTGGCCAGCAGCGGGCGGGTACCGATCCGGTCGGCCAGGATCCCGGCGAGCGGGGCGATGACCATCGGGGTCGCGGTCCACGGCAGCAGCCGGAGCCCGGTCGCCATCGGGCCGTAGCCGATGCCGAGCTGGAAGTACTGCACGGTGAGGAACGCGGCGGCCATGATCGCCGCGTTCATCATGAAGGCGGCGCCGTTGGCGGCGGCGAACGGGACCGAGCGGAACAGCCGCAGCGGCAGCATGGGGGCGGCCGCCCGCTGCTCCCTGACGACGAAGGCGGCCAGTAGCACGACGCCCACGATCAGCATGGTCACGGTTTTGGCGCCGGTCCACCCGGTGTCGCCCACCTGAATGAGCCCCCAGGTCAGCGCCACCGCGGCGCCGGCCACCAGCGGCACGCCCGGCAGGTCCAGGCGGCTGACCGGACCGCGCGACTCGGGCAGCTTGACCAGCGACAGCGCCGCCGCGGCAACGCCGACCGGCACGTTGATCCAGAAGATCCAGTGCCAGTCGAGGCCCTGGACCACGCCGCCGCCCACCAGCGGACCGCCGGCCACGGCCAGGCCCGCGATCGCGCCGATGACGCCCATCACCGAACCGCGCTTGGCGGGCGGGAAGGCGCTGGTGGCGATCGTCAGGCTCAGCGGGGTGACCGCTGCGGCGCCAAGGCCCTGCACGGCGCGGGCCGCGATCAGCGCGGCCGCCGTGGGCGCGAGCGCACAGGCCGCCGACGCGACCGTGAACAGCAACAGGCCAAGGACGTATATCCGCCGGCGGCCCAGCCGGTCACCAAGGGCGGCGGCGGTCACGATACCCGCCGCGAACGTCAGACCGTACGAGTTCACTGACCACTCGAGGGTCCCGACGCTGCCGCCGAGGCTGCGGTGGATGGCCGGCAGCGCGGTGACCACGACGAGTGCGTCCAGCGCGACCATGAAGAAGGCGACAGCGGTCAGCACCAGTATCAGCGCCGGGGCTCGTCGCGCGGCGGCGCCTGGCGCGGCCGCCGTGCCGATGGCGTGTTCCATGTCTGCTCCTATGAGGCGTGGCGATCGGAGTGTCAACGGTGTGGATGCCGGGCGGGCGGGAAAGTGGGCGGTATCCAGCCAACGAGTTTCCGGATGGTCCGTGAGAGGATGGCGCCGTGACCGCGGACCTGATCAGCCGGTCCCAGGCCGGCGACGACCAGGCGTTCGCCGGGGCATGAGCTACCCGAACCGACCCAGCTCCGCGAGGTGCTGTGGCTTGAGCCCATCCCCGATGACTTCCTGACCGGACTGCCCGATGCGGCGCCGGATCCGGCGACCAGATACGAAGCGCTGGAGGCAATCTCGCTGGCGTTCGTCACCGCGCTGCAGCTGCTGCCTGCCCGGCAGCGCGCCGCGCTGATCCTGCGCGACGTGCTCGGCTTCCGGGCCAGCGAGGTCGCCACGCTGCTCGACTCCACCGAAGAGTCGGTGACCAGCGCGCTCAAGCGCGCCCGCGCGGCGGTTGACCGGGCGGCACCGCAGCGGCACGCGCCGTCGGCACGATCGGCGGGATCGGCGGGATCGCGGGCCGAGCGAGAACTCCTCGACCGCCTCACGCTGGCGTTCGAGAACAACGACGTGGACGGCCTCGTCGCCATGCTCACCAACGACGTGCTGGTGAGCATGCCGCCGCTGCCGCTTGAGTACCTTGGCCTTGAGCCGGTCACCAGGTTCCTCGAGATGGTGTTCCGGCCCGCGCGCCGCAGGCGTGTCACGCCGACCCGGGCCAACGGCCAGCCGGCCCTGGTCGTGTACGTGGCGACGGAATCCGGGGTCTGGCGTTCGCCAGGGATCCTGGTCTTCACGGTGTCCGGCGACCAGATCAGCGCGATCACGCACTTTGACCGGATTGTCTTGCCCTTCTTCGGCATCCCGGACGAGCTGACGCGCCAGCGATGACGGTCGTCGATACGGGGGGTATGCGGTCTGGTTTGTCCTGCTACGTGGCGTTGCATTCCGCCGGTTCGCGTGGCTCGTTTCATACCCAGGTGGGGTATACGAATCGATTATTTGTACGAAATATCGGCAGGGCAGGTCAGGTAGGGACAATGCCGGAAATATGAGCACAGCACGCTGGACAATAAACGCAGCGGGGGCGGGTACACGGGAAGGGACGCTGGTGCACGCCGACTTCGGGGAGCTGCTGCGAGGGCATCGGGCCGCTGCCGACCTGACCCAGGAGGAGCTGGCTGAACGCTCCGGGGTCAGTGTCCGGGCCATCGCCGACATGGAGCGAGGCCGCACCGGCAGACCGTACCGGCGCTCGGTTTCGCTGCTCGCTGACGCCCTGACGCTGACCGGCACCGCGCGCGAGGAGTTCGCCAGGTCGGCGCGGCCCCGCGCCGGGCAGGCGGCCGGGCAGGCGGCCGGCGCGCAACCCCACGCCGGGGAGCCGCGCGACCACGTTCCGGACCGAACCGGGCGACCGCATGAGCTGCCCGCGGATGTGCCGGCGTTCACCGGACGAGCCGCCGAACTGGCCGAACTTGACCGCCTGCTGGCCGGGCCGGCGCCCGCCGTCCTGATCTCGGCGGTGTCCGGCACCGCGGGCGTGGGCAAGACGGCGCTGGCGGTGCGCTGGGCGCACCGGGCCCGCGCCTCGTTCCCCGACGGGCAGGTGTACGTCAACCTGCGCGGCTTTTCCGCCGAACAGCCCGTGTCCGCCGGCGATGCCCTGGCCGGGCTGCTGCGCTCACTGGGGCTGGCCGGGCCAGACATACCGGCCGAAGTGGACGAGCGCGCGGCGCGCTACCGGTCCCTGACGGACGGGCGGCGGATCCTGGTGATCCTGGACAACGCCGCCACCGCCGAGCAGGTCGGCCCGCTGCTACCGGGCTCGCCGTCCTGCGCCGTGATCGTGACGAGCCGCGATAGCCTCGCCGGGTTCGTCGCCAGGCACGGCGCGCGGCGGATCGCGCTGGACCTACTCCCGGCGGAGGAGGCCGTGGGCCTGCTGCGGACGCTGATCGGCAGCAGTACGGACGACGACCCGGCGGCCCTGGCCCGGCTGGCCGGGCTGTGCGCCCGGCTGCCGCTCGCGCTGCGGATCGCGGCCGAACTGGCCGTGGCCAGGCCGGATGTCCCGCTCGCGAGCCTGGCCGGCGAACTTGACGACGAGCGGCGACGGCTCGACGTCCTTGACGCTGGCGGAGACCCGCTCACCGCGGTCCGGGCCGTCTTCTCCTGGTCCTGTCAGCGGCTCGGACCAAGCCAGATCACGTCGTTCGGAATGATCGGCCTGCACCCCGGGCCGGACCTCGACGCCTACGCCACCGCCGCCCTCACCGGCACCACCGTGGACCAGGCGCGCCGGGACCTGGCCGTACTCGCGCGAGCCCACCTGGTCCAGCCGACGCGACCCGGCCGGTACGGCCAGCATGACCTGCTGCGCGCTTATGCGCGCGAGCGCGCCGAGGCGGACCGCACCGCCGCCGAGCGGGGCGCGGCGGTTGCCCGGCTGCTCGACTGTTACCTGCACACCGCCGCGTCCGCCATGGACACGCTGTTCCCCGCCGAGCGGCACCGCCGGCCGTCGGTCGCCGCGCCGGACACGCCGGTGCCCGAGGTCGCCGCCCCGGAAGCGGCACGGGCGTGGCTGGACGCGGAGCGGGCCACGCTGGTCGCCGCGGCCGGGCACGCCGCCGACGCGGGCTGGCCCGGACATGCCACCCGGCTGGCCGGCATCGTGTTCCGCTACCTGGAGCACGCCGGCCACTTCCCCGAGATCATCGCGATCGGCGGCCATGCGCGCCGCGCCGCACGCCGCGCCGCGGACCGGGGCGCCGAGGCGGATGCGCTGCTGACCCTCACCGTGGTGGACCTGCGCCAGGGCCGGTTCGGCCAGGCCGCCGGCCAGCTGGAGCAGGCGCTCGCCCGGTACCGGTCGGCCGGGGATCGCATCGGGCAGGCCCGCTCGCTCGGCAACCTCGGCATCGCCGCCTTCATGCAGGGCAGCTACGACCAGGCCGCGGACTGCCACCGGCAGGCCCTGGCGCTGTACCGGCAGGTCGGCGACCGCTCCGGCGAGCCGCGCACGCTCAACAACCTCGCGCTGATCGACCTGCGCCAGGGCCGGTATCAGCAGGCCGCGGGGCGGCTTGAGCAGGCCCTGGCGATCCACCAGCAGACGGGCGACCGGTCCGCGGAGACCCTGATCCGGGCCAGCCTCGCCGTCGCCGAGGCCCATCAAGGCCACCATGACCGAGCCAGCGACCACCTGCGCCAGGCCCTGGACTCGTGTGCCCGGACTCGTGATCCGGTCGGCCGGGCCTACGCGCTCACTTGTCTGGCCATCGCCGACCAGCGGCGCGGAAACCACCAGGACGCCGCCGCCCGGCTGCACCAGGCCCTGGACCTCTACTGCGAACTCGGCGACCTCTCCGGCGAGGCCGAGGCCCGCAACGGGCTGGGTCATCTCGCCCTGGCCGCGGGGCGGCCCGCGGACGCCCGCGCCCAGCACGCCGCCGCCCTGGACCTGGCCACGCGGATCCATGACGCGTACGAGCAGGCCCGTGCCCACGCGGGCCTGGCCGCCGTGACCCGCGCCACCGGGGACCTCGGCCCGGCCCGCGACCACTGGCGGCGCGCCAGGAAACTCTTTGCCAGGCTCGGCGCTCCGGAGGCCGGTCCCATCGACGCCGAGCTCGC
>DASRFJ010000320.1:0-1283 GCA_035651595.1 Streptosporangiaceae bacterium | reverse complement strand
TTGATCAACCTGTTCGTGCCCTCGGTTCGGGCGTTCGTGAGCCCGGTGTTCAGGAACACCTCGATTGCCGGCCACCAGGTCTCGATCGTCTGTGCCAACGTGGTCAGCTCAGGGATGTCGGCGTCGGCGCACCAGCTGTAGAACGCCCACAACTGGCGTGCGATGTGCTCGCGGTGCCCGCCGCTGGCCGCGAGGGCACACAGCGCGCGGAGTTCTTCCTTGGCAATCCAGGCGGACAGGATCTGGCCGGTCGGGTCGTGGTCGACGCACCCGTTCCACATCCGGGCCAGAGCCCGCTCGGAGAGGTGCTCGCGGGCGCGCAGCAGCAGGCGGCGGTTGGCCCAGGCCGGGTCGAGCTTGCGGCCTCGGCGTCCGAGCAGCTCGCGGGTCACCCGCTGACGCACGGCGGTGACGGCCTTGTTGGCCAGCATGACCAGATGGAAGTGGTCCACCGCGAGCACGGCGTCAGGAAGCTCAGCGCGGACGGCGGCGGCGTAGCCGGCGTGCGGGTCGATCACCACCACCTCGATGCCGTCACGGAAGGCCTGGGTGCGTGCACTCAGCCACCCCTTCACGGCGATACTTGTCCGGCCGTCGACCTGACCCAACAACCCCTGATCACCGGTGATGTCGACGAACCCGGTCTCCCACGGGTCCGTGCGAACCCACCGGATCCGCCCGTCAGCGTGGACACCGTCGGGCAACCAGCGCGGGCGCCCGAACCGGGTCTCGTCCATCCCCAACACCCGCACCGGGGCCGGCTCGACCAGCTCCACCGCGCCCCGGGCCACCACCGCCCGCTGCACCGTGGGCCACGACACCCGATGCGCGGCGGCGACCTCAGCCTGGTCGCGCCCGTCCTCGACCGCCACCGCCAGCGCCGCCCGCAGCCGGGTCGTGGTCCGCATCCCGGCTGGCACCTGCGCCACCGCCTCGGTGAAAGTCCGCCGGGCGCACCCCTCGGTCCGACACCGCCAGCGCCGCTTCCGCCACTGCACCAGCGCGAACACCCCACCACAGGGCAGGTCCTTGGGCCGGGTCAGCACCCAGTCCTTGCCCGAACTCGACACCGCCCGACACGCCGGGCAGCGCGCCGCGTCCGGATCGTCGGTAGCCAGCTGAACGATCTTCACCCCGGCCGAGGAGAGCACGACACCCTCGACCTTCAACCCGGCAAGTCCCAGCAAACATGTCGCATCATCGCTACGGTCAACCACGGCCCGTGGCTCTCCTCTCGCTGCTCCAGAACACAGCGAGGATCAAGGAGCCACGGGCCGCCTCCG
>DASRFJ010000319.1:0-3221 GCA_035651595.1 Streptosporangiaceae bacterium | reverse complement strand
GATCACCGTGGACGCGCGCGGGGAGATCGCCGAGCTGAAGAGCACCATCAACACGATGGTCGACCAGCTATCCGGATTCGCGGACGAGGTCACCCGCGTCGCCCGGGAGGTCGGCACCGACGGACGGCTCGGCGGCCAGGCCGCCGTGCAGGGAGTGTCCGGGACATGGAAAGACCTGACCGAGTCCGTGAACGTGATGGCGGCCAACCTTACCGCTCAGGTCCGCTCGATCGCCGAGGTCACCACCGCGGTCGCGAGAGGCGACTTGAGCCAGAAGATCCGCGTCGACGCGCGCGGGGAGATCGCCGAGCTGAAGGAGACCATCAACACGATGGTCGACCAGCTCTCGTCGTTCGCCGGTGAGGTCACCCGGGTCGCCCGCGAGGTCGGCACTCACGGCAAGCTCGGTGGGCAGGCCGTCGTCCCCGGTGTATCCGGGACCTGGGAAGACCTGACCAGCAACGTCAACGTGATGGCCTCCAACCTCACCGCGCAGGTCCGGTCCATCGCCCAGGTCGCCACCGCGGTCGCCCGCGGTGACCTGAGCCAGCAGATCACCGTTGAGGCCAAGGGCGAGGTCGCAGCGCTGGCAGGCGCTATCAACACAATGGTGGACACGCTGTCCGCGTTCGCCGGGGAAGTCACCCGCGTCGCCCGCGAGGTCGGCACGGAAGGCATCCTCGGTGGCCAGGCCACCGTGCCGAACGTGGCTGGTACCTGGAAGGATCTGACCGACAACGTCAACTCGATGGCCAACAACCTGACCGGGCAGGTCCGGAACATCGCACAGGTCACCACCGCGGTCGCCCGTGGCGACCTGACCAGGAAGATCGACGTCGACGCGCGAGGGGAGATCCTGGAGCTCAAGACCACGATCAACACCATGGTCGACCAGCTGTCCTCGTTCGCCGCGGAAGTCACTCGGGTCGCACGCGAGGTCGGCCGGGAAGGGCGCCTCGGCGGGCAGGCCGAAGTCGAGGGAGTGTCCGGCACCTGGAAGCGGCTGACCGAGAACGTCAACGAACTGGCGGCCAACCTGACCCGGCAGGTCCGCGCGATCGCGGAGGTCACCAGCGCGGTCGCCTCCGGCGACCTGACCCGCTCAATCTCGGTCGACGCGCAGGGCGAAGTCGCCGAGCTGAAAGACAACATCAACACGATGGTCAGGTCGCTGCGCGAGACGACCGAGGCCAACCAGCAGCAAGGCTGGCTGCAGACCAGCCTGGCCAGGATCGCCGGGCTGATGCAGGGGCAGCGAGACCTCACTGTCGTCGCCGACCTGATCATGAACGAGCTGATCCCGTTGATCGGGGCGCAGCATGGGGCGTTCTTCCTCGCCGAGGACGACGGCCACGACACCCGGCTGCGCCTGATCGCGGGATACGGGCTGCGGCCCGGCAACGGGACACCGGATCACGTTCAGGTCGGCCAGTCGCTGATCGGCCAGGTCGCCAAGACACGCAAGCCCGTCGTGCTGGAAGACATCCCGGCCGGGTATGCGCGGATCTCCTCAGCGACCGGCGAAGGCCGCCCGGTCAACATGATGATCGTGCCAGTCGTGTTCGAAGGCCAGGTCCTCGGCGTCATCGAGGCGGGATCGCTGTGGCCGTTCACCCCGGTGCACCGCGACTTCATGGAGCAGCTGATGGAGACCATCGGGGTGAACGTCAACACGATGATCGCCAACGCGCGCACCGACGCGCTGCTCGAGCAATCGCAGCGGCTGACCGCCGAACTCCAGGCCCGGCAGGCTGAGCTTCAGCGGTCCAACGCCGAGCTGGCCGACAAGGCCGCGCTGCTGGCCGCGCAGAACCGCGATATCGAGACGAAGAATGCCGAGATCGAGCGAGCCCGCCAGGAAATCGAGCAGCGCGCCAGGGACCTGGACCAGGCGTCCCGGTACAAGTCGCAATTCCTCGCGAACATGTCCCATGAGCTCCGCACCCCGCTGAACAGCCTGCTCGTGCTGGCCCGGATGCTCGCCCAGAACCCGGACGGGAACCTGACAGCCAAGCAGGTCGAGTACGCCACCATCATCCACTCCTCCGGCGCCGACCTGCTCCAGCTCATCGGCGACATTCTCGACTTGACCAAGGTAGAAGCCGGGAAGATGGACATCCACCCTGAGCGGTTCGCACTCGCGGGCCTGGTCGAGGACCTCCGCGGCGTGTTCGGGCCGCTCACGGCCGACAAACGGCTCCAGTTCAGCATCACCACAGCACCCGACGCGCCCGCCGAAATGGTCACCGACAAGCAGCGGCTCCGCCAGATCCTGAACAACCTGCTGTCCAATGCGGTCAAGTTCACCGAGCACGGCTACGTCGAGCTGCACATCGGCAGCGACACTCCGAAGCAGCCCGGCTCCGGGCCGCGGGTGGTCTTCTCCGTGACCGACACCGGCATCGGAATCAGCTCCGAGAACCTGGTCAGTATCTTCTCCGCGTTCCAGCAAGGCGACGGCACCACCAGCCGCCGCTACGGCGGTACCGGGCTGGGCCTAGCCATCTGCCGCGAAGTCGCCGCCCAGCTCGACGGCGAAGTCACCGTGCGAAGCGAACCCGGCAAAGGCAGCACCTTCAGCCTGTACCTGCCGTTCACCCCGCAAGGCCCGGCGCAGCCCAGGCGCGGCGCTCCGGCCGCGCGGGCGCACGGTGCGGGCCCCCACCCGGCGGCGGCAGCGGTCCCGGACCCGGCACTGCCCGTCCGCCCGGTCCCGCCAGCCGCCCGCCATGAGGCACTATCCGGACGGAAAGTACTGATCGTCGACGACGACCCGCGTAACGCGTTCGTCCTCACCGATGTGCTCGAACTGCACGGCATGATCGTCGCCCACGCCGCCGACGGAAGCACCGCCATCTCCGCGCTGGAGGCGGGTGACATCGACGTCGTCTTGATGGATGTCATGATGCCGCAGATGGACGGGCACGAGACCACCCGGGCCATCCGGCAGATGCCCCGCTTCGCGGACCTGCCCGTCATCGCCGTCACCGCCCGCGCCATGCAAGGCGACCGGGACAAGGCCATCGACGCCGGCGCCACTGACTACATCACCAAACCCATCGATGTCGAAGAACTCCTCAGCTGCATGGAACGATGGCTCACCCCTGCACCGGCCAGCTTGGGTGAGGACAGCTGACGCGGCGATCAGGTTTACCTCGACAAGCACCACTGTCGTTCGGGATAAAAGAATTTAGAGCCGAACGGCACGTGGTGCTTGGTCA
>DASRFJ010000318.1:0-36860 GCA_035651595.1 Streptosporangiaceae bacterium | reverse complement strand
GCCCCGACCTGAGCATGCTTGGCGATGGCCTCCAGCGTGGTGTTCTGGTAGCCGTCGGCGAGGAACAATTCGGTCGCGGCAGCGACGATGCGCTCCTCGGTCTGGGCTATCTGAGCCTGGCGCAGCGTCGGCCGGCCCGGTGCTGGGTTGACAACTTCCCTTGCCACATGTTGCAGTATAACTGCATTGAATGCACTCATACTGCACTGGAGGGAAATGAACGACTCGGATGCGCCCGCGCTGGCGGGCGTCCACCACCTGAAGCTCCCGGTGACCGACCTGGCCCGCTCGCTCGCGTGGTATCAGAGCAGGCTGGGCTACCGCGTCGCGATGGAGTTCGTCGAGCAGGGCACGCTGATGGGCTACGCGCTGACCCATCCGAACGGCGGGCCGGAGTTCGGACTGCGCCTCGACCCTGACCGGGCTCGCGCAGCGGCCGGATTCGACTACTTCTCGATCGGCGTGCCCACCCGCGAGGCGATCGAGGACCTGGCCAGGCGGCTCACCGACCTGGGCGACCAGCACGCCGGCGTGCACTGGGCGAGCATCGGCTGGATCCTGCCCGAGCTGCACGACCCGGACGGCCACGAGGTCCGTTTCTACACGATCGAGCACCATCGCCAGCTCGACCCCGACGCCGTCACGACGATCCACGACCCCCGCGAATCCGCCGAGCGCCACGAGCAGGCGATCCGCGGCCAGACCGCTGGTTCGTGATGTCCCGGCTGGGCACAATGGGCGCATGGAGACACCGCTGTCGCCGCTTGACTTCGCCCGCCGGACCCGCCGCCTGCACGGCCACCGCGAGGCCGTCGTGGACGGCGGCCTGCGGCTCACCTACGCACAGTTCTTCGAGCGCTGCGACCGCTGGTCGGCGGCGCTGGCGGCGCTCGGTACCGGCAAGGGCGACCGGGTCGCCACGATCGCGCCGAACAGCCATGCTCAGCTCGAGGCCTTCTACGCCGTCCCGCAGCTCGGCGCCGTCCTGGTGCCGATCAACTACCGGCTGACGCCGGGCGACTTCGCCTACATACTGAACCACTGCGGCGCGACCGTGGTCTGCGCGGACGGCGACTACCTGGACGCCGTCGACAGCATCCGCGATCGGCTGCCGCAGGTGCGGCACTTCGTCGCGTTCGGCGGCGCACCGCGGGACGGCTGGCTGGACTATGCGGCGCTGATCGCCGGGGCGAGCCCGGAGTTCGAGCGCGCGGACATCGACGAGCGGGATCTGCTCACGATCAACTACACCAGCGGCACCACCGCGCGGCCGAAGGGCGTGATGATCACGCACCGGAACGCCGCGCTCAACACCATCGGGACCCTGCTCCACCTGCCGATGGGCGTCGGCGAGCGGTACCTGTGGACGCTGCCGATGTTCCACGCCAACGGCTGGACCTACACCTGGACGGTGACCGCGGCCGCGTGCACCCACGTCTGCCTGCGCAAGGTCGAGCCGGCCGCGATCTTCCGGCTGATCCGCGACGAGCGCGTCGGCTGGCTGTGCGCCGCGCCCACGGTCCTGATCGGGCTGGCGAACGCGCCAGACCCCGGCGAGGTACCGGCGGGGGTGCACGTGGTGACCGCCGGGGCGCCGCCGGCCGCGGCCACGATCGAGCGGCTTGAGGGCAAGTTCGGCTGGGATGTCACCCAGGTGTACGGCCTCACCGAGACCGCGCCGTTCATCACCGTGTGCGCGCCGCTGCCCGAGCACGCGGACCTGGTGCCCGCCGACCGCGCCGTGATCAAGGCCCGGCAGGGCGTGGAGCTGATCACCTCCGGTGAGCTGCGGGTGGCGGACATCGACGGCGGCGAGGTTCCCGCCGACGGGCAGACGGTGGGCGAGATCGTGGTCCGCGGGAACGTGGTGATGGCAGGCTACTACCACGATCCGGAGGCGACCGAACGGGCGATGGGCGACGGCTGGTTCCATACCGGCGACGCCGCCGTGGTGCACCCGGACGGCTACGTGGAGATCCGGGACCGGCTCAAGGACGTGATCATCAGCGGCGGCGAGAACATCTCCTCGGTCGAGGTCGAGGGCGAACTGCTCCGGCACCCGGCCATCGCGGAGGTGGCCATCGTCGGCCTCCCGCACGAGAAATGGGGCGAGGCCCCGCACGCCTTCGTCGTGCTGGCGGCCGACGCGGCGGCGACCGAAGCGGACATCATCGCGTTCGCCCGCGACCGGCTGGCCCACTTCAAGGTCCCGCGCGGCGTCACGTTCGTCGCCGAACTCCCCAAGACCGCGACCGGCAAAATCCAGAAGTACGTGCTCCGCAACAACGCCCCCAACCTGTCCCGCCAGTAGCGGACGTTCCAGCAACGTGCGCTTGCGGCGCAGCGCTCGTTGTCACGCAAGTTGCCCGCGGACACACTTACTGTCCTAGATCGGTCCTGCCGGCCGATTGCGTGCGCGTGGCCGTTGCGGCCGCCGACGCGGCTCGGCCGGCGGGCCGGCCGACGGTGCGGGCCGCCGGCGGGCGCGCGCGGCCCGCCGGCGGTGCGGCGTCCGTGGCTGGAGTTCACTGTGCGGCTGCAGGGACACGAGCACACCGGCCTGCCCGTCAGCAACGTGGTCGATTTGCCCTTCGTGGTAGATCGACCCCCGTGCGCGGGGGCCGCGTTACCACGAAGGGCAAAAACACCACGTAATCGGGACCCGCCGCGCCCTTCGAAGCCGTCCGCGGACCCACCGGACGGGCCACCGGGCCGGGTCGGCCCCGAAATAAGCCAACTGGGCCAGATGGGAGAACTGTCCGCAATGATCCGACCCGCCCGGAAGGGGCCCGCCGAACCGGGGCGTATCCGGAAATGTCGGGCGACGGTGGAGCGAGGCGGGGTGGGCGCGGGTAGGGCGAGGCGGGCCGTCGGCGGGGCGGGCTGGCGGCGGCGGGGCGTCCTGGCGGGGGCGCCGCGTGCGGTGGGGCGGGTTCCGGCGCCGCGTGCGTTGGGTGGGGCGCGCGGCGGGCGGTTACCAGTCGTAGAGGTCGGCGGGGGTTTTGTAGTCGTGGAGTTCTGCTTCGGTGAACCAGAGGGATACCTCGTAGCGGGCCTCTTCGGGGTTGCCGGACGCGTGCACCAGGTTGGCGACGGCCTTGCCGGTGGCCGCCGCGGCCTCCCGGGACTGGTGGGCGAAGTCGCCGCGGATCGAGCCCGGCTGAGCCTCGTTCGGGTAGGTCGAGCCGACGATTTTGCGCACCGTGGTGACGGCGTGCTCGCCTTCGAGCACGAACGCGATGACCGGGCCGCGCTGCATGAAGGCGGCGGTCGCGTTGTAGACCGTCTCGCTCGTGCGCTGCTCGAGGTCGAAGTAATGCTTGCGGGTGAACTCGGCGTCCAGCGTCCGCATCTTCATGCCGACGATCTTCAGCGACGCGTCCTCGAAGCGCTGCAGGATGCGACCCGCGAGGCCGCGAACCACGGCATCCGGCTTCAGTATGACGAGCGTGCGCTCCCGCAGCTCCTGATAGTCGGCCACGATGTCCCTTCCTGTCCTGTCGACGCTGACCGGGCGAACGGCGACAGGATAACCGCCTGCCGAGGTGGTCAAGCACAGTGCCGGGCCGAGTAAGCAAGGCCGTTATGACAATGAGAGGAGCCGGTCTACGCGGGACGTAGACCGGCTCGGCCTAGCCTATGACGTGGGGAAGCTGAAGTAGTGCAGGCTCACGTACGGCGGATTGCCGCCCGCGCCGGAGGCAAACTCCAGATAGACGTTGTGCGTGCCGGTGACCTTGGTGATGTTGGCGGGGATCGTGCGCCAGGACGTCCAGCCGCCGGTGTTCGCCACCGCGAAGCTGCCCACCGGCGCGTTACCCGGGTTGTCAAGCACCACCTCCACCAGGCCGCTGACCCCGCCGGCGGCGCCGGAGGCGACCCGGGCGTCGAACTGGCTGGAGCCCGATCCGAAGTTGATGCCGGTGTACTCCAGGTAATCGCCGTTGCCGAGCTGGGCGGCCTCGTTCCCGTCCACGCCGGACGGGTTCGAGTCGCCCGCCGCGGCGTTCACGGTGATCGTGCCCTGGCTGGCGGAGAAGCAGTCAGCGGAGATGCTCGACGTCGCGGTAGTCGTGCAGGACTTGCCGCCGCCACCACCGCTGGAGCCGATCGTCCAGCTGAACGCCGCGGAACCGGATGCCCCGGTGGTGTCGGTGGCCTTGACGGTCACATTCGAGGTGCCGGCCGTGGTCGGCGTGCCGGAGATAAGGCCGGTCGAGGAGTTGATCGACAGGCCGGCGGGCAGCCCGGTCGCGCTGTAGGTGAGCGTCTGACCCGACGCCGAGTCGCTCGCGTGCACCTGAAGGCTGGCCGCGGTGCCGACGGTGCCCGTCTGGTTGCCCGGGTTGGTCACCGTGACGGTGTTGCCGCCGCCGCCACCGCCGGTGGTCGTGTACACGGCCACGTAGCCGACGCCCATCGAGGCGCCCGAGCTAGTCGAGGCCGACGGCGACGAGCAGCCGCACACGCCGTTCGGGAAGCCGCCGCCGATGGCGACGTCGAGGATCAGGAAGAACCCGTGGTCGACGGCCGCTTGCCAGGTGGCGGCGCCGACCTGGCTCTCGGTGGCGGTGAAGTACGCGGTTCCGTTGAGGGACCAGGTGATCGACTCGTTGCTGGTATTCGTGCGGTTGATGATGACCGAGTACGTGTTGTAGCCGCTCTGGCAGCCGGAGCAGGCTCGCAGCCCGCTGCCGAGGCCGGTCGTCTCGTTGCACGGTCCGCCCGGGTCGACCCCGCAGTGCAGCGTACCCGCCAGCTCGGAGAGCGCGTTGACGTCCTCCATGATGTCGACTTCGCCCACCGACGGCCAGGTCGAGCACGTCATCGTGCCCGAGGTGCCGGCCCCGCTGGACCGGAATCCGGCGCCGAGCATCCAGAACGCCGGCCAGTAACCGAGTCCGCTGGCCGGGCTGGGCTGCTTGATGGACGCGCTGACCTCCATCTCGCCGCCGGCCGGTGCCGCGAAGTTGTCGGCCACTGTCTCGATCCGGCCCGAGGTCCACGAGCCGCCGCTGTTCACCGGCGTGATATTCAGGTGGCCGCCGCCGTCTTCCGCGACGTTGGCGGTCGAGTTCGTCTCCCGCTCCACCTCGCCGGTGCCCCAGTTGCCCGTGCAGCCGCTGCCGTTGTACTGGGTGCCCTGGTCGTAGGTCCAGCTCGAGTCCACGCCGGACCCGGCCGCGCCGGAGAAGCTGTTGCTGTACGTCGTGGTCCAGCCCGATGGCGGCGGCGGGACCGTGGTCGCGTTGGCGGCGGGCGCCGCGGTGGCCGTGGCCAGGAAGACCGCGGCGGGGGCGAACGCGGTGGCCACCGCGACACACACCACCCGCCCCTTCCATGGTTTCGCCAGCCTGCTTCGGAGATAGTGCCGCATGAGGATGTCTCCTTTCGGGGATTGACCGCTCGGTCCCTCCGCTCGCTCAGTGGGCCCCGTGCGGGTACTGGCATCCGCAGCTGGTCCTGATGACCGCGCTGGTCGGCAGTACCTCCGCCCGCGGTGTCAGCGCGGGCTCCCCGATCCGGTCAAGCAGCCGCCGCGCGGCCAGGGTGCCCAGCTCGCGGAACGGCTGGCTCACCGTGGTCAACGGCGGGTCCATCAGGCGGCTCGGATAGATGTCGTCGAATCCGGTCAGTGCCACGTCCGCCGGGACGCGAATGCCCGCCCGGTGCAGTTCGTGCAGCACGCCGAACGCCATCTGGTCGTTGGCGCACACCACGGCCTGCGGCAGCGACCGGCGGCCGCGGCCAAGCAGGACCTGTGCCGCCGCGGCGCCGCTGCCTTCGGAAAAATCACCGTGAATGACCTGGTCGATGCCGGCGTGGCGGCTCGCGACGATGGCCTCCTCGAAGGCGGCCTGGCGGTCGCGGGCGTCGGGCGCGTCCTTCGGGCCGGTGACGAAGCACAGCCTGCGGTAGCCATGACCGTCGCCCTTGCTGGCGGTGAGGTGTTCGACCAGCGCCGTCATGCCGGAGACGTTGTCCGCGGCGACCACGTCGAGCCGGGCTTCGTCGCGCCGGCCCGCGATAACCACGACCGGTATCCGCTTGGCCAGCGCGCGCAGGTCGTCGCCGGCCATGATCTCCTCGGCCACCAGCAGGCCGTCTACCTTGCCGCTCAGCAGCCGGACCCGCCGCTCGAACTGCTCGCCGCTTTCGCCGAACGTCAGCAGCAGCGAGTAACCGGTGCCGCGCAGGACCGACTCGGCCGCGTGCACGATCTGGTCGACGAACAGCAGGCCGTTGCGCTCGATGTCCATCTCGGAGCCGCCGCGCTCCAGTGCGGCGAAGCCGATGATGTCCTTGCGGCGGTTGCTGAGCCCCTGGGCATAGGCGTCGGGGACGAAGCCGAGCGCCTCGATCACGGCCAGCACGCGCTCGCGTGTGTCGGCGTTCACCAGCGAGGACCCGCGGACAACCCGGGAAACGGTGGCCGTGGATACGCCGGCTACCCGGGCTACGTCGTAGACGGTCGTCATTGGTTCCCATGCTTTGCAACCGCTTACAATCCTGCTCCGTACCGATGGTAAGAACCTTATGTAACCGGTGTCAATATCCGAATAGGCGCTGTCTCGGGACTACGGTTCGTTCACATAGCGTTTCAGGAACAAACGGTTGCATTAGCTGAAATAACGGGACATCGTATGATCCACTAGCTCCATTGGCGCAGCGCCGCCAGAACGCGGCGTTGCGGGGGGAGCAGGAGTGGGCGAGCAGAATCAGCGTCTCGCGGCACGGAGCAGCGCTCCGCCGCGCGAACCATCGTGGCCGACGGTCATCAGGACCACGTTCCGCTTGTGGCTGGAACGCAAGCGGGCGGCGTTGGGCCCGGCGGCTTTCACGCGGCGGGTAGTTTCCGCGCTGACCGTCGTGGTCGTGTGCGCGGCCGCGGTGGTGGCTGTCTTCGTGCTGCATGTCGGCCGGACCGGCGGACGGGCCGACACGGTCCGGCGCGACGCCGCTCCCCGCGCGGCGGGACAGAGCGGTTCCGCCGTGGTGGCGGCGGCGCTCACCAGGGCCCAGGTGGCGGGGTGGATCGTCCAGCAGGTAAGCCCGGCCGCGATCGTGGCCTGCGATCCCGAGATGTGCTCGGTGCTGGCGGCCAACGGGCTGCCCGCCGGCCAGTTGCTCACGCTGCAGTTGTCCGCCACCGACTCGCTCGGTGCCGACGTCGTCGTGGCCACCCCCGCGGTGCGTGCCCAGTTCGGCGGGCGCCTGGCCAGCGTGTACGCACCTGAGCTGATCGCGAGCTTCGGCTCGGGAGCCGCGCGGATCGATGTGCGCGCCATGGCGCCGGACGGGGCCGCCGCCTACCAGGCCGGGCTGTCGGCTGACCAGTCCGGCCGGGTCGGCGCGGGACGGCAACTGCTGCGTAACAAGCACATCCGCGTGTCGTCGGCCGCGCGCGCCGACCTGGCCGCGGGCGACGTGGATCCCCGGCTGCTGATCGCGCTCGCCGCCCTGGCCGGACAGCACAAGGTGACGATCGCGTCCTTCGGCGACCCGTCGCCCGGTGCGCCGTCCGCGCTGCTCCGCGGCGTCGAGATCGGCGCCGCGTCGCGCGGCACGCTGCGGCCATTGCTTTCGTTCCTGCACGGGCAGCGGGCACCGTACCTGCCGGCCCAGGCGGTACTGGTCCCGGCGGGGCACGGGCAGTACCTGCTCTCGGTGCAGTACGACGCCCCGAGTCCACTCGGGCTGGCGAGCGGCCCCTGACGACAGAGCGCAGGGGAAGGGGAGGGAACAATGAAGGGACACCTGACTGGCCGACGAATAGCCTTGCTGCTGGCGGTGCCGGCGCTGTGCCTCAGCGTCTCGGCCACCGCCGCCAGCGCGTCCGCGAGTTCGGGCGGCGGCGCGAATGCTGATGCCGGCTGGATACGGCTCGCGCACCTGTCGCCGAACACGCCCGCCGTGGACGTCTATCTGTACTCCTTCGGCAATTCCAGCGCGATGGTCGTGCTGCACCACGTGGCCTACGGCGACGTCTCACCCTACGAACGAGTGGCGGCCGGCCAGTACAGCGTGGCCATGCGGGCCGCGGGCGCCGCGGCGAGCAGCGCGGCGGTGCTGTCCACCAGCGTGCAGATCTCGTCGGGTCACGCGTACACCGTCGCGGGCATGGGACCCGAGTCTGGCCTGCGGCTCGCCGTCCTGGACGACAAGCTGACGACGCCGCACGGGCGGGCGCTGGTCCGGGTGATTCAGGCATCGCTCAAGCGGCACGTCGTCACCGTGACCTCCGGCGGGCACCCGCTGGCGCACAACCTGGCCTTCGGCGCGGTGAGCTCCTATGCCAACGTCCCGGCTGGCCGCGAGACGGTCCTGGTGACGGCGGACCCCGCCGCCGCCGCGGACACCACGCTCACCAGCAGGAGCGTCCTGCTCTCCGCCGAGACCGTGCACACGCTCGTCGTGCTGGACGGCGCGAACGGGCTGGAAGTCGTCGATCTGGAGGACGCGGTGGGGAACACCGCGGTGCCGGTCGGCAGCGTGGCGACCGGCTTCGGCGGCACCGCGCCGCGTGGGCCGTCGTCGCCGGTGCCGTGGCTGATGCTCACCGCCGTGGGTACTTCGCTCGCGCTGGCCGGCGCGCTCCGCCTGCGGCGGCCGCGGACTTGAGGGTGCGAATCGGCAAGCCGGCCGGGGTGGCGGCGCTCGTTCTCGGTCTGACCGTGACCGGGATCGGCGTCGGAGGGCTGGTGCTGACCAGGCACTCCTCCCCGGCCGCGCGCCCGGCGGCGTTGACCGGCACGGTGCCAGCCACGGTGCCGGCCACGCTGCCGGTCACGCTGCCGGCGCCGGCCGGCCGGATCGTCGCGGCGTCCCCCTCGGTTGCCCGCCCGGTGGCGGCGCCGGTATCGCTGGACATCCCGGCGATCGCGGTCAGTACCACGCTGATCCGCCTCGGCCTGACCGCGACCGGGGCGCTCCAGGTGCCGGCCAGCACGTCGGTGGCCGGCTGGTACACCGGCAGCTCGCGCCCCGGCGCGATCGGCCCCGCCGTCATCGCGGGGCACATCGACTCGTATACGGGACCGGGTGTGTTCTACCGGCTCGACGAGCTTCGTCCCGGTGACCGGGTGTACATAGGCCGGACCGACGGGACGCTGGCGGTATTCCGCGTCACGTCGGTCCGGACGTATGCGAAGGCCGGATTTCCCACGCAGGCGGTGTACGGGCCGGCCCCGGACGCCGAGCTGCGCCTGATCACCTGCGGCGGCGTCTTCGACGCGAGCCGCGGGTCCTATCTGAGCAACGTGGTCGTGTACGCCGTGGCGACGAGCTGACCCCGCGGGGGGTCAGCGGGGTCAGCGGGCGCCTTCGAGCCTGAGCAACTGCTCCTTGCGGGGGGCCCCGCCGCGGTACTGACCGAGCACACCGCTGGCCGGCAGCACGCGGTGGCATGGCACCACGATCGGGATCGGGTTCGTGGCCAGCGCCGTGCCGGCCGCGCGGAAGGCCTTCGGGCTGCCGGCGGCAATGGCGACGATGCCGTAGGTGCTGGTCGCCGCGTACGGGATGCGCTGCGTGGCGTTGAGCACCGCGCGGCGGAAGCCGGTGCTGAGCGACCAGTCCAGCGGCAGGTCGAACGCGGTCCGGCTGCCCTGGAAATACTCGTCCAGCTCGCGGCGGGCCTCGTCCAGCCGGGCCGGCGCGCTGAGGACGCGCGGCGAGACCTTGGCGGCCAGCTCGGCGAGCACGTCGTCCTGCCGTTCGTTGTCGAACGCGATCCGGACCACGCCGCTGGGTGTCGCGGCTATCGTGAGCGTGCCGAGCGGGCTGTCCACGGTGGCGTAGGCCACGTCGAGGAGACCCTCGGCGGCGGCGCGTTCGGCCAGTGAGGCGCGGAGCCGGGCCATGGTGTCCTCAGTAGGCGTCGGGATGTTCATCTGATGCCCCCTCTCGGAGCTTGGTGAGTCCTTCGTGAACGTTTCGGCGGGCCGCCTCGACGCTGGTCCGCATCGTGCTGGCGATCTCCGCGTAAGGGAGGTCGAGGACCGTGCGCAGCGCGACCGCCTGCCGCTGCTTGGGCGGCAGGGCACGGACGCGTGCCCACAAGTCATCGTCGGGAGGTTCCGGCGTGCCCGCCGTGGCCGGCTCGGCCTCGTACGTCGGGGCTGGCACCGGGACCGGGTCGCGGGATCGCGCCCTGGCGACGTCGATCGCCTTGCGTGCGGCGATGCGGAACAGCCACGATTTGACCGACTCCGGCTTGCGCAAGGTCGGATACGCGGCGAGCGCGGCGAGCATCGTCTCCTGGAAGAGGTCATCGGCATGCGCCTGGCCGAGCTGGGACGCGGCGAACCGCCACACGTCGACGCCATACTGATCCACTACCTGCTCGAACGGCGGCAGGCGGCTCATCGGCGGGCCTCCTGAAGTTGGGCCGGGGCCTGGCTGGCCGGCTCGGGGACGGGTTCCGTGGTGCGGGTCCTGGTGACCATCGTCGCGGCGAGGAGCGCGACCAGGGCCAGGGCGGTCAGCGTGACGGTCGCGGTGGTGAACGCGTGCACGGGGTGGTGCGCCTGCGACAGGTACAGCGCGCCTACCGCCGCGACGCCGATCGAGCCGCCGACCTGGACCAGGGTCGAGCTCACGCCGCTGATGTCGGGTGCGTACCTCGGCTCGACGGCCGCGGCCATCCGCCCGGCGACGGTCGCGAACTGAATGCCGAGGCCGAGCCCGCCCAGGCCGAGCAGCGGTGCCAGCACGGCTCCGGCACCGGCGCCCGCCCCGAGGCCGGCCAGCAGCGCGGCGCTGGTGCCCACGAACGCGATGGCGAGCAGCCCGCAGCCGGCCGCCGGGAGCCAGCGGATGGACCCCAGCCGACGGACCAGCTGGCCAGCGAGGCCGAACGCGGCCACCCACGGCACGAACATGAGGCCGGACTCGACCGGGCTGAACCCCAGCGCGCCCTGGAGGTACTGCGCGAGCACGAACATCAGCGCGTAGTAGGTGCTGGTGGCGAGCGCCATCGTCACCAGGCCCCAGCGCACCGCCGGAACGGTGAGCAGGTGCATGTTGAGCAGCGGCGCGGCCACCCGCGTCTCCAGCTTCGCGAAACCGGCTATGGCGGGCCCGCTCGCGGCCAGGCACACCCAGGCCCAGGCTGGCCAGCCCGCCGACCTGCCGAGCGTCAGCGGGAGAACCAGCAGCAGCACGCTGGCGGAGAGCAAGACCACGCCCTTCAGGTCAAGGCGCGCCAGGCGTACCGCGTCGGCCGGCAGGATCCGCAGCGCCGAGATTACCGCCAGCACGCCCACCGGAACGTTGACCAGGAACACCGCGCGCCAGCCGAGGCCGGCCACGTTGGCCGACACCAGCACGCCGCCGAGGATCTGGCCGCTGACCGCGCCCGCCGACAGGGTCATCGCGTACCGGCCGATGGCCCGGATCCGGTCAGCGCCGGTGAAGTGCAGCTGGATGCCGGTGAACGTCTGCGGAAACATCACGCCGGCCCCGGCCCCCTGTAGCACGCGGGCCACTACCAGGGCCAGCGGGTCAGGCGCCAGCCCGCAGGCGAGCGAGGCCAGCGTGAACACGGATACTCCGGCCACGAAGACACGCCGGTAACCATACGCCTGGCCGAGCCGCGCGCCGGTGATCAGCAGCATCGCCACCGCGATCAGGTAACCGCCGACGACCAGCTGGAGGGCCGCGCCGGACGCGCCGAGCCCGGCGTGGATCGAAGGCGTGGCCACGTTCACGATCGTGACGTCGGCCTGCGCCATGAAGGTACCGATCAGCAGCACCCCGAGCAGCCGTCCCTTGCTGTTGCTTTCCGTCTTCATGCCCACCAGACGGGCCGGCGCCGTGGAACGTGAGATCCGGCGAGGCGACGGGTCCGCGGCGAGCTGGCCGGCGAGCCTGCGTGGCGGGCGGGACGCGCGGGCGCTAGGATCTTCCTCTGTTCATCGAAGCTGCTAGCGTACTTATTTCGCGCGTGTTTTCACCGGGAGTGACGATGGTCCCAGTTCAGCGCCGTCTGCCCAGGCGACGCAGCGGTCACACCACAAGCGTCACGATCGGCGGGGAGGTGCTGCACCTCACCGCCAACCAGGGTGCGGACGGCAGACTCGCCGAGGTGTTCGTGCGCTGGGGGAAGCAGGGGACCAGCGGCGCCGGGCTGCTCGACACGTACACGACCGCGCTGTCGGTCGGGCTCGCGCACCAGGTGCCGCTGGCCGACCTGGTCCGGCCCGGCCTGGGCCTGTCGTTCACGCCGAACGGGCACACCGACGACCCCGACCTGCCGCGGGTCCGGTCGGTCGTCGACTACCTCGCGCGGCGGCTCGCCATCGACTGGCTGCCGTATCCGGATCGCGCCGAGCTGGGCGTCTTCACGCTGACCGAGCGCGTCGAGCAGGCCCGGACGTGGCTGGCCAGGCAGGCGACGCTGCTCGCGCACACCTAGTCCAGGGGCGCCGGCTCCGGGGCGGGGAAACGCGAGCAGGGTTCGAAGCGGACGAGGCGGGCGAGCACCGGCGACAACAGGACGCCTTCGTCGCACAGGAGGTCGAACAGCTCACCGGTCGCCTTGACGCCGGGCACCTGAGCATTCAGCTTTTCCTGGAGCCTGCCGGTGTCGACGGCCTTCTCCAGCTCCTCGATGATCGCCGGGTCACGGGTCAGCGCCGCGGCAAGCCGCGGCCACTCCTCCACGATCAGTGCCCACCTGGCCATGTGGTCGTACGTGAGCTTCGGTGCGCCGCCGAAAATCCCGCAGCTCTCGCCGATCTGCCGGTACAGGCGCTCGTGGTTTATCAGCCGCTTCGCCCGGCGGGGGTTGGCCGGCAGATAGGGCGCGAGGCGCCGCTCGGCCGCGTCGCGGTCCACAATGTACCGAGCGACGACCAGCTCTTCGGGCTTCGCCTCCGGGACCGCCGCCGGTGACGCGACCAGACCGGAGATTCGCGACCGGTATTTCCGGCGGCTCCGAGACGACCGGTAGGTGAGGAATGCGGAGATGCCCGTGCCCAGCGCGATCGCGGCGGTGACGCCGGCGATCACATAGGACGTGGCCGAAGACAAGCTGGAGGAATGCGCCATACCGAGGGACTCGTACCAGCTCACCGCGAAGCTGATGGCGGCGGTCAGCACGCCGGCGGCCACTGCGATCCATTGCACGCGGGACATTCAGACCTCCCCCGTCAGGCCGAGGGCTCGGGCGACCGCGTCGCGGTCCACCGGCGGGACGTTGAAGCGCAGCTGAACGAGCTTGTGCAGGTATTGCTGGCCGATGTCGCTGTACGGATCAGGCGCCGCGTCCGCGGCCGGGTTGTACCTGACCGCGGCGGCCGATTCGAGCAGGTCGAGGTCGGCGATGAGCACGGTGACCACGTTGTCGTGCCCGAGCAGCTGGCTCACCGCCTCGCACATGTCGAGCGCCTTGTCCCCGGCACACCGCTCCAGGTCATCGACGAAGATGATGATCCGCCGCTTCGCATGCCCGCGCCACTGCTGCTGGAAGGGGACGCGCCAGCGCCGCTGCGCCTGGTAGGTGACCTTCTCCAGCTGTTCCGCGACCTCCGCCATCGTGCCTTGCGCGGCGGCCGAGCGCGGGGCATCGATGAACGCGCCGACCGAGTCGCTGACCCGGCCGACAAGGCGCAGGAACGCGATCGCCGTCGGCGCCGCCGCCCAGATCGTCAGCAGTTGCCAGTGGCCGAACAGGTGACCGAGCGCGCCGGATTCCTGCCGGAACTGCGGGAAGATCCACAAGAAGCCCATCAAGCCGAGAAACGCCGCGCTCGCCACCATCACCGCGGTCCACACCCGGCGCCAGGCGCGCTGCTCCGGCGGGAGCATAACCGAGGGCAACGGACTGAACCAGCGCAGATAGAGCCGCCTGCGTTTACCCAGCTTCCTGGTCACGCTGGCGGCGAGCGCGGCGCCCAGATTCGGCGCGTCGCCATGCATCCACGCGTTGAACCAGCAGATCACCGGCTTCTCGTCCCAGAAGAGCTGCCAGATGCTGTCGGCTTCCAGCGAGTCCTGGATGAGATGGGCCAGCGACGTCTTTCCCGAGCCCCACGGTCCGCTGAGTGCCACGGTCAGCGGGGTGTCCGTCTTCGGGTCATTGATCAGCAACGCGAACTGCGTGGCGTAGACCTGGAATCCGTAATCGTCGTGGTCCGCGTCCAGCACCGGGCGATCGGCGTAAAACGCGCTCTCGCCGGAACTCGCAACCGGATTATCCGCTTTCTTCCCAGAACGAGGTCGTGTGAGTACGGCCATCTGCGCTTCCCCTCCATCGCCGGATTGCCGCATCCGGTAAATAATGCGCATAGCGTAGGCGCACCGGCATCGCCCTGACTAGACCAGAATCCAGGGATGCGCCATTATTGCGGACAGTTACCCCCCGGATCGGATCCGGCCGGCTCATTCCGGGGTTACCCGGGTTGCTGGTCGTCCGGTGGGTCAGCGGCAGGCTCGATCTGCGTCGGTTAACGTGGCGGATTTCCCCTTCGTGGTAACGGGACCCCTGTCTACGAGGGTCGATCCTCCACGAAGGGGAAATCGTCCACGTTGCTGACGGGACTGCCGGTGCGCTCCTATCCCGGCAGCGACACACTGCGCTCCAGGCACAGGCAGCGCGCACGCGGCCAGGCCCGGCGGCCGGCCGCGGTGGCCTGGTCGCGGCCGACACGGCCACGCGCACGCAATTAGCCGGCAGGATCAGTATCCGCAATAATCCGGGCCGCCTGCCAACGCGCCAGGAATAAGCCCAAATATCGGGATATGGGATATGGGGGTTGTCGGAGGTTGTCCCCAGAGGTATCAACCCATGTCGTTCCGCGGCGAGAGCTTGAAGAGAAAGTCGAGAGCTACCGCGGCCCATGCGGCGACGGCGACCCACAGCATGATGTGGCTGAGCGGCCAGCGGTGCCGCACGTGCCGCCACAGGCCGAAGATCACCAGCAGCGGGAAACGGCCAGCGCGTACCAGAGCCTCGTCCAGCTAGGTGCCAATGCCCCCTGGCCGGGCGCGGTAACCATCGCCAGTCCTCTCTCATTTCGCCCCCTGCTGCTGATCACCTGCTAAGTACCCAGGTTTTCAGTCATGGCACGCCGACGCTCAAGTTGCTGACCTGCCCCGGTTACCGGGACACTGCGGAGATGGAGAAATTCTCGCTGGACGCGATCGCACGCGAGCAGGCCAAGCGGGCCGCCACCGCCCCGAGCGGGCGCAGCGCCGAGACGGTCTACGGCGGCCACGAGCACCTGCTCCGTCAGACAGTGATCGCGCTCACCGCCGGCTCCTCCCTCGACGAGCACGAAAGCCCGGGCGAAGCCACCCTCCAG
This sequence comes from Streptosporangiaceae bacterium, assembly GCA_035651595.1. Taxonomy (GTDB): domain Bacteria; phylum Actinomycetota; class Actinomycetes; order Streptosporangiales; family Streptosporangiaceae; genus JAFARZ01. Next base: position 21,552 of record DASRFJ010000318.1, on the reverse strand, counting down.
GTGCTGAACGGCCGCGTCCGGCTGACCGCGGCGAGCGTCACATGGGAAGGCCGCGCCGGTGACCTGCTGGTCATCCCCGCCGCCCGGCACGCGCTGCACGCACTCGAGGACTCCGCGATCCTGCTGACCGTGAGTAAAAGACCATTATCCCGAACGGCAGTGGTGCAACCTGTCCCGGAAAATCACTTGAGTCCGGACAGTAGCCTTACGGTATGCCGGATCACGACGGTATGCCGGATCACGCGCCAGGCGAGCAGGCTCGGGAGTTCGCGGCGGCGTTCCGCGAATTCCTTGAGTGGATCCATTCCCCGGCCGCCGGCGCGGGGAACGGCAACGAGGTGTCGCTGCTGGTCCGCGACTTCCTCGGGGCCGAGGGCACGCACCATTCGGTGGTGACCCGCGACCTGCCCCCGTTCGAGCACGTCAACCTCCAGACCGCGCTGAACGAGTGGACGGGCCGCGCGGGACGGACCGTGGAAGTCCGCGGTGTCGCGCTGCCGCCGCACTACGGGTCCGTGTCGCTTCAGCAGCTGGTGGCCGGCGAAGGGTTGCCGCCGCTGCGGCTGACCGCGCCCGCTCTCGCCGACCTGCCGAACGGCCCCGGCTCCACCCTCGGGTGCCTCAAGCTGGGTCTGCTGCTGGTCACCGACGCGCACGGCCGCTACATCGTGATGGTTTCCGGGCCCGCCGAACACAAGCCGGGCCTGGAGATGGAGATCGCGGGCCTGCCCGTGACCGAGGCCCAGAACATCCTGACCGAGCTGGACCGGCTGCGCGCGGAGCTCAACGTCTACCGCGGCCACCTGCTTGAGGTGACGGTCCAGCCGATGGGCGGCGTCGTCCTCACGTTCACGCCCCCGCCCGGCATCGAGCGCGACGATGTCGTGCTGCCCGACCCGGTCCTGGCGCGGATCGAACGGCACGCCCTCGCGGTCGCCAGCCACCGGGAGGCGCTGCTGGCCACTGGGCAGCACCTCAAGCGCGGCCTGCTGCTGTACGGGCCGCCCGGCACCGGGAAGACGCACACGACGCGCTACCTGCTCGGCCAGATGACCGGGTACACCCGCCTGGTGCTCACCGGCCGGTCGCTGGTCGCGGTCGGCGAGGTCACCGACCTGGCGCGCGCCCTGCTGCCCGCCGTCATCGTGCTCGAGGACGTCGACCTTGTCGCGGAGGACCGCTCGCTGGGCCCGACGTCCAGCCCGGTGCTGTTCGACCTGCTGGACGCGATGGACGGCGCGGCTCCCGACGCCGACCTGCTGTTCCTGCTCACCACCAACCGCGCCGACCTGCTCGAGCCCGCGCTGGCCGCGCGTCCGGGACGGGTGGACGTCGCGGTCGAGATCGCCCTGCCTGACGCTCCCGCGCGGGAACGCCTGCTGCTGCTCTACGGGCACAATGTGCCGCTGGCCGTGACCGAGCAGGACGTGCGCCTCGCGGTCGAGCGCACCGACGGCACGACGGCATCGTTCATCAAGGAACTGATCAGGCGCGGCGTTCTCGAGGCGCTGCACGAGGACCCCGCGCTGACCTCGGTCACCGGAGCGCACCTGGCCCGGGCCCTCGACGACCTGCTCGACGCCGCGCAAGAGGTAACCCGCACGCTGCTCGGCGTGGGCGTCGACCCGGCCGACCTGCCGGCCGGCGGTGCGCTGCACGCGGGCCCGATGCCCAGTCCGGGTGTGGCGATCGCCTACCGCCGGCAGATGTTCCGGCGGATGGGCCGCTAGGGTTGCGCACCCTGCGGACGGGCATCGCGCATCATCTCGGCTGGGCCGTCGCTGTCACCGCGGCGGCCGGTCACGCGGTGGTGGATCGCCGGCGCATCGAGCTGATCGAGCCCGGCGTGCCGGCCGCCCCGATCGAACACGACGCTAAGCTCTTGGCCGACGCCAGCGCGGTTGCCATGATCGCGGACGTCCGGGCGTCGGCGCTGCGCGCGACCTCCGCGTCGCTCGACCAGCTCGCCGCCGCACTGCCCGGACCGGTCGTCTCGATATCGCTGCGCGCCTGGCCGCTGGACTTCCCTGACGACATCGCCACCCAGCGCCGCGCGCCCTATGATTCCCGGGCGGATTCGGTCATGTACTGCCAGGTGCTCGCGGAGTGTGCGCACGCGCGCGGCTGGGCGGTGCACCTGTTCGACGCGAAGGGCGTCGAGGCGCAGGCGACCAGGATCCTCGGCGAGCGAGCCCACGACGTGCTCCACGGACCACGCGCGACGCTGGGCCCGCCGTGGACCAAAGACCACCGGATCGCGCTAGCGTCCACAGTCGTCGCACGTTCGGTGTAGCCCTCCCCAGCGCGCCATCGCCCCGCCCGCGCGCCGCCCGCCCCCGCGCGCCGCCCGCCCCCGCGCGAGCCGCGGCAGCCCACCGCCAGATGCCGACCCCCGCCCGCTCAAACCCGGGCATACCGGGAGATAAGACGCACGAGAGCGAGCGGGCCAGCTCATTGCGGACAGTTACCCCCCCGATCCGGGGGGGTAACTGTCCGCAATCTTTTTCGGGCGCCTCCCGGAGCCCGCACACCCCACTGAACGGCAAGGCCATGCTGGGCCAAACCGGGACGTTGCAGGCAGCCAAGCCGGGAGCGCCTGCTCTCAACTGCTGGGCGAGCGGGCGGGGAACAAGCACCACCGGTCGTTCGGTATGGATCTTTTGCCGACGGTCAGCCGCGTGCCAGCGCCTGCAGGCGCGAGTAGCTGCCGTTGAACACGTCTTGGTCGCCAGGCAGCGAGCCTGAGTCGGAATACTGCCAGAACGTGTAGTAGGCGTATCCGGCCGGCAGTGTGCCGGCGGACCCGCAGTAGCACGCGATCCAGAACGGGTCGTAGTTCTGGAATCCGCTGGCATTGCCGGTGCAGGTGCTCCACCAGTCGAAGGTCGAGTAGATCACCGGGTACACGTGCTCATCGAACGCGTACTCGTTGACGAAGTCCCAGATCCAGCTGGTCATCTGGCTTTGGGTCAGGGAGTAGCACTCGGCGCCGTACGGGTTGTACTCGATGTCCAGCGCACCGGGAAGCGTCTGGCCGTCGGCCGACCAGCCGCCGCCGTGGGCCGCGAAGTAGTCGGCCTGTGTCGCGCCACTGGAGTTGTCCGGCACCGCGAAGTGATACGCGCCGCGGATCAGGCCCTGGTCGTACGGCCCCACGTACTGGTTGGCGAAGTCCGGGTTCGTGTAATAGGTGCCTTCGGTGGCCTTGGCGTAGACGAAGTCGATCGACGGAGCCACCGACGCCCAGTTGATCGTGCCCTGATAGCCGCTCACGTCGATGCCGGGCAATCCGGCGACGGCGGCGGTGAGCGCCTGTGGCTTCTTGTGCTTGCTGGTCACCACCCCCATGTCGTCCTGCTGCGGGTGCGTGATCTGCTCAGGATGCAGCGGCGTGCTGCCGGTGGGCTTGTAGACCGTGACGTTCTTGCCGGTCACCGGGTCATAGGCCCAGGTGTGCGGGCCGCTTCCGGCGGCCGTTGGGCCGACGGCACCGGCGCCACCGGGGGTCGTCGCCGCGGCTGCGCCGGTAGCCGTGAACGCGCTCGTGATGAGCGCGATCGCGGCGGCGCCGGTCAGCGCGCGGCATGAAAACTTCAGCATGCTTCCTCCTGCAAGGTGGTGGGACGGGGCAGGATGAGGCTGCATCGGTCAAGACGCCCCCGGATGCCGACCGCCTCCCGCTAGGGCGGGCGGCCCGTCACGCACCGAATCAGTTTCCTCACGCTGAGGGTAAGACAACAATTTACGACATTCAAGATGCAAGTCGTAACTTTTGAACCGGAGAAGCGCGCAGGACCAGCCAGGGGTCAACAAGACCTGTCAGGCAGTCGCGCGTAGTGGAACGGCGATGCTGTCCAGCCAGCGCCGCCACTGCGGTGCTCGCCCGGCCGGAGCCGGCCTGACCGCGCAGCCGATCATCTCCGTCACGACCCGGATGCCGTGCAGCGCGTTGACCAGCCACACCTCCGAATCGTCAAGATCATCCGGACGCCGCCGGACCTCTCGCAGCGGAACCCTGAGCGCGGCCGCCCGCTGCTTGATCAGGGTCGCTGTCACGCTGGGCAGCACCGGCAGTCCGGCCTCCGGCAGGCACAGCGTGCCCGCCTCCCACCACAGCACACCCGCGTGCGCCGCCTCCAGCAGGACGCCGGCGGCGTTGACCAGCAGCGCGTCGTCGGCGCCAGCTTCGGACGCCCGCGCGCGCAGTCCGGCGAGCGCCGCAAGGTCCGGCCCCTTGCGCCGGGGAAACCGGCGCGGGTCGGGTCCGTCGTAGAGCCAGACCCGGGCGACGGCCGCTGACGCGGGCGCGGGACGGATCCGCAGCGAAAGCCGCGGGTCGCGCGGGTCGCCGGACAGCTCCACCCGGGGAAACCAGCGGCCAGTGCCGGGCAGGCTGGCGCAGACGGCCGCCCAGAACGAATCCACGGTCGGCGGCGTCGATCCGGTCAGCTGGGCGCAGGCTGCGGTGAACCGGCGGCGATGCAGCTCCAGACCACGCACGGCACCGCCATCGACCAGCCACGAGTCGGCGGCGAGCAACGGTCCGTCGGGGAGTTCGGGGAGTTCGGACGGTACGAGACCGTCGCGCTCGCGCCACTGGTACATCATCGGCTGGCCCGCACCTGGCCGGCCCGGTACGCGCGCATCGGCGCCATCGCCTTGAGCAGCATCTCCTCGTACTCGAGCGCGGGATCGGAGTCGAGCACGATGGCGCCGCCCGCGCCTACCCGCCACTGGCCATCTGCCAGCACCGCCGTGCGGATCACGATATTCAGGTCGGCGGTGCGGTTACACCCGAGGAAGCCGATCGCCCCCGAGTAGACACCTCGCGCCTCGGTCTCAAGAGAGTCGATGATCTGCATGGTCCGCAGCTTCGGCGCGCCGGTCATCGAGCCGCCCGGGAAACAAGCGCGCACGGCGTCGATCACGCCGATGTCCGCGCGCAGCTGCCCGCGGATCGTGGAGACCAGCTGATGCAGCGTCTCGTACGTTTCGGTGACCATGAGCCTCGGGACGTGCACGCTGCCAACTTCGCAGACCCGGCCCAGATCGTTGCGGACCAGATCGACGATCATGAGGTTCTCCGCCCGGGTCTTGCCGCTGCCGGTGAGCTCGGCCCTGAGCCGTTCGTCCTCGGCCGGCGTTCGGCCGCGCGGGGCCGTGCCCTTGATCGGCTTGCTCTCCACCGCGCCGGAGCGGTCCACACGCAGGAATCGCTCCGGCGACGAGGACGCCACGGTTATCCCGGCGACCTTGAGGTACGCCGCGTACGGCGCCGGATTGATCCGGCGCAGCCTGCGGTAGAAGGCGAAGCCATCCTCGGCCGCGGGTACCCGCAGCGCATTCGTCAGGCAGATCTCATAGCTCTCACCCTGGCGCAGCTTGCGCTGGCAGACCGCTATGTCATCGAGGTACTGGCGGCGGTCCCGGACCAGCCAGCCCGCCAGCTCGCCGCGGCCGATGCCGGGCTGCCTGTTGTCCCCATTGCGGTTGTCCGCGCCATCTGGCGGCAGCATCGTTTCCGCACGCCGGAGCCACTCCCGGGCAGCTTGGTCCGCGGCGGGTCCACCGTCGCTCAGCGCGAGAAGGTAGGTCGTCCCCTCTTCGTGGTCGACTGTCACCATCCGGTCGGGGAAGACCCACACGGCGTCGGGTGTCCCGGCACGATGTGCGTTGGGCGAGCCGCAGTCGGCCTTGAGCTCGTACCCGAAATAGCCGACATACCCGCCGGAGAAGTCGAACGGCAGGTCGGGAGCTGCCACGGACCGCCTGGTGAGTTCCCGCTCCAGGTAGTCGAAGATGGTGCCGGACACGCTGATTTCAGTGCCGCTTTTCTGGACCCGTACCGCGTTCTCGCCGATCCGGTAGACAGCGACCTCGGCCAGTTCACCCGCTGCTTCCCCCAGCATCGAGAACCGGGCGAAACCCGGCTTAGCCCGGGAGCTGTCCAGCCAGAACGCCGTAGCGGAGCGGGCAAAGAGCCGGGTGAAGGCCGCTTCGGTGTCAACCGCGCGGTGCATTGTCCGCACATGCAGCCGGTAGCTCAGGGAGGCCGGCTCCGTGGCTGCCCTGCCGGGAACCGCGATCCGGACCGCTCTTTCCAGTGTTTCCAGCGCCCGGACCGGCTGGCGGACCGGCGCCCGCCGGACCGGGGCCCGGTCCGGCGCCCGGTCCGGCGCCCGCCGTTCGCGGGCGCGCAGGTAGTCCGCGGTCAACCGCCCGAAATTCCCCATGAGTTCGGCGCCGAAATCGGTAGCTACCGATTCCGGGTGGAATTGCACTCCCCACAGCGGCTTGACCCGATGGCGCAGCGCCATGATGATGTCATCCTCGGCCCATGCGAGGGGCTCAAGTGTCACGGGCAGCGGCGGAAGCACGCACAGCGAGTGATACCGCACCGCGATGAATTCCTGCGGAATGTCGCGGAATAGCGGCGAGTTATTGTGCCGGACCTGCGTCAGGTGCCCGTGCCTGGGGCGCGGTGCCGGGTATATCCGCACTCCCTCGCTGGCCGCGACCCCTTGGTGGCCAAGGCACACGCCGAGCACCGGAATTTCAGCCGACGCGATGATATTCGCCGATATCCCGAAGTCTCCCGGTTCATCGGGGCGACCCGGCCCCGGCGATATCACTACATTATCGAAAACCTCGGACCAGTCCGACGGCAATGTCGCGTCATTGGTCAGCACCGTGGGCTCGGCGTCGTTGACGGCGGCGATGAGCTGGAAAAGGTTGTAGGTATACGAGTCGTAGTTATCGATAAGAAGTGTACGCACGCTACCCGGCCCGCCCTTCGTCTTCCCGACCGCTCGCCCCTGACGTGACGGTAGCGGGATGCCAGCACATCATAGGAATTGAAATATCTTGTTGGAGTCTGTTGAATTCTGTCCTGCCCGCGCGGCGGACCGGCCGGTCGGCGAGCCGGCCGGGTCGGTCCGGCCGCTATTGCCGGCTGTTACTGCCGCCAAATACCATCCTGTTGTTGGCTGCCACTCGCACAGACGGGGACGGGATGGGGCGGTCGCGGGAACCATCGTTCGGGGAATTGCTGTCCAGGTACCGAGGGGCAGCGGGTTTTACGCAGGAAGAGCTGGCGGAGCGCGCCGGGCTGAGCGTCGGCGCTATCAGCCTGCTCGAACGCGGTTTGCGGATGGCGCCGAGACCGCGCACAGTAGCGCGGCTGATCGCCACCCTCGGACTTGGCCCGCAAGAACGCCAGCAGCTTGCCGCGGCGGGAAAGCGCAGGCCGGCCACCGGCCAGCCGAAGGTCATCGTGCCCGCGGAGCTTTCTATCCCGGGCACGAGATTCATCGGCAGGCAATGCGAGGTCCGCGATGTCAGCGCCCTGCTCGCCAGGAACGACATCCGCCTGCTGACGCTGACCGGACCGCCCGGTGCGGGTAAGACGAGGCTCGCTCTTGAGGTGAGCGCGGAGGTCAGCGGCAACTACCGCGACGGGGTGCTCGCGGTTGGGCTCGGCACGCTGGGCGATCCGGCTCAGGTGATGCCAGCCATCCGTCAGGCTCTCGGGCTGTCCGAGCCGCGGGGGCGATCGGCGCTGGAAACCGTGACGGCGCACTACCGTGACCGGCAAGCCCTTCTCGTGCTCGACAACCTCGAGCACCTGCTGTCCGTCGGTCATGAGCTCACGGGACTACTGGAACGATGCCCCGACGTGCAGATTCTGGTCACCAGCCGGGCTGCCTTGCGCATCCTGGCCGAGCACGTGTTCACGGTGTCCGCGCTGCGGTTGCCGAGCCTGGACGAAGAACGGGCTGGTCAGCCGCGGACGCTGAGTGAGGTACCCGCGGTGACCCTGTTCGCGGAGCGGGCCGCCGCCGCGATGCCAGATTTCCGGATCACCGCGGAGAACGCGCCGGCGGTGGCGGCGATCTGCCGGAGGCTCGACGGCCTGCCGCTGGCACTCGAGCTCGCGGCGCCCTGGATCCGGCTGCTTACGCCGCAGGGCATCCTCGAACAGCTCGAATCGCGTCTGGAACTGCTGGTGGCCGGTGCGCGGGATCTGCCGGAGCGGCAGCGGACGATGCGGTCAGCACTCGCCTGGAGCTGCGGTCTGCTGGACGGCGAGGCCATGTTTCTGCTGCGGCGCCTTGCGATCTTCCAGGGCAGTGCGCCGCTCGACGCGCTGGACGAGGTCTGCCAGGCCGCGGGCAGATTGCGCAGCGGGGTGCTGCCGAACATCGCGGTACTGGCCGAGCACGCGCTGGTTCTCCAGCACGAAGCCGACGGCAGGACCGCGCGGGTAGACCTCCTGGAGACGGTACGCGAATACGGCAGGGAACTCCTCCACTCGGCCGGAGAATACGACCGGACGGCGGCGGCGCACCTGAACTACTACGTCGCGCTGACCACCGAGTTCGAGCCCCACGCGAGATCCGCCGAGCAGGCGTCATGGCTGGCAAGGCTCAGAAGCGAACGCGACAACATCCGGGCGGCGCTGCGGTTGGCCAGTGAGCACGGAGCGGTTGAAACGGGCTTGCGGCTAGCCAGCTCGCTGACGCAATTCTGGATACTTTCCGGCCTTCGCGCGGAGGGACTTGCCTGGCTGAATCGCCTGCTCGGTGCGCCGGGTGAAGTGAAACCAGGTGTCCGGGGCAGGGCGCTGCTTGCCGCGGGCGAGCTGGGCTGGCGGCTGGGCGATCACGACGAGGCGGTGACATATCTGCGCGCCAGCCTGGACATCTTCGCGAAGCTTGACGATGCCAGGGGCACGGCGGAGGCGACACGGTCCCTCGGCGACGCGGAGGGCGCGCGCCGCAACTACCCGGAGGCGAAGCGGCTCATGGAGACGGCAATCGCGGCATTTCGCCGGCTGGATGCGCGCGCGCCTCTCGCGATTGCCCTGGGGAACCTCGGGATGTACATGTCCCGGACGGGTGACCGGGGCCGTGCCACGGCTCTCTACAACGAGTCCCTGAGCATTCACCGCGAGCTTGAGGACAGGATCGGCATGGCGATGATCCTGACGAACCTCGGCCACCAGGCCCAACTCGCCGGCAACCTCGCGCTGGCCGAAAGCCGGCTGGTCGAAGCGGTGGCGGTCGCCCGCCAGCTGGATGTGCCGTATAACCTCGCCGCCGCACTGGCCAACGTGAGCGACATCTACCGGGCACGTGGCGACGTCGAGGCCGCGCGCGCCGGATACCAGGAGGCGATGGACTTGTTCGCCGGGCTTTCTGACGCACCAGGTGTCGCGAGTTGTCTGCGGTGTATGGCCTGGGGATCGTGGGCGGACGGCGACTTGGTGCTGGCGGCACGGATGTACGGCGCCGCGGATACGCTGTCACCGGTCGCCGCGTCTTATGACGTGGATGACGCCGGACTGCACGCACGAGTGCGTGCCGACCTGGTGCGACGGCTGAGCGACCAGGAATATACGGTCGCTTACGATGCTGGCAGCCGCATGTCGATGACCGAGGCGGTGCTGGAAGCATCGGCCGGCTGAGTCGGCCGGATTGTACGTGTTTGTATTAGTTGTCCGTGGACCCGTGCACGGACGGTTACTACATTAGGCCGCGTGTTTCATCCTCACACCGCTTCCGCCACGACCCGGCGGGAAGGGCTCGCGGGGTGCGCCGGGCGGACCCGGTGCTAACCGGGACTCTCGCCCGGCACGCCGAGTCGTTGCCGCCACGGAGGCAACTGAGCTGGCTGGGCCGTTTCCGTGAACAGTTGCGGAAAGCCATGGAGGACGGTTCAGCCACATTGGAGACACTCGCCAAGCACTTCTTCGTCAGCACCCGGACCCTGCAGCGGCGACTGGCCGAACATGGCACCACCTGGCGCACGGAACTGGATTCCACCCGTCATCGGCTGTTCACGGACGCCGGGGGAACCGCCATTCCCGCCACGCCGGACATGGCCCAGAAGCTCGGCTTCAGCGACGAGCGTTCGCTGCGACGGGCACGGCGGCGCTGGGAGAACCAACCCCTCGGCGGCCGGTAGCGCGGTTCAGGCGCGGCCTGGAGCGGGGCTCAGGCGCGGCGGCGGCCGGTGCCGGCGGCCAGGGGTGCGGGCCAGGAAGCGGGCCCGGCCGGGTCGGCCGGGTTGGTCGGCGCGGCCGGGTCGGTCGGCGCGGTGCGGCAGATGACGTAGTAGCGCGGAGTGATAGCGGACGGGTGGTGCGCGAGGACGGCCATGCATCGGTCATGCGCCTGCTCCGGCGTGCGGATCGCATCGTTAGCGACAAGGTACGCGACCAGCGGGCGACCGGCGGCGGACGCGAAGACGCGAGCCACCGTGGGCCCGACAGCCTCATCCACCAGCCGCTGCACGCCAGCTACGTCGACCCAGCAGTGGTCGACGAGTATCCGGTCCGGAGTGCCGGCGAGGGGCTCCAGCCCGATGATCGCGGGCATCCGGCCGCCGGCAATGTCACCGTGTGCGGCGGCCACCAGCAGGCGCTCGACGGCCAGCAGCACCGACTCCAGTTCGGCCCGTGGCACCAGGCCGGCATCACCGTCCCACGCGTCCAGCCGCAGGCACCCATCGATCTGGCTGAGGCTGAACTGGACCGGGTAGCCGTTGACTGGCGCCGGGCGCCAGCGCAACTCGGTCCGGGCGAGCGTGGCGTCGATCTCCTCGGGCTCGAACCCGACGCCAGCGGTCAGTCCTGACCACGATTCAGGTACGAGGCAATTGAACATCGGGAAGTAGTTGAGGGGCTGGCCCCGTTCGCGTTCTATCAGTGCGGCCGTGGCGTCCCGTTTGACCGCGTCGTACCGGCCGTGCCGGCTCGCCTCCATCACCGTGGTCCAGGTGTGCCGGACCAGATCGTCGAAGCTTCTCCCGCCGATCTCGACGGTGGCGATAGGGACCTGAGCCAGGGCGCCGACGTAGTTCACCAGGTGCGGCTCGAAACGGTTGCTGGAAACCAGCGGGAACACCAGCTCCTGGTAGTTGGCACGACGGGCGACCACGGCGCAGATGGCCGCGAGCACGGCGCTTGGCCGGCTGGTCCTGGTGCGCGCCGCCACCCGCCGCACGGCCATCGCGGCGGCCGCCGACGACAGCTCCACCACCAGTGACTCACCGCTGGCCAGGGCACCCGGCAACGCGTACAGGCAGCGGGGAATCCGCCGCGACTGCTCCAGTAGCTGGTCGAGCGCCGCATCGGTCTTGCGCCGCTCGGCGGGTGTTGCCTCCAGCTCGGCCTGATCCAGCGGCTGGTGACCGGGTCGCGCGGCGGGACGTCGCGCGGCGGGACGTCGCGCGGGATCGCCCAGCAGGTCGCCGAAGTCGTGCTGGAGGATCCCGATCGCGTCGTGGTCCACCGCCATATGCGAGAACGCGGCCGCGCACGCGACCACCTGATCGCCCGCGCCAGGAGCGACCGCCACTGCCACGCGCAGCTGGCGCCGCGCCGGATCGGGTGACTCGCGCAGCCACGAGACGAGCGCCTCGGCCACCGCGGGGCGGTCAGCAGGTCCCCATTGTCCCGGGCCGAGCGAGCAGACCTCCAGCGGCTGGACGCCGGCCGCCGCGACCCGCTGGCGCGGCGGCTCGCCGGGCAGATAGGTGGTGCGCAGGCTCTCGTGCCGCGCGATCAGCATCGCGACCGCCGCGGCCACGTCGTCGACGGACAGCCCAGCCGGCACGGTCGCCGGCACCGGGAGTTCGGCGCACAGCAGCGTGTAGAAGTGGTCGGGGGTCAGGCTCAGCCAGTTGTAGATGTTCAGCTGGCCCAAGCTGAGGGGTCCCTCACCGGCTCGCTCTCCGGTGAACTCGACCGTGACCTCGCGCATCGGGGTTAGCCGCACGCGGCGCCGACGGCGCTGAACGGTTTCGGTGCCGACGGTCATCGCTGGTCAGCCGAGGATCTGGCGGAACGCGTTGGCCGGCTGCGCCATAGACACCATAGTGATCTCGCCCAGTTCTCTCACTTCGAAGCGGGTGTCTGGTGATCGCGGCGCGCCCGAACAGGTCCACGCTGACCCTGCCGCCGAAGACAAACATACGCAGACTGCTGCGGACAGCCCCCTCCGAGATTGCCGACCCCCGGGTCAGCGACCGCGGTTTTCCGGCACTTGCAGCGTGTTCGTGACTGTTCACCAAACGTAAAAGGGAAATATGCGAACAAACAAATGGCTTCATATACCCCTGATGGGTATATAGTTCATGATCTGATCACGAAGGGTTTTATGGCTTAGAGGATCCTGGTGGCTTATTCTCCTGGGCTTCGGATGTGCCGGCCCGGCCATCTGCCGGCAGCCGCCTGATGGCGACTGGAGCTGGCGTGCGGCATGGGGCTGACGATGCGCCAGCGTGCCGCCTGGCTCTGCATCAATGTGGTGGATTTCCCTATCGTGGTGGACCGACCTCTGAAAACGAGGGTCAGCCCACCACAAAGGGGTAATCCGCCACGTTGTTCGGGATTTTCGCCGCCAGCGGGCCGCCCGCGGGCCGCCTGCGAGCGCCGGTCGCCTCGCCGCAGGACCCTGAATAAGCCACCAGGATCCTAGAGCACGCAAAACTCTTCGTGATCATGAACCGAGCGATGCGAACCGACGGAACATAGCCCCGCATAGCAGGACACAAGACCGCATACCCCCGCTATAGATGGCCTTCCCTCGACGCCTCGCCCTGGACGATCCGCGGAACGCGCTCTGCTTGTCCCCAACGAGCGGAACGAGCTTATGACGATTGGTGAACAGCCACGCGGGTTTCTAGCCGCCGGTAACCGCGGTTCAGGCGCGGCCGGTGCCGGCGGTTCAGGCGCGGCCGGTGCCGGCGGCCAGCGGTGCGGGCCAGGCGGCGGGATCGGCCGGGTCCGGCGGCGCGGCGCGGCAGATCACGTAATAGCGGGGGGTGATGGCCGTCGGGTGCTGGGCCAGGGCGGCCATGCAGCGGGCGTGTGCCTGCTCCGGCGTGCGGATCGCGCCGGCGGCGGTCAGGTAGGCGACCAGCGGCCGGCCGCCGGCCGACGCGAACACCCGGGCCGCCCCGGGCGCGACCGCGTCGTCGGCCAGGCGCTGCACGTCGGCGACGTCGACCCAGCAGTGGTCGACCAGTATCCGGTCCGGGGTACCGGCGAGGGGTTCCAGCCCGATGATTCCGGGCATCCGGCCGCCGGCGATGTCGCCGTGGGCGGCGGCCACCAGCAGGCGTTCGACGGCCAGCAGCACTGACTCCAGTTCGGCGCGCGGCACCAGGCCGGTGTCACCGCTCCACATGTCCAGCCGCAGGCAGCCGTCGATCTGGTTGAGGGTGAACCGGATCGGCGTTTCGTTGCGCGGCATCGGGCGCCACCGCAGCTCGGTCCGGGCGAGCGCGACGTCGATCTCCTCGGGCTCGAATCCGACGCCGGCGGTCAGTCCGGACCACGACTCAGGGACGAGGCTGTTGAACAACGGGTCGTGGTTGAACCGCAGGCCCCGTTCGCGTTCGATCAGTTTGTCCATGGCGGCCCGCTTGGCCTCGTCGTACCTGCCGTGGCGGCTCGCCTCCATCACCGTCGTCCAGGTGTGGCCGGCCAGATCGTCGAAACTCCTTTCCGCGATATTGATCGTGGCGATGGCGTCCTGGGCCAGGGAACCGACGTAGTTCACCAGGTGTGTCTCGAAACGGTTGCTGGACAACAGGCGGAGCGCCAGATCCCGGTAGCTGGCGCGACGGGCGACCACGGCACAGGTGGCCGCGAGCACGATGCTGGACCGGCTGGTCCGGGTGCGCGCGGCCACCCGCCGCACGGCCATCGCGGCGCCGACTGACGACAGCTCCACCGCCAGCGCCTCGCCGCTGGTCCGGGCGCCCGGCAGAACATACAGGCAATGAGGGATCCGCAGCGAGTGCTCCCGCAGGTGATCCAGTGCCGCGTCGGCCCTGCGCCGCTCGGCCGGTGACGCCTCCAGCTCGGCTTGGTCAAGCGGCTGGTGGCCGGGCCGGCCGCCCGGACGTCGCGCAGCCTGCCGTCGCGCGGGATCGTCTAGCAGGCCGGCGAACTCGCGCCGGAGGATCTCGATCGCGTCGTGATCTACGGCCAGATGTGAGAACGCGGCGGCGCACGCGATGACCCGGTCGCCCGCGTCCGGGGCGATGGCCACCGCCACCCGCATCTGACGCCGCGCCGGATCGGGTGACTCGCGCAGCCACGAGATGAGCGCATCGGCCACCGCGGGCCGGTCCGAAGATCCCCAGTGCCCCGAGCCGAGCGAGCAGACCTCCAGCGGCTGGACGCCGGTCGCGGCGACCCGCTGGCGCGGCGGGTCGCCGGGCAGGTAGGCGGTGCGCAGGCTCTCGTGCCACGCGACCAGCACCGCGACCGCGGCGGCCACGTCGTCGACGGAAAGCCCCGTCGGCACCGGGAGCTCGACGTAGAGCAGCGCGTAGAAGTGGTCGGGGATCTGGCTCAGCCATATATGGACGTTGAGCTGGCCTAAAGTGAGCGGTCCCGTACCGGCCCGTTCCCCGGTGAACTCGACCGGGACCGACCGCATCGGAGTCAGCTGCACGCGGCGCCGACGGCGGGGACGGCGCGGACTGGTTTCGGTTCCGGTGCTCATGACTGGTCAGCCCACCTATCTAGAGGAAAACCCAATCCGGGATGGCCTCGACACGGGACAGCTCACGGACCCGCTCACGCCCGGCCGGAGCCCTCGACCCGCACGGGCAGCTGACGCCACGACTCCAGCCGAGCCGGATCGTCGGGGGTCCGATCGCAGATGACGTACCAAGCGGGCGCCATCACGGTAGGCCGTCCGGCCAGCCGCTGCCGGCATTGCGCGTGCAGGATCCGGGGAGTGATCCGGTTACCGGACGCCGACACGTAGGCCACTAGCGACCCGGCGGTCCGCGGGCCGGCGACATCACGAGCGCAGAAGACCTGAGCGGCATCGATATCCGGCAGTGCGGCGGCCACGTCGTCGAAGAGCTGCTGGACGGCCGGCATCTCGACCCAGCATGAGTCGATCCGGCGCCAGGACGCATCGCGGAGTACCGGGCTTATACCGGCCAGGTCGCCGATATCGCATACCGGGACGTTCCGCCTCTCGGCGGCGACGAGCAACCGCTCGACGGCGAACAGGAAGTGCTCAACCTCCGCGGCAGGAAACCTGCTCTGATCGGCCCACACCGACAGGCTCACATCATGTCGGGTCAGCCCGAACACTTCGAAATAGAACAGCAACGGGCGCGGCTCGGTGTCTGTCCACACCAGCCGCGTGTCCCGCAGCGCGTTCGCCGCCTCACCCTTTTCCGGCAAGCCGCCGACGTGCCCCATCTGGACCTGGCCCGCGGCGCCATTCAAATCGTTCACCACGCAGTCGCGGTGAAACTCGGTGCCGCGATCTTCGCCCACGCGGCTGATCATCTGCCAGAGGCTTCTGGCGTCGTACTGGCTGTAATAGTAGGCAGTCAGCGCGGCGGTGCGGGTCGCCTCGATGATTCCGTCGAACGTTTCGGCAGTCAGGCCGACGTCGATGAGTGCGTCCTGTGCGATCGTGCCCACGTAGTCACGGCTGGCCCGAGCGAAGCGATTCGCGCAGAGGGCGGTGATCTGGCACCGGTCATTGACGGTGCGCAGGCCGAGGAGCGTCGCGACGGCGGCGAGGATCACCACCGACTGACTTGCGTGAGTCCGGTCGGCGATCCTGGCTAGCGCGAGTGCGGCAGCCCGCGAGCGCAGGGTCGCTATCCTCGAGCCGCTGTTCGCCGGCGGGTGTGCGGGCACGGCGAGCATGCACTGCGGCGAGCCGCGCAGGATGGTTTCCCAGTACCGCACCGCGGCTTCGGCGCGGGACTTGGCCATCGGCGACATCTCAAGCTCGGCCTGATCCAGCGGGTGAAGGATCGGCGGCTCCGGTGCCTGGCTCGTGCTGTTGCTCATCAGTCGCCGGAAATCGCGCGCGATGATGCCCAGCGAGGCGAAGTCGGCCGCGGCGTGCGTGAGAGCCAGCAGAACCTTTGCCGGGGCGCCACCGGAGGTGATGACCGCGGCCCGGATCGGCCATTCCTGGTCCAGCGCGAATGGCGCGGTCAGCCGCTGCTTGAGCAGCGCCTCGGTAGCGGCTAGCCGACCGCCAGCTTCGTGGACCTCGACCAGCAGCTCACCGGACGCCGTGACCTGCTGGGCCCACTCCCCCGATGTGCCCACCGCGAACAGGGTCCGTAGTGACTCGTGCCGGCTAACGAGCCGGCCGATCGCCCTGGTCACCTGATCCAGCGACCGGCCCGGTGCGACATTGAGCGTCTGGCATTGCACGGCGCCGAAAATGGTTTGATCCGCGGCCCATAGCAGCACGTTCAGCTGGCCTAGGGTGACCGGACCGGAACCGGAACGTGAACCGGAGAACGTCACGGGCACCAGGCGTGTCGTCGCCGTCACGAGATCTAGCGGCGCCAGCGGCGTAGACACCATATCGATCTCGCCAAGCTCTTTCGCCTCGAAACGGGGTCTGGTGATATCGCGGCGCACCCCGCGCTGCCGAAGACGAACATATTCAGAGGGCCGCGGACAGTCCTCTCCGAGATTGCCGATCGTCGTGGTCGTCCTCGCGGCGAACCCGGCGAGCCGCGGAACCTGTCGTCCGGCCGAGGACGACAGGTTCCGCATGCCGGATGCTGAACTGGCGCTGGCGTTAAGTCGCTGCCGCGCCTGGGGAGGAGTCGGACATAAGGCCGGACTGCCAGGCCAGCACGATGAGTTGCTCGCGGTCACGCAGGCCGCAGCGCTGCAGGATGCGGGACACATGACTCTTGACGGTGGAGATCTCCACGGTCAAGTTGGCCGCGATCTCCGCGTTGGACAGGCCCTGCCCCACGAGTTCGAGTACCTTCTGCTGCTGCCCGGTCAGGCCGAGGGCGCCGTCGAGCTGCCGGCGCGGTAGCACTGCGATGCGGGCCGCCGTCTCCAGCATGCCCGCCGTCAGGCGCGGGGGGTCCGTGGCCGACTCGGCCATGGGTTGCTGCCCCGCCTGTTCGCCGCCACCGATGTCAGCCCGAGATTCCTCCTCGTGCAGGTCCGCCTCGTACAGGTTGTCGACCATCTGCTCCAGCAGTTCCCGCTCGATCCGCCACTTGCCGAAGACCCGGAAGGCCGGCAGCCGTCGGCTGTCGATGAGGTACTGAACCTGGGCAGCCGATAGCCCCAGTTCCCGCTGGACGTCGGTGACCGACAGGTACTTGCTAAGCACGCGCAATGGTCCCCCTTGTGAGCTGACGCGTGACCGGCAGGGCCACCTGGCGGTGGCGGCCGCCGGGCGAACGGAATCGTCCAGCGGGATGAGTACCCCGGATTCAGCCTGTAGCCCGTTGAGATGCAGAAACGATACCGGCGAACCTAAATGGATCACATTCTGGATCGCGGCAGATGCAGTGAGTAATCCCGGCCTCGTCTGCCTGACCAGGCACGAAAGGCAGTAGCCATCCAGACCTGGTTCGTTAGTTTGCCGATAAGGGAGAAATGGGAATGCCCGGCCCTGGTAAGTCAGTGACTGTCCTGTTTCCGCATGACCCGCTAGCTTCGGCGCTCACCGTCGGGCTCGCCACGCTGGGCTGGCACGTGCACGGCGACGCAGGGGGCGGGGCAGGCGTCCCAGTGGTCGTCGCGGCTGATGCCCAAGGCCACCTCCAGCTGCCGGAGGTCAGCGCGGCAACGGCACCCCCGCGGCTCCTGATTCTGGTCGGCGGCCTGGCCTGCCTGAGCGAACTGGCCGACGGCCTGCTGCGCGGGGCCAGCGCGGTAGTCAATGCGGACCTGCCCTTTCCCGAGGTCATCGGCCGGGTCGATGCCGTGCTCCGGGCCGGGGCACCGCGGCCGGAGGCCCGCGACCGCCTGCGTGGCCGGATACATCGGCGCAAGGCCGAGTCGGACCGGTTCAGCCGGCTAACCGACCGGGAGGCGGCCGTCCTCGCCGACCTGGCCGCGGGCCTGACCGCGGCGGGCATCGCCCGGCAGCGGCCGGCCACGCTCGCCACGGTGCGGACGCAGATCGCCGGGATCCTGCACAAGCTGGAGGTGCCTTCGCAGACCGCGGCTGTGGCCCTGACCTACCAGGCCTGCCGCGACAAGCGCATACTCGCGGCCCTGCGGGTCCACCAGCATTACTGACCCCCGGGGCAGGGACCCGGCAAAGTCGTGAATTGGGGGTGTGACCTGCTATGTTGTGACGGCAGGTGATGTGCCCGGCGTGTCCTTGGGTGGCGGGCAGGGCCCGGGCGGAACGATGGAAGTCCTACACTCGCCATCTTTCTGCCACGAGGGACACCCGCCCGCCGATGACATCTTCGTCTATGACGGCTGCCGGCAGCCAGTACCTGCTTGATCTCCTTGCCCAGGTCCCGGACCCGCGGAAGAGGCGCGGTCGCCGTCATGGGCTGGCGGGGCTGCTGGCCGTGGGGATCGCGGCGGTGATCGCGGGGTCGCGGTCGTTTGCAGCGATCGGGCAGTGGGCCGCCGATGCCGACCCGGAGGTGCTGGCTGTGCTGGGCGCGGCCCGCGGACCGGCGGAGGAGTCCACCTTCCGGCGCGCGTTCGCGCTGGTCAGCGCCGACGTGCTCGACAGGGTTCTCGGTGCGTGGCTGCACACCAGGGCGGTGCAGGCTGGCGGGCGGCTGATGATCGCGATCGACGGTAAGACCGTCCGCGGCGCGAAGAACAAGGACGGGAAGGCCCCGCACCTGGTCGCGGCCCTGGCACACGGCATCGGCACGGTCCTGGGCCAGGTCGCCGTGGACGCGAAGTCCAATGATGCCGGCATAAGACGCGATGCACACGCAGAGCGACACCGCGCAGGTCATCCTCAGCCGGGGCGCGGACTCGTAATTACCGTCAAGGGCAACATGCCGACCCTGTACCGGCAGCTGAAGAAGCTGCCCTGGGCCGCCGTCCCCGCCATCTCGGCCGTGAGCAAAGACCACGGCCGCCGGGCCCGCCGCACCATCAAGGCCGTGCTGGCGCCAGCCTGGATCGGGTTCGACGGCGCCGCCAGGTCGCGCAGCTGCGCCGTACCGTCACGAAGAAGGGAAAGAAGACCGTCGAGGTCGTGTACCTGATCACCAGCGATCGCGACGCCGGCCCGGCCACCCTGGCTGCCTGGGCCCGCAGCCACTGGGAGATAGAAAACCGCCTCCACTGGGTCCGGGACGTCACCTACCAGGAAGACAAATCCCTGGTCAGGACAGGTAATGCTCCCCGGGTCATGGCAACGCTCCACAGCCTGGCCATCAGCATCCTGCGCCTGGACGGCCACGCCAACATCGCCGCGGCCAACCGTCACCACGCCCGCGATCCACAGCGAACGCTAAAGCTGCTCCAGGCTGCATGAACGCGACTCTGCCGTGTCCCTGGGTAGCGGCGCGACCCGCTGAAGACCATTCGAGAGCCGGGTGTAATCCGGCAGTATGTCATGGTGAGTATCAGCGGCAAGGACCGGAAGATCCTCTGGGGCCGTTCAGGTAACCGATGCGCGCTGTGCCGTCGTGTTCTTGTCGCGAAGCGGACAGCAGCCGATGACGACGCGGTCGTCGGCGACGAGGCGCATATTGCGGCACGCTCGCCGGGAGGTCCGCGCTGTGGCGAATGTCCCGCTGACGCGGTTGATAGCTATGAGAACCTGATCCTCTTGTGCCGGGTCGACCACAAAAGGGTCGACGACCAGGCACAGCACTTCACGGCCGCCCGTCTGCGGCAGGTCAAAGCGGAACACGAAGAGTGGGTCGAACGCCAGCTCCGTCCCCAGGCACAAGCGAGCCTGGCCGATCACGTGCGGCTGCCCGCGCCGGAACCGACTGCGGACACGGTGGTGGTCCCGGTGGTCGGGACGCGAATGGCGGCGCCTGAGTTGTTCGTCGGCCGCACCCGGGAGGTGCGGGCCGTGCTGAACGGTCTAGCTCCCGGCCATCAGGCGCCCGCCGACTCCGACGAACCCGGCGCGGTAGTGGTCTCGGCGGTGGCGGGTATGGGCGGGATCGGTAAGACAACGCTGGCCCGGCACGCCGCCGCGGTGGCGGTCGAGCGAGGCTGGTTCCCGGGCGGCGCGGTGATGGTCAACCTGCGTGGCTACGATCCCAGCGAGCGGCAGATCTGGCCGGGGCAGGTATTCGGGCCTCTCCTGTATGCCCTGGGCCTGCCAGCCGCGGAGATCCCGGCCACCAGGGTCGAGCAGGCGGCCGCCTACCATCGCTTCCTGGCCGGTCTGGCTGACCGGGAACAACCCGTGCTAGTCATCCTGGACAACGCCTCAGCCGCTGAACAGGTGCTTGACCTGCTCCCCCGCCAGGCGGCGCACCGGGCCGTGGTGACCACCCGCGACACGCTGACCTTGCCCAGCTCCCGCCGGGTCGAGCTGGATGTGCTCAGCCTCCGCGAATCCCTGCAACTGCTGCGCGGGGCGGTGCGGCAGCATCATCCGCACGACCCTCGGGTCGACCGCGACCGCGCGGCGAGCGAGCGGCTGGTAGAGGTGTGCGGCCGGTTGCCGTTGGCGATCGAGATCGCCGCGGCTCTGCTGGCCGATGACCCTGGCCTGACCGCCGACGCGCTGTCCGACGACCTCTCGGACGCGGCGACCCGTCTCGCCGTGCTGCGGCACGGCAGCACAGCGGTGGCCGGCGTGATCGAGATGTCGTGGCAGCGGCTGAAGAAGCAGGATTCCGACGCGGCGCGGCTGCTGCGCCTGCTCACGCTCGACCCCGGCCCCGATATCTCCACCACGGCGGCCGCCGCCCTGGCCGATGCTTCCGAATCTCTCGTCGCCGCTCAGCTCCGCACATTGCGCCAGGCTCACCTGCTCCATCCGACCAACGGCAGGTGGCGAATGCACGACCTGGTCCGCCTGCACATCCGCGCGGACCGCACCGAGGATGACGATCACCAGGCTGCCCTGACCCGGCTCCTGGACTACTACCTGACCACTGCCAAGGCCGCCGACAATTACTTCCTACCTCCGGCGAAACGATCAGGCCCCCCGGTGTTCAGCGGCCGACTGGACGCGGTTGCGTGGCTGGACACGCACCGGGCCACGCTCGCCGCCGCGGTGACGCTGGCAACGAACAGCTCCCGGCACGATGTCGCGGTCGACCTGGCCAAGCTGGTTGGCATATACGTGCTTCACCGGCGCTACGGGCAGAAGGACTTCCTGGGGGTCGCGCGGGAGGCTCACGCCGCTGCGACGGCACTCGGCGAGCCGCGGCGCCAGGCTACGGCCCTGAATCTCCTGGGCGTGGGGCTGTACTGGGCGGGTCAGCTAACCGAGGCCGACGACATCCATCGCCAGCAGTTGGCCCTGTGGCGAGATATCGGTGACGACTTCGGTCAAGGTCAGGCGTGGAGCAATCTCGCCTTGTGCCTGAGCGACATGCAGCGGTTCGACGACGCGGTGACGGCTCACCAGCAAGCGCTCTCCCTCTACGGGCAAAGCGGTGATCGGGATGACCAGGCACGCGTGTCGAGCAACCTAGGACGGACGCTGGATGAACTGGGGCGATCCGAGGAGGCCATCACCTCCTGCCGACGCGCGGTAGCCCTCGCCAGGGAAAGCGGCAATCGGGACCGTGAAGGCCACGCATGGATCGGACTTGCGAGGAAGCTACGCG
>DASRFJ010000317.1:0-40175 GCA_035651595.1 Streptosporangiaceae bacterium | reverse complement strand
CCCAGCCCGGTCGTCATTCTTCCGGGCGAGGGGCTTACCAAGTCCGTTGGAGACGGTAACGTCGGTTAAACGTCGAGAGACGAGAAGGAGACAGGGTGGCACGCATCGGCGACGGTGGTGATCTGCTCAAATGCTCGTTCTGCGGGAAGAGTCAAAAGCAGGTCAAGAAGCTCATCGCGGGTCCGGGCGTGTACATCTGCGACGAGTGCATCGACCTCTGTAACGAGATCATCGAGGAGGAGCTCTCCGAGTCCTCCGACCTGAAGTGGGACAACCTCCCGAAGCCTCGCGAGATCTTCGAGTTCCTCGACTCGTACGTGATCGGCCAGGACAAGGCGAAGAAGGCGCTGTCGGTCGCCGTCTACAACCACTACAAGAGGGTCCAGTCCGGCGACGACCGCCCGGGCGACGAGGGCGTGGAGCTGGCCAAGTCCAACATCTTGCTGCTGGGCCCTACAGGGTCGGGCAAGACGCTGCTGGCCCAGACCCTGGCCCGGCTGCTGAACGTCCCGTTCGCGATCGCCGACGCGACCGCGCTGACCGAGGCCGGGTACGTCGGGGAGGATGTCGAGAACATCCTGCTCAAGCTCATCCAGGCGGCCGACTACGACGTCAAGAAGGCCGAAACCGGGATCATCTACATCGACGAGATCGACAAGATCGCCCGTAAGAGCGAGAACCCGTCGATCACCCGCGATGTGTCCGGCGAGGGCGTGCAGCAGGCGCTGCTGAAGATCCTGGAAGGCACCACGGCGTCGGTCCCCCCGCAGGGCGGCCGCAAGCATCCGCACCAGGAGTTCATCCAGATCGACACCACGAACGTGCTGTTCATCTGCGGCGGCGCCTTCGCTGGCCTGGAGAAGATCATCGAGCAGCGGTCCGGCAACAACGGGATGGGCTTCAACGCCAAGCTGCGGGTGCGCAAGCAGAACTCCGCGGCGGATCAGTTCAGCGATGTCATGCCGGAGGACCTGCTGAAGTTCGGCATGATCCCGGAGTTCGTCGGGCGGTTGCCGGTGATCACGTCCGTGCACAACCTGGACCGGGACGCGCTGATCCAGATCCTCACCGAGCCACGCAACGCGCTGGTCAAGCAGTACAAGCGGCTGTTCGAGCTGGACGGCGTCGACCTGGAGTTCACGCCGGACTCGCTCGAGGCCATCGCCGACCAGGCGAACCTGCGCGGCACGGGCGCGCGCGGGCTGCGCGCGATCATGGAGGAAGTCCTGCTCTCGGTCATGTACGAGGTGCCGTCGCGCAAGGACGTGGAGCGGGTGGTGATCACCCGCGAGGCGGTGCTGGAGAACGTGAACCCGACGATCGTGCCGCGTTCGGTGGAGCGGCGGACGCCTCGCGAGAAGTCCGCCTGAGCTAATTCAGAGACGCCCGTAACATGTGCGGCTCAGCGTGTGCAGCCGTGTCGATTTTGGGTGTATTGCCTATGATCACCGGGATCCGCAGGTAGCCTCTCGACTATTGCCGTTAGTCTGGCGGGGTCCCGCCACGCCGGATCTCGGACGCTGACATAGCAGCCGTCTTCCATAGCGACGGGGATGAGCGCAAACATGAGTGGTTGGGATACTCCTCGCGGTAGCTGGGGAGCGCAGGACGAGCCGGACCAGTCCGGAACTGGCGAGCTTCGCCACGGCCGGCGCGGTGCGCCCGGTGCACCCGGCGTGCCTGGCGCGCCCGGCTACGAGCAGGAGGGCGGCTACGACCAGAACGGCTACGGTCAGCCCGCGGCGCCGGCTTTCGGCACCGGGCCGATGCCTGGCGGTGGCTACGGCCAGTCCGCCGGCGGGTGGCCGGCCGAGGGCGCGCAGGGCTACGGCGAGCCACAGGGCTACGGAGAGCCGCAGGGTTACGGAGAGCCGCAGGGTTACGGCGAGGCCCAGGGCTACGCGGACCCGGGCTACGGCCAGCTGCCCGCGCCGAGCCAGGCCGGCACCGGGCCGCAGGGACTGACCCAGCGGTATCAGGTCGGCCAGGACTACGGCCAGCAGGGCTACCCGCAGAACGGCACCGACCAGAACGGCTACGGTCAGAACGGGCTCGGTCAGAACGGCCTCGGTCAGAACGGGCCCGGGCAGAACGGATTCGGCCAGAACGGCTACGGTCAAGGCGCCGCGCCCGGACTGGCTCAGCCGGGCCTCCCGCAGCTGACCTCCGGCGCCGACGGTTTCGGTCAGGCCCAGCCCGGCTACGGCCAGGACCAGGGTGGCTACGGGCAGGATCAGGGTGGCTACGGGCAGCCTCAGTCCGGGTATGAGCAGAACGGCTTTGACCAGAACGGCTACGGCCAGAACGGTTACGACCAGGGCGGCTTCGGCCAGAACGGATACGGCCAGCCGGCCGCTCCCGCCCCCGGCGGGTACCAGCCAGACGGCTACGGCCAGGGCGGGTATTCGCCCGACGCCTTCGCCCAGCCTGGCCACGCCCTCCCGCCCGCTCCGCTGGGTCAGCCCGGCGGCTTCGAGCAGAACGGGTACGGCCAAGGCGGCTTCGACCAGAACGGCTACGACCAGAGCGGTTACGACCAGAACGGCTACGGTCAGAACGGGTACGGCCAGAACGGCATGTCCCAGGCTGGTTACGACCCGGCCGGCTACGGGCAACCGGGCCAGGCTGGCCAGTTCGGTCAACCGGGTCAACCGGGTCCGCTAGGCGCGCCAGGCCAGGCCGGCTTGGCAGGTCAGGGCGGATACGGCCAGGACCAGTACGGACAGGACCAGTACGGCCAGGGTTTCGGCCAGGCGGGCCTGGCCACCGGCTACGGACAACCGGGCCAGCCCGGACAGCCCGGGCAACCCGGCCAGGCGCCAGGGTACGACCAGTACGGGCAGCCCCAGGGCTACGGCCAGACCGGCTACGACGCCCAGCCTGGCTACGAGCCCGCCTCCTACGGCCAGCAGGGTTACCAGCAGCAGGCGTACGGCACCGGTCCGGGCGTCACGCCCTACCCCGGCGGCGGCCAAGGCGGTAGCGGCGGTCGCGGCTCACGTCTCGGCGGCGGCCGCCTCGGTGGCGGCGGTGGCGCCGGCGGGATCCTCGACCAGCTCAAGCAGAAGCCGGTGCTGTACATCGGCGGAGCCGTGGCCGCGGTGCTGCTGATCGTGCTCGGTGCGATCCTGCTGACCCACCACGGGAGCAGCACTAACAACAACGCGGGCGGCAACCCCTCCACCGGCGCCAGCACGGGCACCAGCGGCAGCACGAATGGCGGAGGCACCACGTACACGGTGGGCACGCCGCCGGCGAAGATCCTCAAGATGAAGCTCAGCCCCTCGTCCACCACGCAGATGTCGCAGGGCCTGAGCCTGTCCAAGGCCGCGCAGAACTTCGAGTCCAAGGGATACGGCAAGCCCAGCAAGCTGGTGAGCGCCGTCTACTACCTGCCGGGTCACTCGCAGTTCATCGAGGCCGCCGGGTTCAGCGGGTTCTACCTCATCGGCTTCGACGGCCAGTTCAACCCGGACAAGATCATCAGCGCGGAGAAGGCGCAGATGATCAACCCCACCACCGAGAGCCCGGGCCCGCACGGCGGCCAGATGGTCTGCGGCATCGGCAAGACCCAATCCGGCGGCAAGGGCGGCAGCGTCTGCATCTGGGTGACGAAGAGCACGTTCGTGGTGGACCAGTACTACGGCCCGGACGAGCGCATCGGCACCTACCCGAACATGTACGCCACCGCGCTCAAGCTACGTAACGGGTTCGAGCAGCCGTCCATGTAGGGTCCGCGGGAGCCGTAGACTCACCTGTCGTGAGCAGCACACCCGATCCGATCGAGCTGCCCTCCCAGTACTCGCCCGCCGACGTCGAAGGCCCGCGGTACGAGCACTGGGAGAAGGCAGGTTACTTCACGGCGGAGGCCAGCAGCGACAAGCCGCCGTTCGCCATCGTCATCCCGCCGCCGAACGTAACCGGGACGCTGCACATCGGGCACGCGCTGGACCACACGCTGATCGACGCACTGGTCCGGCGGCGCCGGATGCAGGGCTACAACGCGCTGTGGCTGCCCGGGATGGACCACGCCGGCATCGCGACGCAGAACGTGGTGGAGCGCGAGCTCGCCAAGGAGGGCCTGTCCCGCCACGACCTCGGGCGGGAGCGGTTCGTGGAGCGCGTCTGGCAGTGGAAGGCCGAATCCGGCGGCAAGATCCTCGGTCAGATGCGGCGTCTCGGGGACAGCGTGGACTGGTCCCGTGAACGGTTCACCATGGACGAAGGCCTCTCGCGCGCCGTCCAGACCATCTTCAAGCGGCTGTACGACGACGGTCTCATCTACCGCGCCGAACGCATCATCAACTGGTGCCCCCGCTGTCTCACCGCGCTGTCCGACATCGAGGTCGACCACACCGAGGACGAGGGCGAGCTTGTCTCGATCCGCTACGGCTCTGCGGCGGACGGCACTGAGATCGTCGTCGCGACGACCCGGGCCGAGACCATGCTGGGCGATACCGCGGTCGCGGTTCATCCAGCCGACGTACGTTACGAAAACATGGTCGGTAAGACGGTCGAGCTGCCGCTGACTGGCAGAAGGATCCCGATCGTGGCCGACGAGCACGTCGACCCCGCGTTCGGCACCGGCGCGGTCAAGGTGACTCCCGCCCATGACCCGAACGACTTCGAGATCGGCCGCCGCCACGACCTGCCGAGCCTGACGATCATGGACGAGCACGGCGTGATCACCGCGCACGGCCCGTTCCAGGGCCTGGACCGCTTCGAGGCGCGCCCCGCCGTGGTCCGCGCGCTGCGCGAGCAGGGCAGGATCGCCGCGGAGAAGCGCCCGTACGTGCACGCGGTCGGCCACTGCAGCCGCTGCGGCACCACGGTCGAGCCGCGCCAGTCGCTCCAGTGGTTCGTCCGCGTCGCCCCGCTCGCCAAGGCCGCCGGCGACGCGGTCCGCGACGGCCGCGTCCGGATCCACCCGCCGGAACTCGCCGCGCGGTACTTCAGCTGGGTCGACGACATGCACGACTGGTGCATCTCCCGGCAGCTGTGGTGGGGCCACCGGATCCCGGTCTTTTACAGCGATCAGAACGACATCGCGTGCGTCGGTCCGGATGAGCAACCACCGCCGGGCTGGCGGCAGGATCCCGATGTCCTCGATACCTGGTTCTCGTCCGCGCTGTGGCCGTTCTCCACGCTCGGCTGGCCTGCTTCGACGGCTGACTTGCGTACCTTTTACCCCACGAGCGTGCTTGTCACCGGCTACGACATCTTGTTTTTCTGGGTCGCGCGGATGATGCTGTTCGGCCTGTACGCGATGGACGGCGAGCAGCCGTTCGACGTCGTCGCGCTGCACGGGCTGGTCCGGGACCAGTTCGGCAAGAAGATGTCGAAGTCGCGCGGCAACACGGTGGACCCGCTGGAGTGGATCGACCGGTTCGGCGCGGACGCGGTGCGGTTCACCCTGGCCCGCGGCGCCAACCCCGGCGGCGACGTGGCGACCAGCGAGGAGTGGGCCGCCGGATCGCGGAACTTCTGCAACAAACTGTGGAACGCCAGCCGGTTCGCCCTGATGAACGGCGCGCGCGTGCCTTCGTCGGCGCCGGCCGGCGGCTCTGTGGCGGATCGCTGGATCCTGTCCCGCCTGGCTGCGGTCATCGCCGAAGTCGACGAGCTGTACGAACAGTACGAGTTCGGCAAGATCTGCGACGCGCTGTACCACTTCGCCTGGGACGATGTGTGCGACTGGTACGTGGAGCTGGCCAAGGTGCCGCTCGCCGGTTCCTCCGCTGCGGACGCTTCGACGACGCGTGAGGTTCTCGGTTTCGTGCTCGACCAGTTGCTGCGGCTGCTGCACCCGGTCATGCCGTTCGTCACCGAGGAGCTGTGGACCGCGCTGACGGGCGCCGCGGCCGTAGGCCCAGGCCAATTCAACGCGGAATCGGTTATGGTCGCCCCCTGGCCGTCGTACTCCTTCCGCGACCCGGCCGCCGAGGCGGAGATCGCGTCCGTGATGCGCCTGGTCACCGAGATCCGCCGGTTCCGGTCCGACCAGGGCGTCAAGCCCGGCCAGCGTGTCCCGGCGGTTTTGTCCGGCGCCCTGGTGACTGGTCACGAGGAGAGCATCCGCTCGCTGCTGCGCCTGAGCCCGCCGGGAGAGGCCTTCGCCTCGTCGGCGTCCCTGGAGGCCGAAGGCGTCACGGTCGAGCTCGACCTGGCCGGCGTCGTGGACGTCGCCGCCGAGCGCCGTCGCATGGAGAAGGACCTGGCCGCGGCCCGCGCCGAGGTTCAGCAGGCCGAACGCAAGCTCGCCAACCCCTCGTTCACCGACAAGGCGCCCGCCGACGTGGTCGCTAGGACCCGCCAGCGCCTGGAAACGGCCAACGCCGACATAGCTCGCATAGAGCACCGCCTAGCGACCCTAGCCAGCTAAACCCCGCGCCGTGCGGCTATCGAGATAGGAGCGCGCCGGCGATTCCGCCAGCAACGTGGAAGATTACCCCTTCGTGGAGGATCGACCCCCGTACGCGAGGGCCGCGTCACCACGAAGGGGAAATCCGCCACGTTAACCGCAGCCCCATTCCGGGCCGCAGGCGCCCGCGCCGCGCGGGCCCTCGCCGTCCGCCGCGCGGGGGAGTGTCGCGCGGTCGCAGTAGGCTGGGCTGCGTGGATATCGAGGCACGGCTGCGTGAGGTCGAGGGCGAGCTGCTCGCCCGGCGACCCGAACATTCAGTGGATCTCGCCCTGGACCGGATGGCCGAGCTGGTCAGCCTGCTCGGTGACCCGCAGCGTTCGTGTCCCGTCGTCCACATCACCGGCACCAACGGCAAGACGTCCACGGCGCGGATGACCGACGCGCTGCTGCGCAGCCGGGGCCTGCGCACCGGCCGCTTCACCAGCCCGCACCTGGTGTCGTTCCGGGAGCGGATCACGATCGACGGCGCGCCGCTCACACCCGAGCAGTTCGTCGCGACGTACGAGGAAGTCATCCCGTACGTGGCGCTGGTGGACGGAAATCATCCGGTCGCGATGTCGTTCTTCGAGGTGCTGACCGGTATGGCGTTCGCCGCGTTCGCCGATGCGCCGGTGGACGTGATGGTCCTCGAGGTCGGCGTGGGCGGCAAGCTGGACTGCACTAACGTCGCGGACGGAGCGGTCGCGGTGATCACGCCCATCTCCCTCGACCACACCAGGCTGCTCGGCAGCACGGTGGCCGAGATCGCGGGGGAGAAGGCCGGCATCATCAAGCCGGGCGCGGTCGCTGTGCTCGCGCAGCAGCCGGTCGAGGCCGCCGAAGTCCTGATCCGGCACGCGGCCGAGATCGGTGCGACGGTGGCACGGGAAGGCATCGAGTTCGGCGTGCTCGGCCGGGAGCAGGCGGTCGGCGGCCAGCAGCTCACGCTGCGTGGTTTGCGTGGCGCGTACGAGGGCGTTTACCTGCCCCTTTTCGGCGTCCACCAGGCGAGCAATGCGGTGTGCGCGCTCGCCGCGGTGGAGGCATTCGCCGGGGTGTCCGGGGATGGGCCCGAGGCGATCGACCCGGACGTGGTGCGGGAGGCGTTCGCCACCGTGGGCTCGCCCGGGCGGCTCGAAGTGCTGCGGCGCAGCCCGACCGTGATCATCGACGCGGCGCACAACCCGGCCGGCATGGCCGCCACGGCCGCCGCGATCGAGGAGGCGTTCACGTTCACCCGCCTGGTCAGCGTGTTCGCGGCGAGCGGGGACAAGGACGTGGCGGGCATCCTCGATGAGCTGGAACCGCTGGTCAGCGACATCGTGGTGACCCGGAACTCCTCGGAACGTGCCATGGACCCGGCGGAGCTGGGCGAACTGGCCACCGAGATCTTCGGCGAGGAGCGGGTGAGCGTCGTCGAGCGGCTCGACGACGCCATCGAGGCGGCCGTCGGACTCGCCGACGAGGCGACGGAGACGGACCTGCCGGGCAGCGGCGGGGTGCTGATCACCGGCTCGGTGGTGACGGCTGGCGATGCGCGCATACTGCTGGCGCCCGACGGCGGCATGCCATCGGCCGAACGGCCGTCGGCGCAACCTTCCAGGCACTCGTTCACGGCCGCGGAGCTGTCGTGACCGCACAGCCGAACGCGGCGGCGGGCCGGCCGCGCCAGATCAACCGGGTCCGGCAGCTGTGCGGCATGGTCCTGGTCATGGAGGCCATCGTCATCGCGCTGGCGATCGTGCCGGCCAAGGCGCTCGAGCACGTGAACGGCGCGGTGGCCGGCGGGGTCGGCGGTGGCCTGGCGATACTCGCCATCCTGCTCAGCGCCGTCGTCGGCCGGCCGCGGATGGGCTGGGCGCTGACCGCGGGCACGATCCTCCAAGTCCTGGTCATCGCATCGGGCGTGTGGGTGCACGCGATGTACGTGCTGGGCGTCGTCTTCGGCGCGCTGTGGCTCACCGGCATCTGGCTGGCCCGCCGCATCGAGCGCGAGACCCGAGAACGCCAAGCCACCCACCAACCCCCACCCACCTGACCCCGCAAGCCCCGCCAGCCCACGCCCCACGCCTCCCGCACCGCCAGCCCACCTCGCGCCGCGCTCCGTCGCGCTCGCCGCCCCCATGGACTCCGCCCCACTGAGTCGTCGGCCCCTCAGGCCCATGCCTCGCTCCCGTCCCACGGCCCCCGTCAGCCGACGCGCCCTGCTCGCTACGCACCCGCCCGCTATGCGCCCGCCCTCCGGCCCTGGAGAGCGGCGCTCGCAGGGGCGCGCTGACAGCGGAAAATCTCGAACAACGTGGCGGATTACCCCTTTGTGGTGGACTGACCCCCGTTTTCGAGGGTCAACCTACCACGATGGGGAAATCGACCACATTGACGGAGAGCCAGCCAGTGCGATGACGCATCGTCAGACACATAATGCACACCAGTCACAGCGCTACAGGCTTGCCGCAGACGACCAGGTCGGCACAGCCAAAGCTCAGCCCCAGCAATCGCTGGCCGCCAGCACGACCGGCAATCCGCGAGACGGACATGCCGATCATTTGGGCGCTGACTGTCGGGTGGAAGGCGGCCCCTGACGCCGGCCGGGCGATGGCGTGCTAACCGCGGAATCGCCAGACGCTGGCTGTCGTCACTGTTACGCTTCCGTAGTCGCGGTGAGTGACTCTACTGGAGCAAAGTGTGACGACAGGCGCCGGCCAAGCGGCCACGAGGGCGGAGAGCGCGCCGCCGCGCCAGCGTGGCGCGCACGCGGCGGCCAAGTCCGGCCTGCTCCGCCGCGGGGCAAAGGCCGTCGCCAAGCCGGTACCGGTTGCGCGCGCCGCGCGTGTCGCGTCACCTCCTAGACGGGTGCCGTGGCCACGACCAGCGACCGAGGGCGTCCGCGCGACGCGGGCCGCCGCATCCGCGGGCGCCGTCGCAGCTGTCCCCGTCGTCCCAGCTGTCCTAGATGCCCCAGGTGTCCCGGCGGTCCCGGCCGAAGCCCCGAGGCCGGTGCGATCCACGGTCGCCGACATTGCCACGGCCCTCGTCGTGCTCGTCGTCGTACCGCTCGCGCTGCTCCAGGTGCCGGATGCTATCGAATGGGCGGTGCCGGCGCGATTCGCCAGCCCGCAAGCGCTGACCAGCCTGCTCCGTGCGTCCGGACTCGCGCTGTCCGCGATGGCGATCGCGGCTCCGCTTGGCGGGCTCGCGGTCCGCCGGTTCAGTGCCTGGCCGGTGCTGATGGCCGGGCTCGGGGTGTTCGGCGTGGCGGACATCATGGCAAACACCACGTGGACGATCGCGCAGGTGGGCATCGACCGGTCGCTGCACGGCGCCGCGGCCGGGACAACGCTCGTCGCCGCGGTGGCGCTGATCGCGGAGCGGCCCGCGAAGGCACGCGCCGCGCAGACCGGATGGCTGGCGGCCTGCGCGGTCACCGGTCTCATCGCCGCTTCCGAAGTCATGCGGTACCGGCTGTCGCACGGGGACTGGCACGCCGCGCTGCAACCGTTCCCCGAACTGACCGGCGTCGCGCTGGGGCTCAGCGGCCTTTACGCGCTGCTCGCCGACGGCACCGGGAAGCCGGCCGCTCACCAGCGGATCGGCTTCCCGGCGGCCGAACGCGCCCGGCTCGCACTGCTCGTCGCGCCGATCGCCGGCATGTGCGCGATCGCGATCGCGGTCACCTACGGCCACGGAGACGGCGTGGTCGCGGCGGCGCTGGCCTGCGCGATCTCGCTCGCGGGCCTGGCGATGATGACCGGCAGGACCGGCGCGGGATGGTGCGCGGTGGTATGCCCGGTCGTGGGCTTCACCGTGGCACCGGCCGCGGGTGCGGCGACCAGCCTGCTGCGGGTCACGCCACACTCGGCACCGCTGCTCGTCATTGCGCTCAGCGCGGCGACGGTGAGCGGCGCGCTGCTGGCTGTCGCGCTGCCGGAACGTGGCCGCGAGCCGCTGATCGCCTGCGGCCTGTCGCTCGCCGCGGTCGGCTACGGCGCCAGCTTCGTGACGGGCCCAGCCGGCCCAGCCAACCCGGCCAGTCTGGCCGGCCTGGCTGGCCCGGCCGGACAGTTGTTCGTTCTCGCGTGCGGGCTCACCATGGCGCTCACCGCGGCGCTGCGCAACACGGGGGTCGCGGGCGCCGTGTGCGGGATCGTGCTGATGCTGGCCGGCGTGGTTGCCGGATACCTCGCCGATGGCGCGATCGAACTGCGCGCGGTGGCCGCCGCGGATCGCGGCGCGGTGACCGTGCACGGGGCGCTGCTGACCGCGGACGCGCGCTGGGACATCATAGCCGCGACAATTGCCGCGGCCGTCGCGATAGCCGCTTTCAGGCGCACGTTCAGGCGCGTGACCAGCGCAGAAGTTGATCACTAAGCCCGCGGCGCGCCGGTATCGGAGGCCGGCGGCGCGTCCGAAGATGGGTAAGCTTTTCAACGGTAGTGATTTCACGATGTGGCCGCGGTCCGCGCGAGTAACGTTCCCGGAACCCCGTTTGCTCGCGCTGCCGTTGTCCCTGTAAGCACAGTTTCAGAGCCCGGATCGGAAGGTTCCCGTTCCTGATGAGTAACGCGCTGACGTTCCTCGGCCGTGACATGGCGGTTGACCTCGGTACCGCGAACACGCTGGTTTATGTGCGTGGCCGCGGCATCGTGCTGAACGAGCCATCGGTCGTCGCGCTCAATACAAATACCGGGCAGATCGTGGCGGTGGGGGTCGAGGCTAAACGGATGATCGGCCGGACACCCGGCAACATCATCGCGGTGCGTCCGCTGAAAGACGGCGTGATCGCCGACTTCGACGTGACCGAGCGGATGCTGCGGTACTTCATCCAGAAGGTGCACAAGCGTACCCACCTGGCCAAGCCCCGGCTGGTGGTGGCCGTGCCGAGCGGTATCACCGGCGTCGAGCAGAGCGCGGTCAAGGAAGCCGGACACCAGGCCGGGGCGCGGCGGGTGTACATCATGGAGGAGCCGATGGCGGCGGCGATCGGGGCTGGGCTGCCGATCAACGAGCCGACCGGCAACATGGTGGTGGACATCGGCGGCGGCACCACCGAGGTCGCGGTGATCAGCCTCGGTGGCATCGTGACGAGTCAGTCCATCCGGATCGGCGGCGATGAGCTGGATCAGGCGATCATCACGTTCGGCAAGAAGGAGTACTCGCTGATGCTGGGCGAGCGCACCTCCGAGGAGATCAAGATGGCGCTCGGCTCGGCGTTCCCGTCAGCCGACGAGCCACACGCCGAGATCCGCGGCCGCGACCTGGTCTCCGGTCTGCCGAAGACCGTGGTGATCTCCGCGGCGGAGGTGCGCCGGGCCATCGAGGAGCCGGTGAACTTGATCATCGACGCGGTGAAGGCGACACTGGACAAGTGCCCGCCTGAGCTGGCCGGCGACGTGATGGACCGGGGCATCGCGCTGACTGGCGGCGGTGCGCTGCTGCGCGGGCTCGACCAGCGGCTTCGCGAGGAAACCGGGATGCCGGTGCAGGTCGCCGACAACCCGCTTGACTCCGTGGTGCTGGGTACCGGAAAGTGCGTCGAGGACTTCGAGACGTTGCGTCAGGTACTGGTTCCAGACACCAGGCGCTGACGAGGAGCTTTCAGTGCATGACAGCAGGCGGACGCGCCTTGTCCTCAGCGTGCTGCTGATCGCTGCCATCGCGCTGATCACGCTCGACTTCCGGGACGGCGGCACGTCGCCAGCGCGTGGTGTCGGCGCCGAAATCTTCGGCCCGGTCGAGCGGGTCGCGCACGACGTGACCAACCCGGTGACCAGCCTGTTCGACTCGATCACCGGCGGCCCGTCGTCGCAGTCCACGATCGCGCACCTCCAGCAGGAGAACGCTCAGCTCCGGGCGCAGCTGAGTGCCGCGAAGCTCAGCGACGCCGACGAGGCACAGCTCCAGCAGCTGCTCCAGCTCGCGGGCCGGGGCGGATACCGGATCGTGCCGGCGAGCGTCATCGCGGCCGGCGGCGACTTCTCCGACACGGTGACGCTCGACGTTGGCAGCAACGACGGCATCAAGACGGACGAGACGGTGCTGAACGGCTCCGGCTTGGTCGGTACCGTGACCCAGGTGAGTGCACAGACCTCGACGGTGCTGCTCGCCACCGACGCGTCCTCGGTGGTCGGCGTCCGGCTCGCGAACAGCAGCGAGATCGGCGCGGTCTCCGGCACCGGGAAGTCGATGACCGGCGGCGGCATGCTGAAGCTGACCCTGTTCGACGCGAACTCGGTCCTCCAGCCTGGCCAGCAGCTGGTCACGTTCGGCTCGGTCGGAGATCAGCCGTACGTGCCCGGTGTCCCGGTCGGGGCGGTCGTCTCGGTGCAGGACAGCGCCGGCGGACTGACCCAGAGCGCGCTGATCCGGCCGTTCGCCGACTTCACCACGCTGGGCGTGGTCGGGATCGTCGTCCAAGCACCACGCCGTGATCCTCGGGACTCCGTGTTGCCGCACCCCGCGCCCAAGGTGACCGTCACGGTCACCGCGCCGCCGCCATCGTCGCCGGGCGCCACGCCGACATCCTCCGCCGGGGGCTGATGTGCGCGGCCTGATCAGTGCCGTGGTGGTCGCGGTCGCCATCGTCCTCCAGCTCGCCGTCGCCGACCGGATCCCGTTCCCCGGCGGTGCGGGTCCCAACCTCGTGCTGCTCACCGTCGCCGCGCTTGCCCTCGCGACCGGCTCCATGGCTGGCTCGGTCACCGGCTTCTTCGCCGGGCTGGCGCTCGACGTGGCTCCGCCCGCCGGTCACCTGGTGGGTGAGGACGCGCTGGTCTTCTGCCTGATCGGCTACAGCTGCGGCCTGCTCGCCGTGCGGCCGTCGGCGGACGGCAGGCAGGATCAGGAGCACTCGGCGCTGTTCGAGATCGCGGTAACCGCGGCGGGCGCCGCGTGCGGCGAGGCCATGGCCGCCGGGCTCGGCGTCATGCTGAGCGATCCTCGGGTGACCTGGGCGGCGATCAAGCATGTGCTGCCCGCGGCAATTGCCTACGACCTGCTGCTCAGCCCGTTCGTGCTGTTCGCCGTCGCGGCGCTGCTCGGGATGGCCGACGCGATGATCCCGCGCGGCACCCCGTCCGGGGCCGCCCAGGCGCGGGCGCGGCAAGCCTCGTGGACACCGGCTCCGCAGGCAAGCGCGCTTCGCCAGGCCGGCAGCGGAGGCACCCCGCGGCTGCGGCTGTCCGGAACGGGGGGCCGGAGCGAAGGCTGGCTCACCGGTGGCGGTGCCGGCGGTACGAGCGGCGGCACGCGAGCCGGCCCGGGCCGCTCCGGAGCCCGCGAGCCGCGGCTGAAACTCGGTCGCGGCGGCTCGCTGGCCGGCGGCAGCGCGTTCGCCGGGACCGGTCCCAAGGGCGGCGGGCTGCCCGGCACGTCCAAGGTGAAGTTCGCCGCGCGCCGCGGCGAGGGCGTGGTCGGCGGCTCCCGGCTGGGCGCCCCCAAGCTGGCCACCTCCCGGCTGGGGGCCTCGCTCCTCGGCGGCTCGGTGTTCAGCCGTCCCGCCCCGCGACTCGGCCGCTCGCTGGCCGGCCGGCCACGTCCCCAGCCCGGCCGTTCGCCGCTCCTGCCCGGCCGGTCCGCCTTCCGCACCGGCCGCGGCGCCCTGAGCGGAGCGCTCCGTACCAAACCCGGTCATACCAGGCTCGGGAGCCTCGGCTCAGGTTCTCATCAGCCCCGGTTCCGCAGGCAGAACGTCATGTCCCGGCTGGTCCGCGGCCTGCGCCGCCCGGACAGGGCCAAGTCACCAGGCCGCGGCTGGCTGCGCGGCCCCGCGACAAGCGGCCGTGGCTCGCTGAAGACCGGCCTGCGCTCCCCGGGCAGCGGCTGGCTCGGCCGGCCCCGCCGCCACCGCGCGCTCGCCCGTGGCACTGGCGGCCGCGCCCTCGGCCGCAGCCCGGCCCGGCTGCGCATCCGCCCCGCCAAGCTGAAGCGTCGTCCAGGAGGTCTGCGTTGAACATCTCGTCGCGTCGCCGCCTGGTCGTGCTCTATCTGCTGGTCGGCGTCATGCTGGTCTCGCTCGGCGGCCGGCTCTGGTACATCCAGGTGATGAACACCACCGCGTTCACCAAGCTCGCGGCCGCGAACCAGACCAGGAACGTCGCCGTGCCCGCGGTTCGCGGCCAGATCCTGGACGACGTGGGGAACCAGCTCGTCACCAACCAGACCGAACTCGTCGTCTCCGTGGACATGATGACGCTGTCCCGGCAGTCCGACGGCGGCGCGGCCGTGCTGCACCGGCTCGCCCCGATGCTCGGCATGCCCTACCAGCTGCTGGCCGACAAGGTCCGGCTGTGCACCAAGGGCGTCCCGCAGCCGTGCTGGACCGGCTCGCCGTACCAGCCGATTCCGGTCGACCAGAACGCCTCGCCGCAGGTCGCGCTTCAGGTAATGGAGGAGCCGAAGCTCTATCCCGGCATCTCGGCACAGGTCCAGCCGGTCGTCCAGTACCCCGAACCACGCGGCGCCAACCCGGCGCAGACGCTCGGCTACCTTCAGCCGATCACCCCGCAGGAACTGGCCCAGCGGCACCTGTCGGTGACCGGCTTCTCCGGTGTGGACCTGGTCGGCCAGTCCGGCCTCGAGGCGCAGTACGACAGCGAGCTACGCGGCCAGCCCGGCAATCAGGTGGTCACGGTGAACGCGGCGGGCGACGTCACCGGCACGGATAGCACGGCCCCCGCCCAGCCCGGCGACGACCTCGTGACCAGCATCAACGCGCAGATTCAGGCGGACGCGCAGAACGCGCTCGACGGTGCCATCCAGCGGTCGCGGGCACACGGCAACGCGGCCAACCAGGGCGCGGCGGTCGTGCTGACGACCACGGGCCGGGTGGTCGCCATGGCGAGCTACCCCGACTACAACCCGAGCGTGTGGACCGGCGGCATCTCGCAGGGCGAGTACAACTACCTGACCAGCCCGCACGACGGCGAGCCGCTGAACAACTGGACCA
The DNA here is from genome assembly GCA_035651595.1 of Streptosporangiaceae bacterium. Taxonomy (GTDB): domain Bacteria; phylum Actinomycetota; class Actinomycetes; order Streptosporangiales; family Streptosporangiaceae; genus JAFARZ01. The sequence continues at coordinate 24,828 of DASRFJ010000317.1, read as the reverse complement.
CCCAGGGCCAGTACGCGCCGGGTTCCACGTTCAAGGTCACCTCGACGGCGGCGGCGGTCGCCGACGGGTACTCGATCAACGGCCTGTACAGCTGCCCGGCCACGGTCAGCATCGGCGGGCACACGTTCGCCAACGACGGCGAACCGAGCCTGGGCGACATGACGTTCAGCGAGGCGCTGATCCAGTCCTGCGACACGGTGTACTACAACCTCGCGTACGACATGTACCTGCGCGACAACACCAAGGCGAACGATGTCACCTCGCCGAAGGCGCCCGTCCAGAAGATGCAGCAGATGGAGCTGGACTGGGGGTTCGGCAAGCCGACCGGGGTCGACCTGCCGGCCGAGCAGACCGGCACGATCCCGACCAGGGAGTGGCTGTACTGGCTGTGGAAGGACAACGCGCACACCGGCCAGAACTGGTGCAAGAACGGCAAGCAGTTCGGCTCTTACATCCAGCAGATCGAATGGCAGGACTGCCAGAGCGGCAACGTGTGGGAGCCGGGCCAGGCGGCGATCGCGGCTATCGGCCAGGGCTACGTCTCCGTCACGCCGCTCCAGCTGGCCGACGCGTACGCCGCGCTCGCCAACGGCGGCACGCTGTACAGCCCGCGGATCGGCGAGGCGCTGATCAACCCGTCCACCGGCAAGGTGTCGCGGTACATCAACCCGCCGGTGATCAGGCACCTGCCGACGTCGGGCTACACGCTGGCCTACATCCGCAAGGCGCTGGCCGGCGTGATCACCCAGGGAACGGCGGCGGGCGCCTTCGGCGGCTTCCCGCTCAGCAAGGTCTGCGTGGCCGGCAAGACCGGTACCGCCCAGCTGTTCGGCAAGAACGCGACCTCGGTCTTCGCCTCCTTCGCCCCCTGCAACGACCCGAAGTACGTGGTGCTGGTCATGGTGCCCGACTCCGGCTACGGTGCCGACGTGGCCGCGCCCGCGGTCCGTCAGATCTGGGACGGCATCTACGGACTGGAGGGGCACAAGGCAGCCGTGCCAGACGGCAAGGTGCCGAGCGCGCCGCCGCTGATCTCGCCGAAGGGGACGATCACCGCCCCGCCCGGGTACACCACCGTCAAGGGGGGAGGCTGAATGCTCGGCGGCTATTCCGGTCCGCGCAGCGGGGTGTTCTCCGGCCGCCCGCGGTCCCTGATGTCCCGGGCGTTCGCCCGCAATTCGGTGCTGCGGCACATGGACTGGCTGCTCATCCTCGTGGTCTGCGGGCTGAGCGGGCTTGGCACGCTGCTGGTCTGGTCGGCCACCCAGCCGGGGCTGATCGCGCAGGGCGCCGATCCCCGCACATACCTCAAGAAGCAGCTGCTCAACGTCGTCATCGGGCTGATCCTGATGATCGCGGTGACGGTGACCGACCATCGGCGGCTGCGCGCCTGGGCGCCGGCCGTGTACATAGCGACGGCGCTCGGCCTGCTGGCGGTGCTGAGCCCGCTCGGCTCGGACATCAACGGTGCGCACGCCTGGATCCAGCTGCCCGGCGGCTTCCAGGTCGAGCCGTCGGAGTTCGCGAAGATCGCCCTGATCGGGGTGACGGCGACGATCTTCAGCAGGCGCGGCGGTGCCCGGCCTGGGCTGAAGCCCTGCTTTCTGGCGATAAGCTGCGCGATTCCGCTGCTCGGGCTCGTCGTCGTGGAGCCCGCGCTCGGGGTCGCGATGGTCCTGGTCGCGGTGCTGGCCACGATGATCGTGCTGTCCGGGATGCGGCTGCGGATCATCGCGGCACTGGTCGTCATCGTGGGCGCCGGCATCGGCTTGGCCGGCGGGCTGCACCTGCTCAAGGGCTATCAGCTCACCCGGTTCACCTCGTTCCTGCATCCGAACGCGAACCTCAACGGCGCCGGCTACAACGCCGCGCAGGCCAAGATCGCCGTCGGGTCCGGCGGCATGTTCGGCCAGGGGCTGTTCCACGGTCAGCTGGTGGCCGGCAACTTCGTCCCGGCCCAGCAGACGGACTTCATCTTCACGGTGGCGGGGGAGGAACTCGGCTTCGTCGGCGCGATCGTCATCGTGTTCCTGCTCGGCGTCGTGATCGTCCGCGCGCTGCGCATCGCGGCCCGGGCCGACGACCAGTTCGGCATGCTGGTCGCGGTCGGCATCGCGGTCTGGTTCGCGTTCCAGTCCTTCGTCAACATCGGCATGACGATCGGCATCATGCCGATCACCGGCCTGCCGCTGCCGTTCCTTTCTTACGGCGGCTCGGCGGTCTTCGCCGACATGATCGCGATCGGCCTGCTTCAGTCCGTGCACCGGCACCACAGCGTGTTCGGCGAGACCTGACCGGCCAGCGTGCGGCCGAATCCGGTTGCCGTCCCGTAGCACCACCGCTCGTTCGGATAACCTGGTTTAATGCCTGTCGAGTCGGTCTACCCCGCCCTAGAGCCGCTGCTGCCACGGGTCCGCAAGCCTGTCCAGTACGTTGGCGGCGAGGTCAACTCGGTGGTCAAGGACTGGGACAGCACCGACGTCCGCTGGGCGCTGTTCTATCCGGACGTCTACGAGGTCGGCCAGCCCAACCAGGGCATCCAGATCCTCTACGAGGTGCTCAACGAGCGCGACGGGGTGCTCGCCGAGCGCACCTACTCGGTCTGGCCTGACCTCGAGACCCTGATGCGCGAGGCCGCCGTTCCTCAGTTCACCGTGGACGCCCACCGCCCGGTCGGGGCGTTCGACGTGCTCGGCGTCAGCTTCTCCACCGAACTCGGCTATACAAACCTCCTCACCGCTCTCGATCTGGCCGGGATTCCTCTTTTTTCAGCAGAACGAACTGGGTCTCACCCGCTGGTAATCGCTGGTGGGCACGCGGCGTTCAACCCAGAACCGGTGGCGGACTTCCTGGACGCGGTCGTACTCGGCGACGGGGAGCAGGCCGTGCTGGCGATCACGGACCTGATCCGTGGCTGGAAGCAAGAGGGGGAGCCCGGCGGGCGGGACGGGCTGCTCGTACGACTGTCGTCGATCGCTTATGTACCCCGCTTCTACGACGTAACGTATCATGCTGACGGCCGTATTTCAAACGTGATACCGAATCGCCCTGGCGTGGCGCCGTCGGTATCGAAACACACGGTACTTGACCTGGATGAGTGGCCGTATCCGAAGGCGCCAGTGGTGCCGGTCGCGGAGACCGTGCACGAGCGGTACAGCGTCGAGATCTTCCGCGGCTGCACGCGCGGCTGCCGGTTCTGCCAGGCCGGCATGATCACCCGGCCGGTCCGGGAGCGGTCGATCACCACGATCGGGCAGATGGTGGCGAACGGGGTCGCGGCCAGCGGCTTCCAGGAGGTGGGCCTGCTGTCGCTGTCCAGCGCGGACCACAGCGAGATCAACGAGATCGCGATCGACCTCGCGGACTGCTACGAGGGCACGAACATCGGGCTGTCGCTGCCGTCCACCCGGGTCGACGCGTTCAACGTGACGCTGGCTGACGAGCTCAGCCGCAACGGCCGGCGGTCCGGGCTGACGTTCGCGCCGGAGGGCGGTTCGGAGCGGATGCGCAAGGTGATCAACAAGATGGTCACCGAGGATGACCTGATCAGGACCGTCTCGACCGCCTACGCGAGCGGCTGGCGCCAGGTCAAGCTGTACTTCATGTGCGGGCTGCCGACCGAGACCGACGAGGACGTGCTGGCGATCGCGTCGCTGGCCCGGCGGGTGATCGAGGCCGGGCGTACGGCAAGCGGACGGCGCGACATCAGGTGCACGGTGTCGATCGGCGGGTTCGTGCCCAAGCCGCACACGCCGTTCCAGTGGGCGGGGCAGTGCGCGCCGGAGGTGGTGGACGAGCGGCTGCGCAGGCTCGGCGCGGCGCTGCGTGCCGACCGGGCGTACGGGAAGGCGATCGGGTACCGCTATCACGACGGGCAGCCCGCGCTGATCGAGGGCCTGCTGTCGCGCGGTGACCGGCGGGTGGGCGCGGTGATCCTCGCCGCCTGGCGCGATGGTGCCAGGTTCGACGGGTGGAGCGAGTACTTCTCGTTCGAGCGGTGGACACGCTGCGCCGAGTCCGCTTTGGATGGAAAACCAGTTGATCTTGCGTGGTACACTACGCGCGAGCGTGACTACGGCGAGGTGCTGCCCTGGGATCACCTGGACGCGGGCCTTGACCGGGACTGGCTGTGGCAGGACTGGCAGGACTCCATCGCTCCTGAGGGGGCGGCCGAGGTGGAAGATTGCCGGTGGACTCCGTGTTATGAGTGCGGGGTGTGTTCTGCCATGGATACCGAGATCCAGGTCGGGCCTACCGGGGAGCGCCTCGACGGGAAGCGGCTGCTTCCGCTGCAAGTGCTGGGTGAGCGGGTCGGGAGGTAACGTGGCGAAGCCGGTGCCGCCCCGAGCCGCGTCAGTCTCGCCAGCGGTCCAGCACGTGGTGGTCCGGTACGCTAAGCGGGGAAAGATGCGTTTTGCCAGCCACCGGGACGTGGCGCGCGCCGTTGAGCGGGGAGTGCGCCGGGCCGGGCTGCCGATAGCGTACTCCGCCGGTTTCACCCCGCACCCGAAGATCTCGTACGCGGGCGGCGCGCCCACCGGGGTCGCCAGCGAGGCGGAGTACCTGACGCTCGGGTTGACGAGCGAGCAGGACCCGGGCACGGTCGGCGAGCGGCTTAACGCGGTGCTGCCCGACGGAATTGAAGTGATTGACGTAACGCAAGAGGTTGCTGGCGCGGGTGGGGCGCTCGAGGCCTCGATGTGGCAAGTATTGCTGCCTGGCGTGGCGGTGGACGCGGCCGAGCGTGCCGTGACCGCCTTCCTCGCCCAGGCAGAGGCGCCGGTTGAGCGCCTGACGGACAAGGGTGTCCGGCGGCTGGACGCGCGCAGCGCGGTCGTGGAGATGCTCGTGCTTCCGGCTGAATCGCCGGGAGCCGGGGTCGACGCGGCCGGTGAGCGGCGTGCCGCCGTGACAAGTGGGGAAGAGTGTGCCATTCTTCGAATGGTTGTTCTGCATATGGCGCCCGCGGTGCGACCCGACGACGTACTGACTGCGCTGACTGCGGGACACGGCATTGCGCCGTCGGCGCCGCCGTTGATCACACGGGTCTCCCAGGGTCAGCCACGCGAGCTGACCGCGATGGTGGCCCCATGACAGCGTCGACACGATGCAGCGTCGCGAGATCAGGTTTCGCGAGACCAGGTTTCGCGAGAACAGTGACAGGTTATGAGGCACGGTGCTGCCGGGCTGGCGCGACACCCGCGCGAGCCCAGAGCCGCCGTTGCGGCTCCGCCCGTGCTGACTTTTACTACGTGCTCCCGCGCGGTGCGCGGGTGAGGTGCGGCGTTCCGCCTGCGGGCAGCGCGCCGCTGGGCCTTGCTCGTGTGCCCGGGAGCCTGACTGGAGATTGCCCGGATGCTCGACAGCGAGCTGTACGACAGAGAATTCGATGACAATGAGAACCGTGGACGTGGTGCCAGCGAGGTAAACGCCGGCGCCAGCGTGCCCGCGGCCGTTTTCCAGCCGCCTCAGGTGGTGTTCCAGCCGCCTCCGGCGGCGCCACCGCCGGTTGCCCGGCCTGCTTCCGGCGCTGCCGCGTCCGGCGGCGGTGCCTCGGGTGGTGGTGCCTCTGGTGGTGCCGCCTCCGGCGGCGACGCTGACGGTGCTGATGGTTCGGAGAGCGGCGAGGGCGGCAGCGGCCGCAGGCGGCGGCGCAAGCCGAGCCGGGGTCGCGCCCGCGCTGACGGTACTGACGGTGCTGACAGTGCCGAGGGCGCGGACGGTGCCGAAGCCGGCGCGCGTACCGGCGAGGACGTCGGCCCGCAGGGTGAGCAGGACCCGGCGGGCACGTCCGGGGAGAACGAGGCCCAGCCCAGCGGCAGCCGGCGCAGCCGGCGGTCGCGGAGCCGTGGGGCCAGCGCCGAGTCCGGTGGTGACGAGGCCGCGGCTGGCGATGGCGCCGCGACGGCGGGCGGGAGCGCCGCGGAGGCCGCTGACGACGATGCGGCCGGTGACTCCGCGGATGACGACTCGGCGGGTGATTCGGCCAGCGGACGCCGTCGGCGGCGCAAGCGGCGCCGGGGCTCGGCCGATGGTTCGGATGTGCTGACGGCCGACGATCCGCCGGACACCGTGGTCCACGTCCGGGAGTCGGCCGACGACGTGCGGTCGGTCAAGGGATCCACCCGGCTGGAGGCCAAGAAGCAGCGGCGCCGCGAGGGCAGGGAGACGGGCCGGCGCAGGCCGCCGATCATCACCGAGTCGGAGTTCCTGGCCCGGCGTGAGTCCGTCGAGCGGACGATGGTGGTCCGGCAGCGCGAGGACCGGACCCAGATCGCGGTGCTCGAGGACGGCGTGCTGGTCGAGCACTACGTCAACCGGTCGAGCCACCAGTCCTACGTCGGCAACGTCTACTTCGGCAAGGTGCAGAACGTGCTGCCGTCGATGGAGGCCGCCTTCGTCGACATCGGCAAGGGCCGGAACGCCGTGCTGTACGCCGGCGAGGTGAACTTCGACGTCAGCGGGCTGGAGGGGCAGCCCAAGCGGATCGAGTCCGCGCTCAAGGCGGGCCAGTCGCTGATCGTGCAGGTCACCAAGGACCCAGTGGGGCACAAGGGCGCGCGGCTCACGTCGCAGGTTTCGCTGCCCGGCCGGTACCTGGTGTACGTGCCTGGCGCGTCGATGACCGGCATCAGCCGCAAGCTGCCCGACACCGAGCGCAACCGGCTCAAGCAGATCCTCAAGAAGGTGATGCCGGAGAACGCGGGCGTCATCGTGCGCACCGCCGCCGAAGGCGCGGCCGAGGAGGAGCTGTCCCGCGACGTGGCGCGGCTCGCCGCCCAGTGGGAGGCGATCGAGAAGAAGTCGAAGACGGCCAGTGCCCCCTCGCTGCTGTACAGCGAGCCCGACCTGACGATCCGCGTGATCAGGGACGTGTTCAACGAGGACTTCAGCAAGCTGGTCGTAGCCGGGGATCAGGGCTGGGACACCGTGGACGAATACGTCCGGTACGTCGCGCCGCACCTGGCCGAGCGGCTGTCCCGGTGGTCCGCAGGCGACGGTGGCTCCGGCTCCGGGGAGGACGTGTTCGCCGCGCATCGGATCGATGAGCAGCTGGCCAAGGCGCTGGAGCGCAAGGTCTGGCTGCCCAGCGGTGGTTCGCTGGTCATCGACAAGACCGAGGCGATGACCGTCATCGACGTCAACACCGGCAAGTTCACCGGGCAGGGCGGGAACCTGGAGGAGACCGTCACCCGGAACAACCTCGAGGCCGCCGAAGAGATCGTCCGCCAGCTCCGGCTGCGCGACGTCGGCGGAATCGTGGTCATCGACTTCATCGACATGGTGCTCGAGTCCAACCGCGAACTGGTGCTGCGCCGCCTGCTCGAATGCCTCGCGCGTGACCGCACCAAGCACCAGGTCGCCGAAGTGACCTCGCTGGGGCTGGTGCAGATGACCCGCAAGCGGGTCGGGGCCGGCCTGCTCGAGGCGTTCTCCCAGCCGTGCGAGTGCTGCAACGGCCGGGGCGTCATCTTGACCTACGAGCCGGACGGCGACGGCCACCCGGTCCCGCACGTGCACACCCGTGCCACGGACAATCCCGGCAGCAACGGCGCCGGCCACACCAGCGGCGCCAACGGATCTGGCGCGCACGGCAACGGGTCCGGGGCGTCGGGATCGGGATCGGGGTCGGGCTCAAGCGGTGGCCGCGGCGGCCGGTCCAGGCGGGGCTCGCGCGGCCGCGGCAGCGGCGGCGGAACGGCCCCCGCCGCGGCTCCGGCGCCGCTCGTGACTCCGGCCGTTGTCGCCGCGCAGGTGCACATGGCCGCCGCTGAGCAGTCCGTGACCGAGGCGGAGCACGTGACGGAACCGGATGCTGGGCCGGATTCCGGGAACGACACGCTGTTCGACACGTCCCCGGTCGCAGAGGGCGCCGAGCCGGTCCGACGCGACGAGGCGGCGGTGGCCGCGACGGCGGAAACACCCGCCGAGCCCGAAGTCGCCGCGGCCGATACGGGCCGCTCCAGCGGCCGTCGCCGTCGCCGCAAGCCCGCCAGCGAGCCGGAGGCGGCACACGACGGCGCGCCGGTCGCGACACACGACGGCGCGCCGGTCGCGGCCCCCGTGGCCGACCCGGCGCCAGGTCCCGTGGGCGACCCGGCGTCAAATCCCGTGGGCGAGCCGGTCGTGGCACCGGCAAGCGAGTCGGGCACCGTCGAGCGAAGCGACCAACCGCTGTAGCATGCGGCACGCGACCATGATCACGAAGGGTTCTACGTCCTAGAGCACGTAAAACCCTTCGTGATCAATGCGGTAGCGGTGGCACGTGTTGATCGTTAGGCATTTTGTCCCAATTTGTCCCCTGATAGCCCATTTCGGGTCGCGCCGCGGCGATCGGCGCCGGAGAGCGGCGCTCGCGAGACGTGCCGCTGACAGTGGCCGAAATCTCGAACAACGTGGTTGATTACCCCTTTGCGGTAAGCTGACCCTCGTATTCGGAGGTCAAACCACCACGATAGGGAAATCCACCACATTGATGCAGAGCCAGGCGGTGCGCTGGCGACTCATCAGCCACATGGTGCACGCCAGGCCCAGTCGCTATGGGGCAGGTGCCGCAGACGGCCAGGCTGGCACATCCAAAGCCCAGGAGAATAAGCCACGAGGCTCATTTTTGGGCAAAACCCTTCGCGATCATGGGCCGCGTCGCGGCGTCGCCCTAAGCCGGTTCGGCGGTTGGGCTGGGGTCTGGTAGCCTTATCCGTCGGGAGTTGCCCGCGGTGGCGGGCTGCCCAATGGAGACGTTCAGGCGGGCCTGACGGTTCTGGCTCCCGAGCACGCCAACGCACGGCCACCGCGACAAGCAGCGGCCGGGCACGGGAATTGCCGGGGCACGCAAGGAAAGAGAGAGTTCTCGGGTGTACGCGATTGTGCGCTGCGGCGGCAGGCAAGAGAAGGTCGCGCTAGACGACGTCCTCACCGTCGACAAGCTTCCGGGCGAGACCGGCTCCAGCGTGACGCTGCCGGCCCTGCTGGTGGTGGACGGCGACCGGGTCATCAGCGACCCCGCCGAGCTGGGCCGGTACCAGGTCACCGCCGAGGTCATCGGCGACGCGGCCGGTCCCAAGATCAACATGATCCACTACCGGAACAAGACCGGTTACAAGCGCCGCCTCGGGCACCGCCAGCGGTACACCCAGGTGCGCATCACGGGCATCAACAGCGGAGCCACGAAGGCCAAGGCCGCGAACGCCAAGGCGAAGGCCGCCACGAAGGCCAGCGAGGAGGACTGAGATGGCACACAAGAAGGGCGCGTCATCCAGCCGTAACGGCCGTGACTCGAAGGCCAAGCGCCTCGGCGTGAAGCGGTACGGCGGCCAGGCGGTGAACGCGGGCGAGATCCTCGTGCGGCAGCACGGCACGCACTTCCACCCGGGCAACGGCGTGGGCCGAGGCGGCGACGATACGCTGTTCGCGCTGGTCACCGGCACCGTCGAGTTCGGCTCCCATCGCGGCCGTCGGGCCGTCAGCGTCGTACCGGCCCAGGCGCCGGCCCGCGCCCAGGCGGAGGCCTAGGTCCGCAGGACACCACATACGCAAAAGGGGCGGGCCCGGGGAACGAAACCCCCAGGGCCCGCCTTTTCGATGAACCAGAGGTGAAAGAACCGTGGCGGAGTTCGCCGACCGGGCCACGCTGCACGTCCAGGCGGGTAACGGCGGCAACGGCTGCGCCTCGATCCACCGGGAGAAGTTCAAGCCGCTCGGCGGTCCCGACGGCGGCAACGGCGGCCGGGGCGGCGACGTGATCCTCCAGGTGGACGCCAGCACCGCGACCCTGCTGGACTACCATCGGCGCCCGGTGCGCAAGGCCGGCAACGGCAAGCAGGGCGAGGGCTCGAACCGGACCGGCGCCGACGGCGGCGACCTGGTCGTCAAGGTGCCCAACGGTACCGTGGTCAAGACGGCCGACGGCGAGGAACTCGCCGACTTGATCGGCGAGGGCGCCACGTTCATCGCGGCGCAGGGGGGCCGCGGCGGCCTCGGCAACGCGGCACTGGCCAGCCCGCGGCGCAAGGCGCCGGGCTTCGCGCTCAAGGGCGAGCCGGGCGAGGGCAGGGACCTCGTGCTGGAGCTCAAGACCGTCGCCGACGTCGGCCTCGTGGGCTTCCCGAACGCCGGCAAGTCCTCGATCATCGCCGCGATGTCCGCCGCCCGGCCGAAGATCGCCGACTACCCGTTCACCACCCTGATCCCGAACCTCGGCGTGGTCGAGGCCGGGGATGTCCAGTTCGTGGTCGCCGACGTGCCCGGCCTCATCCCCGGCGCCAGCCAGGGCAAGGGCCTCGGCCACCATTTCCTGCGGCACGTCGAGCGGTGCGCCGCCCTGCTGCACGTGCTCGACTGCGCCACCGACGACCAGCCGGGCCGCGACCCGCTCACCGACCTGGCCGTCATCGAAGAAGAACTCAAAGCTTACGGCGACGCCACCGGCACCGACCTCACCCAACGGCCGCGCCTGGTCGCGCTCAACAAGATCGACGTCCCGTCCGGCCGCGAAATGGCCGAACTCGTCAAGGAAGAGCTGGCCAACAAACACATCCAGGCCTTCGAGATCTCCGCGGCGACCGGTGAGGGCCTGCGTCAGCTCGGCTTCGCGATGGCGGCACTGGTCGTCGCCGACCGCGAGACCCGGCCAGTCCAGACCGCGCCGCCACGGCCGCGCGTCGAGGTCAAGGCCAAGGACGACCCCGGCTTCGAGATCGTCAGGACCTCCGACGGCGGCTTCCTGATCAAGGGCGAGAAGCCACGGCGGTGGGTGTTCCAGACCGACTTCAGCAACGACGAGGCGGTCGGCTACCTGGCCGACCGGCTGGCCCGGCTGGGCGTCGAGGAGGCCCTCGCCGAGGCGGGCGCCGAGCCGGGCGCGGAGGTCCTCATCGGCGACGAAACCGACGCCGTGGTCTTCGACTGGGATCCCGCCGCGCCGATGGCCAGCGGCGCGAGACACGGCCCCCGCGGCACGGACCCGAGGCTGTAAGAACCAATGCGCCAGGACATCGCGAGCGCATCGAGGGTCGTCGTGAAGGTCGGCTCCTCGTCCCTGACCACCGATACCGGCGAGATCGCGACAGATCGCATCGAAGGGCTCGTCCAAGCCCTTGCCGTTCGGCACAATAAGGGCAGCCAGCTCATCCTGGTCTCGTCTGGCGCGATCGCGTCGGGGCTCGCCCCGCTCGGCCTCACCCGGCGCCCCAGCGACCTCGCCACCCAGCAGGCGGCGGCGAGCGTCGGCCAGGGCCTGCTGATCGCCCGGTACACCGCCGCGTTCGCCAGCCACGGCATCAGCACCGGTCAGGTCCTGCTCAGTGCCGACGACCTGATGCGCCGCACCCATTACCGCAACGCCCAGCGCACCCTGGACCGGCTGCTCGAGCTCAAGGTGCTGCCGGTCGTGAACGAGAACGACACGGTCGCCACCGAGGAGATCAGGTTCGGCGACAACGACCGCCTGGCCGCCCTGGTCGCCCACGTGACCCGCGCCCAGGCGCTGATCCTGCTCTCCGACGTCGACGCCCTCTACACCGGCGATCCGCGAAAAACAAACGCAAGCAAGATCACGGAAGTCCGCGACGCCGAGGATCTGAAAGACATCACGCTGGGCAAGGCGGCCGCGCACGGCACCGGCGGCATGGTCACCAAGGTGGAGTCCGCGACGATCGCCACCGCGGCCGGCATCCCCACGGTCGTGACCAGCGCCGGCCAGGCACAACAAGCAATAAACGGCGAACCGGTCGGCACCTACTTCGCCCCCGTCGGCCGCCGCCCAGCGACACGGCTGCTCTGGCTGCGGCACGCCGCCGTGGCCCGCGGCAGCCTCCGCCTCGACACCGGCGCCGTCGAGGCCATCACGACAAGGAACGCCAGCCTGCTCCCGGCCGGCATCACGGGCGTGACCGGTACATTCGACGCCGGCGATCCGGTCAACCTGACCGACGAGGATGATAGGACGGTAGCCCGCGGCCTCGTAAACTACGACGCCACCGAGATTCCCGGCCTGATGGGCCGGTCCACCCGGTGGCTGTCGAGCAAGCTAGGCCAGGAGTACGAGCGCGAGGTCGTCCACCGCGACGACCTGGTCGTTCTCTAGCACGAGGTGTCAGTCGTCCGAATCAGAGCCAGAGCCGCCGTTGCCGCCCCGGTTGGACAGCCGGTCGAACAGCCCCGACCCGGCGCGCGCCACGTTCCCGATGCCGCCGCGCACCATGGTGATCAGCGGGTCCTCGGACCGGTTCCACGACTCCTGGTAGGCCTTGGCCGCGTTGCGCACCTCGTCGCCGAACGACGCGGAACGGTCCTCCTCCCGGCGCGGGTAGTCGCCGCCGAGAATCCGCTCGTAGGCGCCGCTGGACACCCAGTTGTCCAGTTCCGCGTACCGGACCACCGCGAACGGGTGTGTCTGGCCCTGCAGCTGAAGGATCTTCAGCAGCGAGTCGCGCAGGTCCGGCACCGCGTCGTATTCGCGCGCCTGCTCGTGGAAGGCGTCCGCGTTCATCTCGGCCAGCCGGGACCCGCCCGCGAGCTTCATCAGCACCCGCCGCGACGCGTCGATGTCCTGCCCGGCCAGCAGCCCGGCGCGGTCACAGGACAGCTCGGACTTGCGGAACCACTCCTCCAGGCCCCAGATGATCGCGCGCAGGCCGAGGTACCCGATCGGCATCCAGGCGATCCGCTGCGCCAGCAGGATCAGGTTGTACAGCATCGTCCGGTAGACCGCGTGGCCGGACAGCACGTGGCCGAGCTCATGCCCGATGACCGCCCGCAGCTCCTCCGGGTCCATCAGGTCGACAAGGCCGCTGTTGATCACGATGAACGGCTTGTCCATGCCCAGCGCGGCGGCGTTCACCAGCGGCGTCTGGGTGATGAACAGCTCCGGAACGTTCTCCATGTCCAGGATGTAGCAGCCGTCGCGCAGCATCTCGTAGACGTGCGGGAACTGCCGCTCGGATACCTTGACGCTGCTGGCCAGGAACGTCAGCCGCAGCGCGCGCTCGTTGAACAGGCTGTTCATGAGCTTGAGCAACGTGTCGAAGCCGCTCAGCTTACGCAGCGCCACGAGGGCCGAGCGATCCGCCGGATGCTCGTAGGCGCGAGAGGAGATGCCGGGGAGCCGGACTCTGGAGCGATCGGGCACTGAAGTCATATCTCGAATCATAGACCCTGTGCCGGCCAGTTGGACCGGTACGATACGAGCCCAGGAGGGGCGAAAGCCAATGCGACGCATCGGGGTCATGGGAGGCACGTTCGATCCCATCCATCATGGTCACCTTGTCGCCGCCAGTGAAGTCGCGTATACTTTCGAGCTAGATGAGGTCATCTTCGTTCCGACCGGCCAGCCGTACCAGAAGGATCGCCGTCAGGTCTCTCCGGCCGAGGACCGCTACCTGATGACGGTCATCGCCACGGCCTCGAACCCGAGGTTCAGCGTCAGCCGGGTGGATATCGACCGCCCAGGGCCGACCTACACCATCGATACGCTGCGGGACCTTCGCGCCAACGCCGGCAAAGCGGACGAGTGGTTTTTCATTACCGGTGCCGACGCTCTGTCGGAGATACTGACCTGGCACGATGCGGACGAATTGTTCGGGCTGGCGCATTTCGTAGGCTGTACGAGGCCGGGTCATCGCCTGTCCGACACCGGATTGCCGGACGGGAAGGTGAGCCTGGTCGAGATCCCGGCACTGGCCATCTCGTCCACCGAGTGCCGGGCCAGAGTTCGTGTCGGGGAACCGGTCTGGTACCTGGTTCCGGACGGGGTCGTACAGTACATAGCCAAGCGCGGGTTGTATGTAGAGGAGGCCGGTAAAGACTCGTGACTGCCACATCAAGGGCCATGGAGCTGGTGGAGACCGCCGCGCTCGCGGCGGCCGACAAACTAGCCGACAGCATCGTCGCCTACGACGTCAGCGAGCAGCTCGTCATCACCGACGCCTTTCTGCTCTGCTCGGCCTCGAACGACCGCCAGGTGCGGTCGATCGTCGACGAGATCGAACTCCGGATGCGCCAGGCCGGCGCACAGCTGGTCCGCCGCGAGGGCGAGCGGGAGGGCCGGTGGATTCTCCTCGACTACCTCGACGTCGTCGTGCACGTGCAGCACGCCGAGGAGCGCGGTTACTACGCCCTCGAGCGGATCTGGAAGGACTGCCCGCGGATCCCGCTCCCCGACCTCGCCGGCGCGACGCCGGGGAGCCAGTCCTGACCGGCAAGGACATCCGCCTCGTCCTGTGGCGGCACGGTCAGACCGTGTGGAATCTAGAACGCCGGTTCCAGGGCCAGACCGACATCGAGCTGGACGAAGTCGGCCGTGCCCAGGCCGAGCGCGCCGCTCGCATGCTCACCGGCCTGAACCCGGCCGCGATCGTGTCCTCGGACCTGAGCCGCGCCGCGAGCACCGCGGCGGCACTGGCCCGGCTCACTGGCCTGGCGGTGAGCTACGACAAGGACCTGCGCGAGCGGCACGGCGGCAGCTGGGAGGGCCTCACCGACGCCGAGATCCGCGAGCGCTACCAGGCCGAACACGCCGCCTGGAACCCGCCGGACGGCGAGCCGACGCAGGCCGTCGCCGACCGGGTTTCCGCCATGCTGCGCCGGACCGCCGAGACGATGCCCGACGGCAGCCTCGCCGTCGTGGTATCCCATGGCGCCGCCATCCGCCTCGGCCTGTCCGCGCTGCTAAACCTGCCCCTCGACCTGTTTCACGTGCTCGGTCCGCTGGCAAACTGCTCCTGGTCCGTGGTCGGCACCCGGCATGACAGCCGCTGGCGCCTGCTCGAACACAACGCCGGTACCCTGCCCGAACCCGTCCTAGGTGATGACAGATGACTATTTCAGAACGACATGGGCTCGGTCTGACCGTCACCTGGTACGGCCAGGCCGGCTTCCGGCTCGAGGGCGGCGACAGCCGGGTGCTGATCGACCCCTTCATGAGCGACCGGGACAACCGGTGCTACCCGCCGGTGGCTACCGCCGGGGACTTCGGCGACATCACGCTCGCGCTGTGCACGCACGAGCACATCGACCATCTGGACCTAGGCTTCCTGACGAAGTTCAGTACGGTGAACCACGGGGCGCGCATTGTCGTGCCAGCTCCCGTGGTGGACAAGGCGGTGGCCGGCGGCCTGGACGAGCGGCGGCTCGTCGGCGCGGTGCCGGGGGAGGGCTTCACCGACGGTGACGTCACCGTGCATCCGCTGCCCGCGCTGCACGGGCTCGGTGACGACGAGCCGGTCGTGTACGAGTTCCTCGACGGCCGGTTCCTCGGCTACCTGATGGAGATCGGCGGCGTCCGGGTGTTCCACACCGGCGACGGCCTGGTATACCCCCAGCTTGCCCCGGCGCTGCGGGAACTGCGGCCCGACGTGCTGATGCTGCCGATCAACGGCCGCGATCAGATGCGCGAGGCGTCCGGCATAGTCGGCAACATGAACGAGGCCGAGGCGGCCTGGCTGGCCGCTGAGGTCGACCCGCTTTATTGCATCCCGATGCACTATGAGATGTTTACGGGTAATCGCGGAGACATCGGCCGTTTTGCCTCTTACCTGCACGAACGAGCCGCCGACGGCGGCCCGGTGCTGGTGATCCCGTCCCGCGGCCGCCCGTTCACGCTGGAGCTGACATGACAGAGCTGTCCGCCGAAGAGATCGTCGACCTGTCCAAGCGCTACACGCTGTACGACTGGGCCGCCCAGGCCGCGATCTCGCCGATCCCGGTGGCCAGGGCCGAGGGGGTCTACTTCTGGGAACCCGGCGGCAAGCGCTACCTGGACTTCAACAGCCAGCTGATGAGCGTGAACATCGGCCACGGCGACCAGCGCGTGAACGACGCGATCACCCGCCAGCTCGCGGACCTGTCCTACGTGAACTCGGCCGCGACGGCGCACGCGCCCCGGGCGCTGCTCGGCCGCAAGCTGGCCGAACTGTTCCCCGGCGACATCGAGAAGTCGTTCTTCACCCTAGGCGGCGCCGAAGCCAACGAGAACGCGATCCGGATCGCCAAGGCCGTCACCGGGCGGCAGAAGATCCTGGCCCGGTACCGCTCCTATCACGGTGCCACGTCCGGCGCGATCACGCTCACCGGCGACCCGCGCCGCTGGGCGAACGAGCCCGGGCTGCCGGGTGTCGTGCACGTGCTGGACTTCTACCACGGCACCCAGCGGCCGATGGACTCCGCCGCCGACGCCCTCGCCGTGCTGCGCGAGACGATCCAGCTGGAGGGCCCGGCCACGATCGCCGCGTTCATCGTGGAGCCGGTCACCGGGACGAACGGCGTCCTGGTGCCGCCGGACGGCTACCTCCAGGGTGTTCGTGAGTTGTGCGACGAGTTCGGCATCCTGCTGATCGCCGACGAGGTCATGAGCGGCTTCGGCCGTACCGGCAAGTGGTTCGCAGTCGACCATTACGGCGTCGTGCCGGACATCATCACCTGCGCGAAGGGCCTGACGTCCAGCTACCTGCCGCTCGGTGCGGTCGGCCTGCGCCCCCACGTCGCCGACTACTTCGAGAACAAGGTGTTCGCCGGCGGGCTCACGTACAACTCGCACCCGGTCTGCCTGGCGGCCGCGCTGGCCGCCATCGACGTGATGGAGCAGGACGGCCTCGTCGAGCACGCCGCCAAGATGGGCGAGGCGATGGCCCGCCACCACGCCGACCTGGCGGCGAAGCACCCGAGCGTGGGCGCGGTCAGGAACATCGGCCTGTTCGGCATCCTGGAGATCGTCAGGAACCGCGCGAGCGGCGAGCCGATGGCCCCGTTCAACGGTTCCAGCCCCGAGATGCAGGCGCTGCTGCGCGCCATACTCGACAACGGCGTCTACACGATCCTGCACTGGAACCAGGTCATGACGAACCCGCCCCTGTGCATCACCGAGGACCAGCTGGCCGAAGGCTTCGCCGTCCTAGACGCCGCCCTGCACATAACCGACCAAGCGGTAACCGGCTAACCCCAACTCCGCCCCGCCCCCGCCCCCGCCCCCGCCCCCGGCCCCGGCCCCGGCCCCGGCCCCGGCCCCGAGCCCCCCGCCCCGCGCCGGCCGCGCCCGTTTTGCCCGTTATGCGGCGCGCGCGGTACCCTGCGTCGTCTTCGTTGCCGCGCCGCTGTCCGTCCGCGCCTCGCAAACCGGATATATACCCATATTTCGAGCACCCTGTCGGGCGTCCCAGATTATTGCGGACACTTACCCCCCGAAGTGGGAGGGTAAGTGTCCGCAATAATTTCGCACGACCTAGCGGACTCATGGCTAGCGCCGAACCTACTGGGGCAAAGCGAACACTTCGGGCAACCGCATGGCGTTCGTGGTCGTCGCGATCGCCGCGACGATCGGCACGCGGCGGGGTGCTGAACCTGGCCGGGCTGGTCATCGCGGTAACCGCCGCGGCGCTAGCGGCCGCGACGTCCGTCGAGCCCGCCGCGCGAGCGGAGCAGCTCTAGCGACTGGCGCGAGCGTCAGCGGTGTCCGCCTTGCGGCAGGCGTCTCCAGTGCGCGCTGTAGCGAGCTGGCCGCCACCTCACGCCCACGCCCGCGCTCGGCTACGTGTTCGACCAGCAGACCGGGCTACTGCGCACTACGCTTATCACCATGGGCATCGGGCTGGCGTACTGGGCGATCGTGATCGCGCCGCAGAAGGGGAAGGCCTGGCAGATCCTGGACGCCGCGGAATGAACCCGTATCTGGCGACGCCCGCGGGCAAACCGCGCGCTCGCTCCTTGGGCATCAGGTTCCAGGGCCTGCCGGGGGAGTGGAACGCGATCACCGACGTGCCCGGCGTGGAGGTCGGCTACACGACGCTGATCTCCGGCGACGACGTCCGGACCGGCGTGACCGCCATCCACCCGCGCGGCAAGCGGGACCACGGCGCCCCGGTCGCGGCCGGCTTTCACAGCCAGAACGGCAACGGGGAGATGACCGGCGTCTCCTGGATCAACGAGTCGGGCACGTTCGCCGGGCCGATCGCGATCACCAATACGCACGCGGTCGGCATCGCGCACGCCGGCATCGTGGCGTGGGCCGTCCGGGACCACCCGGTGCTCGCCGACACCTGGCTGCTGCCGGTCGCGGCGGAGACCTGGGACGGGTACCTGAACGACATCAACGGCCATCACGTGCACGAGCATCATGTGGTCGCGGCCCTGGACAACGCGGCCACCGGCCCCATCGAGGAGGGCTCGGTGGGCGGCGGCACCGGCATGAACTGCTACCACTTCAAGGCCGGCTCGGGCACCGCCTCCCGCCGCGTCAGGCACGAGAGCGACAGCTACACGGTTGGCGTGTTCGTCCAGGCCAACTTCGGCTCACGGCGGGAGCTGACGATCGCCGGCGTCCGGCTGGGTACGGAACTGGCGGACGACGACCCGATGCTGGACTACATGCTCGCCCCGCCCGGCGCCGGCTCGGTGATCGCGATCGTGGCCACCGACGCGCCGCTGCTGCCGCATCAGTGCGCGGCGATGGCCCGCCGGGTGACGTCCGGGCTGGCCAGGACGGGAACCACCGGTTCGCACTTCTCCGGCGACCTGTTCCTCGCCTTCTCCACGGCCAACGAAGACGCGTTCACGCACACCGGGTACGGATCGCTCCGGTTCGTCTCGTGGGGCGAGATGGACCCGTTTTTCGACGCCGTCGTGCAGGCCACCGAGGAAGCCGTGGTCAACTCCCTCACGGCGAACGAGGAGATGACCGGGCGAGCCGGGCACCGGACGCCGGCCTTGCCGAGGGAGCGCGTCTCCCAGGCGTTCAAGTAAGGACGTTATGAGAAAGCCGGTTTAGGTAGCGCTGCTGTCCAATGGTGGGTGCGCGGCTCGCGGCGGCCCGGTAGGCACCCGCGGCCGCGGCGGTGTCGCCGGAAAGCTCCAGCAAGTGAGCCCGCGCCGTTAGATAGCGGTAGTCTCCAGCGACCCTGGGGTCGTCGCTTAGCGCGTCGAGCAACGCCAGCCCGCGGGCCGGCCCGCTGACCATCGCCACCGCGACCGCGTGATTCATGGCGACCACCGGGTTGTCCGGCTCGGCGTGGCGGAGCAGTTCGAACAGCGCGACGATCTGCGGCCAGTCGGTGTCGGCTGCCGTGGCTGCCTCGTCGTGCAGCGCCGCGATCGCGGCCTGGAGCTGGTACACACCCGGGCGGCCGGCTTCCAGCGCCGCGGTGACCAGCGCGACGCCTTCGGCGATGTACTGCCTGTTCCACCTGCTGCGGTCCTGGTCGGCGAGCGGGATCGGCTCGCCGGTCTCGTCGCTGACCCGGGCGGCCCGGCGCGCGTCGGTGAGCAGCATCAACGAGAGCAGCCCGGCCGTCTCGGCGTCGTCAGGCAGCGACGCGCGCAGCATCCGGGTCAGCCGGATCGCCTCGGCGGACAGGTCGGCGCTGACCGAAGCGTAGCCTTCGGTGAAGATCAGGTAGAGGACGTGCCGGACGGCGGCCAGCCGGGCTGGGCGGTCGGGCGGCGCGGGTAGCGCGAACGGCACGCCGCTGTCCCTGATCGTCTGCTTGGCCCGGCTGATCCGGCGGGTCATCGTGTCCTCGCCGGTCAGGAACGCCCGCGCGATCTGCCTGGTGGACAGGCCGCCGACGGCGCGCAGGGTGAGCGCGATCTGCGCCGCCGGCGCCAGGCTGGGATGGCAGCACATCAGCAGCAGGACCAGGGAATCGTCGGCACCCGGAACGGGCGCGGCGGGCGGCTCGAACGCCGCCTCCCGCCGCGCCCGGGCCAGGTCAGACCGGAGGATGTCGGTCAGCCGCCGGCTGGCCACCCGGATCAGCCAGGCCCGCGGGTCGTCCGGCACGCCCTCGACCGGCCACTGCGTCGCGGCCGCGATCAGCGCCTCCTGGGTCGCGTCCTCCGCCGCGTCGAAATGGCCGAAGTGCCGGGTGACCGCGGCGAGCACCTGCGGCGCAAGCTGCTGTATTTTTAGTTCGCTCGCGGGCGGGGCGCTTTGAGGTGATGCCTTCCCTCCTCGCTCACGACTTCGTCGCTCGCTCGTCAGTCCAGGCATCACCGCGCCCCTGGCTTCGCTCACTGGCGCGCCCCTTGCTTCGCTCACAGGTCGCTGCGTGACTCGGCTATCGGGCGGACGTCGGCGTAGGCTTTGGCCGCTGCCTCAGCCGGGCCTGGGGTCTGGCTCAGGCGGGAGGCGATCTCCGTCGCGCGGTCGAAGCTGTCGCACTCGACGATCCAGTAGCCGGCCAGGACTTCGGTCGTCTCGGCGTAGGGGCCGTCGGTGACCACCGGCGCGCCGTCCCTGGTCTGGATCCGGCGCGCGTGCACCGGGGCGGTCAGGCCGCGGGTCTCGACCAGTTCACCGGACTCGGACAGCTCGCGGCTGAACTTCTCCATGAACGCGCCCATCGCGGCGAAGTCCGCCGGAGTCCACGGGCCATCGGCGCTGGCCATCGCGTCGTAGTCCCGCTGCGAGGCGTACACCAAGATCATGTACTTCATCACGTAACCCTTCCTGTTGTGTTCGGTTCGCGGGTACGTCGGAGCGGCCGGCGCGATCCGGACACTAGGCTAGGCGCGTGCGAGTTGCGACCTGGAATGTGAACTCCGTCAAGCAGCGAGTGGACCGCCTGCTGCCATGGCTGGACCAGCGGCAGCCGGACGTCGTCTGCTTGCAGGAAACCAAGCTGTCCGACAAGGCATTCGAGTCGCTGCTCGGCGACCAGCTGGCCGAGCGCGGGTACGAGCTCGCGCTGTACGGCGAGGCGCAGTGGAACGGTGTCGCGCTGCTGTCCCGGGTCGGCTTGGCCGATGTCGGCCGCGGGCTGGCGGACGGCCCGGGTTTCCCGCACGAGGAAGCCCGCGCGGTGGCCGCGACCTGCGGTGGAGTGCGGATCCATTCGGTATACGTGCCCAATGGCCGGGTGCCCGACTCCGAGCACTACAAGTACAAGCTGGAGTGGCTGGCCGCGCTGCGCGCCGTGGTCGCGGCCGGGCCCGCGGACGCGATGGTGTGCGGCGACATGAACATCGCGCCGTCGGACGCGGACGTCTTCGACCCGGACGCTTACATCGGGCAGACGCACGTGACCGCCCCGGAGCGGGAGGCTCTCGAAGCCCTGGTCAAGGACGGCCTGCATGACGTCGTCCGGGACCGGTGGCCGGACCAGCGGATCTTCACCTACTGGGACTACCGGGCCGGGATGTTCCACCAGGATCTGGGCATGCGGATCGACCTGATCCTGGCCTCGGCGCCGGTCGCCGGCCGGGTGGCCGCGGCCTGGGTCGACCGTGGCGCGCGCAAGGGAACCAAGCCGAGCGATCACGCGCCGGTCATCGTGGACCTGGATACCGCCCCCGACGGCGACATCGGCCCCGTCGTGCCCCCGCCGACCGCCAAGCCCGCCCGGCGAGGCTCGGTCAAACTCCCCCAAGCCTTACGTGTCGAGCAGATAGCGAGCCAGCGCCTCGGGCTGGGACAGCGCCATCAGGTGTCCGCCGGGCAGCACGTCGGCCTCGACGCCGAGGCGATCACGCGCCACCTGCCGCTGGAACTCCACCGGGAAGAGCCGGTCCGCCGCGCCGGCCGCCACCCGGAGAGGGATGTCCGGCCAGGCGCCGAAGTCGCATACCGACGAGAAGGCCGCCTCCGCCTCGTCGCGCTGGTACGGCTCGCCCTCGGCGGCGATCGCCGCGGGCACGTCGTGCAGGAAGTACGTCTCCAGGTCGAACTCGGTGCTGTAGCCGTTGCGTTCGGCCGCCGCCAGGCGTGCCTCCTGCTGGCCGGTCTTTTCCCACCAGATGCCGGCCGTCTCGCCGGGCACCGGGATCATCGCGTTCACGAACACGATCGTCGCCACCGGCGCCAACGCGGGTACCAGCGGTGCGGTGAAGCCGCCGAGCGACTGCGCGGCCAGCACCGCATCGGAGCGGCCGTCGATCGCGTCCGCGGCCAGGCGGGCGTACTCCGCCAGGCCCGCGGCCGGGTCATCGCCCGGCAGGTCCACCGCGATCGCCTCGTGTCCGGCGTCGCGCAGCAGCGGGACCACGCGGCTCCAGTACCAGGCCACGCCGCCAGCGCCCGGGAGCAGTACATACGTCGTCATATCCTCCCCGTTCTTCCGTGGGTTGCACAGATTAAGACGTTGCTGCCGGCCGCGAGTCATCGGCCTTCCGTAGGCCTAGGCCGCCCCGGGCCGCGCTATTGTCGCGGATTCGTGGCGGGACGCGGCCTCCGGCGGGATCCTGGCGAGCACCACGGTGATGTCGTCTTCGTACCGCTCGCCGAGTGAGCTGACCAGGTCCTCGCAGAGCGTGTCGAGCTGCTGATCGCCCCGCGACAGCACCGAACGCAGCGCGAGGATGCCCTGGTCAAAGGGGCGGGTGCGGGTCTCGACCAGACCGTCGGTGTACAGCGCCAGGATGGTGCCCGGCGGGAACTTGATGCGGGCCTGCCCGTAACTGGCGGGGCTCACGCCGAGGGACTGACCGCCGGGCAGTTCGGGGACCCGCGTGGTGTGGTCCGGCATGGTCAGCACCGGCGGTAGGTGTCCCGCGGTCGCGATGTCGCACGACTGCTCGGCCGGGTCGATCACCGCATACGCGCAGGTCACGAGCGTGCTCTGGGGGAGCGCCAGCGCCGTGCGGTTGAGCTGCCGCAGCACGTCCGAGGGCGGCAGCCCGACGTCGGCAAGCGCGAACGCGGTTGTGCTCAGCTGCGCCATCACCGCGGTGGCCGCGGCGCCGTGGCCCATCACGTCGCCGACGATCAGCCCGGTCCGGCCGCCGGCCAGCGGGACGATGTCATACCAGTCCCCGCCGACCTCGTACCCCTGGGCCGGCATGCAGCGCCCGGCGATCTCCAGCCGAGCCAGCGTGGTCCGCGTGACGGCCGGCGGCCGGGGCTGCAGGGCCTCCGCGACCGAGCGCTGCCGGATCATGGCCAGCGAGCTCGCGATGCCGGTTCCGGCGCGGGCGGCCAGGTCTGCGACAGCCGCCGTATCATGACCGCTGAACGGCGGTGCTGTTGCGGTCCGGGACAGCACCACGAATCCGATGGTGACGCCGCGGGTGATCATCGGCGCGGCGAGAAATGACGTGTACCTGGACAAAACGGCCTGCGCGTCGGGCATTATCCGCTGCAGCGTCGTGCCGTCGGGCTGTGCGAAGATCACCGGAGTCCGGTCAAGGACGCTGCGCGCATATGGTGATTCGGGAGCGAAAGCGATCACTTGCCCGGTCGGGAAGCCCGCCTCGGGCCCCATCCGGCCGGCCGTGGTGACCGCGCCGAGCCGGCGCACCAGCAGTCCCGCGCCGGGCGCCTGCGGGCCAGGGTCGCCGCTGGTGAGCAGCTCCTCCAGCGCGTACACACCCGCCGCCGAAGCGAAGCCGGGTACCACGGCCTCGAGGATCTGGAACGCCATTTCGGAGAGGTCGAGGCTGGCGTCGACGAGCTTGAGCCTCGGCGGGAGGAGGGATCCTGGCGAACCCTCACCGCTGGCCGGGTCGTCGCTCACCCTGCACCTCGGCTTCGATCGCGTCACCGCGGGTCAGGGCGGCGACGTAGTAGGACAAAGCAACACTAACGACCTGTGCGACCGTGTGCCACCGTGAGTGAGGCACTCGTTCGGATTCGGCCTCGTACGGGGTCGTGTTGCCGGTAACCACCGAGACGGGAGAACATGGTCACCATGCAGCCCGACTGGGTGCCGCCCGGGGTCGACACCGGCAAGGCCAACATCGCCCGCGTCTACGACTACTGGCTGGGGGGGAGCCACAACTTTCGTGCCGACCAGGACGCGGCCCGCGCGCTGATCGCCATCGAGCCCAACACCAGGGCGATCATGCGTGCTAACCGGGCCTTTCTCGGCCGCGCGGTGCGGTTCCTTGCCGTCGAGGCGGGCATCGGGCAGTTCCTCGACATCGGATCGGGCATACCGACCGAGCAGAACGTCCACCAGGTCGCCCAGACCGTCGCGCCCGGAACGCGCGTGGTCTACGTTGACAACGACGAGGTCGCGGTCGCGCACAGCAAGCTCATCCTGGACGGCAACCCAGACGCGACCGTCATCCAGGCCGACCTCCGCGAGCCGGCCAAGATCGTGGCCGACCCGGACACCCGGACACTGATCGACTTCGCCAAGCCGGTCGCCGTGCTGCTGGCGGCGGTGCTGCACTTCATACCCGACTCCGACGACCCCGCGAAGATCGTCGGTTCGCTACGGGAAGCCATGGCGCCGGGAAGCTACCTGGTTATTTCGCACGCATGCCGCGACACCGATCCCGACTTCGCCCCCACCGGCGAGTCCGCATACCGCAGCCGCGTGGCCGGCCAGCTGAGCATGCGCACCACGGAGGAAATCGCCGCCCTCTTCGACGGGTTCACCGTGCTCGACCCGGGCGTCGTCTGGCTGCCGCTGTGGCGGCCCGATCCCGGCGAACAGGTCCCCGAAGACCCGGAGCGGTACTGGTGCCGCGTAGGTGTCGGGCGGCTCGGGGGCCGATGATCGATGGATGACTACCGGTGGATTACCGATACGAGCACCGTCGACTGGGACGAGCTGTCCGAGCTGTACCGGATCGCGCCGCTCGGCGACAAGCCGCCGTCCGCGCTGAAGACGGTGTTCGGCAACAGCATGTTCGTGCGGTTTGTCTACGCCGGTGACCAGCTGGCCGGCGTCGGCCGGGCCATGGCCGACGGCCTCGACTGCGCCTACATCGCCGACGTGGCCGTCCACCCGGACCACCAGGGCCGGGGACTCGGCAAGGCCATCATCAGTGAGCTCACCGAGGCCGCCGCGGGTCACAAGAAGATCATCCTGTACGCCGCGCCGGGCAAGGAGGGCTTCTACGCCAGCCTCGGCTTCCTGCCCATGAACACGGCGATGGGCATCTGGCAGGATCAGG
>DASRFJ010000316.1:0-104272 GCA_035651595.1 Streptosporangiaceae bacterium | reverse complement strand
CCCAACGAGCGATGCCCTGTTGAGGTGCAGCAGGCGCTTCCATCGTCACCGACCTTGCGAGCATGGCGCTACGCGTAGTCGGCCCGTCCAATGACACCAGAGCCGCGGCCGCGCACCCCCACAACGCCCTCATCTGCCGCGAGGAGGGCGGTCGAGCGGTCGTCGGCAGGTGCGGCGCTAATCAGCTACTACTTGGGTCGGCCACCATAACCTGGACGGCGATCTCAGCTGCATCCCTGCTGCCCAGATGGCCTGCCGCCCCTGAATTCCCGTCGCGTCTGCGTTGCCGCAGGGACGCTGCGGCCGCCCGGCTGCGGGCATCGCGGTGCATGCACAGGGTGCACGAAGCCTCGTGTGTCGCTAGTGACGGATCGCGGTCAGTGATCGCCGTAATGGCAGCGGCGGGCAGTCGTGTGATGGCGCCGGACGCGATGCCGCAGTTGAGCCGACCCTGCTCAGCCGGTACCGGAGACCGGTGGCGGCCGTCCGGCTGGTATACTCGCCGGTATGACCATGACGACCATCAAGGTGCCGAAGGCTACGCGCGACCGGCTGCACCGGCTGGCCGCCGCCGATGGGGTCACGCTCGCGCAGGAGATCGACAAGCTGGTCCGGGAGCGGGCACCACGCCCCCGCCCTGCGACCGGCGGGTTCAGGAGCCGCCGCCCGCTGAACGCTGAGGAGATCGACCAGCAGCTCGCTGACCGCTTCGGTGATGACGGCCATCATCGTTGACACCAGCGCCGTCCTGGCGAGCCTCGATGAGGCTTATGCCGAACATCAGGCTATCGCTGAGGTGATCGCGGCGGCTGACGGTCCGCTGGTCATATCGCCGATGGTCGCTGCCGAGAGCGATTACATGCTCTATACCAGGCTCGGCGCTGCGGCGGCACGCCAGTTCGCCGCCGATGTGGCCGCGGAGGCGTACGAGCTGCCGGAGTGGACCGCAGCCGACCATGCCGCGGCGCTTGAGGTCATCAACGGGAACTCAGATGACAGCATTTACATCGGGATCGCGGACGCAGCGAACGTGGTGCTCGCGGACCGCTACCGCACCACACGGCTGCTGACGCTCGACCAGCGGCATTTCCGGCGCCTCCGGCCGCTCTGGGGAGCGGGTCATTTCTCGCTATTGCCATACGACATGTGAGGCAAGCGCAGATCCTCGCTGCAAGGGCGGCTGAATCAGGCAGCCGGCCATCAGCATTCCTGCGCAGCGTGCATCGCGGGGTGCCATTTCGACGTTGTCCAATTGGCGGGGTGCTGAGTACCTGGATGCACCAAGATGGGCACTCTCATGCCGCGTTGAGCGCCGTTGCCAGTCGCCCAGTCTGCGGTCCATGCGATACCGTCAGGTGCTTAATGGCCGGTCTTCCGCTGAGTGATCGTTTCGGGAATCGCCTGGTGAGCTGCGATTCCGTCGCCGGGACTGAGCCGGAGCCTCCGGAGGGTGATGATTCGGTTCCCATACCGCTGGCGCTGACAGTAGTCGTTTGCGCCGGCCGGGTGCTGATGGTGCTCGACGCCAGGCGCGGCCAGTGGGAACTTCCAGGCGGGATGCGGGAACGGGAAGAAGCCGCACGGCAGGCCGCCGTACGCGAACTGGCGGAGGAGGCCGGTATAGTCGCGGCGGATCTCGAATCCGCGGCAGTCGCTGGGTTCGTCTTGGCGAACCCGGACCGGCGGGAATACGCAGCCGTCTACCGGCTGGCGTTGCGTGCCCTGCCGCAGCTCGCTGCCGACGACGAGATACTGGGTTTCCGGTGGTGGGATCCACGGTCACCGGTGCCCGACGACATGAGTTCGCTCGACGCCGAGATCGCCGCGCTGGTCACGAGCAGGTGGCGGGCAGGGACTCCGGGCTCGACGCCAAGGCCTGCCGGACCCGGGTTCGAGGAGCCCGTCCGGCAACCGAACCGGCCGCCGGGGCCTGCCAGGTGGGTGACGGTGGCGGCGATCTCGGACGCCTCGGGGTAGCGCGGCCTGTACGCCGGGCAATGCCGAGCACGTGGCCGTCGGCTCCGAGCTGGTCCGCCAGGGCGCCCGGCTCAAGCCATGCAAGCCGGGATGGACCTCGGCCGGACGCTAATTAACGCGCTCCGCCAACTGCCTGCGACCGCCACAGGGCAGGGTGGCTCCTACTACTTGTACCGGTCGCAGGCCGCAGCAGACGCGCACACTCCCGTCGATATGTCTGCTCCAGCAGCTTTCGGCCTGCTGTATGACGCGATACTGATCTGGGTGATCAGTGTGCTCCGCCGAGTGGCGCAGCTTCTCCGTCCGGTTCGGCAATCTCGGAGGGGGCTGTCCGCGGCCGTCTGCGTATGTTTGTCTGTGACGGCAGGGTCAGCAGGGACAGTGCAGTTGCCAAGGGCACACGCACGGCCACCGGCGACCTGTGCGGGTATACCGGGCGCGCCGCGATGTCATCAGAACCCCGTTTCGAAGTGAAAGAGCTGGGCGAGATCGATATGGTGTCCAGGGCGCCGGCGACGCTGAATCTCATGACCCACGGCGACGCGCGGCCGGCATTTCCGGCCGAATACCTCGAAGGTCATACCGAGTTGGCCGGCGGCTCCGGACGGGTGTTGCGCCATGACAGCAAGGCGCTGCTGCTGTGTGCGGGAGACCGCGATCTGACTGCGCCGCTGGTTTATTTCGCCGCGCTGCGCTTGGGGCAAGCCGTCGCGTTCCTGCCCGCCTTGATCGGCCATGAACTGCTGGAGCCACCGGACACCGGCGCCGAGTCCTGGTTGCAGCCGCGTTCCGCGAGCTGCTCGGCTGACCAGCGATGAGCATCGGCACCGAAACCGGTCAGCGCCGCCGGAGCCGGGTGCGGCTGACCCCGGTGCGGCCGGTCCCGGTCGAGTTCAGCGGGAGGCGAGCCCGCGAAGGACCGCTCACCCTGGGCCAGCTCGACGTCTGCGCGTGGCAGAGCGGGAGCCCTGACCAGCTCTACGCGATCTTGTGCGCCGAACTCCCGGTGCCGGCGGTGGTGTCGGTCGAGGACGTGGCCGAGGCGACTGGGGTGCTGATCGCGCGGTACGAGAGCCTGCGCACCACCTATGTGTCAGGTGAGCAGCCGCGCCAGCGGGTCGCGGCGGCCGGTGTCCAGCTGATGGAGGTCTGCTCGCTCGGCGAGGGACAGTGGGGACCGCGGGACCGCCCCGCGGTGGCCGAAGCGCTCGTCAGGTGGCTGCGCGAGTCATCCGATCCGGGACGGCGTCCGGTGCGCGTGGCGGTGGCCATCGCGCCGGGCGCTGGCGGCCGGGTCATCGCGTGCGCCGCCGCGTTCACGCACATGGCCGTGGACCACGGCGCCATCGAGATCCTCAAACGCGACTTCGCCGGCCTGCTCGGCGATCCCGTCCGGCGCCAGGCGGGCCGGGATCGCCACCAGCCGCTGGACCAGGCCGAGCTGGAGGCAACGCCGGCCGAGCGAGCCAGGGGCGAGGCGGCATTGGCCTACCTGCGGGAGCAGTCGCGGCGGATCCCCCATTGCCTGTACGCGCTGCCGGGCGCCCGGCCTGCCGGCGAGTCGCTGGCGGTGGAGCTGTCGTCGGTGGCCGCCGCGATGGCCGTGCGGCAGGTCGCGGCACGCACCCGGGCCAGCCGGTCCAGCGTCGTGCTGGCGGCCATCTGTGCCGTGGTCGCCCGCATCGTGCTGTTCCGGGCCTGCCCGGCCGATCAGGTCTCCACGGTGGCGGAGAACACGATCTTGAACGCCGGCAACTCGGCGTTCGGCGGCCTCGTGGCCGACCCGCTCGACCAGGCAAATCATGCGTGCAGCCCCAGCTTCAGCGCTGTCGCTGGGCACGGCCGCCTGGTTCAAGGACTACAACACCGGCAGCGGAGCATCGTTCACGAACAACACCTTCACCGGAAACGCCATCGAGGCGCTGACGGTGAGCGGGATGCAGAACGTAACAGCGACGGGCAACACCCTTACCTGGACCTACGGGCCGTACACCAAGTCGTGCCCTAAACGGGAGATCGTCCTAGACCCCCAGCGCGGCTCCGGCACGATCCAGCCACCCATCACCAACGCCACGGTCCTGGCCTGCATCTGACCAGCATGCCCGGAACGGCGAACTGCGGATCCCCGGTCAGTCCCAGCGGGTGAAACCACCGTCCGTTCGGGATAAAAGAGATCTTTCCCCCGAACGGACAGTGGTGCTTGTGTCCGCACGCCTCACTTCAGCCTGCGGGCGGGCCGCTATTGCACATGGATGGTCACGCTCGCGAGCGTCCACGGGATCGGGCTGTCGGTGTAGAGATCCGCATAGCCCACCTTCACCGGCGCATGGCTGCCCGCGTCTGGCCGGTCTTTCGCTGCGGGATCGCAGGGATAGTTTTTAATAGCCGGCGACCTGGAACGCGTGTGCCGTTGGACGCTGGTCGCACTACGTGGGAGGTCGCTGGTCCGCGCCTAGGTGGGTTCGGGTGCGGCCGGTGCCGGCGGTCAGGGGCGCGGGCCAGGCGGCGTGGTCGGCCGGGTCAGGCGGCGCGGTGCGGCAGATGACGTAGTAGCGCGGGGTGATGGCTGTCGGGTGGCGCGTGAGGGCGGCCATGCAGCGGGCGTGTGCCTGTCCGGGTGTGCCGATGGCGTCGGTGGCGGCCAGGTAGGCGACCAGCGAACGGCCGTCGGCCGGGCCGAAGACGTGAGCTGCCGCGGGCGCGACGGCGTCGTCCACCAGGCGCTGCACGTCGGCTATGTCGATCCAGCTATGGTCGATCAGTATCCGGTCCGGGCCGGTGAGGGGTTCCAGCCCGATGAGTGCGGCCATCCGGTGGCCGGCCACGTCACCGTGCGCGGCAGCGGCCAGCAGGCGTTCGACAGCCAGCAGCACCGACTCCAGTTCGGCCCGCGGCACCAGGCCGGTGTCGCTGCTCCACATGTCCAGCCGCAGGCAGCCGTCGACCTGGTTGAGGGTGAACCGGATCGGCGTTGCGCTGACCGGCAGCGGGCGCCACCGCAGCTCGGTCCGGGCGAGTGCGACGTCGATCTCCCGGGGCTGGAACGCGACGCCCGCGGTGAGCCCGGACCACGACTCAGGGACGAGGCTGTTGAACAAAGGAGCGTAGTTCACGCGCAGGCCTCGCTCGTGCTCGATCAGCGGGGCAATGGCGTCCAGTCCGGCCGTGTCGTACCTGCCGTGCCGGCTCGCCTCCATCACCGTGGTCCAGGTGTGGCCGGCTAGCTCGTCGAAGCTTCTCCCGCCGATCCCGACGGTGGCGATAGAGGCCTGGGCTAGCGAGCCGACGTAGTTCACCAGTTGCGGCTCGAAACGGTTGCTGGACAGCACGGGGAACACCAGCTCCGGGTAGCTGGTCCGGCGGGCGATCACGGCGCAGATGGCCGCGAGCACGATGCTGGGCCGGCTGGCCCGGGTGCGTGCCGCGACCTGTCGCACGGCCATCGCGGCGGCGACCGAGGACAGCTCGACCGCCAGTGACTCGCCGCTGGGCCGGGCGCCGGGCAGCGCGTACAGGCAGCGGGGCATCCGCCGCGACTGCTCCCGCAGGTAGTCCAGTGCCGCCTCAGCCCTGCGCCGGCCGGCCGGCGTCGCATCCAGCTCGGCTTGGTCCAGCGGCTCGCGGCCGGGCCGGCCGGCCGGCCCCCGGGCGCGATCGCTCAGCAGGCCGGTGAATTCGCGCTTGAGGATCCCGATTGCGCCGTTGTCCATGCTCAGGTGCGAGAACGCGGCGGCGCACGCGATGACCCGGCCGCCAGCGCCGGGCGCGATCGCCACCGCCATCCGCACCGGACGGCGTATCGGATCGGGTGACTCGCGCAGCCGCTGGATAAGCGCCTCGGTGACTGCCGGGCGGTCCCATGGGCCCTCATCGAGCGAGCAGACTTCCAGCAGCTGGACGCCGGCCGCCGCGACCCGCTGGCGCGGCGGCTCGCCGGGCACATAGGTGGTGCGCAGGCTCTCGTGCCGCGTGATCAGCACGGAGATCGCATCGGCCACGTCGCTGGTCGGCACTGCCTCCGGCACCGGGAGTTCGGTGTACAAGATCGCGTAGAAGTCGTCCGGGGTTTCGCGTACCCATGCGCAGACATTGAGCTGGCCCAAGGTAAGCGGTCCCTCGCGGGCCTGTTCCCCGGCGAAACCGACCGGGACCGGCCGCACCGAGGTCAGCCGCACGCGGCGCCGGCGGCGCAGACCAGTCTCGGTGCCGGTGCTCATCACCGGTCAGCCGACCAGCCGCACCCTGGACACCATGGTGTCTCGTCCAGTTCTCTCACATCGAAACGGGTGCTCTGGTGATATCGCGGCGCACCCGCACGGGTCGTCGGTGACCGTGCGTGTGCTTCCCTGCTGCCGAAGACAAACATACGCGGACGGCCGCGGCCACCCCCCTCCGAGATTGCCTAACCCGCCGTCAGCGCCCTGCTGGCCGGCCGGGGCAGGTCCGGCCAGCCAGCAGCGGGTTTTGTCCTGGGCCCGGATCCGGATCGGAAAGCGGCCTCGGCTCAGGCACTAGCTCCGCCGGGCCGCGAAACGCGCCGGGGTGTCCCGCAAGCTGATCATCTGGTTCTGGGCGTAGTTGCACTCGGCGACGATAGCGGCGATGCGCCGGCCAATACGAGCGAGCGGGCCGGGTGCGGCGTTGTGGTTCATGATTCCTCCTCGGTTTCCGGCATCTATCCGCCGGTACTACCGAGTCTGGCCCTAAGGCCCCCCGTGGCGCATCGGAGAAAATCCTCATTTCGCGTGCTGAGAGGGGCCTTAGGCCGCGCCTGAAGCCGCCCTATGGGTACTTAGGCCGACGGCGCCGGTTCACCGCCACCGGCGAGCTGAGGGCACCCACCTGGCGCAGAGCACGATGACAAAGAACCGGATCCAGCCGCTGGCTCGCCACGCTCGCCGGTGCAAGCTCTGGGTAGCCAGCTCGCGAGGCGGATCTCTGTTTCGCCGTCGGCTATGCCGGAAGATGTAGTTAATGGCGTAGTGAAGTTAGTAGCTGTTGTTCCAGGTGACGGTGAAGCCGTTACCCGCGGGATTGAGCAGTCCGGCGGTGGCCAGCGGATAGAGCCCGGCCGGCTGTTCCGTGGGTTAGCCGCGCTCAGCCTGAGCTGGCTGGCGGGGTAGCCGGAGATGGGCAGGGCGCCAGCTAGGGTGCTGGCCGAGCCCGCGGTCAGGGTCCAGGTCCCGAAGTTAGGCAGCGGCCAGTTGCCTCGCCCTCCGCTGGGTGCTTCGGTGATCCATTCCGCGCTCGAGCGCACGCAGCCGCCTTTGACCGGGCACGCCTGAGTGGTGTTGATGTTGTTGGCCGCATTGGCCGCGTCGTTGAGCGTCAGGGTGAAGTTAGCGGTGGCGGCGTTGTACGATCGAGGCCGTGATGTTGTCACCAGCGGCGACAGTGTTCCCGACGATCTGCACGGGGTTGGGCCACATCTCCCACCACGTGTAATAGCTGATCGCCCCGGCGTAGCACTCGGCCATGGTGCCGAGCTGCTCCACTGTGCCGCCCGGTGCGACATAGCCATCCAGCCCGACCCAGTAGCCGGCGAGCTCTGTCTCGTTACCGTTACAGGCCAGGATCGCAGGCTGCCTCCAGCTGCCTGACACCGCTGTGTAGACGGCCCCGCCGGAGTTATCGTCGACATATCCGCCCCATGTCGGGTTGGCAGCCGCCACCGCCCGGGGCCGGATCTGACGCACGTAGCGGGATGCCTGCCCGACGGCGGGTCCGCCCTGCGAGCTCAGCATGCGCTCCAGCCCGGTGCGGGCCACGGCTTCGGCAGCGCCCGGCGCTTCTCGCGGCAGGGATTCCCGCGTGGGGCCCCAACCGCATTTCGGTGTGCCCCGCCTGCCGCGTCGGTGTGTGAACTGTCCGCTGCAGCGGCCGCAGCGCCTAGCGCGAATACTGAAATAAGCCGAGCGACATTAACAATTGCCTGCGCATAACAGCAGCCTCTCTGAGGAGTGATCTAGCCGGTCACGACCATTTTTGGCGATAACCGCGCGCTGATCGTAACCGGGGTATGGGCTCTGTCAACGGCCATGGACGCGCTCAAACAGTCTGGGACGTCAGGCAGCGTGAATTATCTATGTAACTTCCTGGGCCTTGGATAGTCGGGCGGGACAATGGCAGCGAAGTTACCCGCGGTATTTCCGTGAACGCTATCCTTCATGCCAAGGGAACCACCCGGCGGGCCTTTGATGCCGCTCAAGAATGGCAATTAGACAGGTCGCCAGGCGCGGGAAGCCGCCAGGACCGCCCCGGCCCGCTCGCCCGTTGCGCAGCCTGGAACCCTGGCCCGGGCTGCAGGCACCCGCCCAGACCAGGGAACGGGTTGTAACACACCCGTTGGGACTTCCGCAGTACCTCGTCTGCCGCGATGAGCGCCCCATCATGTCGACAGTGCGAACCCCACAACCAGGCGTTCTGTACAGGTCGCTCAGTGAGCCGGTGCCGTGGCCGACGAGTACAGAGTCGGCAGGGTGGTTCGACCTGCGCATGCACGTTTCGTTTGTCACGGTACGTGATTGCGATATGGCTGCTGGGTGGGCCTGACGCTCAGGAATCCGGGGCGTTGCCATGTCTGTCAGCTGCCTGCAGTGCATCGGTCAGCAATGCGACCAGCGCCTCAAGTTGCACGTCGGCGGCCGGGGAGGCCTCGCGATCCGCTCCGTCCAGCGCGCGGGCGGCGAGCCCCGCCTTGCTGTCGATCAGCGCGGCGATCCGGGAGTCAATGGTCTGCGCGGCGATGATGCGCCAGGCCGTGACCGGTTCGGCCTGCCCGATACGGTGGCTTCGGTCGATGGCCTGGGTCTGTTCCGCGTCGGTCCAGGATAGCTCGGCCAGCACGATGTTCGAGGCGACCTGCAGATTCAGGCCTACGCCAGCCGCGGTCAGCGAACACACCGCGACCGCGATGTTCGGGTTGTTCACGAAAGCGTCGATGTTCGCCTGCCGCGCCGTGGGTGTCTGACCGCCGCGGATCGAGGAGAACCGCACGCCCTGCCGGGCGAGGGTCTCTTCGGCGGCGTCCATCACGTCGATGTGCTTGGCGAAGAACACGACCTTGCTGGCGCTGCGGGCCAGCTGTGACGCGTAGTCCGCGGCCAGATCGGCCTTCGCCTGGCCGATGCGTCGCATGATGGTGAACACGTTCTCGCTTGACTGCGCGTCGGCAGTGTCTTTCAGCTCGGACTGGGCCACCCGGCGGACGAGGTCCTGGTCGATGGCCGCGATGCTGGCGTCCGGAGATCGGTTCGCGAGCGCAGTCCGGTACTGCGCGACCATCCGGTCAGCGAGGCGCCGTTCTGCCGCCCGGATCGAACGGCCGGCCTGTCCGTCCAGCTCAACCGGGAGGTCGGCGATGCGGCGGGCGGGGATGTCGGCGGCCACGTCGAGCTTGCGGCGGCGCACGATGCCGAGGTCGATCACGCACTGGCGCGCCGCGGCGTGGAAGCCCCGGTCGGCGGGCGTCAGACCCGTGTCCTCAAGCTTGTCCATCAGCTCGGGCATGGGCTTGCTGTCATCGATCCAGCCGAGGAACTGCCAGATCGCCCGGAAGTCGTCAATGTCATTGATCAGGGGGGTGCCAGTCAGCGCCATCAGCAAAGGCCGGTCCGTACGGGACCGGATGCGGCCGGAGAGCGCCAGGACGTGCTGAGAACGCTGCGAGGTCTTGTTCTTGATGAAGTGGGCCTCATCCACGACCATGCCGCGGAAGCCGAAGTCGCTGAGCCAGCCCAGGTGCCGGTCGAGTACTTCGTAGTTGAGCACGACAATATCTGCGAAGCCGTCCACGGCATCGCCGTCGCCCTGGACCACAGTGACCGGGCGGCGGGGAGTCCAGCGGGCCGCCTCACGGGCCCAGCTGGTCTTGACGACGCTCGGCACGACGACGAGCAGCGGGTAGGCGTTCGCTGCTTGCGCGGCGAGCAGCGCCTGAGCTGTCTTGCCCAGACCCGGCTCATCGGCCAGCAAGAACGTCCGGTGACCGGCAGCGGCCGCGGCGACCAGCCGGCCCTGATGCGGCATCAGTTCCAGGCCTGCCGGGGTGAACCGTGCTGTCGGCGCCGGGAGCGCCATGCAGGACGGGGTACTCCCGCCGGCACGTTCGAAGGAACTCAGCAGCGGTCCGAGCAGCTCCCAGTCGGCCAGGCGGCGCGGACGGGACGTGAGCTGCTGCGGCACGGCGGAGAAGTCGGGTGCGAGAAAGGGGTTCGCCAGCTGCCGGGAGACCACCGATTTCGGCACGACCCGCCGCTCCGAGCCAACCCGAGGGACGACGGTCTCGGCTGGCGCGGCCTCTTCGGGTGCCGGGTCGATGCCGAGGTCCCGCAGCATCTCCTCCTTGAGCGACCTGGCCTCGCCAGAGACGCTGGACCCATCAGCGAGCAGCGCCAGCAGCCCCGCGTCCTGGACGGCGGTCGCCGCGAGGACGGCCGCGATGCCGTCCAGGCGCTTGAGC
Organism: Streptosporangiaceae bacterium; assembly: GCA_035651595.1. Classification (GTDB taxonomy): domain Bacteria; phylum Actinomycetota; class Actinomycetes; order Streptosporangiales; family Streptosporangiaceae; genus JAFARZ01. Next base: position 93,834 of record DASRFJ010000316.1, on the reverse strand, counting down.
TGCCCGGCCCGGCGACTGGCGGTTCCAGACGATGCCGGGATGCGGGCGCGCTCGTCCCGCAGCAGCAGGGCGACGGCCTGGAACTTGGCACGCACGGCCGGCGTCACGCGGCCGCGCCGGGCAGCGGCCTCGACCTCACCGGCAGTGCGGGCGAGCACCGTGACGACGTCGTCACGGTGGTGAACACTCCGCTGGTTCCGCGGAGCGGTACGGCGAGCGCTCGTCTGGCGCTGGCCTGGTCGAACCACAGGCTTCTCCTCTGGAATGCCGGGGCACGGCGACACACGCCAGTCCCGCGGCCGGGCCAGGCATGCCCCGAACGCCGGGCCTGACACTTCGAGCACCGAGCCGACTTGCAGATCTTGGGTGGACGCGGCCACGGGCAAGCGTCTCACGGGGACCCGAGCCGCCTGTGCCCGGACTAGCGACCACGGCACAGGAAAGTGACCCTCGGTTCTCGGGTACTCCTTCATGCTAACGCATGGAAGGCGCACCTGCCGTCGCCACCGGCCAGGACCACTGACACTCGCCCGTACCAGCAAAAGGGAGGACCGACCGGGAACGAGACAACCAGAGAACACCCGCCGCGGCCGGAGGCTGAACGCGGGTGCCGTCCGAGCATGCCCGTGAACGGCCGCTCATGGGGATTTAACGTGTCCGAGGCGACTGCACCAGAAAGCCAATGCGTTCTGGCTGCGGAGTTCACCCTTGGCTGAGGGTAGGTTTCGTCGCGGTGCCTGTAGGCCGCGGAGTCTTCCGGTGTTCTTGTTCAGTTGTCTGCCTTGACGTACGCACGACGATGACGACGTGGCCATCTGGGCTCTCGGTGACCGTGTGCCAGATGGTTAAGGCGTCGGCGGGAAGATGAAGCCGGTAGGCGCTTGGCAGCGGGTCTGTCTCGGGGAATGGGTCGGCAAGGGTGGGGACTGGTTCTTCGAGCAGGTGGAAGATCGCCTTGTGCGCGGCGTTGCGGAGTGGCTGTGGTAGTGCTTCGACCTCGTCCCAGGTCCTGTCCGGGAAGCGGAGGACCCGGTCACCACTAATGCCCCCGGGCCTCTGCCAGTTCCTCGCGGGTGAAGGTCCGGCCTTGTCCGGAGTCTGTTCTGATGCGCCGGAGGGCCTCGCGGTCGCCGGCCTCGCGCCGCAGGCGCCGGTTCTCGGCCCGGAGCGCGTCGAGTTCTGCGCGCCGTACCAGAACCATGTCTTCGGCGGGTGCGGTCATGGGCACTCCTCACGATCACGAGGGCCGTTGGTCTACGAGCTTACGCGTCATGGGCCCGCCCGGCCCGTGGCAGGGACTGGGGCGCGCGATGCTGTTACCGAAGCCGAAGCCGAAGCCGCATGTAGGAGCGTGTCCGAGGGGGGACTTGAACACGCATTCGAGGGAAATTTCCCGGATCAGGGGAAATCATGAGGTCAGCATAGCGGGAAAAATCCCGTGCCCGCCACGCATTGGCGTCCTCCGCATGGCACCTGATCTCGTGCCCAGCGCCGGGCATGAGCCCGCCACCTGGTGAAATATCCCCTGCTGCGGGGAGATCCACGATGCTGACCTGTACTCCCGCAGCGGCCGGCGGGGTAGCGATGGCCGGCCCGTAGCTGGCCTGGCCTCCGCTCTCGCCGTAGCTGCCGTTTGCCTTCGCGCGTGGTCTCGGCCCCGGAAGCCCGCTTCTGAGCCCTTGCAACCGATTTGAACCCCCATGGCCGTCGTGCTCTTCAGGAACTCTGCCGCGGCGGATTACTGCGCCCTCGGCAACCAGCCGGTACCGGAATTGCCCACTAAGCGTCAGCGTCGGCCTTGAACCATGCGCGCGAATCCGCCGTTAGGTGTGCCTCAGGAACACTCGGCGGTTTTCAGTCGGCGTGCACAGAACAATCCGTTCTGAAGGATGAGTAGCAGAGCTGGGGGTGACCTCACTTCGGTGCTACCACGTATCAGTTGGACGGGCGGGCAGCCACTCGAAGGAGAACCGGCCGTCGCCGTGATCGACTCGGGCTACCTGCGCATCGACAGCGAGCAGTTCCTCGGGGAAGCGCCGGGCCGCGAATGGGTTATCGAGCCGTATGAGCCTGGCCTTCTCGGGTTCCCACGGGTGCCAGTTAGACAGCACGAATACGCACGAGATGCGCGTGTTCCTTCCTTCAGGCTCTCCCGGCCTGCGGCCGAAGAAGCCGTTCTGCGCTCGCGACCGGGACATTGTCGCCACCTCGTACTGCACGTTCCCATAGAGCGCTGCTTCGACCTGGTCCAGCGAGCAGAATGGGTCATGAGCGCCGACGCAAATCGCGAACGGGCTGTCCCTCAGGTCGTAACGGTTTCCGGCCTTCTTCTGAAGAGCCGTCCGCAGACGGTCACCCGACTTGACGAATCCGCCTATGACCGGCCCCGGGCCGACAATGCGGCCTCGCGGTCCACCAGGATCAGGCTTGCACGCGGCGAAGGTAAAGGACAGCCGGACACCTTTCGCGGTATAGGTACGGTGATGCTCTCGGATACCCGACTTGGACGGGTCGGGCAACTCTTCCATGGTCTCGCTAGCCCATTCCGTGAGCGCCTTGGCCGACGGGTCTCTGTCAAGCTGCACAACATCGAAGTAGATGAACCACCTGTCGAGGGCGAGCCGCCTGTTCAGTTCATCCGCGATGCGACCATGGCGGGCTTGCACTTCGGACCAGCCCTGCTCCATGAAGAGCGACATCACCTCCACGGCCCCGACATGCCTGCCGTCCGAGTAGAGCCTGAAATCAGGGCCTGCCCCGTTCTCCTCATACGAGACCTTGGCCTTCTGTGCCAGTCTTTCGTGAAGCAACAGCTCATCAAGCGCTACTTCATGATCGGCGCCCCTGTGGCTCTTGAGCCGTGCACCGAACTTTCCCTCACGGTCCGGGAAGCGCGAGTACCAGGCATTGACATTCATCCGCCCGGCAACCGCGACCGGCCGGGTCGATTCAAGCAGGAAGCTGACTGACGGTTCCACCCACCCCAGCGGCCCGTCACGGGTGACATCAGGCTCGGGAAACAATGGCGAACCTGTCTGAGCGCCCTGCTCAGCTATGACCATGCGCCGGGCCTCGGTGTAGGCTTCCCCGGTCGCGGCCATACGCTGGCGGGCTGCAGTCTTGACCTTGTCGTGCGGCATCGCGTCCATCTTCCTGGCGCACAGTCCCGGCGCCTGGCCACGCGTGATGGCACCACGATGACCTGACACGCGAGGGCTGAGCCGCACTTGTCCTCATCGCCATCCAGCGCCGGGCTGGCACGTGGCTCAGAGCAGGCAGGCGTGTGCTGCCAAACACAAGGCTAATAGGGTCAGCTCGCACAGGGCAACTCAGTTACCGCTCATGACCGCGCGGTGGCGGCTAACCGTAGTCGGCGCTTGTGGTGCCCGACGCGTGTAGCCGCCGATATGCCGTCCTCGGACACACTTGACGCTCCCAGTCGACGCACGCAGAAAATCCGTTTTGGAGCACGATCATGGGGCCTGCTGCAGATTATGGACTTAGCGCGAGCGAGTTCGTCGGGACGACCCAGGACGGCTACGGAACCCCGATAGCTCCAGTAGCGAATGATCTGAGGTACCGCCGGTGCAGCAGTTCCACGAAGTCTCCGGCGGACTGCAGGCTGGCAATGTCCTCTGTGGTTATGACGACAATCTTGATCGCGCGAGGTGAGCCGTGCAGTCCTAGGGCGTGAGCATTGGTCAGGTCATCACGGTCGCCAGTAACGCCATTGGCCGCGACCAAGACTCCGAGTTCAACTCCGCGCCCGGCCAGGATGTTCATGAAGTAGCCCACCGTGCTGCTGTCCACGGGCTTGTCCCAGTGCTTGCATTCCACAAGGATCACATGCGGCAGAAGCCACAGACCATCTCCAGGCCGTGCATTACCAACTTCGACATCGATCTGCTCTGTGCGGAAGATGTTCGTGAGGTTACGTTCCGCGATGCAGCCTGGTACTGCCTCGAAGAGGTACCTTACAAGCTCCTCGTAGAGCTTGCCCTTCGCGTCCGATTTTGGGGCCGCCTCAGCGTCGGTCAGGTATCGCCGAATCACCACAGGTTCAAGCGTCATCGCGCAAGTCCGTGTACGGCCGCGTTACGGATATAGACAAGTGCCGAGCCTAGGCTTCCGTGGCGGACATGTTCCCGCAGCTCGTCGATGTGCATGGCTGCGATCGGGAAACCACTCGCCGGACCTGGCTCTAGGCGCGGGCCGTCGTACACGACCAGTCCGAACGTCGCTCCGCTCCGGGTCAGGAAGGCGGCGAGCTGATTTACGGCCGCCGAAAGGCCGTGACCCCGACGTACGGTCACTTCAATCAGTACCGGCCCAAGTACGCGCTCTGTGCCCGGGATGAGTGCCACCGCATCGACCCGGTCACCACCACTTACGACAGCCTGCGATTCGACCTTGGCACCGCCTGCCTGCAAAAGACCAAGCACCTCCTGTTGCAGACTCTGGTCGCGTCGGCCGGTCGTTTCGGCCGGTGGCGTCACTGACGGAGCCGCAGACGGCTCCAGGCGCGGTACGGAGTCACGAACCGGCCTGTGGGTTTCCAGGACTTTGGTGAACAGAGTCAGATGCAGCCGGATGCTAGCCTCGTCCTTCGCGCCGACAATCGTCCAGACGTTACCGGCAACTCCACCGAGGACCGGAAGGTCTTCGTCGGGATCCTCGGCCAAGACGATCAGCGGCACCCCCCGGCCGAGAGCGATTCCCGCCTCCAGAAAGATCGTGGCTGGCGTCGGCGCTGGTATCCCGTCGGGTCCGGAGGCAGGCAGCACGGCCACCGCGAAGCTGAACTCATCTAGCGGCACCGTAGCGAGTTGCGCTCCTACCAGCAGCTGTGTTGTAGCCGTGGCGGTAATACCCAGCTCGGCGAGCACCGTCCGCAGCGCCGTCAGATCAGCGTAGCTCGGCGCAATTACAAGGCATTGCGGCACAAGGCGATCGTACTGTGTTTCAAGGGGACCATGGCCAGGGACCACCTCACCGTCGTCTCCGCCTATGCGGCTTCTGGCGCCCACTTTCTCGGGACATGTCGGCCGACCTGCGGACCGGATTTCAGCCGGAGTGAACTCGACGGCCTGGTGCCAACTGAGGCGATCAGCGCCGCGCTACAGTACTGCCCTCGGCAAGCTTGTCGCTCGAACTCTTTGAGTTCAAGTGCCAGATTTACACCAATATCATGCAAACAAGCGTTGGCAAGAGGTAAACGCTACCCACCGAACTGGGCGATCTGAACGCGCCCCTGCACGACGTTCAACTGATGATCATGCGCGCTAAATCGGCGATATGCGCGACTTGAAATCTAAGTGAGCTTCCTGCTCGTCACTGCGCGTTAAGTGCTCGGCTGAGGGTCGGCTGGCGTCGGTCCTATTTGCCAGTCGCGGCCTTGAACTTCACGACCAGCCCGGCGGGTATCCGGCCGCGGGCCGACGGATCAGGGTGCCCCGCTCAGCGGACGCCAGCCGGACCAGCCCGACGTGCCGACCGAGTGGATGTCGCAGACGCTGCCTCCCACGCTGGCCAAGATGTCCGTCCGCCCCGAGGCGTAGACCACGGCGGGCTCCCCACTGAATCTGCCGGGCAGCGACGCCCAGGCGGACCATCCGGCAGAGTCGGCTTGCAACTGCGTGCTGTACCCGAGGCTTCCGCCGGCGCGCTCGGCGAATACCTCAAGCTGCCCGCCAGCCGCGATCAACGCTGGGTCGCCGACGATGCCCGAACCGATTAAGGCGGTGTTCCACGACCCGAAGCCGGGGTGCCCCTGCCAGAAGGACTCCAGGTACCCGGTCGTGGTGCGCACAAGCACCTCTACCCGCCCGGTCGCGTCTTTGTTCACGGCGGGAACGCCGGTGAAAGCGCTTCCCTGGGCCAGGGGGGACCAGCCCTTCCATCCGCGGCCCTGGTCATAGGCATGGATAAGGCTGCCGCCGTCGCTTGCTACGGCGAACACCTCGGGGTGGCCGTCGCCGTGATTCGCCACGGCCACCGGCTGGCCGACGGCGATTGTCCCGAAGGAGTGCCAGCCTGACCAAGACGAGGTAACCCCGGTGCCCGCCTGCGAGTCGATTCCCATCAGTCCGCCGGTGCGCCGGGCGAACACCATCAGCCCGTGGCCTGGCCAGTTAACCGCGGAAGGATCGCTGGTGAACCGCTCGGCGCCTAGCAGCTCCGGCCCGTCCCACGAGTCGGCTCCGGGGGCGGACTGGTAGTAGCGGACTATCGTGTTGTTTGCGGTCCGCGCGAATACCTCCAGCCGCCCGGCCGAGTCCGTCACGGTCGCGGGCGTGCCGAGGTACCGGCCTCCGCCGGGCAGCGGCTGCCAGCCGGACCTGGAGCCGTTCCGGAACGAGTCGTACTCCAGGACGTAGGTGTTCGTGATGGCGAAGGCTTCTGGTTCGTTGCCGTTCACTGCCGCAGTGATCCGGAAGCTTTCGCTAGCGACGCCGCCGCCTGTCAGGCGGAGACCGGTGATGACGCCGGCGATGCACACGGCCACGGCCACGAAAGAAGCAGCGGCCAGCCGCCACCGGCACGCACGCGACCGCAGCAGTATCCCGGGCCGGGAAAGAAACTGGCGGGCGGATCGTCCTCTCAAGTACGGCAGCACACCGGAGACGGCCCGCGGCTCACTGCACTCCCATTGCGCCGGCCCCGCAGGATCCGCCGGTGCCTCGATAACGCCGCTTGCGGGCGGCGTGGCAGCGGGCGTCCTGGCGAGGTCACGTGCTGCCTCGTCGAGATCCGCATGGCCTTGCGCGGCATGCCAGAGTTCCTGGATCCGCGTGGCTTCGGCGACCGGGTCGAGGGGCGGGGTGTGCCGGAGGGCAAGAACGCTCACGACCGCTTCCAGCTTCTCCCACCGCGGCAGACCGCGGTCTCCGCGGAGCATGGCCGCGACCGTCTCGTGGCTGACCGTATCGCGGTAGTCGCCGTTCTGGACATCCTCGGCGATCCGCCGCGTTGAGGGCTTCCCAGAGCCCCGGTAGAGAGCGTGGAGCGCGAGTACCAGGTCGCGGCCGGGCCCCTCCGGCAGACGATCCACTCCCGGCGGTTCTATGCCGACCATTCCGCTCCTCGCCCAAAATCATCTAGACGCGAACACCGGCGTACACGCTACACGTGGCCGGATGCTGCCGCCCCGTTTTTTATCTGTCAGATGTCGTCAACGGCCGTCAGGATCCGCTCACGCGCTTCAGCGCCAGGTGACGATTGACATGGCCCAGGACTGGCGCACGGCCGGCTTCCGGAGGCGACACCATCCAGGTGTGTGAACAGCGTCAACTAGAGGAGATGAAGTGATCTCTGCGGCGGCCAAAGCCCGCCGGCTCGGCATGCGTGCTTATCGCCGTACTAGGTATCGGCACGACTGTCGGCAACGGCATCCCCTGCTCCTCCTGTCCTGATCCCCCGAACGTCAACGCGGCGAATGATGTTTATGCATCCAGCGCTCTGGTGAAAGGGTGAGATGCGATGAGCTGTATACAGTGCGGATACGAAATACCGCACGTCTTTGGTACGTGCCCGAACTGCGGGCGCCCAGCCGAGACGGTCCCCGGACGGTCTGGGAACCGCCATAATGCCGGATCGATCCGCCGGCAACCGCTAAGACTGGATGCAAACCTCTGGACAGAGAACGACCGGATCGCAGGAATCAGCTCGGCTATACTTCTCGTCTCGCTGTTCTGCCCTGGTTCGGTATCACTTTGTTCGGGACGAGCGTCACAGAGGACGGGCTCACGTCCCACGGCTATCTGAGCATCGTGATGATTATATGCCTGGCGATTCTCGGCTACCTCGTCTTGCGTATTAGTCCGATGCGGCCGGTACTGCCCCCGTCGCGCATGCACGAGCTTCTACTGCTTGCAGCCACGGCAGCCAACTTCGCACTAGTCGTCGCCGGCTTTGTCGCGACGCCAGGTGGCGCCGACTGGGCATCCTTGATGAGCCGGCAGTTCGGGTCGTACGCCGGCGGTATCGCCGCACTCGCGGCGGTTGTGCCGCCTGCTAAGTCCGTCTTCAACATTCACATACGGCCCTACGGCCGCTGATCTGCGGCCAAAGGGCGCATGTAATTTACCCGAACTACCGAGAATAGGAGAGTTCCTTGAAGGGACTGCTGTACAGGCTGAGGGCGATCGGCGTGACGTGTGCCGGAGCATGATCCCGGGAGGTCGTTCCGGAGTCCCGCGGTTCGCGCAATGCCAGATCAGCGAGAAGGGAATGTCTGATGAAACAGATCCTCGCGGCGGTGGTCACCATACTGTACCTCGTCAACGCTGACGGGTAATAGCCTCCCTTAAGTCCCCTAGGGCGAGAACCCCAGGGGGAGCTAAGCAACATCAGCCGCCTCTTGACATCACACTTCGCGCCGTTCGCGAGCGCGTGCCTGGAAAGCACTTCTGGGAAGGGTTGACTAGCAAGAGGCAAGGCGCACCAAAACTGGAGAACAACATGAAGCGATTCCTGCGACGGCAGCGTCCAGAGAGCACCCAGAAGGGAAGGCGTTACAACATGTCAGGTCGCTCCTGGCTCGCAGTTCTGGGAACAACAGCACTCCTCTGCTCAATGGCCGGGGCGGATACTGCGGCTAACGCCGCGCCTAGCCGCGCCACTGAGACCGCTGCTCACGCCAGCGGTGTCCTCCTCGATCCAATCTGTCGCGCGTTCTTCACCGGTAACCCGCCGCATCTGGCCCTCGTGCACGGAAAGCTGACAGTCTCCGGAAGTTCCGAGTACCCCGATTGTGAGGGCAGCGTCAAGAATAAGGCACTCACCACCCGTCAGGGTGAGGTCTGCTTGCAGGTCCTTGAGGGGACACTCCGCCGGGGAACCTGGCGTAACGTGAAATGTTCGGCAGACACATTCCCGACCAGGGCGTTCGGGACCTACACGCTGACAGCTGGCAGAGTCTGCCCAGCGCACCGTCATGTGCACCAATACCGGATGTGGCAGTGGCTCTATCTCCAGCGCGGGAGCCTGACGAATAAAGCCTCTGGAATCGGTCCGCGTAAATTCATCCGGTGCTGAGGAATGCAGCTCATCTGGGCTGGCAGCCACCGCGCTCACTTGCAAGGGATCCAGCTGCATGCTGGTTGATGACATCCAGATCAGCCTGGGTGCTGGCCGCCTGGGTCCCTGGGCGGTAGGACGACGAAGGCCCACCGCCCGGCCAAGGTTAGGACCCGGTCATCCCCTTCCCAGCCCCGGCAAGCGTGGCTGCGGGCGGGTGCCGGGCCCGCCGGAGGTACTGGACCGGCTGCGCGCGACCAGCGGCCAACTGGCCCTCCTGCCATTCGCGGAATCACGGAACCGGCAAGAGCGCGAGCGGCGAGCGCGCGTCGGCATCGGATTACACCACACAACGTCACGTATGAGGAGCTATGCGAACGGTACTAGTGAGGATGCTGGCAGCGGTTTCGGCCGCTGCCGCAACGGCGATCGTGATCGCGATGGCGGTGCCTGCCCCGCCGAGGCAGGCCGTGATGGCCCTGACTTCAGCAGCGGCAGCGGCACCGGCCGCACTGCCCGCGACTCCCCGGGTGGGAGTGCAAGACGGCTGGATCGAACGGCCGGGCACCCAGGGATGTGACAGCAACGAGGAAAACGACCTGGCGACACCAGTGCCGCCACCTGACTACCAGACCACGATCCCGACCGCGGTCGATGACGGCAGCAACTGGACAGATCTGAACATCCGCTACGTGCGGATCACCGTGCCGTGGGACATCGCCTACCACCACGACCACATGCTCCAGGTCACGAAAAACGGCCGCAGCTATCCGCTGGACCCCAACGCCATCCTCCAGGTCGAGCAGGATTGCCTAGGCTTCTGGCTGGCCGACATCAATCGGGCCAATGCGCGGCGGGCCCCCGGCCAGGCCGCCATCCAGCCTGAGGTGCAGTTCCGGCCGGACTACAACGACCTCCGCATGATCAAGGGCCGCAGGCGGCCGGTGATCATGGTGCCGGGCATCACTACCTACAAGAAGGCCATGCAGGCATTCTTCGGCTCATACAGCTGCGCCATCCCGGCCGGCCAGCCCGAGCCGACATGCCCGCTGCCCGCAGGCATCCCCAGCTCCCTGGGAGTCACGGCGATGACCCGGGTAAGCACCATCACACCCTGGGGCGAGCCAGACTTCTACTCCCAGCACCCCAAACAGCGGTTCAGCGGCGCACTTAACGGCCAGTTCTACATGCCGTCCGGTACCCGGCGCTTCGACCAGACCAATTGCAGCACGAACGTCAGCACGTGCGGCCCGGCGCTCGCCGCCCACATGTGGCTGACCGCGGCGGCCCTCTGCCACGGCTGCACCGTCATCGCCGGAACCTTCGGCAGCAACCCCGCCAAGACCATGGCATACCTCAAGGTCTACGCCCGCGACCTGAGCGGCAAGCACCCGGCAGTATGGGGCATCGACCCCTACATCGACATCGAGAACTATGAGCTGGCGTGCTGGGGCAACCACCCGCCGGCCGTCGCCAAAGTTGGCAAATACCCGAAGAACCCGCCCGCTCCGCGCGGGCCGTGCACCGCGCCATCCAAGAAGTCCACCCTGATATGGAAATTCTCCGAAGCACTCGGCAATCTCCACTACAGCAGCCGCACCACTCGCATCTGGCTCGGCGAGATCAGCGTCTTCTACATCGACAGCCTCGCTCACAAAGGCAAGTGGTACGGCTTCTCCGTTGAGCGTCAAGCCGCCGACTACCTGCTCAGGCAGCTCGCCCGCCCAGGGGCTAGCACCCCGGGCGGAGATCCCTACGTGGCGCGCTTCTACTACATGCGCTACGAGGACGGCTCAGGCTACCCTGACTTCGCACTCGTCCTGGACAACACCCGAAACACCAAGACCGGGCCCGTCGCGCCGCACACCGAATACCGCGTGCCCGCCTACGCCGCCTTCCGCTTCCGCGGTTCCCCCCAGCAGTAGCGCCCAGGGAGCCCGGAACGCGAGGGTAGAGGGAAGGCTGCGCCTCGCCCGCTACGACTCACCAGGTGCCTGATTCCAGGCACCTGGTGAGTCCGTGCTGTGTACGCCAGCCACTTGAGCGGGGCTACGGTCGTTGCCTCTCGAGCCAGCAATCGGCACACGAAATTCGAAGCGATCCTGTCGCACCGACCTGACACGCCGAGCAGCTTCCCCAGACGGTCACGCTGCGCCAGCCAAGCGACTGGTTGGATGTGATCATCTGAACTGTCCCGGTCTGGCCTTGTTTCGCGCCCACGAGAAACCTTGGGCTGCATACTCGTGATTTGCCGTACAGCGCAGAGCACCAGCATGCTGGTCATCCGTCAAACGGACGGAGCAACACGGGCAGGCCATGCGGGAGGCTTGGAGCCGAGACCGCCCCGGTCGTGAGGGTCACTGATGGGGCTGGACACTGACAGGCTGTGCCGATCCGGCGACACGAACTTCAAGGCGAGTCGAATGCCTTGCGGGGCTGCTGTGAAGGCCTAGGCTGCGGAGGTGCCACCTGAGCCATTCGAGAGGCTTGACGTCACCTCGTGGGAGGTCGACCGTGACGAGACGTCCGGCGTCGAGGCGAAGATGTGGCTGCTGGAACCGGGCGGTTCTGAGAGGCGGCCCTGGCTCTTCAAGTCCGTCACAAGCTCACCTGGGTATGTGTGCGGCGAGGATTGGGCGGAGAAAGCGGCTTGTGAGGTAGCCGGACGTCTGGGTATCCCCAGCGCACGTGTTGAGATGGCTCAGCGCGATGGCCAGCGAGGCTCTATTTCTGCAGACCTGTGCCTGTCTGGATGCCAGATGCAGCCCGGCGGGTTGTTCATGCAAGATCGCGAGGTAGCGGGCTACGTGCCAGGCCGGACCGCGGGGCGGCCCGGTCATTCCCTGGAGAACATCCGGCGTGTCCTGGAGGACGTGATGGCACCGCCAGGGTGCGACCTGCCGTTCCACCCCACGGGGTTCGACGTTTTCGTAGGATATGTCCTGTTCGATGCTTTAATCGCGAATCGTGACCGGCATGAGGAGAACTGGGCTGTTCTCCTGCCTATTGCGGGGGAGGGCCCTACCAGGCTCTGCGGGTCTTACGACCATGCCAATAGCCTTGGGTACAATCTCGATGACGCTAAGCGCGCAGCGCGGCTGGCTACGCCCGGGGGAATCGGAAGCTGGTGCCGCAAGGGAACTGCCTACCGATTCGAGTACACCCCCGGTCACAGCCCTCAGACGCTCGTGGCGGCGGCTGTCAGAGCCCTGGGCCTTGCATCACCCGGAGCCCGTGATTACTGGCCTCGCCAGCTGGACCGGGTAAGTGAGCAGGAGCTGATCAGCATCGTCGAGCGGCTGCCGGAAATGTCAGAGGTGGCCCGTACCTTTGCCATAGAGGTACTACTAGAGAATCGGAAGAGGGTCCTCGATGCCTGCGCATGACATGACGGCGGTCGCGCATGAGCCCGGGAACCGGTCTGTGCCGACGGCCCGGCGACTCATAGTGACCTGGCAGCACCCTGTTGACCGGAACATTGAACCGGTGGGGTTGCTGGACTATGACGGCGAGCGCTACCGGTTCGCCTACATCCGGCACGCCCTGAGCGTCAAGGATTTCCGCCCACTGCTGGGTTTCCGTGACCTGCACCGGGCCTACAGCAGCGAGACGCTGTTCCCGCTGTTTGCTCAGCGGGTCATGGACCCCCGCCGTCCCGACTACCAGCGCTATATAGAACGGCTAGGGCTCGATGAGGAGGCAGGCCCATGGGAGCAGATAGAACGGTCCCAGGGGCGCCGCCAGGGCGATACCATCCAGTTGCTCCCGCAGCCCTCAACTGAGGGAGGGACACTCACCTGCCTGTTCCTGGCTAATGGGGTCCGCCACGTGCCTGGCGCGCTGCGGGTCCTCGACGGCCAGCCGATTGAAGTGACCAAAGACCAGGTTGACTCAGCCCTGGCCCGGCTGAGCCCTGGCGATGCGCTGCGCCTGGCCAGCGAACCCGGGAACGAAGCAAACCCGCTCGCGCTCGTGGTGATGGCTCCGGCTTCAGTTCCCGTCGGATGGGTGCCGAACCTGATGCTCGAGGACATGCACGAGCTCATGGCGCGTGCAGACGTGCGCCTGACCGCGGAACATGTCAACGGCCGCGATGCCCCGCCGCACCTACGGCTTCTTGTCCGCCTTACCGCCTACGGCGCTGGAGACTTCCGGTTCTTCACCGGGCGTGGATGGGATCTCCTGGGCCAGACTGCCTGATCAATAGGCGAAGACATCGGGGTAACCGCCAAGTTCGAGTTCCACTGTCGTCGGCAGGAACCCGCAGCAGCAGTCATACAAGTCGGCAATCCCTCTTTCCTCAAGCGCGCGACGGAGCACGCTCAGCAATGCGGGGAGGTGTATGACGTCGTTGACGGCATACTCGACCTGCTCCTGGGACAAGGTGCCCGCAGACCAGTCGCTCGTCCTCACCGGCCCCTTGCCCAGCCGGACCCCGAGAAAGCGTTCAGCCAGATTCAGCAGGCTGTGTGCTTCGTTGGGCGCCTGGGGATCGAGCAGTTTCGATGCGACTTTCGTGCATCGTATAGACACTGGTCGTACTCCCCACTGGTGGACCATGAACCTGAGGTCGAAGGGGGCGTGGTGGAAGACCTTGACTACCTGCGCGTTCTCAAGCAGCGACGTAAGCCTCGCGGGTGTCTGGCCAGGAACGCTCACGACGGCTGCGCCCACCTCTTCCGCGAAGATCTGGCAGGTACCGATGCGGTCGCGGCGCCAGTCCAAGCCCGAGGTTTCTATATCCCAGCTGATCAGCGCGCAGCTAGCGAACGCGCATGCCAGCTCGAGCGGCAGATCGCCGTTAGCAAGGAGCGGCTTGCCACTCCCCATCATGGCCCGGTTCTCCGCCTGCAAGTCACTGGTGCAGCATCCCACCTGGAGCCAGCTAGTCCCAAGCCTTTCCCGCAGGAACCGGGCCGCGTCATCCGGCCACTCGCGCCACTGCGTCTGACCCGGCGAGGGACTCGCGCCTGGCCTGTTTCGCCGATGGTTGCGGCGCGTTGCCCGGCTTTAGCTGTGTTTGGGATCAATGCTGACGTTGTGGGAGGTTCCTGGCTTGTCCGGGAGGCGGATGGGTTTGGCCGTGGTTCTGTTCGCCGTCAAGACCGCAGTTGTTCGTGACCGACGACCGCGCCGCCGATCCGGCAGGATTGATATTCGCCAAATTCGGCCACACCCGGCCGCCACGCGAGCATACGCCGCTGACCTCGGCCATCACCCTGCCTCTTGTCGCTGCCAACGCCCTCGGCTGTCAACTGCGGTCACTTCCCGCGAACACCAAGGCCCTCCACGCCTCCTTGGCGCGGTTCAAACTGGCGAACATCCGCGGTCGCTACTCGCGAACGAAGCCATGGCCGTCAGCCGGACGGTGAAGAGGTCGCGGTCGCAATCCTGAAAGATGGCTAGGCGTTCGGACACTTAGCGCTGGAAACTCTTGCATTGGTAAGTAGCCAGACAGACACTCTGCGTATGGCGAAGTGCGGCAGACCCAGGGAATCGGACGGTCGGCCCTGCCAGCAGCCTGTCAGGCAGTCAGGCATGGCCTGTAGGTTCCACGGTGGCCCTGGTGCGCTGCACCCCGCGCCCCAGCGACCGGCTAGGCCGCGTGTCAGCTCACCCTCGCGGCGTCGACCTGCCGCGAACGGCTCGCCATGGAAGTCAGCGTCCCCGGCCCCTCCCGTTTCCTCATCCTGGCAGGCACCACTGGAGCCGCCGCCAGTCCGTTCCGTCCGGCGGCCACGTCTGCGCGCCCACGAGCGTGAGCGTGTCAAGATCGCCGCTGACTTCTGTGCTGACGTGGTAGCTGACGGCTCGTGGGAGCAAGTGGTGGCCGACCGGCTGACGGACCGTGCTGGGGACGCCTGGCAGCGCCTGATTCGCTCCAGGCGCAGGCGCAGCTGCAAGAAGCTGGCACAGATGGCCCGCACAATCCTCAAGGCCAAGGATCAGGTCCACCAGCTCGCCGCCGAGCTGGCCAGCCAGACGGCCAGCGTCGCGGGTGTCCGGGGCGCAGCTCTGGATTTCACGAGAGAGCTGGTCAAGCGCATCCCCATCGTCCCGCTAGACGCCAAGCTGACCGCAACGGCGCGCGCTATCCAGATGGCAGGTATCCTGCTATGCCTCATCGAGGGACGCCCTCTGACCAAGTGCGACTGTTTCATTGACCTGGCGCTCACGGAGACCAAAGAGCGGGTGAGCCAGATTCTCGAGACGCGCCTGGCTAATTGGGCCGAGCTTGCCCGATTTGGCCCTGCTCCCACCTCAGCGCGCCCATTCGGAGTGTCCTAGCTACCTGGCTGGTGCGATCGAGCAGCCGTACGGTCGCGGTCGAGGGAACGAGACAGCACACCGACGGGCTCCGAGGGCTCGGCCCAAGGCCGTCACGCGAGGGACATCTCGCCGGGAGGAAACAGCTCGCCATGCCTGCCGGAGCGCGGCCGGCCACCGTCGCGGCACACGGTTTGACGTGGTCGCCGTGGCCTGATTGGTTCTGGTATGTGAGGTTAGATCGCAAGCAGCCTGGAGAGTCCCAGCAGTCGCTGTTCGCGCCGGAGCCAGGTGCAGTGCCAGTAAAGCCGGCGGGCAGCCTGCCGGTCCGCCTGCGTGTGCTGATCACGGTGAAGGCGGCGCCTAACCCGTCTGAGCGGTACGGGGAGACGGTGTGCGTGGCGGGGCTGCGCCTTGACCCCGATGATGCCGGGTGGGTGCGGCTGTATCCGGTCAAT
The DNA here is from genome assembly GCA_035651595.1 of Streptosporangiaceae bacterium. Lineage (GTDB taxonomy): Bacteria > Actinomycetota > Actinomycetes > Streptosporangiales > Streptosporangiaceae > JAFARZ01. Next base: position 78,091 of record DASRFJ010000316.1, on the reverse strand, counting down.
TTCCGTGAGCTGGACAGTGATAACAAGTTCTGCAAGTACGACGTGGTGACGGTGACGGCCAGGCCGAATCCGGGGGATCCGCGGGCGGAGAGCTGGCGGCCGCAGATGGAGACCCTGGTCGTGGAGAGGCACCTGCCGCCGTGGGGTCGCCGCAAGGCCTACATCGATGACTTCACCGGGGGCACGATGTGCGCCCTGATCGATGCCGCCCGGACTGGCTCTCCGGCTAGGTCGCTGGCCGCGATACGCCCCAGGCAGGTGACCGGGCTGGACATCGAGCCGCATCCTGGCTGGAGCGCCGAGGATGAGCGCAAGATCGCCCAGTACGTCAGCCAGCTGGAACTGCCCGGCGTGGGCCGCGGGGAAAGAACCGCCGTGGAGGCGCCGAGGTTCAACGGCTGGTACCGGTACCTGTGCCAGGCGCCGGGCTGCCGCCAGCACCGGCAGGGCATCTACGACTGGGAATGGGTGGCCCTACAGCGGAACCTCGCCCACCTCGCCGACCCCCAAGCCAGTGCGGCGCTGAGGGAACGGTTCCTTGACCAGATGTGCGCACCGGACAAGGACCTGGTGTTCTTTGTCGGGAACCAGCAGAAACGGCCGCAGGGATTCATGGTCCTGGGCTTGTTCTACCCTCCCCGCCAGCCGCACCGCTAGGACAGCGCCGCGCAGAGATCCAGGCGGCGGTGCAGTTCCTGGAGGACCACGTACCGGTGGCAGTTGCGCTCGTCGGCTTCGACGCACATCACCGCCACCACGCCCACACGGGCAGCGGCGGCGATCTCCTCCAGCCGCGTGTCAGCCGTCTCGCCGCCAATCATGCCGGTGAACCGGGCACGGGCCTCGTGCACCTCATCTGACGATCCGCTGAAGCCGGCCCGGTTCCAGCCGGGATTACCCAGCTCTGGAACATGCCAGTAGCTGATCCCGGCATCAGCAAGAGCCGCACCCAGGAGCCGTTTACTGAATCCCCGCTTCCGAGAGATAGCGTTCAGGCGGACGTCAGCCAGAATCCCCGCGCCGCCAGACATCAAACGATGAACAAACTCATCGAGATCAAGACCCTCGTATCCAATGCCGAAAATTCCGCGTGTCGACGTAGCATCATTCATATTTCTACTATGCCATAACTGCCCTATGGCCGGGAAGGAGCTGATCCGTTTATTTCTTCGGTCTGTACTCGCGTCTAATCGGGATATGCCCCCCGGGCTACTCTTTCTCGCCCAGATTTCGGTCCTAATGCCTTTACGAATTCCTTTTCCGCCCGCAAAACCTCCTCCCAGTCTAATCGGCCAAAGCGGCACATTAGGTTGCCCAGATCCTTCTGCGTCTGCAGCGGAAGCCAGATCACTTTTTGTTGGACGGCCCGTCTGGACTGTGGCGGCCAATCGCATTGTTGTTATAACCGGAATGTCATGAATTGGCTAGCCTATGTCCGGCATGCCTGTATTTCGAGTCGCCTGCTTTTTGTATTCTTGAGACGAGGCGGGTTGTTTCCGGTGATCCTGTATGTGGGTGAATTAGCTGCCGGGAAGGGAATGGTCGGTGGTTGCGGCGAGTGCGCTGGCGGAGTGGGCTGAGCGGTCAGGACCGAGCCGTGAAAGAGGGCCGGTGCAAGGGCGACTTCGGTTCGTGTTCTACGGTCGTGTGTCGACGGAGGACTGGCAGGATCCGGTGACGTCGCGGGCGCGGCAGCGGGAGCAGGCTGGGGCGCTGGTCCGGGGTCACGGGGTGATCGTGGCGGAGCTGTTCGACGTGGGGGAGTCCAGGACTGTGGCGTGGGCCCGGCGCCCGCAGGCCGCCGCGCTGGTGGCGCAGCTCACCGATCCGGACCGTGGGTGGGATGCGATCGTGGTTGGGGAGTACGAACGGGCGTTCTACGGCAGCCAGTACGCAGCGATGGCCCCGCTGTTCGAGCATACGGAGTGCAGCTGTGGATGCCCGAGGCCGGGGGCCGCGTGGACTTCAAGTCCGAGCATGACGAGAAGACGATGACCGGGCTAGGGCTGTCGTCCAAGCGGGAGATCACCCGGACCAGTATCCGGGTCCGGACCGCGATGGCCGTCCAGACCAGGGAGCAGGGACGCTACCTCGGCGGGCGCCCGCCGTACGGCTACCTGCTTGCTGATGCCGGGCCGCATCCGAACAAGGCCCATGCCGCGTGGGGGCGGAGGGCGCACCGCCTGGACCCCGACCCGGCGACCGCGCCGACCGTCCGGTGGATCTTCGCCCAGCGGCTGGCCGGCCACTCGGTCGCGCGGATCGCGCGGGCGCTGAACGAGGCCGGGGTGCCATGCCCGTCCGCAGCTGACCCCGGCCGTAACGCGCACCGGAGCGGTGCCGGGTGGACGCTGGGCGCGGTCACCACGATCCTGGAGAACCCCCGATACACCGGCCGGCAGGTGTGGAACCGGCAGCGCACTGACACCGACCTGGTCGACCCCGCCAACGTGACCCTCGGGCACAAGTCCGTACAGCGGTGGAACCTGCCGGACGGGTGGGTCATCTCTGCCAGGCCCGCGCACCCGGCCCTGGTCAGCGAAGCTGACTTCATCGCCGCGCAGGCTATTAACGCGGCTCGCGGCCCGGTCCCGCGCGACAAGCCTGTGCTGCGCCGGTACCTGCTGGCCGGGCTGCTGGCGTGCGGGGTGTGCGGGCGGCGGATGGAATCAGCTTGGTCCAACGGCAAGCCCGCCTACCGGTGCCGCCACGGCCATACCAGCGCGATGGCACCGGACCCGAACCGGCCGAAGAACACCTACATCCGCGAGGACAAGCTGCTGCTGCACCTGCCCGCTCTGCACCTGCTGCTCACCAGCCCGGTCGGCCGCGCCAGGCGGCGCACCCGCGCGGGCACCGACGTGACAGGCGCCGCCAGCCCGGCGGAGGTGATCGGGTACCTGCGCGAGCACGAGATCGCCCTCACCTGGAACCCGGCCGCCGCCGCTCTGCAGGCGCGCGGCCTACAGACTGCCAAGACCGCCACCGTGAGAACGAGCTAACCGGCTGCCCAGGCCCTGACCAGGAAGGACGAAAGCAAGAAACGCCGATCGCCCGGCGCTGGCGATAGCCCGCGCCTAGGGTGACGATCCGGCGTGCCCGGAAACAGGCCGATATGGGGAATTGCTGTGTCCGAGGGGGGACTTGAACCCCCATGCCCTATTCGGGCACTAGCACCTCAAGCTAGCGCGTCTGCCTATTCCGCCACCCGGACCCAACGACGCGGGCGAACCCACATCGGCTGCCTTACCTTAGCAAACCCAGCGCCCACAAGCGAAGTGCTGCGTCGGACAACGTCCAGGGTTCAGTCTTGCCGGACTGCCCGGATCGCCGCGAAACGCCGACGCGCACGGCGCACCGCCAGCACACCGCCAGTGCACCGCCCCGCCCCCGGCCCGCGCCCCCGATGCCCGCCAGCGTGCGACGATAGTCCCGTGACCGAAAACCAGCTGACCGCGCAGGACGAGGTCGTCGACATCTGCCGCGACCTGATCAGGATCGACACCAGCAACCCGGGCGACCACTCCGGTCCCGGCGAGCGCGAAGCGGCCGAACACGTGGCAAACCTCCTGGCCGAGGCAGGCCTCGAGCCCCAGATCCTGGAGTCCCATCCCAAGCGCGCCAGCGTGGTCGCCCGCATCGAGGGCGCGGATCGCACCAAACCCGGGCTGCTCATCCACGGCCACCTGGACGTCGTGCCCGCGAACGCCGACGACTGGCGCCGCCACCCGTTCAGCGGCGACATCGCGGAGGAGTGCGTGTGGGGCCGCGGCGCGGTGGATATGAAGGACATGGACGCGATGATCCTGGCGGTCGTCCGGCAGCGCCTGCGCGAGCAGCGCAAGCCCGCCCGCGACGTGGTGCTCGCCTTCACCGCCGACGAGGAGGCCGGCGGCACCTGGGGCGCCAGCTACCTGGTGGACAACCACGCCGGCCTTTTCGAGGGCGTCACCGAGGCGATCGGTGAGGTCGGCGGCTTCAGCACGACCGTGGCCGGCCAGCGGCTTTACCTGATGCAGACCGCTGAGAAGGGCATGGCCTGGCTGCGGCTGACCGCGCGCGGCACCGCCGGTCACGGCTCGATGATCCAGCCGGACAACGCGGTCACCGAGCTGGCGGAGGCCGTGGCCCGGATCGGCCGGCACGAGTGGCCGACCCGCCTGATCCCCTCCGTCCGCGGCTTCCTTGAGGGCGTCTGCGACGTTCTCACCATAGATTTTAATCCGAACGACCCAGCTGAATCCCTCGGCAAAATCGGCTCCGTTTCGCGGCTTATCGGCGCAACACTGAAGAACACCACGAATCCGACGGGGCTCCGGGCCGGTTACAAGGTCAATGTAATCCCGCAGGCCGCGACAGCGGACATAGACGGGCGTTTCCTGCCTGGATACGAGGAAGAGTTCTACGCGGAACTGGACAAGCTGCTCGGGCCATCGGTCACCCGCGAGTTCATCCACCGGGACATCGCGCTGGAGACCACGCCCGACGGTGATCTCTATGCGGCGATGACCGGCGCCTTGCTGGCCGAAGACCCAGATGCCCGGGTCGTCCCGTACTGCCTGTCGGGCGGCACAGACGCCAAGTCGTTCAGCCGTCTTGGTATGCGCTGCTTCGGGTTCACCCCATTGCGGCTTTCGCCGGATCTGGACTTTACCGGAATGTTCCACGGCATCGACGAGCGCGTTTCGCTGGACGCGCTGCGTTTCGGCACGCGGGTTCTGGATCGGTTTCTCGATCAGTGTTAGTAATTCCGCGAAGCGGTTGTCTTGGGTACTCCTTGTGGTGTTACGGTGACATTCTGTGTTGGGTTCACAGGCCCCGATAGCCCCCGAACAAGGAGTACCCGTGAAGTCATGGGCAATGTGGACGGCGAGAACGGTCCTGCTAACGACCGGCAACGCGGTGGCGGTCCTCGGCGATTCGTCCGCCGGATGCATCGACGGCGCGACCGTCGGCGGCGCGGCCATCGGCAGCCCGCCCGCTCGGGACGGCGGCGGCGGCGGCGAGAGCAGCGGCTCCCTCAGCACCCTGGCGATCGGGACGCTGCTGGCCGGCGCCGCGGCGCTCAAGCTCGCGGGCGACGGTCGCCCGCGGCCCCGTCCGGTCAAGGCCACTGGGGCGGCGGCATGAGCAAGGCAATCTGGCCCCAGGCCGTCGCCGGGTCCGCCCTCGTCGCGGCCGCGCTCGCGCTGCCGGGCGGCGCCGCCTACGCGGTGACGACTCCTCCGTCCATCGTCAACCCGTTGCTCATCCCGGCGAACGGCTGCGGCGCGCTCACGGGCGCCGAGCTTTCCCCGCCGCCAAGCGGCCCGACGCTGCCCGCCCCCAAGCCGAAGCCCAAGCACCACTCCATGCCCAAGCCGGGAGGCCTGACGCGTGAGAGTGTCGCGCGCCGGGTTCAGAATGTGCGGACTGGGCGTATGATTCGCCTTCGGAGGGTAGCCTTCCTGCTGCCGTCGGCGTTGAGCCGGAGTCTGGCCAGTTCCCAGTCCCCGTACTCAGCGTGATCGGTCAGGATACGACGCGCGGTGTCGCGTGACGTTCCGCGCGGTATGTAGACGACGAGGTAGGCATACTCAGCCATCGGTCCTATTCTGCTTGAGTTCACTGGTGATTCAACCTGCGGTAGGAAATTCTCCGCAATAATCCGGCGAGCCGGAGGGAACACCAGGAGCCGTGCGAAGGGTTGGAGTTGCAGGGAACCGGTGTCGTGTGGCCGCATGTAGTGTGACAGGCCATCGACGCGGACGCGAGGACGGGAAGAGTGCCAGCAAAGACGAAGGCCGCTGAAACGAAGACGGCGGCGACCAAGGCTGCGGGGGCGAAGTCGGCGGGAGGAGCCAAGACCACGGGGTCGAGGAAGACCGCTACCGCCGCTGGAGGCGGGAACAAGCTGGTCATTGTCGAGTCGCCGTCCAAGGCGCGGACGATCGCCGGATACCTCGGCAAGGGCTACGTGGTGGAATCCAGCGTTGGCCACATTCGCGACATGCCGGACCGGGCGGCGGATATCCCGGCGAAATACAAGAGCGAGCCGTGGGCCCGCCTCGGCGTGGACGTGAACAACGACTTCGAGGCCCTCTACGTCGTGCACAACGACAAGAAACAGCAGGTCTCCAAGCTGAAGACGCTGCTCAAGGACGCCGACGAACTCCTCCTCGCCACCGATGAAGACCGCGAGGGCGAGGCCATCGCCTGGCATCTGCTCGAGGAGCTGAAGCCGAAGGTCCCGACCCGTCGGATGGTCTTCCACGAGATCACCCCCGAGGCCATCTCCCGCGCCATCGACAACCCGCGCGACCTGGACCTCGGCCTGGTGGACGCGTACCAGGCCCGGCGCGTGCTGGACCGGCTGTACGGCTACGAGGTCTCGCCGGTGCTGTGGAAGAAGGTCATGCCGAAGCTCTCGGCTGGCCGCGTGCAGTCCGTCGCGACCCGCCTGATCGTGGACCGGGAGCGCGAGCGCATCGCGTTCCGCCCCGCGAACTACTGGGACCTCGAGGCGGAGTTCGGCACAAAGGACCACGGCAAACAAGACGCCGACGGCCCGACCTCGTTCACCGCGAACCTTGTCGGCCTCGACGGCAAGCGCGTCGCGCAGGGCCGCGACTTCAGCGCCGCGGGCGAGCTCAAGACCGCAGTATCGCTGAGCGGCTCCGCCGCGGGCGTCGTGCACCTCGACGGCGGCGCGGCCGCCGCGCTCGCACAACGGCTGGAGAACACCCAGTTCAACGTCTCGAGTGTGGAGCGCAAGCCGTACAAGCGCTCCCCGTACGCGCCGTTCCGCACCACGACCCTCCAGCAGGAGGCGTCCCGTAAGCTCGGCTTCTCCGCCAAGCACACGATGTCGGTCGCGCAGCGCCTGTACGAGAACGGCTACATCACCTATATGCGCACGGACTCGATCACGCTGTCGCAGACCGCGATCACCGCGGCCCGCCGTCAGGCGACCGAGCTGTACGGCGCGAACTACGTGCCGGACCAGCCGCGCACGTACACCAGCAAGGTGAAGAACGCGCAGGAGGCGCACGAGGCGATCCGCCCGGCCGGGGACAGCTTCCGCACCCCGGCCCAGGTCGCCCGCGACGGCCTCAGCAGCGATGAGAGAAGGCTGTACGAGCTGATCTGGCAGCGCACGGTCGCCTCGCAGATGAAGGACGCGACCGGCGAGTCCGTCTCGGTGCGGGTGGCCGGGCTGTCAACCCAGAACGAGCGGGCCGAGTTCGGCGCGTCCGGCAAGATCATCAACTTCTACGGCTTCCTCAAGGCCTACGTCGAGGGGGCCGACGACGACGCCGACCGGGACGACCGCGAGCGCCGCCTCCCGGTCCTGGCCGAGCAGGACCCGCTGACCACGCTGCGGCTCGGCCCCGAGGAGCACTCGACCCGCGCGCCGGCCAGGTACACCGAAGCATCCCTGGTCAAAGAGCTGGAAGACCGCGAAATCGGCCGCCCGTCGACGTACGCGACGATCATCGGCACGATCCTGGACCGCGGCTACGTGTTCAAGAAGGGCACCGCGCTGGTGCCGAGCTTCCGCGCGTTCGCGGTGACGACGCTGCTCGAGCAGCACTTCGGCCAGCTCGTGGACTACGAGTTCACCGCGCACATGGAGGACGTGCTCGACGAGATCGCGCGCGGCGAGGCGGAGCGGGTGCCGTGGCTGCGCCGGTTCTACTTCGGCGCCGACGACCAGGCCGAGAGCGACCCCGGCCTCAAGGAACTGGTCAGCGACATCGACGATATCGACCCCCGGGTCGTCAACTCGTTCCCGCTGAATGGCAGCGACATCGTCGTCCGGGTCGGCCGCTACGGCCCCTACCTGGAGCGCGCCGAGGAGCGCGTCAACGTGCCCGAAGACCTGGCTCCGGACGAACTCACCACGGAAAAAGCAGAAGAGCTTTTCAATCAGCCGAACGGCGATTACTTCCTCGGCACGGATCCCGCTTCAGGTCATGGGATCGTGGCCAAGGCGGGCAGGTTCGGCCCCTATGTGACCGAGATCTTGCCCGAGGACAGCAAGGCCAAAGCGCGGACCGCGTCGCTGTTCAAGTCGATGACGCTGGACAGCGTGACCCTGGACGACGCGCTGCGGCTGCTCAGCTTGCCACGGGTGATCGGCGAGCTGGACGGCGAGGAGGTCACCGCCCAGAACGGCCGGTACGGGCCCTACGTGAAGAAGGGCTCGGACAGCAGATCGCTGGAGTCCGAGGGCCAGATGTTCACCCTCACCCTCGCCGAAGCCAAGGAGCTGTTCGCCCAGCCCAAGGCCCGCGGCCGCCGGACCGCGGCGGCCCCGCCGCTGCGGGAGCTGGGCAACGACCCGGTGTCCGGCAAGCAGATGGTGATCAAGGATGGCCGGTTCGGGCCGTACGTGACCGACGGGGAGACCAACGCCTCGCTGCGCAAGGGGGACGACGTCGCCGCGATCACCGACGCGCGGGCCGCTGAGCTGCTCGCCGACCGCAGGTCGGCCGCGCCCGCGCCCCGCCGCCGGGCCACAAGCACGCGGAAGAAAACAGGAACCACAGGGCGTTCCGCTGCTAAGAGGTCTTGAAGTTAAAACACCGATACGCTGATCGCCGTGAATTCCCGAGCCGCACCGGAGCACGCGCGCTGGCACCACAACCACGCGCGCGAGCCGGGGGTGCTCTCGATCAAGCCGTTCCGGCGGCTGTGGATCGCGTTGTCCCTGTCCAGCCTGGGCGACTGGCTGAGCATCGTCGCGCTGACCGCGCTGGCGCCGTCCCTGACTACGGGCGGAACGGTGGCCAAGAGCTCCGCGGTGGGCGGGGTCTGGCTCGCGACGCTGCTCCCGGCGTTGCTGTTCGGCCCGGTGGCGGGGGTGCTGGCGGACCGGATGGACCGCCGGACGATGATGGTGGCCGGCGACGTGATCCGCGGCGTGCTGTTCCTGTCGATCCCGCTGTTCCCGCACCTGACCTGGATATATATCGCGAAGTTCCTGGCCGGCGTGACCACGCAGTTCTGGGCCCCGGCGATGTCCGCGACCGTGCCCAACCTGGTGCCGCCCGACAAGCTTGAGCGGGCCAACCAGCTCAGCATGCTCACCACCTACGGGACGGCGCCGCTGGCGGCCGGGTTGTTCAGCGTGCTCGCCCTGGTCAGCGAGGGGCTCAGCCGGGTCACTCCGCTGTTTCACACCAGCAACGTGTACCTGGCGCTGTTTTTCAACGCCGCGTCGTACTTCGTGTCCGCGCTCACCGTCCTCGCGCTGCGCCAGATACCCAAACGGCACGCCAGCGAGAAGATCTCGGCGCCGTCGACGGCCAAGTCGATCTGGGAGGGCTGGCGGTTCATCCGGCAGACGCCGGTGGTGCGCGGGCTGGTGATCGGGATGGTCGGCGCGTTCGCCGCGGCCGGCGTGGTGGTCGGCCTCGGCTACCAGTACATCACCCAGACCCTGAAGGGCGGCAGCGCCGGCTGGGGCCTGGTGTTCGCCGCCATCTTCATCGGCATGGCGCTCGGCTTGCTGTTCGGCACCCGGCTGCTCGGGACCTTCAGCAGGCGCCGGCTGTTCGGCGTGGCGATCGCCGCCGCGGCGATACCGCTGGCGCTGATCGGCTTGGTGCCGAACCTGGTGATGGTCACGCTGTTCGTGGTCATCCTCGGGGCGCTGTCCGGCGTCGCGTATTCGACTGGCTTCACCATCGTCGGCCTCGAGGTTGACGACGACACGCGTGGCCGGGTTTTCGCCTTCTTCCAGTCCGGCATCCAGGTGATCCTGTTCGCGGTCATCGCGGTCGTCCCGTTCGTGTCGGCGTTGATCACCAGGGTCATCTCCGCGGCCAGCGGGTCGGGCGATGTGAAGATCGGGAACGTCATCTACTACGCGGCCGGGCAGAACCTCGTGATCCTGCTCGCCGCCGCCGTCGCCGCGCTGCTCGGCTGGCGGTCCTACTTGCAGATGGACGACCGGCGCGGCGTGCCGCTGCGGGCTGACCTCGTTTCGGCGATCCGTGGCACGGCGCTGCGGCCGTTGCCCGATCGGGCCCATGCGAACGGCTCGGCTCCGCCGGCCCCGGCCGGGCTGTTCATCGCGTTCGAGGGCGGCGAGGGGTCTGGCAAGACGACCCAGGCGCGGCTGGTCGCGATCTGGCTGCGCGGCCTCGGCTACGACGTGGTCACCACGCACGAGCCGGGCGCGACCAAGGTCGGCATGCGGCTGCGCGCGCTGCTGCTGGACACCGCGCACACCGGGATGTCCCCGCACGCCGAAGCGCTGATGTACGCGGCCGACCGCGCCGAGCACGTCTCGTCGGTGATCAAACCCGCGCTGGCCCGCGGCGCCGTGGTGATCACCGACCGGTACGTGGACTCGTCGCTGGCGTACCAGGGCGCCGGGCGGGCCCTGCCGGTGGCCGAGATCGCGCGGCTGAACACCTGGGCGACCGGCGGGCGGATGCCGGACCTGACCGTGCTGCTCGACATGGACCCCATGCAGGGCCTGGCCCGCCGGGCCCGCTCCGCGGATCGGCTGGAAGCCGAACCCGCCGAGTTCCATGCCCGGGTGCGAGCCGGCTTCCTGGCCTTGGCTTCGGCGGATCCGGGGCGGTACCTGGTCATCGACGCCGAGCGCCCCGCGGAGGAGATCACCCGCGAGATCACCGCCCGCATCCGGGAACTCCTCCCGGACCCCATTCCCGCCATAACCGAAGCGTCCACGACCACGTTCCCCGCCATCCGCGACGAGGCCACCCCATGACCCCGCCCGTTGCCGCGTCGCTCCCCGCCCGCCGCGCCCTCGCCCCGGCCCCAGCCTGCCGCCCGCTCGCCCCGCCCCGTGCGCTCGCCCCGTCCCGTGCGGCGGGTGCCCCAGCCGTCCCAACCGTCACACTGGCCGCATCAGCACCTCCACTCGCTACTGGAGGCGGCTCGGAACTTATTGCGGACACTTACCCCCCCGGATTGGGGGGGTAAGTGTCCGCAATAATCTGGCGCGCCCGCCGCCGCGCCCGGAATGAGGGTAAATGTCCCGGTAGCGGGCGCGGGTCTCTCGTTACGGAATGGGGTGCCGGCGGTGAGTGAGGGAGTCTGGCGGGAGCTGGCGGGGCAGGAGGCCGTCGTCGCGCAGTTGTCGCGGGCGGCGGCGGGCGCCGCGGCGGTGCTTGCGGGTGAGCGGGCCGAACCGGGCGTGATGACACACGCGTGGCTGTTCACCGGGCCGCCTGGGTCGGGCCGGTCGGTGGCCGCCCGCGCGTTCGCGGCCGCGCTGCTGTGCCCGAACGGCGGCGATGGCACGTGCGCCTCGTGCACCCAGGTGCACGCCGGGACGCATGCCGACCTCATGCTGGTCCGGCCGGATGGGCTGTCTTACGGCGTGAAGCAGACCAGGGACCTGGTGCTGCGGGCGGCCGGCGCGCCGGCTGGCGGGCGCTGGCAGGTGGTCCTGTTCGAGGACGCCGACCGGTGTACCGAGCAGGCGGCCAACGCGCTGCTGAAGGCCATCGAGGAGCCCGCACCACGGACCGTGTGGCTGCTGTGTGCGCCAGCGGCCGAGGACTTGGTGCCCACGATCAGATCGCGGTGCCGAGTTGTCACGCTTGTCGTACCGTCGTCGGCCGCGGTCGCTAAGGTGCTCTCAGAGCGGGACGGGATCGAACCCGCGAGAGCGCTGGACGCGGCCCGCGCAGCGCAGGGGCACGTGGGTCGCGCCCGGCGTCTTGCCCTCGACGAAGCGGCGGCACGGCGCAGGCGGGAGGTGCTCGACGTGCCGGTGCGCGCGACCTCGCTCGGCCCGGCGCTGACCGCCGCGGCGGCGCTGGTGAAGACCGCCGAGGAAGAGGCGAAGGCAGTCACCGAGGCGCTGGACGAACCGGAGCGCGAGGCGCTGCGCAAGGCGTACGGCGAGGGGTCCACCGGCAAGGGCGTGGCCAAGGCGATGCGCGGCATGGCCGGCGCCATGAAGGACCTTGAGGACCGGCAGAAGTCGCGCACCACCCGCGTGAAGCGGGACACCCTGGATCAGGCGCTGCTCGACCTGGCCGCGTTCTACCGGGATGTGCTGATGGTGCAGCTTGGCGCCTCGGTGGAGCTGGCGAACGGGGACCGGGTGGACGACCTGCGGCGGATCGCCGCCGCGTCAGGCCCGGAGGCTACGCTGCGCCGCATCCAGGCCGTCATGCGGTGCCGCGAGCGCCTGACGCTCAACGTCGCGCCGCTGCTCGCCGTGGAGGACATGACGCTCTCCCTGGCCCGCGGCTAAGCCGGGGCTGGCCGGCGTCGTGGTGCGCACCGTAGCCTGGGTCGGTGGGCATGATGATGGCGGTGAGCTTCGAGCGGTACGGGCGGCTTTACTACCTCGACCCGGGTGCGTACTCGCCGGCCATCGGGGACAAGGTCCTCGTGCCCACCGACTCCGGGCCGGAGGTGGCCGAGTGCGTCTGGGCGCCGCAGTGGGTCAGCGACGACATCGACGGGCTGCCGGTCTGCGCGGGCCTGGCTGGCGCCGACGACCTGGCCCGCGACGAGCAGAACCGGCGGCGCCGCGCGGAGGCCAGGCTCGCGTCGAAGCGGCTGATCCGGCAGCACGAGCTGCCGATGAAGCTCACCGCGGTGGACTACATCAGCGCGGAGAACACGTTCGTCATCTACTTCAGCGCGCCGCAGCGCGTGGACTTCCGCGCGCTGGTGCGCGACCTCGGCGGCAGGCTGCGAGCCCGGGTCGAGTTGCGACAGATCGGGCCGCGGGACGAGGCACGGCTCCAGGGCGGCATCGGGCCGTGCGGGCGCGACCTGTGCTGCGCCACGTTCCTGAAGGACTTCGAGCCGGTGTCGGTCAGGATGGCGAAGGACCAGGACCTGCCCGTCAACCCGATGCGGATCGCGGGGGCGTGCGGGCGGCTGATGTGCTGCCTGAAGTACGAGCATCCGCTGTACCAGAAATTCCGCAAAGACGCGCCGAAGTACGGCAGCTCCGTGGACACCCCGGCCGGCCCGGGAACCGTGGTGGGGCACAACGTGCCGTCGGACACCGTGGTCGTCAAGCTCGCCGCGGACGGCACGTCGTGCGCCTGCCCGCGGGCCAGCGTGTGCGGGTCGCGCAAGGCCTACGAGTCGTTCCACGGCTCCCGCAACGGAGGCGGCGAGTTATCTTAACGGCGGTGCGCGGAGACGATCCGGCTCACCGGCCAGGTGACGGAGCAGGATCTGACTCCGCGGATGCGGGACGATCTTGTGGACTTGTACCGCCGCTGGCAGGCCGAAGAGCGGTGAGTGCCTGCCAGCCGAGGAACGCCGCGATCGGGACGAAGCTGAGCTGGGGCAGCTGGTAGCGCCAGTCGAACGTGGCGAACGCGGCGGGCACGGCGAGCACCGCGACCGTGCTGACGGTGAACAGCCCGCAGTTCGCCGCCGGGGGGAGACCTCCCCCCGGACCCCCCTTGCAAACACGCCGACGTAGGACAGTTCCGGCAAGCCCCAGCAGCAGGCCGGCCGCGAGCAGCGGCCCAGGGATGTAGAAAAAACGCCCGTAGCCGTGCAGGAACGCGGCCAGCCCCGGCCGGCTCTTCGGCGGCTTGATGCCGATCGCGGCGAGCGAGGCGTCGGCCGCGGTGTCCGGTTTGATGTGCGTCTGGAACGTCAGGTAGTCCAGCGGATAGTGCTCCGGGCCGGCGCCGCGGACCGGGGAGAAGCCGTAGCCGAAGTCGCGGCCGGCAGCTTCGGCGTAGGCAAGCGGCTGGTGCCGCAGGATCCGCAGGCTGAAGTCCTGGACGACGGAGTCCCTGGACTTGCCGGGCGGCGGCGTGAACGTCCACTGCGGCGACGCCGGGTTCCACGTGTAGAAATCGGCCACGCGCTGTGACGGCGGCTGCGTAGGGCACAGCGGTTTCTCGTACGACGGCAGGCGCAGCCCGGTGCAGTCCGCGAAGTCCGCTACCCGCCCGTACAGAAAGGCGCCGCCGAACGTCGTGAAGTTCCACTTTCCGTGTGACGCGTAGAACCAGCCGAGGTAGCCGGTCACGGGGATGGCGAAGCTGAGCACCAGCGCCGCCAGCACCCGGGCCGGGCAGCGCCGCACCAGAAGGTAGCCAAGAGCCGGGACGATCATGATGAGGTCCTGGTCGCGGAACATCACGGCCACCGCGAGCAGCAGCCCGCAGACAGCCGCCGCCCGCCAGGTCAGCCGATCGGGCCGCCAGACCAGGATGACCAGCGCGCCCAGCAGCAGGAGCACGGTCCACACATCGGTGAGCACGTACTGCTCGAGGATCAGCTGGAGCGGGTCGAACAGCACCGGGATCGTGGCGAGGGCGGCGAGCCACCGGCTGGCGCCCAGCCTGATCAGCACCGCGTAGACCAGGACGGCTGTCACCATGCCGACGAAATGCTGGCTCAGCGGGATCAGCCACAGTACGTTCGGGAAAATAAGGGGGGTTATGAGTACCGAGTAGCCACTCTGTCGCTGTCCGTCGACAGTCCAGTGTCCGTGCGCGAAGTTATGCGCGTACTGAAGGTAACGGACACTGTCCGGGAAGATCAGTGCGGGGTGGTACGCGGCCAGCACGATGCCGCGGAGGACGGCGGCCAGCACGAGCAGTGCCCCCGCCATCCAGTGCCGTCGCAGCCAGCTCATGTTGTTGGATATTACGGGGGTCCCGGCGTGCAGTAGACTCTTCGAGTCGCCCGCGAGGCGGCAAGCCGCCTTAGCTCAGTCGGCAGAGCGATTCACTCGTAATGAATAGGTCATCGGTTCGATTCCGATAGGCGGCTCGGCGACCTAGGAACTCAGGTCCCAGAGGAGACGGTAGTAACGGGTCCGGTCCGGGTCCGGCTTGATGCCGTACGCGTCGAGCAGCAGGCCCTCCCAGCCCGGTCCGTAATTCCACGTGGTGCTCCAGGTGGCGACCGCGAGGTCCGCCCAGCGGTCGGCGACGCCGAGCAGGCCCAGGTCGACGTGACCGGTCCACCGGCCGTCTGGTCCGAGCAGTGTGTTCGGCGGGCACGTGTCGCCGTGGCAGACGACCCGCTGGTCGTCCGGCGGGATGTCGGCGGCCTGTTCGAGCGCGCGCACCACGCCCAGGGCCTGGTGGCAGGAATGCCACAGGTCCGTCCGCATCCTGCTGTCCGCCGTCTTCGAGCGCGCGTCGGCCAGCCGCACGTCCGCGGCCCAGGAGAACGGGCACCCGGAAACCGGCAGCGTGTCGTGCATAGCCCGCAGCCCCTCACCGATCGCGACCACCGCGGTGGCCGGGTCGGCGCGCCACCGCCGGGCGGACGCCCTGGTGCCAGGCATCGCCGACGTCACCAGCCAGGTGCCGCCGGGGACGGACCCGGTGTCCAGCACCTCGGGCACGGGATGGAACGGCCGCGCCCACCGCATCCGGGCGGCCTCGGCGGTCAAGTCGATGCCGCTGGAAGCCGGAGCCCACTTGACGAAGCGCCGCCGATCCCCGGACCCGATCTCATAGGTCAGCCCGCCGACCTCGTTTTCCCACGTCAGGCTCGTCCGGTCGCCATCGGCCAGGCCCAGCACCACCTCGGGAACCGGCATCGCCATGGCCCAAGCATGCCAACCCGGCCCCGCCGCACGGAAGCTAATTAGCCGCCATCACGGCCACTGCCGCGCCTACCGCGCGGTCACGGCGCCGAGGTCGGCGTGACCGCGGGCCGGTGCTGCGTGATCCACCCGTCGATCAGCGTCCACCAGTCGTACAGCCACCGCACCTGATCCTCGTGCCCCGCCGCGCGCGGCACGTCCTCGGCCGGCACCCGCCACCACCTGACCAGCACCGTCTGTTCCACCGGGAGGTGCCGCCACACGTCCCCGATGGTGACCAGGCGGTCCAGGCCCGCGTGCGCCACGAAGATCACGTCCGCCGACGGGCAGGCCGCGACGGCGGCGAGCGTGCCGCCGGTCCGTGGCGGCAGCAGGTTCGGCATCTGGCGCGCCCGGCTCGCCAGGTCTGGCCGCCCGGCGCTCTCCAGCCGCCGGATGCCGCGCCGCCACCGGCCGGGCGTCCAGTTCCCGCCCTCCGGGAAGATCACCAGTGCGTCCTCGTCGCCGAGGTCGGCGGCGAGCCGCGCCACCTGGGAAGTAAACAGCCCTTCGCCGGCCTGCCGGTGCCTGACGAACACGTTGGGCAGCCGGTTGCCGACCACGTCGACGCCCGGATCCAGCTGGATCGCCGCTTTCATCACCACCCGCGGCCGCCGGTTGTAGACGCTCAGCAGCTGATGGACCAGCAGGAATGAGTCGCCCGGCCCGGCGTGCCTGCTGAGTACGATCACCGGCCGGGTCAGCCGCGCCGCCAGCTCCGCCTCGTCTGGTTCCGGTTCGCTGATCGCCACCCGCAGCCCGAACACCCGGTCCGCACCACGGAACAGCACGTCGAGGAACCAGCGCATGACCGCGTAGTGGCGCTCGCGGTAGGGCTCGGAGCGCAGCCGCCGCCCGCCGAACCCGCTGGCCACCCACAGCCCCAGGCACATGAACAGCGCGGCGCTTTCCGCCAGCAGCCAGATGACCGCGAAGCACAGCAGGCGCAAAGCGCGGAACCCGCGCGCGCTGGCCAGCCCGAGCAGGACAAGCGCGAGCCCGAGCAGCGGGAACAGCACGACCAGCGAGAGGGACAGCAGCACCACGAACGGGGCCAGGATGATCCGGCGGACCGCCTTCGGCGGGAGCATGCGCGGGGCCTCCCTCTCTGGTCAGCCCCCGCCTAGTTTCTTCAGATACCCCGCGGAGGCCATATATGCACGTGAAATGCTCGACTCCACCCGGCTTCTGTCCCGGTAACGGAACTGTGCCAGCCCCGGCGGCTGCCGGTCCCCGCCGGCCGGCAGCACGTGCACCCGCACCCCGTCCGGCAGCGCGGCCATCTCCTCGTGGAACCGGTGCCGCCGCGCGATCTCGAACGCCACCAGGCCGACCTCCCAAGGCCGCCGCGGCGCCGCCAGCGGGCTCTCGATGCGGCCCGCGTGCAGCACGTAGACCTCGGTCGCGCCCAGCGCCACGGCGCGGCCCACCGGGATCGAGTCAACCAGCCCGCCGTCGAAGTAATGTGACCCGTCCACGGCAACCGCGGGCAGCAGCCCGGGCACCGCGCAGGATGCCATCACGGCGGGCACCACCGGCCCGCTGCCGAACCAGTGCGCGGTCGCCTGCTCGATGTTCGCCGCCACGCACTGGAACGGCAGCTGGAGATCCGCGAACGCGGGTCCGGGCAGTGTCTCGTCAAGCAGTTTCCGGAGCGGCTCGAACGAATGCAGGTGCGTCCCGGAACGGGTCAGCCGCACCATCCGTCCCCAGAATCTCTCGCTGAACGCCAGCCGGAGCGATTCGCCCTGCCACAGCCCGGACAGCCGCTCCACCGCGTCGGCCGGGGAGGCCGCCACGAACACGCCGTTGAGCGCGCCCACCGACGTGCCCACCACCAGATCCGGCCGGATGCCCGCGTCGGCCAGCGCGCGCAGCATGCCGACCTCGCTGGCCCCTTGCAGGCCCCCGCCGCCGAGCACGAACGCGATAGTCATCGACGCCCATTGTGGCAGAGGACGGGCTACGACCCCCGGTCCGCCACCGTCGCGAACGTGGTCTGCGGCGCCGGGTCCGGCTGCTCTTTGCCGCCCCGGGCCAGCGCACGGAACACCCAGTACCCCGCCGCGCCGGCCAGCACCACGGCCATGACCACGCCGAGCGCGGTGGTACCGGTTCCCGCGTACTTCAGGCCGGACATGAAGATCACGAACGTGATCACCGGCCGGATGAACCGGTCCGGCGCCCGCGACGACAGCAGCGAGCCGATCAGCACGGCCGGCACGCTGCCGATGATGATCGACGTCGTGACGCCGAACTCCACGTGCCCGAACGTCAGCGCGCCGAGCGCCGCGGCCGCGGTGAGCGGCACGGCCTGGGTGAGGTCGGTGCCGACGAGCTGCTTGGCGGGCAGCAGCGGATAGGCGAACAGCAGCAGTACGATCATCAGCGACCCCGAGCCCACCGAGGTCATGCCCACGATCAGCCCGCCGACGATGCCGATCAGCACGGTCGGCAGTGGCCGCACGCTGACCTGCCGTACTTCCTCGGTGCGCGGCCCGGACCGCCGGTCGAGCAGCGCGCGCAACACCATCGCCGCCGCGCCGGCCAGCAGCGCGGCGCCGAGCGCGGTCTCCACGTCGGCGGCGCTGTGGATCTCGCGCAGCAGCCACGCGCCGAAGAACGCGGCCGGCATCGACCCGAGCATCATCCAGCCGACCAGCCGCAGGTTGACGGTGCCGCGGCGCAGGTGCACCGCCGCGCCCACCGGCCGCATCACCACCGCGGCAACTAGGTCACTGGAGATCGCGGCGGACGGTTTCACGCTGAACAGCAGGATCAGCATCGGCGTCATCAGCGCCCCGCCGCCGGCCCCGGTCAGCCCGACCAGCAGGCCCACGACGGCGCTGCCGAGCACAATTCCCATATTCCTACTATACAATTTCAAAAACTTCTTATACCGAACGACTTCGCGTTACTGTTCTGGGAACCCCCGCATCGGGTAGACAGGCATGCGTGGACAAGCTCCAGCCCTACCGGGACAAACGTGATCCCGCGCGGACTCCAGAACCGGTGCCAGCGGGGTCTCCGGTAGCCTCGGCCGCCGACGGCGGGATCTTCGTGGTCCAGGAGCACCACGCCCGCCGGCTGCACTGGGACTTCCGGCTGGAGCACGAGGGCGTGCTGGTCTCCTGGGCGCTGCCCAGGGGCGTGCCGAACGATCCGGCGGTTAACCACCTCGCGGTCCACACCGAGGACCACCCGATGGAGTACGCCAGCTTCGAGGGCATGATCCCGAAGGGCGAGTACGGCGGCGGCCAGGTCACGATCTGGGATCACGGCACGTACCAGGTGGTCAAGTGGGCGGCGACTGAGGTCAAGGTCATGCTCACCGGCCGGCGGCTGAGCGGCGGGTGGACGCTGTTCCAGACCAAAGGGAATCAGTGGATGATCCACCGGGAGCGTCAGCCGCTGCCGGTAGCGCTGACCCCGATGCTCGCCCTCGCGGGGCCGGAACCGCCGGACGACGGGAACTGGGCGCTGGAGATGAAGTGGGACGGCGTGCGGGCGCTGGCGTTCATGGAGCGCGGCACGCTGCGGCTGATGTCCAGGACCGGCCGCGACATCACGATGGCCTATCCCGAGCTGGCCGGGATGCCGGCCGCGATCGGCCGCAAGCAGGTGCTGCTGGACGGAGAGATCGTGGTGTTCGGCGCGAGCGGCTGGCCTGAGTTCGAGGCGCTCCAGCCGCGGATCCACGTGCGCGACGACCGGCAGGCAGCCCAGCTGGCCGCCCAGACACCGGTGACCTATCTGGCGTTCGACGTGCTCCACCTGGACGGCAGGCCGCTGCTCGAGCATCCCTACTCCGAGCGCCGCGCGCTGCTCGACGAACTGGCGATCGGCGGTCCCTTCTGGCAGGCGCCGCCGTCCTTCCCCGGCGAGGACCTGCGCGCGGTCCGTGAGGTGTCCCGCCAGCACCGCATGGAAGGCATCGTGGCCAAGCGCCTCGACTCGAAGTACCTGCCCGGCGGGCGCTCCGACTACTGGCGCAAGATCAAGAACGTGCGCCGCCAGGAGGTGGTCGTGGCCGGCTGGAAACCAGGCCAGGGCAACCGCGAGGGCCAGGTCGGCTCGCTGCTGATCGGCGTGCACGACGAGGACGGCCTGCTGCGGTACGCCGGGCACGTGGGCACCGGGTTCACCGTGGAGACGCTGCGCATGATCGGCGCGAAGCTGAAGCCGCTGCGCCGCGCCACGCCCGCGTTCGGCGAGCCGGTGCCGCCGGAGCACTCGCGGACCGCGGTCTGGGTGGAACCTGAGCTGGTTATCGAGGTCGACTTCGACCGCTGGACCAGGGCGGGCCGGATGCGCGCCCCGGTGTACAAGGGCCTGCGCGACGACAAGGATCCCGCGGATGTGATCCGTGAGCCCTGAGGAGAAGGTCGCGGTCCAGGTCGAGGGCCGCACGCTGACGCTGAGCAACCTGGGCAAGGTGCTGTACCCGCAGACCGGGTTCACCAAGGCGGAGGTGCTGTCCTACTACCAGCAGGTCGCGCCCGTGCTGCTGCCGCACATCACGAACCGCCCGCTGACCCTGAAGCGGTATCCGGACGGCGTGGACGGCCAGGCGTTCTTCGCCAAGCACGCGCCGGACCACCGCCCGGACTGGATCCGCACGGTGGTGGTGCATTCGCGCAGCTCCCGGGCGCGCGGCGAGACGGTGAGATACCTGGTGGTAGACGACCTGCCGGCGCTGATCTGGGTCGCCAACCTGGCCGGCCTTGAACTGCACGCCCCGATGTGGCGAATTCCCTCGACCGGGGGGCTGTCCGCCCCCCAGACCCCCCGACCAGGCGACGGCCCGGTGCCCGAGGGCGAGGAGCGCGAGCCAGATCTGCTTGTCTTCGACCTGGACCCGGGCCTGCCGGCCACGATCGTGGAGTGCAGCCGCGTGGCACTCGATCTGCGGCCGCTGCTCCGCGCCGACGGCCTGGAACCGTTGGCCAAGACCTCCGGCGGGAAGGGCATGCAGCTCTACGCGCGGATCGACGGGATGACCGCCGCCCAGGCCAGCGACCTGGCCCGGAGCTACGCCGAGCGCCTGGAGCATGACGACCCGAAGCGGGTGACCTCCCGCATGACCAAGTCGCTGCGCACCGGCCGCGTGTTCATCGACTGGAGCCAGAACAACGGCAAGAAGACCACCGTGGCCCCCTATTCGCTGCGCGCCCGCGAGAACCCCACCGTGTCGACGCCCCTGACCTGGGACGAAGTAGCGGCCTGCAAACAGCCGGGCGACCTTTTCTTCACCGCCGAAGATCTAGCGGCCCGGGTCGCCGAGCACGGCGACCTCTTCGCCCCCCTGCTGTAACCCCCGCCGGCGTTCGGCGATGAGGAGGAGGGCGTAGGCGGCCAGGGTCGAGTCGTCGGTGATGACGCCGTCGGCGATCATCTGCTCGAACTCGCCGCGCGGCACCCAGGCCTGGCGCATGTCCTGCTCTTCCGGCTCCCGGTCCGGCTCGCCGGGAGTGAGGTCCGTCGCGAGGTAGAGGTGCCCGCCCTGGTTGCTGATGCCGTGCGCGCAGTGCAGGTAGCCAAGCTTGGTGAGCGTCCCGGCGCGCAGGCCCGTTTCCTGGGCGAGTTCCAGCCTGGCGAGTTCGTCGGGTGCGCCGGTCGTGCCCGGCGGGAAGCCGCCCTGCGGGAACGACCAGGTGCGCCGGGCGATCGGGTACCGGTACTCCTCGACCAGGTGGAAGCCGTCGTTCTCGGCGGGGATGACCAGCGCGAAGTCTGGCTTCTCCACGAACGCGTAGGTGCCGCGCAGGCCGTTCGGCCGCTCGATGTCGTCCTTGCGTAGCCGGATCCACGCGTCTTCGTACACGACGCCGGACCCGAGCGTGCGCACCGTCACTAGACAACCTCCTGAGTAGGCAACGTCGCCGCCGGTTGCTCGCCGGCACCGGCGCGCCGGCGCTGGTACAGCCGGGCGAGCGCGGTCGCGCCGAGCGCGCCCGCGACCGGCAGCGTGACGAGGGCGGGCAGCTGATAGCGCCAGGAGAACTCGTACATGTCGGCGCCAAGCAGCAAGGCTACGCCAGTGCCGGTGATCAGCACACAGCCGAGGGCGAGCCAGGACTCGCCCAGTCGGCGGAACGCGACGATCCCGCCGAGGCCCGCCAGCAGTGCGAGACCGAAGACCGGCCCGGGCGTGTAGCCGCCGTGCAGCTGGTAGCCACGCAGCGCCGTGGCGAGCGGGCGGACGACGTGCACGGTGCCGCCGCCGGACAGCGTGAAGATGACGTTCGCGCTCGTCGCTCCGTCCGGGGTGATGCCGGGCGGGTAATACGGATAGCCGTCCTGGAACTGCCACCGGGAGATCGGCGTGTCGCCGGGGCTGCCGTCCCTGGTGAGCGCGAACAGCTTGATCGCGTCCGATGCGATGTCGCCGGCGACGCGCAGCGGCTGCTGCCGGATCACCGCGTACGCGAACTGGCGCTGGATGGCCCCCGGGTTCGCGTCCGCCGGCAGCGGCGGCCCGGTTCCGGCGTACGTCTCGCTGGCCGGCAGCCCGGTGTTGACTAGGCCGTCCACGCCGAGCGCCGCGGCAGCGGCGGCCTTCGGGCACAGTGACCACTGGTCGGCCGGGATCGTGAGCGTGGCGCAGTCGGCGGCGTGCGCGGCCCGGCCGTAGAGGTACTCATCGCCGAGGTCGGACAGCTCGAAGCCGCTGTGCAGGCCGAACTCCGACCAGGTCATGTAGCCCAGGACCGGCAGCGCGAAACACGCGGTCAGCACGCCCGCGTGTAGCAGCCGGGTCCGCCAGCCGCGGGTCGCCGCCAGCGCGAACACCAGGGCGGGCACGATCAGCACCTCGCCCACCTGCCGGACTATCGCCGACGTGCCGAGGGCGAGCGCGGCGACCGCGACGGCGGTGAGCCGCGGCTGGGTACCGGGCTGCCAGAGCAGGATGGCCAGAGCCGCCACGACGAGCACCTCGAACAGCGTGTCCGGCATGATTGTCTGCTCGGCCACCAGCTGATATCCGTCGAGCAACACCGGGGCGGTGGCCAGCGCCGCCAGCCACTCGGCCACGCCGAGCCGGCGCAGCAGCAGGTACAGGGTGACCGCGAGCACGATACCGAGCACGTGCTGAATCACGGCGACGACCGCCAGGTTCCCGAACCACAGCACCGGACGCAGCACGAACAGCAGGTAGCCGAGCGGATCGAACGCGCCCCAGCTCCGGACCTCGGTGCCGAACAGGTACTTCTTGGAGTCGATGTACAGCAGCGCGGGCTGGTAACCGATCTGCGCGGCCACCCGCAGCACCAGCCCGGCCAGGAGCAACACCGAGAATACCCAGTGCTTTCGCACGAGCTTGCTCCCAGTCGTCACGCCTCATTGTGCCTGGTTTTGACGGTGCTGGTCCGTACTATCGGCACATGCCGGCACCCTCCGATCCCTGGGACCGGCTCCGGGCGCGGGTGCGTCAGCTGCCTGGTCTGCGGCAGCCGCTGCTGGACGGCTGCGTGGTGTGCCGCGGGCCTGCCGGAGCCGGGTACGCGCGCTGCGTGCAGTGCGACCGGCACGCCGCGCTCGGCGGGCGCCTGCTGGCCGACACCGTGGTGCCGGTCTCGTACGCGGTGCGCGGCAGTGCGCTGACCGGGTGCCTGTGGCGCTACAAGTCGGAGATGCGCGGTGCGGTCGCGGCGGGGACGACGCTGGTTTCGCTGCTGCTGGTTTTCTTGCGCGACCATGGTGGCTGCGTGTCGCGGGCCGGGGTCCCGGACCGGCTCGCCGTGGTCCCGTCCGGGTACGGGCGGCCCGGGGCGCATCCGCTGGCTCGCCTCGTCGCGCCGTACCTGCGCCTGCCGCCGGCCGCGCTGACGCTGCGCCCGGGCGCGCAGGGACGCGATCTGGACACCGGCCGGTTCACCGCGGACGCGGCGGTGCGCGGCGCGCGCATCCTGCTGCTCGATGACACCTGGGTCTCCGGGGCGAGCGTGCAATCCGCCTCGGCGTCCCTGAAGCTGGCGGGGGCGGCGAGCGTCAGCGCCGTGGTGCTCGGCCGCTACGTGAACGCCGCGGATCCGGCCGTCGCGGCGTTCGCGGCACGAGTCGGCAATGCCCCTTATGATCCGGCAAAATGCGCAATATGTGCGCGCAACTATAACTATTCGCCGCACTTAGGAAATAGCGCTGAATGGGTGGCTGACCGCAAGCGTTTGCTCTAGCTTTTTCGGTATGAAAGACCCCGAGCTTGCCGCACTGGCAGAACTGTTTGACGCATATGCGGACCGGCTATTCCGTTATTGCTGGTTCTTGCTTCGAAACCGCGATATGGCACATATCGCGCTGCGCGACACGCTGGTCGCCGCCGCGCACATTGACCTGCTGGCCGGTCCGGAGTCGCTCTACGCGCTCGCCAGGGAAGAATGCCGCCGCCGTCGCCCGGTGGTGCCCGCCGATGCGGACGAGCCCCCGGCCCGGCCCAGCCAGCCGGACGCCGACTCCCGGCTGATGGCGTGGAACGCCGTGACCAGCATGGATCCAGCCACCGCGGAGGTGCTGGAACTCGCGTGCCGGCACGACGTCGACCTCGGCATCGTGCTAGGCGTCCCTGACGCGCATGGGCTGCTCGACCGGGCCCGCCATGACCTGGTGCGGGCGCTGGGGGCCGAGATCGTCGTCAGCCGCGCGAGCCATGCCTGCCCGGACCGTGCCGAGGTGCTGCGCGGCTGGGCCGGCACGATGACCGGCGAATTGCGGGACCGCGTCCTGCGGCACGCCGCCTCGTGCCCGGTGTGCGGGCCCAATCTGCCCCGCAATGTTTCCGCGGCCCGCGTTTTCGGGTTGCTCCCGGACATTTCACTGCCGCCCGCCGCCCGCGCGCTGGTACTCGCTTTCGCCGAGGACCCGCAAACGGAGGCATATCGCGAGTTCGCGATCGCCCGCGCCATTCCACCCCAGATCCCGCCGCGCGTCCAGCCGCGTCCCGTCGAGGTCCGGGGGCCTGGGAGGCGGACACCCCCCCAGTCGGGGGTCCGGGGGTCTGGGGGGCGGATAGCCCCCCAGTCGGGGGGTCACCGGGGGGTTGCCCCCGGGGGGAAACAGCTCGTCCCCCGGGGGAGATTCTGGACGGCGATCGCCGCGGCCGCCGTCTCGGTGGCTGTCGCCGTTGTCGTGTCGACGATCGCGATCGAGCATCCCGGTGGCGGCCGCCACCGTACTGGGCAGCCTGCCGCCGGGTCGGCTCAGCCGGGTGGCCCGCAGGCGCGGCGGCAGGGTGCCGGGGCGATTGGCGCGCTGCCGATCGGGCACGCCCACCCGACATCGGCGGCCGCCCCCCTGCCGGTAGCGCTGCCCACGGCCAGCACGGGCGTGGCGGTGTTCACCACGCTGACCAAGCCGCTGCCGGGCACTCCCAGTCAGGGTCCAGGGCCACTGCCGCCGCGCGTTCCCGGTGCCCAGGTCACCGGGCAGCCGTCACCGCCGCCCAGGCCTGGCCGGGGCCGGGGGGCGCTAACCGCCACGCCGGACATGCTCGACGTCGGCTCGGGGTCCGCGGGCACGATCGTGCTGACCGCGCAGGGCGGCTCGGCCACCTGGAGCGCCGCGACCTCGTCGGGCGCCATCACGCTCAGCGGGTATGACGGCGTCCTGCGCGCGGGGCAGAGCGTCACGATCGTCGTCACCATCAACCGGGCAGGCAACCGTCCTGGCAGCGCCAGCATCTACCTGGACCAGGGCACGTCCGCCGCGCAGACGATCCGGGTGCTCTGGTCGGGCGCCTGGCCCAGGCCGCCGCGGCCGACGCCCACTCCTACCCCCACGCCGACGCCCACCCCGTCCCCGTCGTCGCCCACCCCGTCTCCGTCCCCGTCCGGCTCGCCCACGCCGACGGCGGGGTCGCCGTCGGCGTCCTCTCCGCCGCCCTCGCCCCCGCCCACGCCATCGGTGACCAGCCCGCCGCCATCCCCGTCCCCGCGCTACCCGCGGCCGACCCGGTCCCCGTCGTTATCCGGCCACGGTTATGTGGGGAGCGCGGGGCGCCGTGCCTCTACAGTGGAGGCCATGACGGAAGTCCAGGCGGACCAGGCTAAGGCCCCGCGAGCGCGAGCGCGCAAATGGCAGAACGAGACGCATCTCGGCCTGGTGCGCCGGGCCCGGCAGATCGACCGCGAGCTCGCGCAGGTCTACCCGGACGCGCACTGCGAGCTGAACTTCGAGAACGCCTTCCAGTTGCTGATCTCGACCGTGCTTTCCGCGCAGACCACCGACGTGCGGGTGAACTTGACCGCGCCGACGCTGTACGCCAAGTACCCGACACCGGAGGACCTGGCCGCGGCGGACCCTGAAGTGGTCGAGACGATACTGAAGCCGACCGGGTTCTTCCGTGCCAAGACCAAGTCGGTGATCGGGCTTTCCGTCGCGCTACGGGACAGGTTCGGCGGTGAGGTGCCGCGCAAGCTCGAGGACCTGGTCACCCTCCCGGGGGTCGGCCGGAAGACCGCCAACGTGGTCCTCGGCAACGCCTTCGGCATCCCGGGCATCACGGTGGACACACACTTCGGGCGGCTGGCCCGCCGGTTCGGCTGGACCACCAGCACCGAACCGGACAAGGTCGAGGCCGAGGTCGGCGAGCTCGTCCCCAAACGAGAGTGGACCATGCTGTCGCACCGGCTGATCTGGCACGGCCGCCGGGTCTGCCATGCCCGTAAGCCAGCGTGCGGCGCGTGCGCGATCGCCCGGTTGTGCCCGTCCTTCGGGGAAGGGCCCGTCGACCCGAAGGAGGCCGCCAAGCTGGTGAAGGCCGGCCCGTTCTCGTGAGTGAAACCACCGGTCGTTCGGCAGAAATACCGGAGTGGCTGGCGAAGCTGTCGGCGGCGGCCAGCCAGATGGAGTCGGGGCCGCTGACACCGCCGGCGGACGGCGGCGGGAAGCCGTCGGCGGTCCTCATTTTGTTCGGGGAAGGTCCTGACCTGCTGCTGATCCAGCGCAGTGAGGGGCTGCGGCATCATCCGGGGCAGCCGGCGTTCCCCGGCGGCTCGATCGACGCCGCCGACGACGGCCCGGTGGCCGCGGCGCTGCGGGAGGCGGTCGAGGAGACCGGTCTGGATCCGGACGGCGTCGACGTGCTCGGCACGCTGCCCGAGCTGTTCATCCCGCGGACCGGGTTCCGGGTAGTGCCGGTGCTCGCGTGGTGGCGGCGGCCGTGCGCGGTCGCGCCCGTCGACCCGGCTGAGGTCGCGGCGGTGGAGCGGGTCCCGGTCCGCGAGCTGGCCGATCCGGCGGCGCGCCTGCTGGTCCGCGGCGCCGGCGGGTACGCGTCCCCTGCCTTCCGGGTCCGGGGCATGCTGGTCTGGGGTTTTACCGCGCTGATCGTCGACCGGCTGCTGCGGCTCGGCGGCTGGGAACGCCCGTGGGACACATCGACGGTCATCGACGTACCGATGCGGGCTCGCTAGTGCCCGGCACGCTATACCGTTGACGTTGTGAGCGGTGACGTGCTCGACCTCCTGCTGATCGTGGTGGTCGCTGCCTTCGCGGTCTCGGGATACCGGCAGGGCTTCATCGTCGGCATTCTCAGCTTTTTCGGGTTCGTCGGCGGGGCGCTGCTCGGCGCCGAGTTCGGGCCCGCCATCTCCCGGGTACTGGTCGGCGGGCAGACCCAGCAGAGCATCGTCGCGGTCATCCTGCTGGTGAGCTTCGCGGTGATCGGGCAGTTCGTCGCCTCCGCGGTCGGCGCCGCGATGCGGTCGACGGTGACCTGGCACTCGGCGACCGTGGCGGACTCGGCCGGCGGCGCCGTGGTGAGCATTGTGTCCGTGCTGCTGATCGCCTGGGTGGTCGGTACCGTGCTGAACGGCTCGCCGTTCCCCGTCGTGGACCAGCAGGTGAGCAACTCGCTCGTGCTGCGGACGCTGGACAAGTTCATGCCGACGCCGGCCCGCACGATGTTTTCCGACTTCCGCCGCCTGCTGAACAGCAACAGCACCTACGCGGAGGTGTTCGGCAGGATCGGGGAGGACCGGATCCTGGCGATACCGGCCCCGGACCCCGCCGTGCTGGACCGGGCCGGGTACCAGGCGGCACGCACCCGCGTCGTCAAGGTGCAGGGCATGGCGCCAAGCTGCGGGAAGATCATCGAGGGCTCGGGCTTCGTCATCTCGCCCGACCACGTCCTCACCAACGCGCACGTGGTCGCCGGGGTGACTTCGGACCAGCGGGTGACCACCACGGACGGCAGGCAGCTGCCCGCGACCGTGGTCTACTACGACCCCGAGGTGGACGTGGCGGTGCTCTACGTGCGGGGCCTGGGGCTCTCCCCGCTGCACTTCGCCGGGACAGCCGGCGCGGGTGACGACGCGGTGGTCGCGGGGTACCCGCTGAACGCGACTTCGCTCCAGCAGGCGCCGGCCAGGATCGGCGGGATCCAGGACGCGCAGGGGCCGAACATCTATCAGACCCAGACCGTGACCAGGCAGATCTACGAGATCCGGGCGATCGTGGAGGAGGGCAACTCGGGCGGCCCGCTGCTGTCCCCCGAGGGCAACGTCGACGGGGTGGTGTTCGCCGCGGCGGTGGGCGTGTCCGACATCGGTTTCGCGCTGACCGCGGACGAGGTCATGCCGGACGTGCAGGCGGGCATGGAGGCCACCACTCAGGTGTCCACCCAGGGCTGCGACTAAGCCTCTAGCGGCGCTGTAGCGGCGGGCAGAGCGCCGCTGGGGGAATGTTCGCCAGCCCGTCCCGCTCGATGTCGTCGGCCAGCGTACGCGCCGCCGCCGTCATCGCCTCGAGGTCCATGCCGTAGCTGTCCGGTGGCCGGGACTCACCGGCCCGCTGCGCCCCGCGGCGCAGCAGCGTGACCGCTCCGCGCGCGTTGCCGCGGTGCGCGTGGGTGAGGCCGACCGCGATCTGCGCCAGCCCTTGCCATAGGTCGCGTTCGTCCGCCAGCCCGGTTTTCCAGGCCGCTTCGAGCACCTCGTGGGCGTGGAACGGCCGCCCATCGCGGAGCAGCTGGTCCGCCAGCCGCACGGTCTGGTCCGGCGGCAGCGACAGGTCGTCGGGGATGCGCGGTTCGTCACCGGAACCGCGGGGGAGCGGGCGGCCGAGAGCGTCGCGCGGCCTCGCGTTACGGGGCCTGCCAGCCTGGTCGCGATCTCTCATCAGCGTTCTGGTTCTGGATCTGCCAGCCAGCCGGTCAGCTCGGTGTTGAAGCTGTCCGGGCGTTCCTCGTGGGGGAAGTGCCCGGCACCGTCGATGACCCGCCACCGGTAGGCGCCGTCCACGTACCGCCCGGCGCCGCGTGCGGTCTGCGGCAGCACGCAGGTGTCGAGCGCGCCGTGCAGGTGCAGGACGGGCGCCTGCACCGGGGAGCGCATCCGCCGGGCGTAGCGGAGCCCGTCGGGGCGGATCGTGCTGCGGACGAACCATCGCTGGTATTCCAGCGCGGAGTGCGCGACCGAGGGGATCCGGATCGCCCGCTGGTAAGTGCGCGCGGTGTCCGGGTCCGGCCAGCCGGGGCCGGACCAGTTGTCCAGCAGTTGCCTGACCCTGGCGGCGCCGTCGCGGACGAGCTGGTGCTCGGGGCGTCGCGGCAGCTGGAAACCGAACGCGTACCCGCTGCGCCGGCCCTGGCCGAGCGGGTCGGTGAACACCGCGGAACGCATCCGCAGCGGGTGTGCCATGGAGACCACGGCGAGCCTGCGGACGACCTTCGGGTAGTAGGCGGCGAGGGTCCACGCGATCAGGCCGCCCCAGTCGTGCCCGGCCACGACCGCGTTCGCCTCGCCGAGGGCGCGTACCAGGCCGGCCGCGTCCGCGGCGGCGGTGACGAGGTCATAGCCGCGCGGTGGCTTGTCGCTGCCGCCGTAGCCGCGCAGGTCCACGGCGACGGCGCGGTACCCCGCTTCCGGCAGGCTGGTGAGCTGGTGCCGCCAGGACCACCAGAACTCGGGGAAGCCGTGGAGCAGCAGCACCAGCGGCCCGTCGCCGGCCTCCGCGACGTGGAACCTGGTGCCGTTCGCACTGACCGTCCGATGCGCCCACGGTCCGGTGATCTGGACCGCGGAGTCCGCCGCGACGCCCATCGTCGCCAGCCTCACCGCTGCGCGACTGAGTGGCCGCCGGTACCGAGTTCGCCGGGCTCGCCGGTCCCGTCAGTGCCGCGCCCGCCGGTGCCGGTCCCGCCGGTGCCGGTCCCGTCGCTGCCGGTCCCGCCGGCCGGCCGCTGGCCGTCGCTGGAGCCCGCACCCAGGCTGATCCGCGCCGAGCCCTGCCTGTCTCCGTCCGCGATGATCTTCGCGTCGCCGCCCGAGGCGAGGTGGTCCTTGCCACGGTGGTCCTTGCCGTCCTGGTCCTTGCCGTCGCGGCGCAGCACGCCCAGACCCTGGGTGAACGACTCCCTGGTCTGCTTCATGCCGGACAGGTGGCGCATCTTGAGGACGGCGATGCCCACCGCGCCGCCGGCCAGCGCCACGCAGACCCCGGCCACTATCAAGAACGCTGCCCAAGTCCAGATGCCGAGGGCGACCAGCCCGTAGGCGAACGCGATGCAGAGCAGGACCAGGACCAGGCATCCGGTGAACGCGGCGACGCCGCCGAGCGCGCTGGCCAGCCCGACTCGCTTGAGGTCACCGCGCAGCTCGGTTTTCGCGAGGTCGATCTCGTACCTGACGAGCTGCGACATGTCCTTCATGGCCAGGGACACGAGATCCCCCAGCGACTGGTCGCTGCCGGCAGGCTCCGGCGTTCCGCTGCGGACCATTGAGTCCCTCTCCCATCGCGCCCCAGGCCCCCGAGATCCCGCACAGGCACTCTGCGGGGCAGAGCATATTCGGACAAGGTCCAAGGCTAACGGTCTCGATAGCTAACAGCGCAGCATCCCCCTGCCAGCGCGGCGTTTCATGCCCCGCGGCGACGCGGCTGGGCAGGAGCCGGGTTGTTGTGCTGTTGTGGACCCACGTCATTAATAGGTAAATATTAGGAACAACGGGACGATATCACTATAAAAGGTGATTGTGATTGACTGCCGGTGGCGCAGAGCGGCGTGGGCCAGCCGTGTGCCGACCGCTAGGGGTTTAGGTGAAGTCCGCGGTTGCGCCCCTCACGGAACCCGCGAACCCGGACATCTAGCTATGTTCCGGGCGCTCTGTCGGGTACGTCCGGTTATTGCCACTTATCCCTGGAGCGGATCCCGTGGGCTAATTGCGTGCGTGCGGCTGATGCCGCCGTTGCCGCCGCCGGCTGCGCGGGCTGTTACTGTAGTGCACTGTGCGACTGTCGGGATAGGAGCGCACCGACAGGCCCTTCAGCAACGTGGAAAATTAACCCTTCGTGGAGGATCGACCCCTGTACACGAGGGCCCGGTTACCACAAAGGGTAAAACCACCACGCTATCGAGGCCGGTCGAGCCGGTCTGCTGTCCGCAGCCCCGCCTGGCGGCCAGCGAACCGCGCCAGCCGGCCGGGCCAGCCGCGCCAAGCCGCGCCAAGCGGACTGCCGGGCGAACCGCGCCGGGCGCGCCCGCCGGTCCCACCCGCGCCAGCCGCGCCAGCCCGGGCCGCCGCGCCAGCCGAAGCAGCCGCGCCAGCCCGCGCCAGCCCGCGCCAACTGCGCCAGCCGAAGCAGCCGCGCCAGCCGAAGCAGCCGTGCCGCCGAATCACCCGCGCCAGCCGCGCCAGACAAGCCCGTGAAAGCGAACGGCGCCCCTGGCAGGGGCGCCGCCGCGCGCCACGTCATTCCGGGCTACCAAGCGTGCACCTATCTCTGTCGGTCAGGTCGGCTGTTGTGGCCTGACCTGCCCTGACACGCCTCCCGCGGCTGGTCGCGCGTGGGTACCCGGCTGCCGTGCCCGGACGCTCCCGCGTCCGTACCTCCGTTGTACGACGAAACCGCGGTGCTGCAAAGCCCTAGGTGTGATCAATTCGTGATCTTAATCAGTCGGCATGATCACATGTCCCTCACCAGTGGCTTTGCCGGCGAGCAAAGCGCGGAATACTGGGGTGTTCGTGCCTGAATGGGAAATATGCCGTAATTGAGGTTCCTGATGCGATGCCCGCCAAAGGCGCGACGGCCGCCGCGACCGCGACCTCAGGCCCGCCGCCAAGCGACCGCCCGCGCGGCGTCGGCGGCCGTGCCCCGGCTCGGCCGCAAGGCCCGGGCGGTCAGGCGTCTTGCCTGGTGGGACGGCGGCTCGACGGGTGCAAAAACACCGATCCTTAAGGTGTAGATGTTGAACGATCACATACTTGAGGGGTGTAGCAACGTCTTACAGAGTGAAAAAACCTGCCGTTCGGCAGGTCGTCGGGCGATAGTACTGTTCATGATCGTGCGCGATATGTTGTAATTCCATTGGCTGACGCTGTATGCGGGATCCCGTAGTCGATACGCGAGCCCAATGCAGATAAGCTTTCCGAAAGGACGGAGCCGGCCTCCCCCCCCAGGGCCGGACCCGTACGCGGCCCCCGCTCTCCCCCCCGGCGGGGGCCGCCCCCTTTTCAGGGACCGGCCGATACGTACAGGTAGGACGACCTGCTACAGGCAAGTAGGCCCCAAAGCTTCCTATGCACCCAAAATAACCACGTTGCGTATATCGAAACCGCACTTTCGCTACTCAGGGTGCTCAACTTGGCCGTTCTCATGCGTAATTGGCGCATCTAGCAGGACGATTGTGCAATTGTTACTGCCCCGGCGGGGGAGCGCCGGCCAGCAGAGCGTCCAGCAGCGCGACGGCGCCGCGTTTGGAAAGCGGATGGTTTCCGCTGCCGCACTTGGGTGACTGGACGCAGGACGGGCAGCCGTGCTCGCATTCGCAGGAGGCGATCGCCTGGCGGGTGGCGCGCAGCCAGTCCGCGGCGGCGCCGAAGCCGCGCTCGGCGAAGCCGGCCCCGCCGTCGTGCCCGTCGTAGACGAAGACGCTCAGCTGACCGGTCGCCGGGTGCGGGTCGGCGGACACGCCGCCGATGTCCCAGCGGTCGCACGTCGCGAACAACGGCAGCAGCGCGATCGAGGCGTGCTCGGTCGCGTGTGCCGCTCCGGCCAGATCGAAACCGCCGGCCGCGAGCCCGGCCCGCTGCGCCGCGGACAGCGTCCACCACACCGCGCGGGTGACCAGCTGGCGTGGCGGCAGGTCCAGCGGCGTGTCGCCGAGCGAGGTGCCGGTATCGGCGCTGCGCCGCGCGTACGAGACGACCTGCCGGGTGACCTGCACGTCGCCGAACCGCAGGTCCGCCTCGCCCCACGCGGCGTGCCGCAGCACGTCCCGCACCGCGATCTCGGTGGTGGCCCGCGCCATCGTCGTGTAACCGGGGTCGCCGGACGACACGAGCGCGACCCGGTCCGGCAGGTACAGGCCGCTCACCAGGTAGCTGTCACCCTGGTGCAGGTACACCGCGCCGTCGTGCACGAGCAGGTGCGCGGACGGCTCGTCGACGGTACCGACCAGCCGCCCGGTCTCCTCCTCGACCACGCGCACCGGCCCGATGCCGCCGCCGCGCAAGCTCGACGTGTCCCGCCGCAGCGCGTACCACGCGCCCGGCCGGCGCCGCAGTCGGCCAGCAGCGGTCAGCTCGTCGGCGACCGGGCGCGCGGCCGGCCCGAACAACGTCATGTCCGCGTCGGTCAGCGGCAGCTCCGCGGCGGCCGCGTTCAGGTGCGGCGCGAGCACGTAGGCGTTGGCCGGGTCGAGGACGGTCGCCTCCACCGGGTGGCCCAGCAGTACCTCCGGATGACGGACCAGGTAGGTGTCGAGCGGGTCGTCGCGGGCGATCAGCACCGCGGCGGCGCTCTGGCCGCCGCGCCCGGCCCGGCCCGCCTGCTGCCACAGCGAGGCCCAGGTGCCCGGCCACCCCGCGATCAGCACCGCGTCGAGCCCGCTGATGTCGATGCCGAGCTCCAGCGCCGTCGTGGTGGCCAGCCCGGTGAGCTCGCCCGAGTTCAACGCGGCCTCGAGCATGCGGCGATCCTCGGCCAGGTAGCCCGACCGGTACGCGGCGACCCTGCCAGCGGGGCCGGCTGTGCCGGCGGGGCTGCCAGCCCCGTTGAGGTGGCCGCGGGCGGCGAGCGCGACCGCCTCGGCGCCGCGCCGCGACCTGATGAACGCGAGCGTCTGCACGTTCTCCTGGACCAGGCTGGCGAGCAGCTCCGCGGTCTGCATCGTCGCGGTCCGGCGCAGCCGTGCGCCGGACTCGCCGCGCGCGCCGGTGAGCGGGGGCTCGAGCAGGACGAACGCGAGCGGTCCGCGCGGCGAGCCATCCTCGGTCACCGCCTCGGCCGGCAGGCCGGTCAGCAGGCGGGCGCAGCCGGCCGGGTCGCCGACCGTCGCCGACGCCAGTACGAAAACCGGTCCGGGGACATCGGCCGCCACCCGGTGGTGCGCGACTACGCGCCGCAGCCGCCGCAGCACCTGCGCCACGTGCGAGCCGAAGATCCCCCGGTACCCGTGGCACTCGTCCACGATCACGTACCGCAGCCGGCTGAAGAACCCGGACCATCGCTTGTGCCCGGGCAGCAGCGCGCAGTGCAGCATGTCCGGCGTGGTGAGCAGGTACCTCGCGTGGCTGCGCGCCCACGCGCGTTCGGCCTGCGAGGTGTCGCCATCCAGCACTGCGGCGTGCAGGCCGGGCACCTCGAGCGCCTTCAACGCGGCGAGCTGATCGGCGGCCAGCGCCTTCGTGGGAGTGATATACAGCACGGTTTCGCCGGCCGCGATGGCGGTAAGCGCCGGCAGCAGGTAGGCGAGGGACTTACCCGACGCGGCCGGCGTGGAGATGATCACATTGCGGCCGTCGTGCGCGTGGCTGGCCGCGGCCGCCTGATGCGACCAGGGCGCGTCGATGCCCCTAGCGCCGAACACCGCCGCGATATCCGCGGGCACCCATGCTGGCCAGGGCACACGCCGTCCCTCGCGACCCGGGATGTGCGAGACGTGCATCGCGCAGTCCGGCGGCGCCGCATCGAGCAGCACGCCGAGAGCGCGCGAGTACTCAGCCTGCGCGCGGTCGGTCGTAGACTCGGCGGCAGGCCCTGTAGGAGGGATCGGCGTGAGTGTCGGCACAGGTTTTCAGTGTGTCACCCGTTGGGTGATGCCCGAAGGCATGATTATGTGTAGACATGACATCGGAGCGTGGTTGAATGCCGCAGAGGATCAACGGCGCTCGAGCCACGCCAGCCCGCGCGCCGGGGTGGGACGCTTACATGACGCCGTGCATGGCGCTGGAGGATTTGTGGATCTGAAGCTGGGTCATTACACCAAGGACGGCATCGAGGTCGTCGACGTCGAGGGTGAGATCGATGTCTACACGGCGCCACGGCTGCGCGAGCTGCTGATCGATCTCGTCAACAAGAACAATTACCAGCTCGTGGTGAACATGGAGAAGGTCGAGTTTCTCGACTCGACCGGCCTCGGCGTGCTGGTGGGCGGACTCAAGCGGGTCCGGGCCCACGACGGCTCGCTGGACCTGGTCTGCACGCAGGAGCGGATTCTCAAGATCTTCCGGATCACCGGCCTGACCAAGGTGTTCGGCATCCACGACACCGTGGACCTGGCCATCGCGGCCCGGAAGTCCGAGAAGTAGCCCGGCCAGGGAGGCCTTCCCGAATGGCCACGGTCGAGGTCGCATTCACACCGCTGCCCGCGCACGTCCGGACCGCGCGGCTAGTGGCAACCGCGGTTGCGCGGCGCAGCGGTGTCGAAGAATCACTGCTTGACGAGGTCCGCCTCGCGGTGGGCGAGGCATGCTCGCGCGCCGTCGAGGCGCACCGCAGGCACTGCCCGGCGGAACCTATCCGGATCGAACTGTCCGACCTCGGCGAGAAGTTCGAGGTCATCGTGCGTGACGCGGTACCCGGCCCAGCGGGCTCGAACGCCAGCGGCAGCGCGAACGGCAAGACAAGCGCGATGCAGGACAACGGCGTGTCGTTCCCCGCCGGTTTCGGGCTCGCGGTAATCTCCGGGCTTGCCGATGACGTCCGGATCTCGGCGACGGGCACGGGCGTCAGCGTCCGCATGACGTGGCCGGCGCAGGTCGCCGCCGAGGCGTTATCGCGCCAAGCTGAAGCGCTCAGTCTCGATAACTGACGCACATCGTCATGATAACGATTACGTCTCGGAAATGTTAGGAACCGTCACGGGTTCATGATTGGCCGTGTGCCTGCGTAGACTCCCGGCCACTTACTGTCTCTCCCCGATCGGCACGATCGGCTACTTCCATTCCTGGATCCAGGAGGTCGAATGTCCAGGTATCTCGCCGCGGCGGCCGCACCCTCGGCCACCGTGAGCGGCAGCAACCTGACCTGGGTTGTGATCGTCGCTGTCATCGGGCTGCTCGCGCTCGGTGTGGCGTACGCGCTGGTGCGGGAGGTGCTCGCGGCTAGCCAGGGCACCGAGCGGATGCAGGAGATCGCGCGCGCCGTGCAGGAGGGCGCCGCGGCCTACCTGCGTCGCCAGTTCAAGACGCTGAGCGTCTTCGTCGTCATCTTGTTCTTCGTGCTGCTCCTGCTGCCCGTGGGGGCCGGCGGTGAGGGCGTCCGCTGGGGCCGCAGCGGCTTCTTCCTGGTCGGCGCGTTGTTCTCGGCGCTTACCGGGTTCACCGGCATGTCGCTATGCGTACGCGGCAACGTGCGCGTCGCGGCCGCGGCCCGTGAGGGCGGCGAACAGCGTGCGATGCGCATCGCGTTCCGCACCGGTGGTGTGGCCGGTATGTTCACCGTCGGCCTGGGGCTGTTCGGCGTCGCGATCGTGGTGATCGCGTACAAGGGCAACTCGCCCGATGTGCTGGAAGGCTTCGGCCTCGGCGCGGCGCTGCTCGCCATGTTCATGCGTGTCGGCGGGGGCATCTACACCAAAGCCGCGGACGTTGGCGCGGACCTGGTCGGCAAGGTGGAGCAGAACATCCCCGAGGACGACCCGCGTAACGCGGCGACGATCGCGGACAACGTCGGTGACAACGTCGGCGACTGCGCCGGCATGGCGGCGGACCTGTTCGAGTCCTACTCCGTGATGCTCGTCGCGAGCCTGATCCTGGGGCAGGTGGCGTTCGGCAACAAGGGCTTGGTCTTCCCGCTGATCGTGACCGGCATCGGCGTGATCACCGCGGTGATCGGCGTCTTCTCGGTCAGGCCGCGCAAGGGTGACCGCAGCGGGATGACCTCGATCAACCGAGGCTTCTTCATCTCGGCGGTCATTTCGGCGATCGGCGTCGCGATCGCGTCGTTCACGTTCCTGCCGGCCAAGTTCAGCTCGTTCCCCGGTGTCACCGACCACTCGATCCTGACCTTCAACGGCAACCCGCGGTGGATCGCGTTCGGCGCCGTGCTGATCGGCTTGGTGCTGGCCAGCGCGATCCAGCTGCTGACCGGCTACTTCACCGAGACGAACCGGCGCCCGGTCAAGGACATCGGGCAGAGTTCGGAGACCGGCGCGGCGACCGTCATCCTGTCCGGCATCGCGTCCGGCATGGAGTCCAGCGTCTACTCGGCGCTGCTGATCGGCGGCGCCGTGTTCGGCGCCTATCTGCTCGCCACCGGCAACGCGACGATCGCGCTGTTCGCGGTCGCGATGGCCGGTGTCGGTCTGCTCACCACCGTCGGCGTCATCGTGTCGATGGACTCCTTCGGCCCGGTGACCGACAACGCGCAGGGCATCGCGGAGATGTCCGGCGACGTCGAGGGCGAGGCCGCGCAGGCGCTGACCACGCTCGACGCCATCGGCAACACCACCAAGGCGATCACCAAGGGCATCGCGATCGCCACCGCGGTGCTGGCCGCGACCGCGTTGTTCGGCTCGTTCCGCACCCAGGTGTCGGACGCGCTCGGCACCGCCGGCAACACGTTCAGCCTGGACATCGCCAAGCCGAACATCCTGGTCGGCATCATCGTCGGCGCGTCCGTCGTGTTCTTGTTCGCCAGCCTGCTGATCATGGCGGTGGGCCGCGCCGCGCAGGGGGTCGTCCTCGAGGTGCGGAACCAGTTCCGCACCCGCCCCGGCATCATGGACGGCACCGAGAAGCCCGAGTACAGCCGCGTGATCGACCTGGTCACCAGGGACTCGCTGCGTGAGCTCGTCACGCCCGGCCTGCTCGCCGTGCTCACCCCGATCGCGGTCGGGTTCGCGCTCGGCTACGGCCCGCTCGGCTCCTACCTGGCCGGCGCGATCGGCGCGGGCGTGCTGATGGCCGTGTTCCTGGCCAACTCCGGCGGCGCCTGGGACAACGCCAAGAAGCTCGTCGAGGACGGCAACCACGGCGGCAAGGGCTCGGAGGCCCACGCCGCGACCGTCATCGGCGACACCGTCGGCGACCCGTTCAAGGACACCGCCGGCCCCGCGATCAACCCGCTGATCAAGGTGACGAACCTGGTCTCGCTGCTGATCGCGAGCAGCGTGGTCAAGTACAGCCACAACCTGGGCCTGCGGATCGGCATTCCGGTCGGCGCGATCGTAATCATCATCGCGGCGATCGTGTACTCCAAGCGCCGCGCGTCCGGCGTCGCCGAGCCGGCACCCGCCAGCACCGAAGTGTCCGCCGCGGTGTCACCCGCCGTCGAGAGCAAGCACGAGATGCCCGCCGTGGAGACTCTCGAGGAGCCGGAGCCCGCGCAAACCGAGCGCCGCGCCAAGTAACTCCCGGGCCGGTGGTGCCGCAGTTCGGCGGCTCCACCGGCCCATTATTTTTCCAAACGACCTACCTGCTTCCCCCGCGTTGCGCAATTTGTGCCCTATGTCCGGCATTGCGCGTCGCTTAGCTGCTAGAAAAGTGCTCCCTGTAAGAAAAGGGTGCCGATCTGGCGCCTTTTCTACCACGGGCCCTTTCAGCCACGAAAGGCTGTCGCCTGCGTCTCGTTGGCGTCATGTGTCACGTTAGTAATCCCCGCCATCGGCACGCTGCGTCCGACATATCGGACGAAACGGGCGCGGTGCGGGTTACTTGGTGGCGGCTTCTACTTCGTCGCGGGGGATGCCCAGGAGGTAGAGGACCGCGTCGAGGTGGGGGAAGCTGAGCGAGGCGTCGGCGGCGTCGCGGACGACCGGCTTGGCGTTGAACGCGACGCCGAGGCCGGCCGCGGCGATCATGTCGAGGTCATTGGCGCCGTCGCCGACCGCGATCGCCTGCGACACGGGGACGCCGGCCTGGTCGGCGAACCGGCGCAGCGCGGCCGCCTTCGCGGCACGGTCCACGACCGGCCCGCAGATCCGCCCGGTCAGCTTGCCGTCCGCGACCTCGAGCTGGTTCGCGACCGCGTAGTCGATGCCGAGCGAGGCCGCGAGCGGCTCGATGACCTGGCTGAAGCCGCCGCTGACGATCCCGGTCTTGTAGCCGAGCCGCCGCAGCGTGGCGACCAGCGTTTCGGCGCCCGGCGTCAGCCGCAGCGCGTCCCGCACTTCGCCGAGCACCGAGGCCGGCAGGCCGGCCAGCAGCGCGACCCGCTCCCGCAGCGAGGCGGCGAAGTCCAGCTCGCCGCGCATCGCGGCGGACGTCACCTTCGCGACTTCGGCGGCGCAGCCGGCCCGGGCGGCGAGCAGGTCGATGACCTCGTCCTGGATGAGCGTGGAGTCGACGTCCATCACGATCAGCCGCATCGCCCGCCGGTGCAGCCCGCCGCGCTGCACCGCGACGTCGACGCCGTATGTGGCGGCGGCACGGGCCAGTTCGGCGCGCAGCAAGGCGGGATCGGCGCCGGAGACATCCAGCTCGATGCAGGTCACCGGGCGCCGCGCGAGCCGGGCGATCCGGTCGATGTTCGCCCCGCTGGCCGCGATCTGCCCGGCGATCGCACCGATCGCGGCGGGCGTCAGCGGGCTGCCGAGCAGCGTCACGTGCAGCCGGCCGCGGGCGCGGGGCAGGTCACCGAGCCCCGTGGTGATCTCCGCGGCCAGGCCCAGCTCGCTGGCCAGCGCGGTGACTCCCCGGTGAATGCCGGTCAAATCGGGAGACTCGGGGCAGTCGAGCAGCACGCCGAGCACCAGCTTGCCCCGGATGACCACCTGCTCGATGTCGAGCACGGTCAGGGCATGCTTGGCCAGGACCCCGAACAACCGTGAGGTCACCCCCGGCCGGTCCGGCCCGGTCAGCGTGATCAGCAGCGTGGTCTTCATCCGGGCGTAAGGGTAGCAGCAGGTGCACGTCGCCGAACTCGTGCCATAGGTAGCCGGCGTTGATCGCCTCGGTGTAGCAGCGGCCGAGCAGGTCCTGGCCGGCGAACGCGGTCAGCATCCGCAGGTGCGACGAGCGCGGCTCGTGCAGCCCGGTGAGCAGCCCGTCCACGACGCGCACGCCGGTTTGCGGGGTCACCACGTGCGAGGTCCAGCCCGCCGCGGGCTGGACCAGCCCGTCCGGACCGACCGCGCTCTCCAGCGCGCGCACCACCGTGGTGCCGGCCGCGATCACCCGGCCGCTCTCCCAGCGGACATGGTTCACCAGCCGCGCGGTCGCGGGCGGGACATCGAACGGCTCCGGGTACGGATCCTCGTCTTCCTCCAGCGAGGAGACCCCGGTGTGCAGCGTGATCGGGGCGATCAGCACGCCGCGGCCGGCGAGTTCGGTCACGGTGCGCGGCGTGAACGGCCGGCTGGCGCTCGGCATCTCGGCGCTGCCCGGCGTCCTGGCGAACACCGTCTGGTAGTCGGCCAGGTCCCAGTCCCGCCGCACGTACGAGTAGCGGATCGGCGTGCCGTGCTTGAGCAGGTACGGCACGACCGCCGTGGACAGCCTGGCCCGCCACAGCCGTGGCGAGACGCGATCCAGCAGCGAAAGGACAGCCTCCCCGGGCAAGGTGATGTCCGTGCCCGGCGCACCGATGCCGTTCTGTCTGATCTCGACAAGCCAGCTGCCGTCGGGAAGCGGCGTGGAAAAGTGGATGCCGCCGACCGCGGCGGGGAGCGTGGCGCTGGTGTTGACCACCAGG
The DNA here is from genome assembly GCA_035651595.1 of Streptosporangiaceae bacterium. Lineage (GTDB taxonomy): Bacteria > Actinomycetota > Actinomycetes > Streptosporangiales > Streptosporangiaceae > JAFARZ01. The sequence continues at coordinate 37,680 of DASRFJ010000316.1, read as the reverse complement.
AGGTCGCCGGGGCGGAGCAGGGCCGGCAGCTCGGCGAAGACGTGATGGGTGAGCGAGCCGGAGAAGTGGCGGCTGACCAGCATCCGGACCGCGTCCCTTGGCACGCCGCGGCGTTCCGGCGGCTCGTGCGCCTCCAGTTCTGACGGGAGCGTGAAGTCGAGCCGATCGGTCGCGGTGATCATGAGATCAGCTCCGGCGCACGGTAGCGGCCGCTGGGCAGGCGTTCGGTGACCAGGCGGACGAAGCCGGGCACGACCGCGGCCGGCAGCGGCCGGCCGGAGATGTCCTCCCCGGGGAAGGCCTGCTGATGCATGTCGGTGCGCAGGTCGCCGGGGTCGACCCACCAGACGCGGACGGTGAGCTCCTCGGCGGCGAGCACGCTGGACGCTTGCTCCAGCGCGGCCTTGGCGGCGCCGTAGCCACCCCAGCCCGCGTACGGCTCCACCGCGGCGTCCGAGGTGACGTTCAGCACCGCGCCGCCGCGGACGCGGAGCGCCGGCAGCAGCAGCTGGGTGAGGGCGACCGGCGCGACGACGTTCACCTCGAACGCGGTACGCAGCTCATCCACTGGGTAGTCGGCCATGGCCGGCAGCGGATGAGCGCCGAGCGTGCCGGCGTTGTTCACCAGCAGATCGAGGCCGCCGAGCTTTTCCACCGCCTGCCGCAGCTCCGCACGGTGCCCTGGGTCGGTGACGTCGCCCGGCACGGCCAGGGCGAAGCCGTCCTCGTCCGCCGCGGCGATGAGCGCGGCCTCGTCCCTGGCGTCGACGATCAGCGTGTATCCCTCGCGGACCAGACCCGCGGCGAGCGCGCGGCCGAGCCCGCGGGAGGCCCCTGTGACAAGCGCTATCGGGTTACTCATGGTGCTCACGCTAGGTTCTCGTGGTGGCGGGCACATCGGGCCTGCGGCGCGGTGGTCCTCGGACTCTGGTCGTAGGACCTTTGGTTGATGCGGGTCGCACGCGGTTGCGGATAACGTCGGTAGCTATGAGCGACGGGCTCGGGGAGCTGTCCCAGGTGAGCCAGGCGGTGCTGTCCGTGACCAGGCAGCTGTCCGTCCGCGACGTGCTGCAAGTCATCGTCAGGTCCGCGCGCTCCCTGGTCGGCGCCCGGTACGCGGCGCTCGGAGTGCCCGACGCGGCCGACTCGTTCGCCGAGTTCGTGGTGGACGGGGTGAGCCCCGCCGAGTGGGCGGCGATCGGGCCGCTGCCGCGCCGGCACGGCATGCTGGCCGTGCTGCTCCGCGAGGGCAAGCCGCAGCGGCTCGCGGACATCCGCGCCGACCCCAGGTTCCAGGGCTTCCCTTCGGCGCACCCGCGGATGACGCACTTCCTTGGCGTGCCGGTGCGCGACGGCGACCGGGTGCTGGGCATCATCTTCGCCGCCAACAAGGTCACCGCCAAGAGCTCCGGCTTCACCGAGCGCGACGAGGAGATCCTCACGCTGTTCGCCACCCACGCGGCGATCGCGCTGACCAACGCGCGGCTGACCGAGCGGTCTCGCGAGGTCTCCGTGCTGACCGAGCGTGCGCGGCTGGCCCGTGAGCTGCACGACGCGGTGACCCAGAAGCTGTTCTCGCTGCGCGCGCATGCACGCGCCGCCGCTGTGCTCGCCGCCCGGCCCGGCGGGTCGCTGCCAGCGGGGCGTCCTTCCGACGCGGGCGCCGCCCTGACGGAGGAAATGGCGGCCGTGGAGTCGCTCGCCGCCGAGGCGCACGCCGAACTGCGTGCGGTGATCGACGGGCTCGCCCCGCCCGACCTGGCCGAGGGCGGGCTGGCCGAGTCGGTGCGCCGGTACGCGGCACTGGCCGCGCGGGCGCACGGCGTGCCGGTGCAGGTGTCGGTGGCCGACGGCCTGCCCTCGCTCGGCGCGGACACGGAGGCGGCGCTGTACCGGGTGGCGCAGGAGGCGCTGCACAACGCGCTGCGGCACGCCGCGGCGACGTCGATCCGGATCTGCCTTGGGCGGGGGTCGTCCTCGGGTCGCGGCGGGTCCCGGGCAGCCGTGCTCGAGGTGGCCGACGACGGGCAGGGCTTCGTGGTGGGCGGCCCGTCGGCCGGCCTTGGGCTGGCGTCGATGCGCGACCGCGTGTGCGCGGTGGGCGGGAGCCTGTCGGTTGATTCGGCCCCGGGCAGCGGGACGAGGATCCGTGCGACGGTGCCCGTGCATGGCGGTGCGAAGTGATTTCGGTGCTGATCGTGGACGACCATCCGGTGGTGCGGCAGGGGCTGCGCGCGCTGCTTCAGGTTCAGGATGACATCACGGTTGCCGGGGACGCCGCTGACGGGGCTTCGGCGCTTGCGCTGGCTGGGGAACTCTCGCCGGACGTGATCCTGCTCGACCTCAAGCTGCCAGGCATGGACGGGATCGCCGTGCTGTCCGAGTTGGTAGCGCGCGAGTGCCCGTCCCGGATACTGGTGCTGACCAGCGCGACCGACCCCGCCGCGGCGAGCCTGGCGATGCGCTCGGGCGCCGCCGGCGTGCTGTACAAGGACATTGACCCGGACGCGCTCGTGCGCGGGATCCGCTCGGTGCACGACGGCAACGTGCTGCTGGCCCAGTCCGCCGCCGGGCCGCTGGTGCGGTCCGCCGCGCACACCGCGGTGAGCGGGATCGAATCGCTCACCGTCAGAGAGCGCGAAGTGCTCGCCGAGCTCGCCAAGGGCCGGTCGAACCGGGAGATCGCGCGGTCCTTGCACGTGGCGGAGAAGACCGTCAAGGCGCACGTCAGCTCCGTGCTCGCCAAGCTCGGCGTGCAGGACCGCACTCAGGCGGCGCTGCTCGCCGTGCGCAACGAGCGCGGCGCCTGAGCGCTGCGCTTCAGCCCCCGGGGGGCCGCGCCTCGGGGGGAGCGTGGCCCCCGAAGCCCCCTAGAAGGGGGCCCGTGGGCCACGCACCTCCTTAGCGGGCACCTCCTTAGCGGGAGGCCACCAGGTGCGCGTAGACGATTATGTTGTCTTCGTAGTGGCCGGTCGCCGGATCGAACGGGCCACCGCAGGTGACCAGCCGCAGGCCCGGGTACTTGAGCCTGCCGTAGACGGCGTCGGTCGGGAACGTCGTCTTGGCGGTCCGCTGCAGGCCGTCCACCACGAACACCGCGGTCTTGCTGTCGGTCAGCCGGACATAGATCCTGTCTCCCTTCCGCAGATCCTTGAGCTTGAAGAACACCGACAGGCCGGTCACCGAGTCGACGTGCCCGAGGATCACCGAGGCACCGCGTTGCCCCGGCGTCGGGCCGTACTTGTACCAGCCAGTCAGGTCGTGGTCGGCGAGCGGCGGCACCTGTACGCTGCCGTCGCGGTTCAGCCCGACTTCCGTCACCGGCGCGTTCACGCCGATCGCCGGAATGCGCAGGCGCACCGGTACCGACCGCTTCAGCTGTCGTACCCGCGGGTTCGAGGTGAGTCGCGGGACGGAGCTCTTGACCGACGCCGGGATCAGCGATGCGGCGCTGTCCGGCAGCGGGCCGTGACTGGTCAGCGCCGCCGCGGCGACAATGACGCCGACGACGCACAGCACGGCCGCCGCCAGGACGGTGAGCATCGCCCACCGTCCCAGCGGCGTACGCCGGTGACGTGGCAGGTACACGTTGAACGCGGGACCGCGGGGTTACGCGGCGCCGCGAGTCTGCCGCCAGCGGCGGAACGCGACCAACCCGAGCGGCGCCGCGATCAACGCGACCGCGCCACCGCCGGCCGCCAGCGGGATGTTACTGCCGCCGGCCATGCCGCCGCCGGTGTTGGCAGGCCCGGACGGCACCGGTGAACTTGACTCGACAACCGGGACGACCTGGGTCTGGGTCGGCGACGGACTCGCCGTGGTGTACACCGGCGTCGGTGTACGCACCGGCACCGTGCTGTACACGGGCGTCGGTGTCGTGTACACGGGAGTCGGCGTGGTGTACACGGGCGTCGGCGTGGGCGGCACCACCCACTGCCAGCCGGGCGGCGATGTCTGGCACTGGCAAGGCGGAGGTGGTGTGGGTGTCGGTTTGCAGCACTTTTTCTGGGATGAATACTGTTCGCCCGGCGGGCAGGTCTGGTAATTGTTACCGCCGCCGGTTCCCCCGCTACTGGACAACGTGGCCGCCTGAGCCGCTTGGGCGGCCGCTCCCGTGCCGATGATCGCCACCGTGCTGATCGCCAGGCAGCCTGAAAGCACGCGGATGCGCATAGTCCTTCCGCTCCTCTTCGCTAGAACCCCGCACGTGGTACTTGGTCCTGGCGTCGTGCGAGCAGATAGGGAGAGTAGCGCACGGTAAGCGAATAGTGCGGTCGCGTAAGCGATATTTAATCTTTGTCCGTCGGGCGCCCGGACGCGATAGGCCCTCCGTGTACCGGGCGCGCGCATCGACTGGGATGATCGGAGTGCGGTGACGTAGGTTCGGTCTCGACGGTCAAGAACGCCAGCAACGCCGCCGACGCGGAGAGAGGGGGCCTGATGTCCGACGAGGTGCTGCGGCTGCGAGGCGTTGAGGTCAAACGGGATGCGGCCGTGCTGTTGCGCAACGTCGACTGGACCGCGCACGAGGACGAACGATGGATCCTGATCGGGCCGAACGGCGCGGGCAAGACCACGCTGCTTCAGGTGGCCGCCACGACGCTGTTCGCCTCGGCCGGGAGTGTCGAGGTGCTCGGCGAGCGGATGGGCGAGGTCGACGTGTTCGAGCTGCGGCCGCGGATCGGGCTGACCAGTGCGGCGATCGCCGAGCAGGTGCCGCCCGGCGAGAAGGTGATCGATCTGGTGCTCACCGCCTCCTATGCCATCCTCGGCCGGTGGAAGGAGGAATACGATTCCGCCGACGTCACCCGCGCCGTGGAACTGCTCGACGCGCTCGGCTGCGCGCACCTGATCCGCCGCAAGTTCGCCACGCTGTCCGAAGGCGAGCGCAAGCGCGTCCAGATCGCCCGCGCGTTGATGCCCGACCCGGAACTGCTGCTGCTCGACGAGCCCGCCGCTGGCCTCGACCTCGGCGGTCGCGAGGATCTGCTACGGCGGCTGAGCATGCTGGCCCGCGACCCCAAGGCGCCGATGATGGTCCTGGTGACGCACCACGTCGAGGAGGTGCCCGACGGCTTCACGCACGCGATGCTGCTGCGCCGCGGCTCCGTGCTCGCCGCTGGCCCGATCGAGAACGTGTTCACCGCGCGTAACCTGTCGCGGTGCTTCGGCGTGCAGCTGGAGATCGAGCACCGGCAGTCCCGGTGGACCGCGCGGGCACGCTAAGTGAGCTTCAAGTTACCGAACGCCCTAGCTGAACCGGGGGCGCGTCTGTACCGTAATCAATGACAGAGCGGTAATCCCCCGGATGCTCGTTGCGAGGTGAGCAGGCATGGGCACCATCGCCGCGACCGTCTTTCTCGCGGTATTCGTCGTCCTGGTTATCGCCGTGGCCATCCGCTCGGTACGGATCGTGCCGCAGGCGAGCGCCGCCATCGTGGAGCGGTTCGGCCGCTACCACCGCACGATGAACGCGGGCCTGAACGTGATCACGCCGTTCATCGACCGGGTCCGCCCGCTGATCGACTTGCGCGAGCAGGTGATCAGCTTCCCGGTGCAGCCGGTCATCACCATGGACAACCTGGTCGTCGGCATCGACACGATCATCTACTGCCAGGTCACCGACCCGCGGGCCGCGACGTACGAGATCTCCAGCTACCTGACCGGAGTCGAGCAGCTGACGCTGACCACGCTGCGGAACGTGGTCGGCGGCATGGACCTGGAGACGACGCTCACGTCGCGCGACCAGATCAACAGCGTGCTGCGCACCGAACTCGACGAGGCGACCGGCAAGTGGGGCCTGCGGGTGAGCCGGGTCGAGTTGCGCGCCATCGAGCCGCCGGCCTCGATCCAGGACTCGATGGAAAAGCAGATGCGCGCGGATCGCGACAAGCGTGCCGCGATCCTGTCCGCGGAGGGGTCCAAGCAGTCCGCCATCCTGACCGCAGAAGGCGAGCGGCAGGCCGCGGTGCTGCGCGCACGCGGCGAGTCCGAGGCGGTCGCGCTGCGCGCCGAGGGCGAAGCCAAGGCGACAGCGGCGCGGGCCCGCGGCCAGGCCGAGGCGATCACCACCGTGTTCCAGGCCATCCACGACGGCAACCCGGATCAGCGGCTGCTCGCCTACCAGTACATGCAGATGCTGCCGCAGATCGCGCAGGGCGACGCCAACAAGGTGTGGATCGTGCCCAGCGAGATCGGCCGGGCGCTGGAGGGCATCGGCAGCTTCTTCGGCGTCCCCCGGGACGCGGTCGCGGATCCTGGCATGGGGCCGGGCGGAGAGCCGGGCGGGGACGACGCGGCCGGTACGGCTCCCGCTGCCTTCCCGCCGCCGTCCGCGGTGCCCGCCGCTGGCGCCCCCATTCCGCCGCCGGCGGCCGTCCCGCCACCCGCCACCGCGGTTCCGTCGGCCGCCGCCCTCGCGCCCCCCGCCACCCCGGTGCCCCCGGCTACCGTCGTCCCGCCTTCCTTCGCGGTGCCGCCACCGGTCTCGGAGGTCCGGCCCGTCGCGGAGGTCCCGTCCAACGGAGCCGAGCCTCCCGCGGACGGCGACGCATCGGTCACGTATCTGCCGCGCCCATTACGTTCGTAGTGGCGACTCCCGTGTTGAAAAGGTTTTCATAGTAGAAAAAGCGCCAGATGTAAGCGTTCAGCGGTCTGCCCGGGCTTCCGGAGGCGCTCGAAAATTATTGCGGACAGTTACCCCCCCGATCCGGGGGGGTAACTGTCCGCAATAATCTGGCCCGCTCGCTCTCGCGCCCCGAATCTGCCGATATGCCCAGGTTCGAGCCGGCGGGCTGCCTATCACGGGCCAACCCGGCGCGACACACACCCGTGAGCGCATGTTGTTTGGCACGGGTGAAGCGCTCCGGAACACCCACGTCACGCGTCCGCTATCGGGGCGCTCGCAATTGATTGCGCGTTCGCCGAGCTCGCCAAGGATCAGTGCCGGGGGCGCAGCTGTACCAGGCCTTCGGAGCTGATCCGGGTCTCGAACGACGGCTGCCGCGCGGTGGCCGGCCCGTGCACGACGCGGCCATCGGTCAGCCGGAACGTGGACCCGTGCCAGGGGCACACCACGCACAGCGCCCCGTCCCGCGGCTCGCACACAACCCGGCCCTGGTGCAGCGGTCCGCCGAGGTGCGCGCACCGGTCGGACAGGATATAGACCTCGTCGCTCCCCGCGCGGTACACCAGCAGCGACAGGTACCCGAGCTGCCGCCGCACCGGCCGTCCTTCCGGCAGGGACGATACCGGGCACAGGTCGTGCCAGCCAAGCCCGGCGAGGTGGCTCACCTGGTCCGCGTGCGAGGTACCCGCGCCGAGCCGCAGCGCCAGGTGCCCGCCCAGGTACGCGCCTCCCGTGGCGCACACAAGCCCGACGGCCGATAGCGCCTTCCCGCACCGGGTGCGCCCGAGGAACCGCGCCGCCAGCGACCCGCCGAACAGCAGGCCGGCCAGACTCTGGCACCCGAGGTGCACCAGGCCGACCCGCTGCTGGTCCCGGTGCAACGCGGACCAGTCCGCCAGCCCGGCGGCTGCGGCGGGCAGCATGCCGGCCACGCCGGCGAGCACCAGCACCCGCGACGCACGCTCGCTGCCGCGGAACCGGAACACGTCGAGCAGCACGGCCGACGTCCAGCAGCCGAGAGGCAGCCGCACCAGCGCCGGGTGGGCGGGCTGGCCGAACGGCACGCCGTGCAGCGCGTCGGCCCGCGCGCCGCCGGGCAGCGCGCGGACGACGGCGCCGGAGAGCGTCCTGATCGGACCGTCCAGGACATGCGCGCGCTCGATCCGCTCCGCGACGTTCACCGGCCGGGGGAGCCGGGACCGCCGTCGCGGTGCGCGCGCGGATTCTGTAGCAGGGGGTTGCCGCACACTGTCTGGGTACCCGCATTCCCGGCCTAGGAAGCCGAGGAAGCCCAGGAAGCCCAGGAAGCCCCGGCGCCCTCGTCACAAAGCCGCTGGCTGTTTCGTCTTAGGGGCAAAGCAGCCAGATACGAGGGGAATCCGATGACAACAGACAAGCTGCCGGGGACCGACGCGGCCAAGCACGGCGCGGGGGACGCGGACCTGACGATCATGTACGCCGCCCACGACGCGTTCCGCCGGGACCTGACCAGCCTCGCCCGCGCGACGGCAGGCAAGGCAGGCAAGGCAAGCAACCTGTCCGATCCGGCGAAGCAGGCCTCGGTCGCGGCGGGCTGGGAAGTGTTCAAGCGCCAGCTGCACATGCACCATACCTCCGAAGACTCGTGTGTCTGGCCCGTGCTGCGGACCAGGTTCGCGACCAGCGAGAGCGCGCTCAGCGTGCTGGACGCGATGGAGGAGGAGCACCAGCAGATCGATCCGCTGCTGGCCGCCGTCGACGACGCGTTCGCGCGGCGGCGGGGGGACGGGCCGGACTCGGACGACTGGCCGGGGATCGACCGCCTCGCCGACGTGGTCGACGTGCTGACCACCTCGCTCACCGGGCACCTTCAGCACGAGGAGCGTGAGGGGCTGCCGCTGGTCAGCGCCGGCCTCACCAACGCGCAATGGCGCGGGGTCGGGCGGCAGATGGCCAGGCAGAACGGGCTGAGCGCTGGTTCGGAGATGTTCGCCTGGATGCTCTCCGGAGCCTCCCCGGACAACGTCAAGCGGACCCTCGGGCAGCTTCCGGCGCCGCTGCGGGTGATTTACCGTGCCGTCTGGAAACCGCGTTTCGCCAAGACAGCCCGCTGGTTAGCGATGGTCCCCGCTGTGGGTATGACCTGCGGCGATGGAGATCACGGGGGATGATCCGGACGAGATCAACCGGCTGCTCGCGCGGCTGACCGAGTTCCAGCTGCTGAACAGCGCGGAGGGCGCGTTCGAGCTGCGGGACTCGGTGCGCGAGGCCGGGCACGCCTACGGTGCGGAGGCGGATCTGCTGGCGATCGCGGAGGGCGCGGTGCTCAGCGTCCGCCACCGCGACGCCCAGCCGTACATCGAGACGATCCGGGTGGTTCCCGAGCTTGCCAGGCTGGACCGGGTCGCGAACTGCAAGTTCCTGATCGGCGCAATGACCTCAGGGCTGATGTGCGCGGCGGAGGCCGACCGGGCGCTGACCGAGCTGGAGCAGGCCGACCCGCCGTACCCAGGCTGGCTGCGCGTCATCGGCGTCGCGCTGTTCGCGGTCGGGTTCGCGCCGAGCGTGCAGGCAACCTGGCGCGAAGTCGGCTACAGCGTAGTGCTCGGCGCGATCATGGGCGTGCTGTTCGTCGCGGCCGAGCGGCTGGCCGGCCTGCGCAGCCTGCTGCCGATCCTCGGCCCCGCGGTGGTCGGCCTGGTCGCGTTCAACCTGCTGCACGCCCACCGGGCGCCCGGCGGGCCGGTGGTGCTGATGGTGCCGGCGCTGTTCGTGCTCATCCCAGGTGACTTCCTGTGCGCGGCCAGCGCCGAGATCGCCATCGGCCAGCTCACGCCCGGCGTGGTGCGTCTCGCACAGGCCGCATTCACGCTCGTCGAGCTCGCGATCGGTGTGGTGGTCGCCGCGGAGCTCAGCGGGGTGAACGCGGACCGCCTGTTCGACAGCGCGGTCCCGGCGGCGCTGCCGTTCTGGCTGGTCGCGATCTCCTGGGTGCCGTTCACCGTCGGTCTGGTGCTGACGTTCAACGCGCGACGCCAGGACTTCTGGTGGATCCTCGCGCTGACCTATCTCGCCTGGTTCGTCCAGCTAGGCGTCACCAGATGGGCGGGGCCGACGGCGGGCACGTTCGTGGCGGCGATGCTGCTCGGCGCCGCCGCGGGCGCGCTCGAACGCTCGCCGCGTAACCCGCCGCGCATCGTGCTGATCATCGGCGGCTTCTTCGCGCTGACCGTCGGCTCGGTCGCGCTGCGCGGCCTGGCCACGCTGAACGGTGATCATGTCATTGATGGTCTGAACGACCTACGTGACGCCATCAGCTTGACCGTGGCTCTGACCCTGGGTTTGATCGTCGGCGCGGTGCCTATGGTGCAGGCGCTGTGGCACCCTCGCCGATCGCGGCGCTGACCTCCGCCTGGCGGGCGGCCATCTCGGCGGCGTGCTCGCGTTCGATGCGCTCCGCCTGGTCCTCGTCGTCGCGCATCAGGCTCTCCAGGTCGGTGCTCGCCGCGTCGAGCACCCCGAGGTCCGCGTAGGCGCGCTGCACCTTCTCGCCCCACAGCCCGATGTCCCGGACGCACGGCACGATGCGGCTGAACAGCAGCGCGCGGAACGCCTGCTGCATCGGGGAGACCTCGGTGAACTCCAGGCACTCGGCCACGTCGTAGCCCATGCGCTCCCAGACCTCCTGCGCGCGGAACCGGTTGCGCATCAGGTAGCAGCCCTCGACCACGAACTCCTCGCGGTCGGCGCGCTCGGCCGCGGTCAGCCCGGCGTAGTAGTCGCGCAGCGCCAGCCGGCCGAACGCGACGTGCCGCGCCTCGTCCTGCATCACGTACGCGAGCAACTGCTTGACCAGCGGGTTGCCGGTGATGTCCCGGTGCACGCCGAACGCGGCCAGTGCCAGCCCCTCGATCAGCACCTGCATACCCAGGTACGGCATGTCCCAGCGGGAGTCGCCGAGCGCGTCCGCCAGCAGCCTGGCCAGGTCGGTGTTGATCGGGTAATAGGTGCCGATCTTCTCCTTGATGAACCGCGAGAACAATTCCACGTGCCGCGCCTCGTCCATCGCCTGGGTCGCGGCGTAGAACTTGGAGTCCATGTCCGGCACGGACTCCACGATGCGCGCGGCCACGGTCAGCGCGCCCTGCTCGCCGTGCAGGAACTGGCTGAACAGCCACGAGGACAGGTGAATGCTCAGCTCGTCCCGTTCGGCCTGGTTCAGCTTCTCCCACTGCCGCGACCCGTAGATCGGGTTCAGCTCGTCGCCGGTCTCCATCACCCGCGTCGGGTTGACCGGCAGATCCCAGTCGATCCGCTTTGCGGCGTCCCACTGCTTGTCCTTGCCGCGCTGATACAGGTCGAGCAGGCGCTGCCTGCCGTCGTCGTACTCCCAGGAGAACCGCGCCGCCCCGCTTGCGGGGACGTCCCAGGTCTGGTGGCTGACGGGCATCGTGTAATGGTCGTAGGTGCTCACGCGGCCCTCCAGCTCTGTTCGGCGGCGCGGTTCTCCTCTCATTACTACTCAGTAGTTACCGGGAGGGCAAGACCCCCGGGCCGGACACGTCCGCCTGCTGGAGCAGCAGCGTCTGCGCCTTGTCCTTGATGTACCCGGCGAACCCGTAGGTGCTCGCGTTGACCAAGATCCCGGTGACGCCGTCGGTGAACGGGAAGCTGAACTCGACGTCGGCGCGGCCGGCCGCGTCGGTGATGTGCTGGACGGTCACGCCGGGCACGTCGGCGAGGGCGAAGAACCAGATTACCGGCGAGATGCCCACGTGGCCGTAGCCGAGGAGCATGTTCGCGATGACCCCGACCGCGTCGCAGTCCCCGGACGTGTCCGCGCAGCCGGTGCGGTACGTGTTCAGCTTGTCCAGCACTCCCTGCGGATCGCCTGGCAGCGGCTGCGCGCTCCCGGCGGAACCCGGTGACGGGTAGGCGGGCCCGGTGGGCATCAGCCACGTGACGCCGCTGGCGCAGCTCGCCGATTTGGCGCACGTCACCAGCGTCCCGTTGACGTCGGACGCCTGCTCGGAATCGTCGGCCCTGGCCCACACTTCCTGGGTGCCCGCGCTCGTGCTGAGCTTGCGGTAGATCCACTGGCTCGCGGCGGGTGAGGAGAAGTTCTCGTGCCTTGGCACGTTCAGCACCGCAAGCGCCGCCTGCTCCGCGGTCAGCATGGCCTGGGTGGGGGGTGCCGAGTCGGGCCGCGTGCTGCCCGGTCCGGACACCAGCGTGGTCTGGAGCACGGCCTGCTCGGTGAACGGGATCGCCGAGTTCGGCGAGCCGTTCGAGGGCTCCCAGGCCGCCTGCGCCAGGTAGGAGTAGTCCGACGCGTCCAGGATGATCTCCAGGTTCGCGTTCTGTACCGTCTCCGGCAGCACGAAGGCCACACCAGGGCGGCCGTCGATGTCGGTGACGTGGCTCTTCACCTGGATCGTGGGGATGTCGGCGAGCGCCTGGTACAGCTCCGCGTTCAGTGACGGCGGCAGGACCGCGGTGCTCAGCAGCCCCTGGATGGTGAAGAAATCCGCCGCGTCCTTGTTGACCTGGGTCGCGTCCGGGTTCGGGTAGGAGAGCTTCGCCAGGTATTCATCGAGCGCGCGCGGGTCGGCGGGCAGCGAGCTGAGGTGGGTGTAGAGCGTCTGCCCTGGGCCGAACGACCAGATGCCGTGGTCCAGGTAAGCGAGCGACCCGTCCGCGGTCGTCCAGGTGTTCTCGGTGCTTCGCGCCGGGATGCCCTTGTCCTGGCTGGATGACAGTACCTTGCGGTACACCCACTGGCCGCCTGGCACCGTCGGGCCGTCCAGGGCCGCGGCGGACGCGCGGTCCGCGAGCAGCTTGGCGGTCAGCGGCGCGGCTGGCTGGCTGGTTCCGGACGGCAGTACCGTCACGAGGACGCCGGCCGCCAGGCCGAGGGCCAGCGGCACCGCGATGGCGGCGCGCCACGCCGGCCGCAGCTCACGAAGCCGGTTCCGGAAGCGTGGTGCCGAATGTCGTTCTGAAGTCAGGTCTTCGTGGAGCGCGGTGCGGAACATCTCCTCCGCGCGCGCCGTGCCGCGGTCCGGGATCTCCGCCCGGAAGCGGGACAGCTCGTCTATTTCGTTCATGCTGGCGACTCCTCGTGCAAGGCTGCGGGATTGGCTTCGCCTAGCGTCCGCCGGAGCCTGCTTCGAGCCCGGCTCAGCCGGGAGCGCACCGTGCCGACCGGCACGCCGAGCGCTGCCGCGGCCTCGTCGTACGACAGGTCGCCCCACACCACCAGCAGCAGCGTGTCGCGGTACTCGGCGGAGAGCCTGGCCAGCGCCGTCGCCAGCCGCCTGGCCGTCGTGTTCGCGCTGACCCGGTCGTCAACCCTGTCGGTAAACGGTTCCGCGACGGGGTCGGCCCCCGTCCGGGCCAGCGCACGGTACAGCCTGATCTCGGCCCGGCGATGGCGGCCGATGAGGTTCGTGGCGATGCCGTACAGCCAGGGCCGCGCGTCCGGCCGGCTCTGGTCGTACCGGTCCCGCTGGCGGAAGGCCAGCAGAAACGTCTCCGCCACGATGTCATCGGCCGCGTCCGGGCCCAGGCGCCGTGCCACGTAGCGCTGGATGTGCGGTGCGTGCCTGCGGAACAGCATGGTGAACTGTTCGGGCTCATGCCGGGAGAGCTGGATGACGGCCGCGTCGTCCAGGTCTTCATCCCGGCTCTGGTATGTCATGCGACGACCCTTCGGATGCCTGCTAGGACATCCGTCATTGCCCGGGCCGGGTCGCCTGGTTCCCGGTGGTTACTCCTCGTCGCCGCTCGACCCGGGGACGAGCAGTTCGTAGGCGGGGTTGACCATGACCGGACCGCCGTTCTTGATGCCGACCTGGCCGCGCAGCCGGACCTTGCCGCCGCACATCAGGCCGGGGATCTTGGACCGGCCGTAGAACATCGCGGTGAGGTCCCCCGTGGAGTCGGAGATCTCCACGGCGAGCACCGTGTTGTGCTCGACCGGGCGGATCTCCACCACCCGCACCCTACCCTCCACGACGACGCGGCCGGGCCGGCGCAGCGAGCCGATCGGGTCCGCGCCGAGCGACGGCGCGGGCCGGTCGTAGCCGCCGGCGCCGGGAAGCGGCTCGGGGACATCGCGCTGGAGTTCGTCGGCTACCTGGGTTCCTGGATCTGGCGACTCCGTCACCGCGGCGAGTCGCGCCGCGTTGTGCTCCTGAAGCACCCCGACCCGGTTCTGCACGTCGAACGGGACGATGGTGGCCGCCGCGTTCGGGATGCGGCTGACCACCCCGGCGATCTTGTCTGCGGTTCGATCGTGCAGCAGCCGTCCGAGCAGCGGCGAGAAGCTCCGCCGGGGCAGGATCGCCGTGACCTGAGTACCGGGTACGTCCGTCTCCTTGGCGACGAGTTCGGCGGCGGCCCGGGTCAGCCGGCGGTCTGGGGTGTCGATGAATTCCAGCGTCACGTAACGGTCCGGCAGCCATGCGGCGCGGAGCTTTTCGGCCTGTTCGTTGTCGATGACCAGGTGCACAGCCCGCAAGGAGGTGGGCCGCAAGCTCTTTGCGTAACGCAGTGCGGCGATTGTGGAGAGGTCGAAGTCGTCCACGAACACGATGACCGCGCGTCGGGAGTAGTTGGGCTGGTTAACCCCGACCCCGGATGCCCGGCGCTCGCCGATGTTCTCCAGGACCTGCGCCTCGCTGCGATATTCCCGGTTGAGCCGGATGAGCGCGAACACCAGTACCGGGCCGAGGATGACGACCAGCCAGGCGCCTTCGGTGAACTTGACGATGGCGAAGATGATGACGACAAGGACCGTGTAGCCGCCCCCGACCAGGTTGATGGTCAGCTTGCGTTGCCAGCCAGGTTCTCGCGTCCGGAGGTGATATCTGACCATGCCGAAGCCTGCCATCGAGAACCCGGTGAACACGCCGATCGCATAGAACGGCACAAGGCCGTCGACGTTGAACCCCACCGCCAGACCCAATGTGAGCGACACCACGGTCAAGATGATGATGCCGTTCGAGAAGACCAGCCGGTGCCCGCGCTTAGTCAGCCACCTAGGCAGGAACGAGTCCTCGGCGACGAAGCTGGCCAGGAACGGGAAACCGCTGAAGCTCGTGTTACCGCCGGTGAACAGGATCGCCGCGGTAGCCAACTGCACCAGGTAGAACATGATGTGCCCGCCCGATCCGAAGACCACGTCGGCCTCCTGAGCCAGCACTGTCGGGTAACCGTCGACGTACGGCGTGGCGTGCGAAACGTGGGCCAGCCACGATATTCCGCCGATCAGGAATATGACGATCGTGCCCTGCGTGACGAGGATCTGCCTGGCATTGCGGCCCTCCGGCGGACGCAGCGCGCTGACCGCGTTCGAAACGGCCTCGATGCCAGTCAGCGAGGAGCCTCCGTTGGCGAAAGCCTTCAGCAGCATGAGGATCATCGCGAAGCTGAGCAGGCCTTCGGTGCTGTGGCCGAAGGCGAACGTCGGCCCGACGTTCGCGTAGTGGTGCACCACCGGCAGGCCGCCGGCGACCTCGCGGAACAGGCCCACAATGATCATCAGCCCGACCGACGCGGAGAACAGGTAGGTGGGCAGGGCGAATGTCTTTCCGGCCTCCCGGATTCCGCGCAGGTTTCCGTAGCACATCAACAAGATGGCGGCGACCGAGATGACCGTGAGAATGTGCGAGCCGACCAGCGGCAGGTTGCCTAGCGACGGGAACGCGGAGACGATCGCCGCGCTGCCCGCCGCTGTCTGCACGGCTACCGTGACGACGTAGTCGATGAGCAGGGCCACGGCCGCGATCTGCGCGACCCTGGGGCCGAAGTTCTCCCTGGCCACTACGTAGGACCCGCCTGCCCGGGTGTAGACAGAGACGACTTCCCGGTAGGACAGCACGACGACGACGATGCCGAACAGCACGACGAGGGTCATCGGGATGATCAGGTTGAACGCTGCCAGACCTACCGCGCCAACCAGGACGATCAGCATTTCCTCGGTGCCGTAGGCGGCGGAGGATATACCGTCGCAGGACAGGACGCCGAGCGCCAGGGGCTTCGACAGCCGTTCGGTATTAAGCTGCTCGTTGACCATGGGTGGCCCGAGGAGACGCAGCTTGGCCTTGTACCAGTACGTTTCCGGAAGGTCAATGACCTGGCCCCGGCGCTCATCGCCAGCCGTCCTGCCGACAGCCACTCCGCTATGACCTCATTCTGTTCGTGCGGTGTGCTCAAACGCATTCGACGCTATTCGGGCTGACGGGCGCGTGCAGTATAGGTTCCGTATAGGTTCTTGATCTGCGCGTTAAGGTTCCGTCAAGATCGCTGACGCAGCAGCGAAGAGGCTTCAGATGGCAATTCCACCGGCGGGCCGACCGTCCGGCCCCAGCCCCGGCCCCGGCCCCGGCCCCGCGGCAGGCAACGGACCCGTCCTCCGGCTGTCCCGGCTGCTGAAACGGCCGGTGGCGGACCGCAGCGGCGAGTCGCTCGGCAGGCTCTCCGACGTGATCGTCCGGCTGCGCGGGGCCGACTACCCGCTGGTTACCGGCTTGGTGGGCGCGGTGGGCGGCCGGCGGGTCTTCATGCCGGTGGAGCAGGTCAGCAGCTTCTCTCGCGGCGGGCCTGCTGGCGAGCCGGCCGGCGAGCCGCTGAAGCTGACCAGCGCACGGCTCGACCTGCGGCACTTCGACCGGCGCGAGGGTGAGGTGCTGCTGCGCGCCGACGTACTCGGGCACCGGCTGATCGACGTGCGCAACGCCAGGCTGGTCCGGGCCGCGGACCTGGAGCTGGCCAGTGACAACGGCGAATGGGTGGTGTCCGGGGTGGATACAAGGCCACGGCGGCGCCGCTGGTTCGGGCTGGGGGTTGATTCCGGCGCCGGCCTTGATCCCGGCGCTGGCCTTGATTCTGGCGCCGGCCTGTTCCGGGACTGGCACGACTTCGAATGGCTGATCGGGCATGCCGGGAGCGCGCTGCTGCGCGGCCCGTTCGCGCGGATCAGGCGGCTCAAGCCCGCGCAGATCGCCGACCTGCTCGAGGATGCCTCCAAGGAGGAGCAGACCGAGATCCTCGGCCGGGTGCACGTCGACCCGGAACTGGAGGCCGACGTCTTCGAGGAACTGGACGAGGACGAGGCTGCCCGGCTGCTCGCCGGGCGCTCCGACGCCGACATCGCGGGGGTGCTCGCCAAGATGCGGGCGGACGACGCGGCGGACGCGATCGCCGAGTTGCCGCAGCGGCGGCGCCAGCCGGTCCTGGACCTGCTGCCCGCCGGGCAGCGGGGCAAGGTGCTCACCCTGCTCGGCTTCAACGCCACCAGCGCGGGCGGCCTGATGGGCGTGGACTTCATCACGCTGCCCACGATGGCAACGGTGGACCAGGCGCTGGCCAAGGTGCGGGAGTCCGGCACCCTTCAGCCCGAGGCGCTGACCAGCGTGCACGCGGTCGACAACGACGGCTGCCTGCGCGGGGTCGCCACGCTGGTGGCGCTGCTCCAGTCGGCCGGCTCCGCCGCGCTCATCGACGTGTGCGACACCGATCCGGTCCGGGTCGGCGCGGACACCGACGTGATGGACGTCGCCGTGCTGATGACCGACTACAACCTGATCACGATCCCGGTCGTCGACGACGAGCGCTGCCTGCTCGGCGTCATCACCGTCGACGATGTGCTCGAGGTCACCTTGCCGGACGACTGGCGGCGGCGCGAGGCGGCGGAGCCGCCCGACGCCCGCCACGGCGACGCCCGCTTAGCCGGTTATGCCGCGGGCGCGCAGGCCGGCGATGTCGGCCGCGGTGTGACCGAGGCCGGCCAGCACCGCGTCGGTGTCCGCGCCGGCCAGCGGCGGCGGCAGCGGCGTGCCGGGCGCGGTGCGGCTGAAGCGCGGCGCGGGGGCCGGCTGTGTCACGCCGTCGAGGTCGGTGAACGACTGCCTGGCCTGGTTGTGCGGATGGGCGGCGACCTCGTCGAGGCCGAGGACCGGCGCCACGCACGCGTCGGACGTCGCGAACTCCGCCGCCCATTCGGCGCGGGTGCGCTTGGCGAAGACCGTCGCGAAGCGCTCGCGCAGGGCCGGCCAGTTCGCCGGGTCGGCGCGGTCGGGCAGGTCCGGATCGTCGGTCAGCCCGAGGCGCTCGAGCAGCTCCGCGTAGAACGCGGGTTCCAGCGCGCCGACGGCGACGAACTGGCCGTCCGCGGTCTGGTACGTGTCGTAGAACGGGGCGCCGCCGTCGATCAGGTTGGTGCCGCGCTCCGGCCGCCACCGGCCCGCGGCCGCGAAGCCGTGGAAAACCGTGGTCAGCAGCGCCGAGCCGTCCACCATGGCGGCGTCGACCACCTGGCCGCTGCCGGACCTTTCCCGCTCCAGCAGCGCGGCGAGGATGCCGATGGCCAGCAGCATCCCGCCCCCGCCGAAGTCGCCGGCCAGATTGACCGGCGGCACCGGCCGCTCCCCGGCGCGGCCGACCAGGGATAGCGCGCCGGAGATCGCGATGTAGCCGATATCGTGCCCGGCGGTGGGCGCGAGCGGACCGTCCTGCCCCCAGCCGGTCATCCGCGCGTACACCAGCCGCGGATTCCGCTCAAGGCACACCGAAGGCCCGAACCCCAGGCGCTCGGCGACGCCCGGGCGGAACCCCTCCACCAGCACGTCGGCCTGGCCGGCGAGCCGGAGCAGGAGCCCGGTGCCCTCGGCGGTCTTCAGGTCCAGCGCGATCGACCGCCGGCCGCGGCCGAGCGGATCGTCGGGGGCCGGCCGGCCCGCCGAGCTGACCCGGTCCACGCGCAGCACGTCCGCACCCAGATCGGCCAGCATCATGCAGCCGAACGGCGCGGCGGCAAGCCCGGCGACCTCCACCACCCTGATCCCATCCAGCGGGCCCATGAGAACGAGCGTAGACCGCGGGACAGAAGAGTTCACTCACCCGCTACCCACCGGTACGGCATCCGCGCGAGACTGAGACGAGGCGTCAACCGAGGAGCGCTCGATGGACGTCAGCAGACGCGGGGCACTGAAGGCGGGGCTGGCCGCGGCGGCGGTCGCCGGGACAGGGGCATGGCGGGAGGCGGCCGCGGAAGCGGCCCGGGTGACGCACGGCGGACCGGTGCGGCCGCCGGGTTCGCTGCCCTATCCGGACCTGACGGCGGGGACCGACACGATCCCGCAGATCGAGCACGTCGTCGTGCTGATGATGGAGAACCATTCGTACGACAACAGGCTCGGTATGCTCCGGCGGCCCGGCGCGGACGGCTTCCGGCTCGGCCGGGGCGGCAAGCCCAGGGCGACCAACCCGTACGCCGACGGGAAGATCCAGCACGCGTTCCACATGCCGACCACGTGCCAGCTCAACGGCCACCCGGCACAGGACTGGCTGGCCAGTCACCAGCAGTACGCGAACGGCAAGCTTGACGGCTTCGTCGAGTCCGGCAGCGGCCCGGTCGCGATGGGGTACTGGGAGAAGGCCGACCAGCCGTTCTACTACTCGCTCGCCAGGACGTTCCCGATCGCCGACCGGTACTTCTGCTCTGTGCTCGGCCAGACCTTCCCGAACCGCCGCTACCTGCTGGCCGCGACGTCCATCGGGCAGGTCAACGACACGATCCCCGCACTGACCGACTACCCGGCAAACGGCACGATCTTCGATCAGCTCGACAAGTACCAGATCACCTGGAAGGACTACTACACCACGCTGCCCAGCGTGGAGCTGTTCCCGCAGCTGTACCTGAAGAACAACGGGACGAAGGTCGTGCCGATCGCCGGCTTCTTCGCCGATGCCGCGGCTGGCACGCTGCCGAACTACTGCCTGGTCGAGCCGGACTACAATCACCAGTCCGAGGAGAACCCGCAGAACATCGTCGCCGGCGAGGCGTTCGCGGCGAGCGTGGTCAACGCGGTCATGAGCGGCCCAGCCTGGGACAAGACCGTGCTGCTGTGGACCTATGACGAGCACGGCGGCTACTACGACCACGTCCGGCCGCCGGCCGCCATCCCGCCGGACAGCATCGCGCCGGCCGTCCCCTCAGGACAGAGCGCATACGACGGGTTCGGGCGCTACGGGTTCCGGGTGCCGTTCGCGCTGGTGTCCCCCTGGGCCAGGCCCAACTACGTGTCGCATCGCGTCTTCGACCACGGCAGCATCCTCAAGCTGGTGGAGTCGAAGTGGAACCTGCCGGCGCTGACGTACCGCGACGCCAACGCCAACGCCATGCTGGACATGCTCGACCTCCGGTTCCCCTTCTTCCGCCGGCCGCCACGGCTGGCGAATCCGCTTCAGGAGACCGATCCGGCATCGCTCGCGTGCAACGTCAGCGGACCCGGGACGATCCCGCCGCCAGGATCCGTCACAGGGTAGGCGTGTTTCGCGGAAAGCCACCATTCCATCACTGCGCGTGGGCTATTCTCACGCTTCGGAGTTTCTTATATCCGGAGCGTGAGAAGGGTGTCTCCATGTCAGAACGTTACAGGCGGTGCCGCGGCGCGCGGCCCGTGCCGCATGCCGCGGCGCTGCTAGCTGCCGCGGGTGCGGCCGCGGTCGCCGTCGCGGGCTGCTCCTCATCAGGCGCCGGCGCGGCCGGCTCGGGTGCGGCCGCCTCGGCCAGCACGACCTCGTCCGCCGGGATGGCCGCGGCGGGCATCCCGGCCAGCTTCACGGCGGCGCAGCTGCGCGGCGCCCTGCTCACCAAGGTGAACGGGCAGCAGCCGGCCGCGACGCCAGAGGCGGGCGCGTTCAGCAAGCTGCCAGACGCGCAGACCGGCAAGCAGAGCATGCGCGGGGTCACGGTCACCCCGGCGAGTTGCGCACAGGCCACCGTCACCGGCTTCAACTCGGCGGCGTTCGCCAACGCGCCCGCCTCGGTCGTGACGTTCCGGGTGGGCCAGGACGGCGTGTCCGAGGTCATCGTCGCGACGTCTCCGACGACCGCCGCCGAGGCGCTGGCCACCGAGCTGCCGCCCGGCTGTGCGCACTATCGCGCCACGGTCGCGGGCAGGACGTTCACCTACTCGGTCAAGGAAGTTCCGGTGAGCGGTGTCGCCCAGCAGGCACGGGCGCTCAACGTCAAGGCCGAGGGGTACGCGGGTGTGAACATGTGGTCGGTGGTCTTCCGCGCCAACGGGTACGTGGGCGCCGTGACGATCCTCGGGCCGGATGCTTCCGAGCAGGGTGCCAAGGTGCTGGCCGCCGACGCATATGCCAGGGCGGCCGAGTCGCTGCACTGACAGCGTGGGTGTCAGACTGGGGGAATGACTGACGCGTCCCCGCGATTCCGTTCCGTGCTAGATGGGTTTCCGGCCTACCAGCCTGGCCGGACACCCGTCAGCGCGGCCGGCCGGTCGCACAAGCTGTCCTCGAATGAATCCCCCTACGGCCCGCTGCCGTCCGTTGTCGAGGTCATCGCCGAGGCGGCACGGCATGTCCACCGGTACCCGGACAACGGCGCGACGGCGCTGATCGAGGCGATCGCGGCGCGGTACGACGTCCCGGCCAGCCATGTGGCGGTGGGCTGCGGTTCGGTGGGCGTGGCCCAGCAGCTGTTCGAAGCGGTCAGCGAGCCGGGCACAGAGGTGCTGTATGCCTGGCGTTCGTTCGAGGCGTACCCGACGCTGGCCGCGCTGGCCGGCGCGACCTCCGTCCTTGTGCCGCTCAAGGACGAGGTGCACGACCTGGCTGCGATGGCGGACGCGATCACCCCCAGCACCAGGATGATCTTCGTCTGCAACCCGAACAATCCGACCAGCACGGCCGTGCACGAGGCCGAGCTGACCGCGTTCCTCGACCGGGTGCCGGAGAACTGCCTGGTCGTGCTCGACGAGGCCTACCACGAGTACATCAGGGACGCCGCGGTGCCGGACGGGATCCGCGTCTACCGGGACCGGCCCAACGTCGCGGTGCTGCGCACCTTCTCCAAGGCGTACGGCCTGGCCGGGCTCCGGGTCGGATTCATGATCGCGCAGCCGCCGGTGGCCGCGGCGGTGCGCGCCACGATGCTGACGTTCTCGGTCAACCACATCGCGCAGGCGGCCGCGATCGCGTCGCTGGCCGCCGAAGATGAGCTGCTCGAGCGCGTCGAGCTGACCGTCAAGGAGCGGACCAGGGTGCGCGAGGAACTGCTCGCGTCCGGCTGGACCGTGCCGCCGACCGAGGGTAACTTCGTCTGGCTCCGGTTGGGCGATCGCACGATGGAGTTCGCCGCGGCGTGCGAGGCGGAGGGCATCGCGATCCGGCCGTTCGGCGACGAGGGAGTCAGGGTGACGATCGGCGATCCCGAGGCCAACGACGCCTTCCTCCAGGTGGCCCGCGCCTGGAAGTCAGCCGTGGGGGTCCGGGGGGACGGCTCCCCCCGGGGGTAAGATCCTGACTACAGGGGGTAGTCATGATCGTGTCCGGCACCGTGCGGGCCAGGATCGCGCTAAGGGCCGCGGCTCTCGGAACGGCGGCGCTAGCAGCGCTCACGGGTTGCTCGTCGACGGCGGGCAGCCGGCTCCCCGGTCCCGGTTACTGGACCGCCCAGCGGCTCCGGGGCGCCCAGCCCTGGCGCGCCGCGCGGCATTCGGGGCTGCCGGAGCCCCGCTCGACGCCGTCACCCAGGGAGAACGTGCGCGCGCTCCGCGTCGGCGCGCTGTTCGACAGCGACAATTCGGGCAACCACTTTTGCACGGCGAGCGTGGTGGACAGCCCCGAGCACAACCTGCTCATCACGGCGGCGCACTGCGTCAACGCGGGCAACGGCACCGCCAGCAGGACGAACGTCGTGTTCATCCCGGACTACTCGAACGGGGATAGCCCGCACGGCGTGTGGACGCCGGCGCGGTACGTGCTCGACCCGCGCTGGCAGAACGGGGCCGATCCGGACTTCGACGTCGCGTTCGTCCTGCTCAAGCCCCTCAACGGCAGCAACATCCAGGACGTGACCGGCGCCAACAAGATCGCGTTCGGCACCGGTTACCAGCACCTGGTCCGGGTCACCGGCTACCCGTCCAGCGCCAGCGCGCCGATCGCCTGCGAGAACTGGACGAGCCAGCAGAGCCCCACCCAGCTGAAGTTCGCCTGCGCCAACTACACCGGCGGCACCAGCGGCAGCCCGTGGGTCACCAGGTTCGACCCGGCAACGAGGACCGGCACGATCATCGGCGTGATCGGCGGCTACCAGGAGGGCGGCAACACCGCGGACGTGTCGTACTGCGCCTACCTAGGCAGCGACATCCAGAAGCTCTACAAACAAGCCACCCAGAGCTAAGCGCCGCGCGCCGTTTGCCGGTGTGGCGGGGCCGGTTGCAGTGCTGGCTGCCTGCAATGCCCCGGTTTGTTCAAGCATGGCCTTGCCGTTTAGCGGTCTGCTCGGGCTTGGCGTAGCGCTCGGAAATTATTGCGGACACTTACCCCCCGGATTGGGGGGGTAAGTGTCCGCAATGATCCGGCCCGCTCGCTCTCGCGCCTGGGATATGCCGGTATGTCCAGCTTCGAGCAGGCGGATTGCCGATCAAACCGCGCTGCGCGCACGCGGCTAGGCCCGGCGTCCGGGTGGGGCCTCGGGTGGCCGCGCACCATCGGCTACGCGTCGGACTCCGCGGTGATGTCGGCGCCGAGCGAGGTGAACCGCTGCGCGATCGCGGCGTGGCCGCGGTCGATCAGGTATCCCGGCGCGATCACCGTCTCACCCTCGGCGGCGAGCCCGGCCAGCACCAGCGCGATGCCGGTGCGCAGGTCATGCGCCACCACCTCGGCGCCGCGCAGCGGAGCTGGCCCGTGCACGATCGCCACGTTGCCGTCGAACTCGACGCTGGCGCCCATCTTGTTCAGCTCGCCGACCAGCGTGTACCGGCCGTCGAAGATCGTCTCGCGAATATAGCTCGCGCCCTCGGCCAGGCAGGCCAAGGCCATGATCGGCGACTGAAGGTCGGTCGCGAAGCCTGGGTACGGGCCGGTGATCACGTTGACCGGGCGCAGCGGCCGCTCCCGGCGCACGGACAGCACGGCGCCGTGCTCGGCGAACTCGACGCCCATCTGCTCCAGCTTCCACCGCACCACGCCGAAGTGGTCCAGCGACGCCCCCACGAGGTTCAGCTCGCCCCCGGTGATGGCCGCTGCCATGGCGAACACGCCGGCGTCGAGCCGGTCCGCCATCACCGTGTGCTCTACCGCGGTCAGCTCCTCCACGCCGTGCACCGTGATGAACCCGGTGCCGCCGCCGCTGATCCGGGCGCCCATCTTGGTGAGGAACGCGATGACGTCGAGGACCTCGGGCTCCTGCGCAGTGTTGTCGATCACGCTCTTGCCCGGCGCCACCGACGCCGCCATGATCAGGTTCTCGGTCCCGGTGTGCGACGGCGTGTCCAGGTACATGTGCGCGCCTTGGAGCTTGCTCGCCTTGATCCGGATGACCGACTCGCCCTCGTCCACCACGGCGCCGAGCCGGGTGAAGCCGCGGTAGTGGAAGTCCAGGTTGCGGCTGCCCAGGTTGCAGCCGCCGACGCCTTCGATGACCGCCTCGCCGAACCGGTGCAGCAGCGCGGGCACGAACAGCACCGAGGCGCGGAACCGCCGCGCGATCTCGGCGGGGAGCACCGGGCTGGTCAGCCGGGACGCGTCCACGACCAGCGTCCGCTCCGCCTCGTGGAACTCCACCAGCGCGCCGACCGCCTCGGCCAGCTCCACGGCACGCCTGACGTCCTCGATCGGCGGCACGTTTCTCAGCACCGTGCGCCCGTTCGCCGTCAGCAGCGACGCCGCGATCATCTTCAGCGCCGCGTTCTTCGCGCCCTGCACGAAGACGGTGCCGTGCAGCGGAGCGCCGCCGCGCACGCGGTAGCGAGTCTCGGGTGCGTTGGTCATGGATGTCAGGATAGCCGCGCGAGGCGCTCGAAGATGGGAGCTAGCCGTTCGGTGTACCCTTCCGGCCGGAATGCCCTGTCTATAACCGCGTCCGGAAGTGCCTGTCCGCGTGTCGCGGCCTGCTTACGCAGCGCTTCGGGGAACAGCACGGGATCAGCGCCGGCAGCGAGCCCATCCCACGTGTCCATCGCCGCCGCCTGCACGATCGCGTACGCCTCTTCCCGCGACAGGCCGGCGCTGACCAGCTCCAACAGGACCGCCGAGGAATACATCAGCCCGCCGGTCAGATCCAGGTTCGCGCGCATCCGGCCGGCGTCCACGGTCAGCCCGGTGATCAGCCCGGTGGTCAGGTGCAGCAGGTAATCACTGACCGTCGCCGCGTCCGGCAGGGCCACCCGCTCCACCGAAGAATGCGAGATATCTCTCTCGTGCCACAGCGGAATTCCCTCTGTGACAGGAGTCACATAACTGCGCACCAGGCGGGCGAGCCCGCAGATCCGCTCGGACCGGATCGGGTTCCTCTTGTGCGGCATCGCCGAAGACCCCTTCTGCCCGGACCGGAACGGCTCGGCGACCTCCCGCAGCTCGGTCCGCTGGCCGTGCCGCACCTCCAGCGCCACCGCTTCGCACACGCTGGCCAGGATCGCCAGCGCGCTCACCCATTCCGCGATGCCGTCCCGGATCACCACCTGCGTCGCCACCTCGGCCGGCCGCAGGCCCAGCGAAGCCATCACCGACGCCTCGATCGCCGGGTCGATGTTGGAGTACGTGCCGACCGGACCGGACAGCGTCCCCACGGCGACCGCCGACCGCGCCGCGCGCAGCCGGTCCCGGCTCCGCGCCATCGCGAACGCGAAGTCGGCCACCCGGTGTCCCCAGGTGTCCGGTTCGGCGTGGATGCCGTGCGTCCGGCCCGCCCGGAGCGTCCCGGCGTGTTCCAGCGCGTGGTCCCGCAGCGTGGCGACCAGCGTGTCCGCCTTGGCCAGCAGCAGGTCGGTGGCCTCGGTCAGCTGGATCGCGAGCGCGGTGTCCAGCAGGTCGGAGGACGTCATGCCGTAGTGCACGTAGGCGGCCGCGGACCGCGGCGTGGTGTTGTCCGCCCACGCGGTGAGGAACGCGATCACGTCGTGGTCGGTGACCGCCTCCACGGCCGCGACGGCCTCTGGCGTCGGCGGCGGCGCGTTCCGCACCGGCTCCACGGCATCGCCGGGCACGGTGCCGGCCGCCGCGTGCGCCTCAAGCACCAGTAGTTCGATCCGGCACCATAGCTCGTACTTGTGCGCGTCGCTCCAGACCTTGCCCATGTCGGGCAGCGTGTACCGCGAGATCATGCGTCCACGGTATCTGGCGTGATCCGGGCCCTGCGTTCCGCCACCAGGGCACTGGCCACGACCGCGGCCAGCAGCGCGATCTCCGCCGCGGCACTCGCTTTCCCTACCGCCGACACGGCCAGCGCGGCGATCGCGCCCGCGGTCCGGTAGCGCAGCACGCCGATCCGCAGCGCATACCGGAAACACACGTCCCCGGCGAGGAACAGCGCCACGCCGCCGCCCAGCACCAGGCTCGGCCGCCACGGCAGTCCGGCGCCCGGGTTCAGCATCGCTACCTTGATCCCGGCGGCCAGCCCCACGATGCCCAGCAGCATCGGGATATAGGAGTACCAGTACGCGTTCAGCGCCAGCGCGGGCCGGATGGCCGGGTCCGCGCGGGTGAACGCGTCCTCGGCACGTTCGTCGTCCGCGACGCCGAAGTACGCCCACCACAGCGTGGCGGTCAGTGCCAGGCCGAGCACCGCGGCCGCCACCAGGCTCACGCTAACCGGGTGATCGGCCGCGCCGATGCCGATATCGGCCACCGATTCGCCGAACACGACGATGATCAACGCACCGTGCCGTTCCACGAAGTGCGACGGCTGGATCGCGAACCGCCCGCGCGGATGGACGATCAGCGGCGAGATGACCGGGCCGGCCAGCGCCAGCGCCCACAGCACGTAGGCGGCCGCGCCGCCGGTCAGCGCGGCTACGAGCACCAGCACCGCCGCCGCCACGTTGATCGGCACCACCCGCAGTATGTTCCGGTTCACCCGCTGGTACAGCACTCCGTGCACCGCGATGACCAGCAGGTAACCAAGCGCGAGCGCGATGCCCTCGCCGCGCCGGTCGAACGCCTTCGGGATGGCCAGCCCGACGATCAGGAAACCGGCCATGCCGAGCAGCAGGAGCAGGCGTTCCGGTGTCTGGGACGGCGTGCGCGTGTTGGTCAGCCAGGCGTAACCGCCGTACATCCACCACAGCACGCCGAAGATCAGCAGCACCCGGATAGCGTCCGGCCCGGTCACGCCGTCGCGCGCGAGCAGGCTGGTCAGCTGTGTGATCGTGAATACGAAGACCAGGTCGAAGAACAGCTCGAGCGTACTGACCCGCAGCGGCGCGTCGGGAGTCATCCGAGCAGAGCTATGTCCCGGCGGTACCAGCCGCCGTCCATCTCGATCGCCTCGGCCACCTCGTACGCCACCGCACGCGCGGCCGCCACGTCCGGCCCGGTCCCCACCGCGTTCAGCACGCGGCCGCCCGCGGCCACCAGTTCTCCGCCGGCGCCCAGCGCCGTCCCCGCGTGCAGCACGTATCCGTCAGCACGCGCCGCACCCAGCCGTATTCCGGCGCCGCGGACCGCTGCCTCCGGGTAGCCCGGCGCGGCTATCACCACGGCCACCGCCGCCCCGTCCCGCCACCGGGGCGTCAGTGATCCCAGCTCACCGGTCGCCGCGCCGTACAGCAGATCCGCCAGCGGAGACGCCAGCCGGTCCAGCACCACCTGGGTCTCCGGGTCGCCGAACCGCGCGTTGAACTCGATCACCTTGATGCCGGCCGACGTCAGCGCCAGGCCCGCGTACAGCAGGCCGCGGTACGGCGTGCCGCGCCGCCGCATCGCGTCCACGGCCGGCTGGATGACCAGGTCCATCACCTGCCCGGTCAGGCCGGGCGGCGCCCACGGCAGCGGCGCGTAGGCGCCCATCCCCCCGGTGTTCGGCCCCTGGTCGCCGTCGCGGGCGCGCTTGAAGTCCTGCGCGGGCAGCAGCGGCACCGCGGTCGTCCCGTCGCACACCGCGAACAGCGACACCTCGGGCCCGTCGAGGAACTCCTCGATCACCACCGTGCCGCACCGCGCCGCGTGCTCGGTAGCGACGGCGATGTCCGTGGTCACCACCACGCCTTTGCCCGCCGCGAGCGCGTCGTCCTTAACCACATAATTCGGGCTGAACGACCTCAGTGCTTCCGCAACCTCCGCACTTGTCTCGCAGGTGAAGGACCGCGCGGTGGGTATCCCGGCCTCGGCCATGACTCGCTTAGCGAACGTCTTCGACCCCTCCAGCATCGCGGCGCGCTGTGACGGGCCGAAGCAGGGAACGCCGTTCCGCGCGATCTCGTCAGCGACCCCGGCCACCAGCGGCGCTTCAGGGCCGATGACCACCAGATCGGGGCGGAGTTCGCCGGCCAGCTTCGCGATGTCCCCGCCGGGGTGCAACTCGGCGAGCCTGGCGATGCCTGGGTTGCCCGGTGACGCGTGCAGGTCGTGGTCGCGGCCGAGCGTCCGGACGATCGCGTGCTCGCGCCCGCCCGAGCCGATAACGAGTATGCGCACGGGGCGAGGCTACCGGAGCAGATCCCTCAGCTGGAGCGTCTGGTCGCGGCGGGGGCCGACGCCGATGCCGGCGATCGGCGCGCCGATCATCTCCTCGATCGCCCGCACGTACGCCTGGGCGTTGGCCGGCAGGCCGGCGAAGTCCCGCGCGCCCGAGATGTCCTCGGCCCAGCCGTCGAAGTGCTCGTACACCGGCTCGGCGTGATGGAAATCGGTCTGCGTCATCGGGATCTCGTCGTACCGCGTGCCGTCCACGTCGTACGCGACGCACACCGGCACCTTGTCCAGCCGGGACAGCACGTCGAGCTTGGTGAGGAAGTAGCTGGTGATCCCGTTGACCCGGGTGGCGTAGCGCGCCACCACCGCGTCGAACCAGCCGCAGCGGCGCGGTCTGCCCGTGGTCACGCCGTATTCCGCGCCGGTCGTGCGGAGGAACTCGCCGTTCTCGTCGGTTTGTTCCGTCGGGAACGGGCCCTCGCCGACGCGGGTCGTGTACGCCTTGACGATGCCGATCACCTGGCTGATCCTGGTCGGCCCGATGCCAGAGCCGGCGCAGGCGCCGCCTGCCGTTGGCGAGGAACTGGTCACGAACGGATACGTGCCGTGGTCCACGTCGAGCATCGTGGCCTGGGCGCCCTCGAGGAGCACGACCTTGCCCTGATCGAGTGCCTTGCCGAGCACCAGGCCGGTGTCGGCCACGTACGGCTTGAGGCGTTCGGCGTATGACTTGTAGTCCTCGGCGATCTTCGCCAGCTCGATCGCGCGGCGGTTGTAGACCTTGCCGAGTATCTGGTTCTTGTCGCGCAGCACCAGGTCGAGCTTCTGCCGCAGGATGCCGGGGTCGAACAGGTCCTGCACCCGGATGCCCACCCGGGCGATCTTGTCGCCGTAAGCCGGGCCGATGCCGCGGCCGGTGGTCCCGATCCGGTTGCTGCCGAGATAGCGCTCGGTTACCTTGTCCAGCGCCCGGTGGTACGGCATGATCAGGTGCGCGTTCGCCGACACCAGCAGCTTGCCGCAGTCGACGTTGCGCGCCTGGAGCGTGTCGATCTCGTCGAGCAGCACCTGCGGGTCGATCACCACGCCGTTGCCGATGACGGGGGTGACCTCGGGGGAGAGCACGCCGGACGGCAGCATGTGCAGCGCGTAGCTCTCGTCGCCGATGACGACCGTGTGGCCGGCGTTGTTGCCGCCCTGGTACCTGACCACGTAGTCGACGCGGTCACCGAGCAGGTCGGTCGCCTTGCCCTTGCCCTCGTCGCCCCACTGGGCCCCGACAAGCACGATGGCGGGCATCGGTGGAAGTACACCCCCAAGGTGCGACAACTCGAAAGCCCCTGCTCGGCGCAAGCGCGGCAGGGGCTCTTGCGTTGTGAGCTTACCCGGCGGACTTGCTGGCAACCGCTTCGGGGGTTATGTTCCGCTGAGTTCCGTCGCGGCGGTGGGGCTGCTGTCCTCGAGGAACTGCGCGCAACGGCCGGCCTCGTCGTGCTCGCCGATCGCTTCCGCCGCCTTGCCGAGCATGTGCAGCGAGCGAAGAAAGCCGCGGTTCGGCGCGTGCTCCCACGGCACCGGCCCGGTACCCCGCCACCCGGCACGTCGTAGCTGGTCCAGCCCGCGGTGGTACCCGGTCCGCGCATACGCGTACGCGGTCACCGGGTCGCCGTTCTGGTACGCCCGCTCCGCGAGCGTCGCCCACGCCGCGCTATAAGCCGGAAACCGCCCCGCGACGTCCTTGACGTCCTCGATGCCGCCGCCGCCCACAGCAGACTCAAGTGCCCCAGCCGCCTCCGCGTCCTCAGGCAGCCGCGTAGCCGCAGGCCCAGCCCCCGCGAACAAATTCTCCCGTTCCACACCCCGACCCTACCGCCCCCACCCCCTCCCCGCGCCCAACCCAGCGCACCCGCGCGCCCGACCTGGCGCAGCCCCGCGCCCGGTTTGTGGTGGTTTCTTAACGCTACAGGTGTCTTGGTACCCGGACGGCGGGGACAAAAGCGGGCGTATCGGTCAGGGAGGCCCGACGAATGGGTAACAAGACGCGTGTAGTCATACGGGGGGCGCCTGGCGATGTTGCCGAAGGGATAGTTGTTGCTTACCTTGCGTGCGCGTGCGGTGACAGTGGGCATGTTCATGGTGTGGCGGGTCGTGAGGTGGCGGCGCTTTTCCGAGAGTGCAACTGGGTGCTGACGACTGAGCAGCTTGTCGCGGCGGGGGTGTCGAAGGAGCGGATCGGGCGGCTGGTACGGCAGGGAATCCTGGAGTCGCCGCGGCACGGAACGTACGTCCCGGTCTTGATGGCCGCCCAAGCGGCGGAAGATCCGCGGCGCGCGGAGGCGTTGCGGGTGGCGACCGTGCTCGCACGTCGCGCTGAGGGCCAGGTCGCCAGTCATCGTTCCGCCGCGGTCATGCACGGTCTTGACACACTGACCGCTTCGTCGGCCAAATTGGTCACGGTAACCCAGCCGCTGACTGGGCAAGGGAGCCGTGCCCGGCGCCGGGACGTGCGCGTGTACACCGCGGAGTTGCCGGAGGGGCATGTCACTACGCGGTTCGGGGTGGCGTGCACGAGCGTGGCGCGGACGGTGGTGGATCTCGCGCGGTGCGGGACGCTGGACGCGGGCGTGGTCGTGGCCGACAGCGCGCTGCGGTTGAGGCGCACAACCCCAGGCGAGCTTGCGGCGGTGCTGGCGGCCTGCGGTGGCTGGCCGGGGACGGCCAGCGCGCGGCGGGCGATCGAGTTCGGCGACGGGCGTGCCGAATCCGCGCTGGAGTCGATAGCCAGGGTGGCCTTCGACCGGCATGGTCTCGAAGCACCAGAGCCGCAGGTGTGGCTGGGCGACGACGGGCTTCGGGTCGGCCGGGTGGACTTCTACTGGCCGCGGCACCGCACGATCGCCGAGGCGGACGGCAATGCCAAGTACCGCGAAAACCGGCGCAACGTCACCTGGCAGCTCAAACGAGATGCCAGGCTCCGTGACGCCGGATTCGAGGTCGTCCACTTCACCTGGGCGGAGATCGTGTACGCGCCGGAGGAGGTGATCGCGCGGATCCGCGCCGCGTTCGCGCGGGCGGCGCGGCTCGGGGTCAGCTGAGCGCGTTCCCGGCGGACAGCAGGTCCTGGCAGGCCTCGGTCACCCGGGCGGCCATGCCGGCCTCGGCCGACTTGCCCCAGCTGCGCGGGTCGTAGACCTTCTTGTTGCCCACGTCGCCGTCCACCTTGAGCACGCCGTCGTAGTTGGCGAACATGTGGCCCGCGACCGGCCGGGTGAACGCGTACTGGGTGTCGGTGTCCACGTTCATCTTCACGACGCCGTAGCCGATCGCCTCCCGGATCTCCTCCAGCGCGGACCCGGACCCGCCATGGAAGACCAGGTCGAACGGCTTCTCCTTGCCGTACTTGGTGCCCACGGCGTCCTGGATCTCCTTGAGCACCTCCGGCCGCAGCTTGACGTGCCCCGGCTTGTACACACCGTGCACGTTGCCGAAGGTAGCGGCCAGGATGTACCGGCCGCGCTCCCCGAGCCCGACCGCCTCGGCCGTGGCCAGCGCGTCTTCCGGCGTGGTGTACAGCTTCTCGTTGATCTCGCCGACGACGCCGTCTTCCTCGCCGCCGACGACGCCGATCTCCATCTCCATGATGATCCGGGCGGCGGAGCAGCGGTCCAGAAGTTCCCTGGCGATCTGGAGGTTCTCCGTGAGCGGCACCGCGGAGCCGTCCCACATGTGCGACTGGAACAGCGGCTCCTCGCCGCCAGCGACCCGCTCGACGGAAAGCTCGACCAGCGGGCGCATGTAGCCGTCCAGCCTGTCCTTCGGGCAATGGTCGGTGTGCAGCGCGACGTTAACCGGGTACTTGGCGGCGACCACGTGGGCGAACTCGGCGAGCGCGACGGCCCCGGTCACCATGTTCTTCACCTTGCTGCCGGACAGGTACTCCGCGCCGCCGGTGGATATCTGCACAATGCCGTCGCTGCCGGCCTCGGCGAAACCCTGCAGGGCCGCGTTGAGTGTCTGGGTAGAGGTCACGTTGATGGCCGGAAACGCGAAACCGCGCTGCTTTGCGGTGTCCAGCATCTGCGCGTAGATTTCCGGTGTCGCGATAGGCATAGCGATAGCTCCAGTGACGAGGGCCTGCGGTCGCACCCACTCTAGACGGCGTGAACTTGCACTGGGCAGCCACTACCGTGCTGTAGAAATAAGGTCATGGGAAGCTTCGTCACCAACCACATCCAATCGGGCGGCTATGCGGCGCTGATCCTGCTCGGCTTCCTCGAAGCGTGCTGCATCCCGATCTCGTCGGAGGTGACGTTCGGCTTCGCCGGAGTGCTCGCCTACCAGGGGCACCTGAACCTCGCGCTGGTAATCGTCATCGGCTCGCTGGCCGAGCTGGCCGGTTCTATTACCTCGTACTACATAGGCCGGGCCGGCGGCAGGCCGCTGGTGCGCAAGGTGGGCCGGTTCGTCCTGGTCACCGAGTCGGACGTGGACCGTGCCGAGCGGTTCCTCGAAGGCCGCGGCGCCTGGGCGATCCCGGTCGGGCGGATGCTCCCGTTCGTCCGGGCGATCGTCTCCATCGTCGCGGGCGTGGTCCGGGTCCCGCCGGTGCGGTTCGCGGTGCTCAGCGCGATCGGGACCGTGCTGTACGCGGTGATCCTCTCCCTGATCGGGTACGGCGTCGGCTCCGCGTGGAGCTCGGTCAGCCACGGGCTGTCCGACGCGTCCTACGTCATCGTGGCGGTCGTCGTGGTCGTGCTGGTGGCCGGCTTCTTCTACCGGTTGCGGCAGTACCGCCGTGAGCAGGCCGCCCACGCGGAATCCGGCGGCGACGACACGGCCAGCGGGCCGAGGGGATCCGACCCGGTCAGCCGACCCGGCGGAAGGCACGCCAAGCCGGCGGATGGCTCAGCCAACGCCGAGCTCCGCTAGCGCGTAGGCCGCCCGGTACGGCAGGCCGCGCTCGGCCACCTTCTCCCGCGCGCCCCGGTCGACCAGCACGGCGACGCCGACGACCTCCGCGCCCGCGGCGCGCAGCGCGTCCACCGCGGTGAGCACCGAGTTGCCGGTGGTCGACGTGTCCTCGACGGCGAGCACCCGCCGGCCGGCCACGTCCGGGCCCTCGATCCGGCGCTGCGTGCCGTGCTCCTTGGCCTCCTTGCGAACCACGAACGCATCGACCGGGGTGCCGCGCCCGGCGGCGGCGTACATCATCGCGGCGGCCACCGGGTCGGCGCCGAGCGTGAGCCCGCCGACCGCTTCGTAGCCCAGATCCTCGGTGAGATCGAGCATCACCCGGCCGGCCAGCGGAGCGAACCGCCCGTTCAGCATGATCCGGCGCAGATCGATGTACCAGGTCGCCCGCTGACCCGAAGACAGTACGAAGTCGCCGTGCACGACGGCGTTCTCCTTGATGGCCGCGAGGAGGTCAGCGCGATCGTTCACGCTAGGCGATCCTAGCGGGCCGCCGGCGCCGGGTCCCGTCCCCTCCACGGGATCACCGGCGCCGGCGGCGTCAGTGGGCCAGCTCGTCCACCAGGCGGAGCGCCTCGGTGAGCACAGCCGGCAGCGGCGCCATGCGGAGCTGCGCGCCGCGAGAGAGCCTGATGGTCCGGCGCAGGCTCGCGTACCGCGCGGGCAGGTCGCCGCACGCCCGCACCAGCGCGATGGCCGGACCGGACGCGAAGGCGGACAGCGATTCGCCGCAGAGCGTGTCACCGCCGGGAAACGCGGCCCGCAGATCGTGGCCCAGCGAGATGGCCCGAGCCACCCGGTCCAGCGCGTCCGGTCGCGGCGACAGCCGGATAACCACCAGGCGGTGCGTGGCGGCGGGGCTGGTACCGAGCTGCCCTGCCTCGCGATACACCTCGGTCAGCCGGGTGCGCAGGTAGGACACCGTGGCCAGCCCGGTCAGCGGGTCCTCGCAACCGCCCTGCCAGTGCCGGGCCAGCCCCTCCTCCGCCCAGCCCGCGGCGATCGAGGTCACCAGCCGCAGCGGCGGGCAGCCGCCGTCCAGCACCGCGAACAGCGCGGCGAGATCCTCGATCGTCTCGGCTATGCCGATCCCGGCCTCCGCACGTGATCGGCCGAGGCTGCCGCAGGCCTGGGCCAGTTCGGCACCAGCGGACAGCCCGCGGAGCAGGACCGCACTTGCTACCGCGTCGACCGCGGCGGTGTGCCAGTCGTCGATCGCGAGCCAGCCGGCCGCGAGGGTGCGCCGCCGCCAGGCGTCCGTAAGTGCGGTCGGGTTCATGGCGGCTGAGCTGGTGCGTCCGGTCTTGCCGGGCGGGGTGGAGCGGCTCACGGGTTCCTCCGCGGGTCGTCGCGTGCTGTCGTCCTCGTATCTGAAGACGGCAAAGCCATTCCGGCATGACGCGACTTGCGTCATGATTCTTGGTGACTGTAAGAGATCGATCGAGGACGGTGAGTGATGGGTCGATCGTCGGATCTGCGGCCTCTGGTGCCCCGTCAAGCGGAACCGCTGCCACCCGGCGACATCGATCTCCTCAACGCCACCCGGTCCGGCGACACAGATGCCTACGCGACCCTCTACCAGCGGCATGTGGCCGCGGCCAGGGCGCTTGCCCGGCAACTCGTCCGGGGCCGGGCGGAGGCCGACGATGTGGTCGCCGAGGCGTTCGCCAAGGTCCTCGCCCAGCTACGGCGCGGCCGCGGTCCGGATGGCGCGTTCCGGCCGTACCTGCTCACCACGGTCCGCCGCGCGGCGATCGACCGGCTCCGTGCCGAAGGCAAGGTGGTCGTCTCCGGCGAGATGGAGGCGTTCGATCCCGGCGTCCGGTTCGCCGATCCCGCCGTGGCCAAGCTCGAGCGGTCGATGATCGCGCGTGCCTTCGCGTCGTTGCCCGAGCGGTGGCGCGCGGTGCTGTGGCACACCGAGATCGAGGGTGCCCGGCCCGCCGAAGTGGCCGAATTGCTCGGGCTCACCGCCAACGGCGTCGCCGCGCTCGCCTACCGGGCACGTGAAGGGCTGCGGCAGGCCTACCTGCAAATGCACCTGTCTGGCGTGGCGCGCGGCGAGTGCCGCCCGGTGGTCACCAAGCTCGGCGCCTATGTCCGGGGCGGGCTGGCCAAACGGGACACCGCGGCGGTGGCCGCGCACCTGGACCAGTGCGCGGACTGCCACGCGGTGTACCTGGAGCTCGCCGACGTCAATGTGGCGCTGCGCGGGGTGGTGGCACCGATCGTGCTCGGCCCGGCGGCAGCCGCCTACATTGCGTCGGTGTCCCATGGCGGCGGCGTGCTGGGCTGGCTGGGCGGCCGGGTGCTCTGGTTCCGGCACGCGCCGAAGAGCCAGCAGGCGGCCATCGCCGGCGCCACCGCGGCCGGCGTGGCCGGCCTGGCCGCGCTGGCCTTGGCGCTCACCGCGAACAACACCTCGATCGTCCGCGCCGCCCCGCCGTCAGCGCATGTGCCCGCGCCAGCCCCGCCGCCGGTACCGCCACCGTCCGTGCCGAGACATCCGCCGTCCGCGCCGCCGCCCCCGCAGGCCCCGCCGCCCCCGGCACCCAGACCCCGGCACTCCCCGCCTCGGCACTCTCCGCCCCCGACCCCGCCACCCCCAAGCCCCCACCGAACCCCCGCACCGAAGCCCCCGATCACCCTCGCGGCACAGGTCAACCCCGTCGGAGAGCTGCTGCCGGGCAGCAGCGGGATCATTCAGTTCACCGTCATGAACCCGGGGACGCGCACCTCGCGACGGGTCACGGCCGATATCGCGCTGCCCGCCGGGGTGAGCTACGTGGACCCGCCGATCGCGGGCGGCTGGACCTGTCAGCCGTCGGCGGCCGGGGCGACGTGCACGCACAATCCCCTGCTGCCCGGCGCGACAGCCACCGGTTACCTGCCGGTGACTGTCGCCACGGGCGCCGCGGCCGGGCCGCCGCCGCGCATCACGGTGCATGGCGGCGGGCCTGCCAGCAGCGCCACCGGCAAGGTGGGCGTCGGCACCGCCGGCCTCGGGGCTCGGTTCGCGGCCTCCGGGCAGTACTCGATCGCGGCCGCCGGCGCCGCGTTCGGCGGCTGCCGCTGGGATCCGCTGCCCTGCTGGAACGGCTGGCGGGACCGGGCGAGCGCGGCCGAGCTGACGCTGCCCGGCGCGGTCCAATGGGCCGGGCTGTACTGGGCGGGCCACCAGCGGAACCGGAATGACAACCCGTCTGGTATCGAACTCCGCGGACCCGGTGGCGACTTCCAGGAGGTCGCCGCGGCAAAGGCCGGTGAGGTCACCGGCCCGGACGGCAAGTCCGCGTTCGAGGCGTTCGCGGACGTGACCAGCCTCGTTGCCCAATACGGGACCGGCACCTGGTGCGCGGCACCGGCGAGCGAAGACAACGACGGTGACGGCGACGACGGTGGCGTCGCGGACTTCGGCTGGACCCTGGTCGTGGTGGCCGCGGACCCGGCCGCCGCGCCCGGCACTCAGGTCATGGTGCTGGACGGCGCGTACGTGGTCGGCGCGTCCGGTCCGTCGCTGTCCGTACCGCTAGATGCCCTGCCGCCCGGACGTCAGGCGCAGGTCAGGACCGTGACATGGACCCGGGCGGGGCCGGCCATCGGCGCGTTCCCGCAGAACCTCGCGGAGAGCCCAGCGGTGACCTTCACCGGTGGCCAGAACCCCTATCTCGTGGGCGTCGTAGCGGTGAGCGACGCGCCGTAGCGGGAGCGCCTGGCAGCGGGAATGCGCGGAAACCCAACCGCGCGGGGCTGACATCACTACGCTTGGAGCAGGTCGGTGGCCTCGTCACTGACCGTGTTCGTTGTTTGAGAGAGGACGGTGGGGCCGTGGATCGCTGCGCGCTGTTCGTTGACGCTGGCTACGTGCTCGCGGATGGCGCCATGGCAGTGCACGGGACGCGGCGCGGGGAATCGGTCTCCTGGGACTACGAGGGACTGCTGCAGCTACTGTCCAGCCTTGCCAGGGAGCGCTCCGGCCTGCCGCTCCTGCGGTGCTACTGGTACGAGGCGTCCGCCGACGGGCGGCGCACCGCGGAACATGACGCGCTGGCCGACCTGCCGGGGATCAAACTGCGGCTGGCGAAGATCCGGCCGGGCCGCCGGGAGGGTGTGGAGACCGAGATCCAGCGCGATCTGACCACGCTGGCGCGGAACAACGCGGTCAGCGACGCGATGGTGGTCAGCGCGGAGGAGGACCTCGCGCAGGTGATCGCCGATGTCCAGGATCTCGGCATGCGCGTCACGCTGGTGCACATCGCGGTGGACGGCAACTGGACGATCTCCCGCACGCTCCGCCAGGAGTCCGACGACCTCATCGAGATCGGCGGCGAGCACCTGCGGCCGTATGTCGAACTGATCGCCGGGGCGGAACCCGCACGGACCGTGGACGAGCCGGACAGCACGCCGGTCAGGTCGAACGGCCATCTCGCCGGTGTCGGCTCCAGTTACCAGCCGCTGTCGGTGGCGGCCGACCGTGCCGCGGCCACCTCGAACCACGCGCCGCCCGCCATCTACACCGCGCCCGTGGTGGCCGAATACCAGCGGCCCGCCCTGGAGCTGCCGCGCGCCTCCTCGCGCGAGCGGGATCGCGAGGACAGGGCCCCCCGCGAAGACCGAGCCCCCCGCGAGGACCGGGTCAGGGACGACCGGCC